>NZ_JBIAVB010000007.1:0-368571 GCF_042893675.1 Streptomyces sp. NPDC001594 | reverse complement strand
CGCTTCTGCCGCTTGCGGACAATCTTTGGTTCGAAGGATCCGTCGCGGTCGCGGGGCACGGATATCTCGACCGGACCGACATCGGTCAGCACGGTCTTCGCGCGGGTCCCGTTGCGGGAGTTGCCGCCGTTCTTCCCGGCCGGGTCGTGCTTGTCATAGCCGAGGTGGTCGGTGATCTCGCCCTCCAGGGCGGACTCCAGCAGCCGCTTCGTCAGCTGCTGCAGCAACCCGCCCTCGCCGGTCAGCTGCAGGCCCTCGGCCTGGGCGCGGGAGACCAGCTCGTCGATCAGCCGGTCATCCACCGCCCTCGACGGCGTCGGCTCAGAGGGCTCGACGGTCTCTGCCTCGGTCACGTTGTCACTCGTCATCGGTGCATCCTCCATGATCGGGAGTTACACCGAACGATTTACAGTCCCTCGATGACCTCCACGCGTACTATGTGCTGGCGGCGGCATCGCCGGTTCTCGTCCATAACTGCCCGACTGGCACGCGAGGTCCCCAGGGGAAATTCAAGCCCACACTGATTGTGGACCGCGCCCAGGGTAACTGGAATATGGAGGGGAGGATCGCGGACGCCAGTGCCATCCGTGACGAAGCCGCACGGACGGCCACAGGAGCGGCGAAGTCGCGTACCTATACGGCAGCAGTGAATAAGCGCACCGGTGATATCGCTGTAAGCTGTTCTGGAAATGGAAGTTGTGCCGAGCCGAATATCCTAAGCGCAACTGGGTGGGCGGCAGACGATGTGATTTTCACCCGCGCCATGCGGAGAGAGGATGTCGGTGACGGCCTGGGTAAGGTACTGCAGGAGAAGGAGATATGCACTGTGTGCCAGGGGAACTATGGGTCGGATAACTTCGTCTCGGGTGTCCTGTACGACCCCGCTGGGCCGTGGATGCTGGGGGCGGCGGGATGAGGGCATCTCTCGTTGAGCTTGCGCGGCATGACTGGGCTTCCCTGCGGTGTGGGTGTGGACGGTCGGGGGCGCATATTTCTTCCTCGTTCGCCGCGCTCATTCAGGCGCGTAGCCTCCAGGAAACGGTTGGGTACACGCTCGATGGTCACTTGGAGCGACAGGCCATGTTGTTCCAAGTGGCGCCACACGCCGTGCCCGTGATACTTGCCGCCTTGGCAGAGGAGCTACCTCACTTCACTAGGGCTCACTTCCTGAACATGCTTTGGTATCTGGTTACAGGGGAGTCGCATGTGACTGAGGTGGAGGCGGGCCTACCTGACCTGGAGATGGACTGTCGTGCCGCAGTGGAAGAAGGGATCTGGCTGATCTATCGCGAGGCGGTATCGGGGGACAGGGAGACGGCTTTGGACATCCTGGAGTTCGCGGATTCAAATTCGGCTCGATTTGAGTACTTTCGCTCAGCTGTCACCGTGAGGCGAGAGGGGTGACGCCCCATTTCGAGGCCGGTTTCGATGAATTCGGCTGACTTGAGAGGCTGACGTCGGCCCCGTGTCTGCGCGCCACGGGTATCGGCAGGCGCGAGGGAGCTGGTCTGGGAGATCCCTCGCGCGGTGCGGCCGGTCGAGGAGGTTAGCTGCCCTGGTGTGAGCTGCCTGAGGTCTCCCGGTGTGCAGTCTCCGCTGCCCTTGCTGCTTCATCTCCAGGGTTTGGCAGGTATGTCCGTGATGCCGCCTTGGCTGGGGTGTCGATCTGAGAGTGTGCCGCATTTGAGCGTGGTGTCGGAGCCTCGGATGAGTGTCTGGTTTGTATAGGTCGCGCTGAACCAGACCGCGAAGGTGTAGCGGCTGGACGGCCGATTGCGCAACGGGCCGGCCTCCTCACCCCTGCGGGGTGAGGAGGCCGGCCCGTTCAGTTGGGACTGGTGTCCCTACTCGGCTTCGCCTTCGAGGTTGCCCTCCGTGTCCAGGTAGACCTGGCGGAGGGATTCTAGGATCTGGGGGTCCGGCTTTTCCCACATGCCGCGGGACTCGGCCTCCAGGAGGCGTTCCGCGATGCCGTGGAGGGCCCAGGGGTTGGCTTCCTCCAGGAAGGCGCGGTTGGTGGGGTCGAGGACGTAGGTTTCCGTGAGCTTGTCGTACATCCAGTCCGCTACGACGCCGGTGGTGGCGTCGTAGCCGAAGAGGTAGTCGACCGTCGCCGCGAGTTCGAAGGCGCCCTTGTAGCCGTGGCGGCGCATCGCCTCGATCCACTTGGGGTTCACGACGCGGGCTCGGAAGACCCGGCTGGTTTCCTCCACCAGGGTGCGGGTCTTGACCGTTTCCGGGCGGGTGGAGTCGCCGATGTAGGCCTCGGGGGCCGTGCCGCGCAGGGCGCGGACCGTGGCCACCATGCCGCCGTGGTACTGGAAGTAGTCGTCCGAGTCCGCGATGTCGTGTTCGCGGGTGTCGGTGTTCTTCGCGGCGACCGTGATGCGCTTGTAGGCCGTCTCCATTTCGGTGCGGGCCGGGCGGCCCTCCAGGCCGCGGCCGTACGCGTAGCCGCCCCAGACCGTGTAGACCTCCGCGAGGTCGGCGTCGGTGCGCCAGTCGCGGGAGTCGATCAGCTGGAGGATGCCCGCGCCGTAGGTGCCCGGGCGGGAGCCGAAGATGCGGGTGGTGGCCTTGCGTTCGTCGCCGTGGGTGGCGAGGTCGGCCTGGGCGTGGGCTCGGATGAAGTTCTCGGTGTGTGGCTCGTCCAGGGAGGCCGCCAGCCGGACCGCGTCGTCCAGGAGGCCGATGACGTGCGGGAACGCGTCGCGGAAGAAGCCCGAGATGCGGAGGGTCACGTCGATTCGGGGGCGGCCGAGTTCATTGAGGGGGATCGCCTCGATGCCCGTGACGCGGCGGGAGGCCTCGTCCCAGACCGGGCGGATGCCGAGGAGGGCGAGGGCTTCCGCGACGTCGTCGCCCGCCGTGCGCATCGCGCTCGTGCCCCAGAGGGAGAGGCCTACCGAGGCCGGCCACTCGTCGTAGTGGTCCGCGCGGTAGCGGGTGAGGAGGGAGTCGGCCAGGGCCTGGCCGGTCTCCCAGGCGAGGCGGGACGGGACGGCCTTGGGGTCGACCGAGTAGAAGTTGCGGCCCGTCGGGAGGACGTTGACCAGGCCGCGCAGCGGCGAGCCGGAGGGGCCGGCCGGGACGAAGCCGCCGTCCAGGGCGGTGAGGACGTTCGAGATCTCGGCCGTGGTGCCGGCCAGGCGGGGGGCCACCTCGGTCGCCGCGAAGGTGAGGATGTCCGAGACGGCGGAAGGGTGGCCCGCCGCGACCGCGGCGACCGCCGACGGGTTCCAGTCCGCGTCCTCCATCGCCTGGACCAGGGCGCGGGCCGTCTCCTCGATGGTGTCGGCCGCGGTACGGGTGGCCGCGGACTCGTCGAGGCCGAGGGCCTCGCGCAGGCCCGGGAGGGCGGAGGTGCCGCCCCAGATCTGGCGGGCGCGCAGGATGGACAGGATCAGGTTGACGCGGGCCTCACCGGTCGGGGCGCCGCCCAGGACGTGCAGGCCGTCGCGGATCTGGGCGTCCTTGACCTCGCACAGCCAGCCGTCGACGTGCAGGAGGAAGTCGTCGAAGCCGTCGTCGTCGGGGCGCTCGTCGAGGCCGAGGTCGTGGTCGAGCTTCGCCGCCTGGATCAGGGTCCAGATCTGGGCCCGGATCGCCGGGAGCTTGGACGGGTCCATGGAGCTGATCTGGGCGTACTCGTCCAGGTGCTGCTCCAGGCGGGCGATGTCGCCGTACGACTCGGCGCGGGCCATCGGCGGGACCAGGTGGTCGACCAGGGTGGCGTGGACCCGGCGCTTGGCCTGGGTGCCCTCGCCCGGGTCGTTGACCAGGAAGGGGTAGACCAGGGGGAGGTCGCCGAGGGCGGCGTCCGGGGAGCAGGAGGCGGACAGGCCCGCGTTCTTGCCGGGCAGCCATTCGAGGTTGCCGTGCTTGCCCAGGTGGATCATCGCGTCGGCGCCGAAGCCGCCGTCGGTCGATGATGCCTGGATCCAGCGGTACGCGGCCAGGTAGTGGTGCGAGGGCGGCAGGTCCGGGTCGTGGTAGATCGCGATCGGGTTCTCGCCGAAGCCGCGCGGCGGCTGGATCAGGATCAGGAGGTTCCCGCGGCGCAGGGCCGCGAGGACGATGTCGCCCTCGGGGTTGGCGGAGCGGTCGACGAACATGTTGCCGGGGGCCTCGCCCCAGTGTTCCTCGACGCTCTCGCGCAGGTCCGCGGGGAGCTCGGCGAACCAGCGCTTGTAGTCGGCCGCCGGGATGCGGACGGGGTTGCGGGCCAGCTGCTCCTCGGTGAGCCAGTCCTGGTCGTGGCCGCCGGCCTCGATCAGGGCGCGGATCAGCTCGTCGCCGTCACCGGAGACCAGGCCGGGGATGTCGGCCTCGGGGCCGAAGTCGTAGCCGTGGGAGATCAGGGTGCGCAGGAGTTCCACCGCGCTGGCCGGGGTGTCCAGGCCTACCGCGTTGCCGATGCGGGAGTGCTTGGTGGGGTACGCGGAGAGGACGAGGGCGATCTTCTTGTCGGCGGGGCCGATGTGGCGCAGGCGGGCGTGGCGCACGGCGATGCCGGCCACGCGGGCGGCGCGCTCGGCGTCGGCGACGTAGGCGGGCAGGCCGTCCTCGTCGATCTCCTTGAAGGAGAACGGGACGGTGATCAGGCGGCCGTCGAACTCGGGCACGGCGACCTGGGTGGCGGCGTCGAGGGGGGAGAGGCCCTCGTCGTTCTCCTCCCAGGTGCTGCGGGAGCCCGTCAGGCACAGGGCCTGGAGGATCGGCACGCCGAGACCCGCCAGGGCGCCCGCGTCCCAGGACTCGTCGTCGCCGCCCGCGGAGGCGGTGGCGGGACGGGTGCCGCCGGCGGCGAGGACGGTGGTGACGATGGCGTCGGCGGAGGCCAGGGCCTCCAGGAGCTCCGGCTCCGGGGTGCGCAGGGAGGAGACGTAGAGGGGGAGGGGGCGGCCGCCCTTGGCCTCGACGGCGTCGCAGAGGGCGTGCACGAAGGCGGTGTTGCCGCTCATCTGGTGGGCGCGGTAGTAGAGCACCGCGATCTGCGGACCGGTCGCCTCCGTGGCGGGGCGGTCCAGGGGGCCCCAGGTGGGGGAGGCGGCCGGGGGCTCGAAGCCGTGGCCGGTGAGCAGGACCGTGTCGGAGAGGAAGCGGGCCAGCTGGTCGAGGTTGGCCGGGCCGCCGTGCGCGAGGTAGCGGTGCGCTTCGGCGGCGATGCCGATGGGGACCGTGGAGGCCTCCATCAGCTGGGCGTCCGGGGCCTGTTCGCCGGTCAGGACCACCACGGGGCGGGTCTGGTCGGCGGCGAGGAGCACGTCGAGGCCGTCCTGCCAGGCGCGGAGGCCGCCGAGGAGGCGTACGACGACCAGCTGGGCCCCGTCGAGGAGGCCGGGGAGGTCGTCGAGCGGGAGGCGGGAGGGGTTCGCGAACCGGTACGGCACGGGGCCGCCGGCGGTGTTCGCGGCGCGGGCGCTGAGCAGATCGGTGTCGGACGTCGACAGCAGCAGGATCATGCGGCGGCAGGCCTTCCTCGGGGTTTCCGCGCCCCGGGCAGTGAGGACAGCGGGAGTTCCTGACTCACCCCGCGGATCGCTCCGCGGGGCTCACAGTGGCGGGACCGCGCCGGAATCGCACCGGGCTTCCTCCCATGTCGCCGTCCTCGGCGGTGGCGGGCCGAGTGGTCCGCCGGAAGGTCATCTTAGGTGGCCTTTTCCCTGGCCGGGAGGTGGGGTGGGGTGGGGTGGGTCCGGGGCGGCGCCGCTGCCGGGGCTCTGCCCGGTGGGCTGCGCCGCAAACTCCCCCAGCCACCGCTGGGGGTAACCCCGGGCGAGGCTGGATTTGGGCTGGTCTGACTGGTCAGGTGTCGGTTGGGGCCCACAGGTGCACGGGGCACCGGAAATGGAGGGACCCCCTGGTCGGGGTGGCGACGGACACAGGTCGGGGGTGGGGAATCGTGGGTATGCTCGCGGCCATGCCGCCCCAGCCACCTTCCGCCGCATCGCGGGACGAACCCGTCATACGTGAACGCGGTGACGCCTGCCCCGGCGCGCTGCGGCTGCACGCCGCCGACGACGGGTACCTCGCGCGCGTCCGGATCCCCGGCGGGCTGCTCACCACCCGGCAGGCCCGGACGCTCGCGCACGCCGCCGAGCGGTTCGGCGACGGGCACCTGGAGCTCACCTCCCGCGGCAACGTCCAGCTGCGCGGCCTCGCCGACGGCTGCGGCGGCGGGCTCGCGGAGCTGCTGGACGGCGCCGGGCTGCTGCCCGCGCCCAGCCACGAGCGGGTGCGGAACATCGTGGCCAGTCCGCTGGGCGGGCCCCAAATCGTCGGCTGGGTCCGGGAACTCGACCGGCTGCTGTGCGCCAGTGCCCGGGCGGCGGAGCTGTCCGGGAGGTTCCTGTTCGCCCTGGACGACGGGCGCGGGGACGTGGCCGCCCTCGACCCCGATGTGACGGTGCTGGCCGACACCGGCCGCGGCGGCGGCCCCGGCCCCCGTGGCGGGGGTTTCGTCGTGGTGCGGCTCGGGGCTGGGGTGGGCGGGGTGGAGGTCGAGGGTGGTGACGCGGCTCGGGCGGCGCTGGTGGCCGCCGAGTACTTCCTCGACGCCGCCCGGGCCGCCGGGACACGGGCCTGGCGGGTGGCCGAGCTACCCCTCGAACACGCGCTGGACGCAAGGGAGTTCGTCCGGAGGCTGGCCGCCGCCGGGATCGCCGCCGGACACGTGTCCGAGGTGGTCTGGCCGTACGCCGAGCCGCCCCGGCCCGGGCGCGTGGGCGCGGCCGGGCTGTGCGTGCTGCCCCCGCTCGGGCGGGTCGGCGCCGCGCAGTGGCGGGTCCTGGCCGAGGCCGCCGACGGCGGGGACGGCGAGCTGCGCGTGACCCCGTGGCGCAGCGTCGTCCTCCCGCGCGCCGCGGCCGACGACGGCGGGCGCATCGAGGCGGCCGGCCTCGTCGTCCGGCCCGAAAGCCCCTGGCGGACCGTCACCGCCTGTACCGGAAAGCCCGGTTGCGCCAAGTCCCTCGCGGACGTACGCGCCGACGCGCGTGCCGTCGTACAAGGGCAAACGGAGGCCGCCGAGCTGCCCGTGCACTGGTCGGGGTGCGCCCGCCGGTGCGGGCATCCGCGCGGCAGCGCGTGGGTGGACCTCGTCGCCACCCCCGACGGCTACGAACTCGACGCGCGGCCCGTCCCGCACGCAGATCTGGCGGCCACCCTCACGGCCGCACGCACCACCCCCACCACAACCGAAGCCGCAGTGAAGAAATGAGCGAGTACACCGTGTTCGAGTACGAGAAGGACGGCGCCGCGATCTACCGCCAGTCCTTTGCCACGATCCGCGCCGAGGCGGACCTCTCCGGGCTGCCCGCCTCGGTCGCCCAGGTCGCGGTGCGCATGATTCACGCATGTGGCATGACCGACCTCCCCCAGGACCTCGGCTACACCCCCGACGTCGTCCTGCGGGCCCGTGCCGCCCTGCACGCCGGTGCGCCCATCCTGTGCGACGTGCAGATGGTCGCCAGCGGGGTCACCCGCAAGCGGCTGCCCGCCGACAACGAGGTCATCTGCACCCTCTCGGACCCGGCCGTGCCCGCCCTGGCCGCGAAGATGGGCACCACCCGCAGCGCCGCCGCCCTCGAAGTCTGGCGCGACCGCGGCCTGTTGGAGAACGCGGTGATCGCCGTCGGCAACGCCCCGACCGCGCTGTTCCGGCTGCTGGAGATGATCGAGGAGGGCGCCCCGCGCCCCGCCGCCGTCATCGGCGTGCCGGTCGGCTTCATCGGCGCCGCCGAGTCCAAGGACGCCCTGGCCGCCCACCCGTCGGGCCTCGACCACCTCATCGTGCGCGGCCGGCGCGGCGGCAGCGCCATCGCCGCCGCCGCGGTCAACGCGATCGCGAGCGAGGAAGAATGAGCGCGGAGCGGAAGGGCAAGCTGTACGGGGTCGGGCTCGGGCCCGGCGACCCCTCGCTGATGACCCTGCGGGCCGTCGAGGCGATCGCCGAGGCGGACGTGGTCGCGTACCACAGTGCCCGCCACGGCCGTTCCATCGCCCGTTCGATCGCCGCGAAGCACCTGCGCGCCGACCACGTCGAGGAGCCGCTGGTCTACCCGGTCACCACCGAGACCACCGACCACCCCGGCGGCTACCAGGGCGCGATGGAGGAGTTCTACGAGGCCTCCGCCGCCCGCCTGGCCGCGCACCTGGACGCCGGCCGGACCGTCGCCGTGCTCGCGGAGGGCGACCCCCTCTTCTACGGCTCGTACATGCACATGCACAAGCGGCTCGCGGACCGCTACGAGGCCGAGGTCGTCCCCGGCGTCACCTCGGTCAGCGCCGCCGCCGCCCGCCTGGGCACCCCGCTGGTCGAGGGCGAGGAGGTGCTGACGATCCTGCCCGGCACCCTGCCCGAGGAGGAGCTCACCGCCCGCCTCGCCGCCACCGACTCGGCGGTCGTCATGAAGCTCGGCCGCACCTTCCCCGCCGTGCGGCGGGCGATGGAGGGCAGCGGGCGCCTCGCGGAGGCCCGTTACGTCGAGCGCGCCACGATGGAGGGCGAGCGGACCGGCGTCCTGGCCGACACCGATCCCGACAGCGTCCCGTACTTCGCCGTCGCCGTCGTGCCCAGCCGGATCGGGAACCCGGGCAGCGTGCCGTCCGGCCCCGGCGAGGTCGTGGTCGTCGGCACCGGCCCGGCCGGGCCGCTGTGGCTGACCCCCGAGACGAAGCGGGCGCTGGCCGACGCCGAGGTGCTCGTCGGCTACACCACGTACCTGGACCGGGTGCCGGTCAAGCCGGGCCAGGTGCGGCACGGCTCCGACAACAAGGTGGAGTCCGAGCGCGCCGAGTTCGCCCTCGACCTCGCCCGGCGCGGCAAGCGGGTCGCCGTGGTGTCCGGCGGCGACCCCGGGGTCTTCGCCATGGCCACCGCGGTACTGGAGGTGGCCGGCCAGCCCGCGTACGCGGACGTGCCGGTGCGGGTGCTGCCCGGGGTGACGGCGGCCAACGCGGCGGCCGCCGCGGCCGGGGCCCCGCTGGGCCACGACTACGCCACCGTCTCGCTCTCCGACCGGCTCAAGCCGTGGGAGGTCATCGCGGAGCGGCTGCGCGCGGCCGCCGCCGCCGACCTGGTGCTCGCCCTGTACAACCCGGGCTCGCGCAGCCGGACCTGGCAGGTGGCCCAGGCGAAGGAACTGCTGCTGGAGCTGCGCCCGCCGCGGACGCCGGTGGTCGTCGCCCGGGACGTGGGCGGGCCGGAGCAGTCGGTGCGGATCGTGACGCTGGCCGAACTGGAGCCGTCCGAGGTGGACATGCGGACGATCCTGCTGATCGGCTCCTCGCAGACGCAGGTGACCGAGCGGCCCGACGGGTCGCGGGTGACGTGGACCCCGCGCCGGTACCCGTGACCGTGCCGGTGCCGGTGCCGGTGCGGTGGTGACGTGAGGTGAAGGGGGGCCCGGCCCGGGGTGTTGCGCCTTGGGCCGGGCCGCCGTGGCCCGGCGTGGCTCAGCCCGGGCAGCCCGCCAGCGCGTCCGGGCAGCCCTTGACCGACGCCGGGTCGAGGGTGAGCAGCTGCCACGACACCACCCCGGCCGGCGGGGAGTCCTCCTCCGGCGCGGGGTCGATGTGCGCGTTGAGCACCGGGCCGGCGGGGAGGTTCAGCCGGGTCACCTCCCCGGCGGTGCACGACACGTCGAACGAGCGCTCCCCGGAGCCGCCGTCGCGGGACAGCAGCAGCGTGATCCGGGGGCTCTCCTCGCTGTCACAGGCGATGTCGAAGCGGTACGGGCGCTCCCCGTCGGTCTCCAGGTCCTTCTCCATCCCGGCCTTCAGGAACCCTGTGCCCCGCATCGTCACACGGGCCCCGGCCGCGACGTCCTTGCCCAGGGTCTCGTCGGCCCGCTGGAGCGCGTCCTCGGGCTCCCAGCCCTTGGGTTCGGGCGCCGCGCCCCCGCCGCACCCGGTGACGAGTGCCGACGCGGCGGCGAGGGCCAGGACGAGGGCGTGGGGGCGACGTATCCGCATTCCTCCACCCTAGGGCCTGTCCGACCCTTCCCGCCGGGCCCGGGGTGAAGGGTCGGACAGGCCCTAGAGGGTGCCGTCCGCTTCGGCGCCGAGCCAGTGGAGGGCCGCCCCCACCGATTCCGCACGGGCCGGGCCCTCCGGTACCGGCGGGCGGCGTACGACCAGCACCGGGATCCCGGCCTCCCGGGCGGCGGTGAGTTTGGGGGCCGTCGCGTCGCCGCCGCTGTCCTTGGTGACCAGGACGTCGATGCGGTGACGGGCCATCAGTTCCCGTTCCTGCTCCAGGCCGAACGGGCCGCGCGCCAGCACCGTCTCCAGCCGGGGCGGCACCGGCCCCTCGGGCGGGTCCACCGAACGCACCAGGAACCAGAGGTCGGTGAGGTGTGCGAAGGAGTGCAGGCCGGTCCGGCCGGTGGTGAGGAAGGCCCGCCCGCCGAGGGACGGCAGCACGGCGGCGGCCCCCGCGAGGTCGTCGGCGAAGGTCCAGGCGTCGCCCGGGCCCGGACTCCAGCCGGGCCGCCGCAGCGCCAGCACGGGCACGCCGGTGAGTGCCGCCGCCCCGGCCGCGTGGAAGCTCATCCGCTCGGCGAAGGGGTGCGTGGCGTCGACGACGTGCGTGACGCCGTGGGCGGTGATCCACCCGGCCAGCCCCTCGACCCCGCCGAACCCGCCGATCCGGGTCTCGCCCGGCGGCAGCACCGGCGAACCGACCCGGCCCGCCAGGGAGTTCGTCACCCGGTACGCCGCCGCGCACCCGGGGTCCCGCGCCAGCGCCTCCGCCAGCCGGCGGGCCTCCGTCGTCCCGCCCAGGATCAGGACGTGCCGCCCGGGCTCCCGTACGGCGGGCGCCGGCTCAGCAGACATGCCGGTCGCGCTCGGGGGAGTAGAGGTGGCTGTCGCGGAACTGCTCCGCGCCCAGCGTCCGGCCCACCACGATGACGGCGGTGCGCACCAGGCCCGCCTCCTTCACCTGCCCCGCGATGTCGGCGAGCGTCCCGCGCAGGATCAGCTCGTCGGGGCGGCTGGCCATCGCCACCACCGCCACCGGGCACTCGGCCCCGTAGTGCGGCAGCAGTTCGTCCACGACGCGGTCCACGTAACGGGTGGCCAGGTGCAGCACCAGCAGGGCCCCGCTGCGGCCGAGGGTGGCCAGGTCCTCGCCGGGCGGCATTGGGGTGGCCTGCTGGGAGATCCTGGTCAGGATCACGGTCTGGCCGACGGTCGGGACGGTCAGCTCCCGCTTGAGGGAGGCCGCCGCCGCGGCGAACGCCGGCACGCCCGGCACGACTTCGTAGGGGATGCCGACCGCGTCCAGGCGCCGCATCTGCTCGGCGACGGCGCTGAAGATGGACGGGTCGCCCGAGTGCAGCCGCGCCACGTCCAGGCCCGCCTCGTGGGCCCGTACGCACTCGGCGACGATCTCGTCGAGGTTCAGCTGCGAGGTGTCGACCAGCCGGGCCCCCTCGGGGCACTCCGCCAGCAGCTCGCGCGGGACCAGGCTGCCGGCGTAGAGGCAGACCGGGGCGGCGGCGAGGGTGCGGGCGCCGCGTACGGTGATGAGGTCGGCGGCGCCGGGGCCCGCGCCGATGAAGTACACGGTCATGTCATTCTCCTTGGGTCTTCGGCTTCGTCACGGACCACTGGGTGACGGGCATCGCCTGCCGCCAGCCGGTGAAGCCGCCGACCGGCACGGCGTGCGAGACGGCCAGCTTCACCAGTTCGCCGCCGAGGCGCCGGTGCTGCCCGGCGAGGACCGCCTCGGACTCCAGCGTCACCGTGTTGACGACCAGCCGGCCGCCGGGCGCGAGCGCCGTCCAGGCGGCGTCGAGCAGGCCCGGGGCGGTGAGGCCGCCGCCGATGAACACGGCGTCGGGGGCGGGCAGGCCCTCCAGCGCCGCCGGGGCCGCGCCGACGACCACGCGCAGGCCGGGGACGCCGAGGGCCGCCGCGTTGCGGGTGATGCGCCCGGCCCGCTCCGGGACGCGCTCGACGGCCACGGCGCGGCAGGAGGGGTGCGTGCGCATCCACTCGATGCCGATGGAGCCGGAGCCGCCGCCGATGTCCCACAGCAGTTCGCCGGGGGCGGGGGCCAGGGCGCAGAGGGTCGCGGCACGGACGTGGCGCTTGGTCAGCTGCCCGTCGTGCTCGTACGCGGCGTCGGGCAGGCCGGGGGTGGCGCCGAGCCGGGGGACCGGCGCGCCGGGATCGCGGCGGCACTCCACGGCGACCACGTTGAGGGGATCGCCGGGCGCGTGCTCCCAGGTGTCCGCGGTGCCGCCGTACGTGTCCTCGCGCTCGGAGCCGAGCTGTTCCAGGACCCGTATCCGGCTGGGGCCGAAGCCCCGCTCGCGCAGGAGAGCGGCGATCTCGCCGGGGGTCGCCGCGCCGGCGCTGAGCACCAGGAGCCGGCGCCCCTCGTGCAGGGCGGCCGCCACCCGGGCCACGGGCCGGCCGACGACGGTCACGACCTCGGTGTCCTCCACCGGCCAGCCCAGGCGGGCGCAGGCGTAGGAGACGGAGGAGGGGTGCGGGTGGACGCGGAGCGCGCCGGCGCCCAGCTCCTCGCAGAGCGCGCGGCCGATCCCGTAGAACATGGGGTCCCCGCTGGCCAGGACGGCGATCCGGCGCCCGGCGTGCTCGGCCATCAGCTTCGGCACGGCGGGCCGCAGCGGGCTCGGCCAGGCCACCCGCAGCCCGGCGCACTCACCGGCCGGGAGCAGGTCCAGCTGCCGGGGCCCGCCGATCAGGACCTCGGCGCCGGTCAGCGCGCCCCGGGCGGTGTCGGTGAGCCCGGCCCAGCCGTCGGCGCCGAGACCGACGACGGCCACGGCCGGGGGTGCTGCTGGGGTGCTCACTGCGGTACCTCGGGAACGGGAGAGGGCGAATGCGCGGGACGGACCCGCAGCTTACTGGGGCGCGGCCGCGGCCCCCCGGCCAGGGTGACCAGCACCGACGCCCCCGTCGGCCCCCCGGACGCCCGCGCGCCGGGCCGGGCCGCCGCGCCCGCCGCGGGCCGGTGCGCCGCCCCCGAGGGTGCCGCGCACCGGCGTGCCCCCGTCCGCCCCCGCCACGCCCCCGTCCGCCCCGGAGGGAACCTGCCCGGCCGCCGCTGCGCCGCCCCACACTCGGAAGATGGACGACACTCCGGACAACCACCCAGCAGGCTCGGACGACGCCCACGTACGCCCCCACGCCGGTCCCCGCCCGGCAGCCCGGCGGGGGGCCTGCGGCCGAGCCCTCGGCGGGGTCCGGGGCGAGCGGTTCAGTCGCGTGCGGCCCGCGCGTACAGCGCCCGCACGTCGTCCCCGAAACGGCTGCTGAACGAGGTGGTCTCGTCCCCGCCCCCGTCCCGTCCGCCGATGACCCCGATCAGAGCGCCGTCGGCGGTCAGGACGGGACCGCCGCTGGTCCCGTCGGGCACGTCCGCGCAGTCGAACCGCAGCTGCGTGGGCCCGTCGGCGACGGCCGTGTGCGTACAGCCCAGCGGCCGCTCGGTGTCGTTCGGGTACCCCACCAGCCGGGCCGGCACCGGCAGCTGCCGGCCGAAGCCGATCGGGTGCGCCCCCGTGACGTCCTCCAGCCGCTGCCCCGGGTGCCCGGCGCGGCGCACCCGTATGAAGGCCACGTCGACGTCCGGGTCGGAGTCCCGTATCCACCGCGGGTCCACGTCGATCCGCGTGGGCACCCACACCCCGTAGGGCGCCTTGCCGTCCTCGTAGCCCGGCACGAAGGCCAGGTTGTTGCGGAACCCGCCCGCGTACACGCAGTGCGCCGCGGTGGCGACGAGGTCCCCGGCGGGGGAGTGCACCACGCTCCCCGAGCAGTGGTGGTCGTCGTCCCAGTCCGGGCCGGGTGAGAACAGGGCCCCGATCGCGGGCTCGGCCGGCACCTCCCGGCCCTCCAGGGGGTCAGACGCCTTCCAGTCGCCCTCCGCGAAACCGTGCACCCCCGGCGCGGCCCCGGGGGCCGTCTCGGTCAGCTTCTCCAGCGCGGCCGCGGCGGCCTCGTCGGCGAGCGCGGAGTCCTGCACGTAGCGTCCCCGCTCCCCGTCCCCGCGGTCGACGGTCCCCATCCGGCCCAGGCCGAAGGCCACCCCGGCGGCCACCAGCGCGCAGCACACGCCGGCCAGCACGCAGACCCGTACGGCCCTGCCCGTCATCGCGCCACTCCCACCGCCGAGGATCACCCGTCGCCCCCGGAACGGCCGACCGCCCCCCGGGGTTCCCGGCCGGAATGTGCCCCTCCTCACACCCCGTCCCCGGCCCGCCATCCCCAGTCCTTCCCCTCTTCATCCAACTCCCCTACGCTCCAGGCGCCTTACCACTCGGTAACCCAGGGGAGCCGCACACCCATGCCCATCCGCACCCGCCTGCGCGCGGCAGCCGCGCTGCTGACCGCCGCCCTCGCGACCGTCGCCGTCTCCGCCACCCCGGCCGCCTCGGCCCCCGCCGCCCCGGCCTCCACCGCCTCCGCCCCCGGTGACCTCCGGTACTCGGCGTCCACCGGCGTGGGGGTCCACAACGCCTACGAGAAGGCCAAGTACCCCTACCTCGCCGACGCGCTGGACTCGGGCGCGGCCATGCTGGAACTGGACGTCTGGACCAACTTCTTCGGCAGCGGCTGGCGCGTCTCGCACGACAACCCCTTCGGCAACAACAGCAACTGCGAGAACGCCACCACCCCCGCGCAGCTGCGCACCAAGTCCCGTGACCAGAACCTGGCGGGCTGCCTCTCCGACATCCGCAGCTGGCACGACGCCCACCCCGGCCACCGCCCGATCGTCCTCAAGCTGGAGCTCAAGGACGGTTTCGCCGCGAACCTGGGCCGGGGCCCGGCCGCCCTCGACGCCCTCCTCACCTCGAAGCTGGGCGACGCCCTCTACACCCCGGGCCGGCTGGCCGCCGGCTACCCGGACCTGGACACGGCGGCCCGCGCCGACGCCTGGCCGACCCGGGCGCAGCTGGCGGGCACGTTCCTGGTCGAGCTGATCCCGGGCACCGTGGAGGAGGGCAACAGCGCGGACAAGCTCTGGACGGACCGCGAGTACGCCGAGTACCTGCGCGGCCACCTCTCCACCGCGGCCGCCTTCCCGGCCGTCCACCGCGCCGAGGCGGGCGACCCCCGCGGCCGCTACGCGGACCCGGGCCTGCGCCCGTGGTTCGTCGTCTTCGACGGTGACGCGTCCGCCTACGCCTCCGGCGCGATCGACACCGCCTGGTACGACCGCAACCACTACCTCCTGATCGCCACGGACGCCCAGAACGTGGCCCCGGCGATCGACGCGGTCCACCCCACGGAGGCCCAGGCCCGCGACCGGGTGGCGCTGATGGCGGGCCGCCACGCCTCGATCACCTCGGCGGACTGGTACCCCCTGCCGTCCGTCCTCGCCACGGTCCTGCCCCGCGGCTGACCGGCCGCGCACCGCACGACGAGCGCCCCGCCGGGGGGTCCCGGCGGGGCGCTCGTGCGTGGGGGTCCGGGGTCAGAGGTCCGGGGTCAGGGGGTCGACGGGGAGAGCTGGAGGGTGGTGGTCGTCGCGGACTCGCGCAGCACCTGGAGGCGGGTGCCGGTGTCGGGGACCTTGACGCCCAGCTGCGGGAGGTCCGCGTTCCAGTAGGAGCCGCGGTGGTCGTCGAAGACGGCGACACCCGGGCGGGAGGGGAGCGTCAGGGTGCTGCCGGTCCGGTGGAGGGTGACGCGGTCGGAGGGGCGGGTGGAGAAGGTCGCGTCGAAGGTCTGGGCCCGGGCGTTGACCAGGGTGCCGTCGGGGAAGCGCAGGGCCTCCGGGCGGGCGTCGACCGGCAGGATCAGGCCCGAACCCGGGTGCGCCTTGGTGGTGTTGTCGCTGTAGGCGGTGTCCCAGAGCCACAGCAGGACGCCCTGCTGGTAGGGGTAGAACTCGACCCGGTTGCCGGTGGAGGTGAAGTTGTACGGGCCGGTGCGCAGGTAGGAGCCGTAGCCCGTGTAGCGGCGGTTCTCCGCGAAGTAGGCGCGCGGGTGGGACTCCGTGCCCGTGCGGCCCTCGGTACGGGACCACTTGCGGGCCGTCCAGTCGCCGGCGGCGTTCTCCGCGCCGTCGGCGAAGAGGGTGCGGCCGTCGGCGTCGGAGGTGACGCGCAGGTCGTCGAAGGTGGCGCCGCGGCCGTGGGTGTTGCCGTCGGAGGTGGCGCGGAAGCGGATCGCGGTGGTGCCGGCCGGGAGGGGGACCTTGAGCTCGGTCCAGCCGGCCGAGGTGCCGGAGACGCCCTTCGCCGGGATGGCCGTCCCGTTCACCGTGCCGGGCAGCGGGGCCCAGGTGGCGCCGCCGTCGGAGGAGCCTTCGACCGTGAGGAAGTCGAAGTCCTGTTCCGTGTCGTACCAGAGGCGGGCGTCGAGGGTCGCGGGGCCGCCGGAGAGGTCCACGGCGCGGGTGAGGGTGTTGTCCATGAAGTCACCGGTGCCGCTCCACCACTGGCTCGCGCCCTCGTACGGGTCGGTGAGCTCGGTGCGTGTCGTGGAGGGCGGGAGGTGGACCAGGAGGGCCTGGGGGTCCTGGGTGTGGTAGCCCGAGACGCCGAGGGTGGCACGGGTGCGGCGGCCCGCGTCGGCCTCCGTGTAGTCCAGCCAGCCCAGCTGGAGCTTGCTCCACGGGTCCAGGTCGCCCGGGAACCGGCCCGTGGTGTTGGGGCCCTTGCCCAGGTAGGAGGCCGAGGACATCAGGGACCAGAAGTTGACGGCGTTGTCCCCGTCCGAGCTGTACAGGTCGGGCAGGCCCAGGTCGTGGCCGAACTCGTGGGAGAAGAGGCCCGCGCCGCTGTTCTCGCCGCCGGTGAGGTAGTCGCCGGCCCAGATGCCGGTGTCGCCGACCGGCGTGCCGCCCGCCTTGTTGCCCGCCGGGCCGGCGGTGCCGGCCTGGTCCCAGTACGCGAACCAGCGGTGGGCCCAGATCGCGTCCTTGCCCTGGTCGCCGCCGCCCCAGGTCTGGTCCTTGCCCGCGTGGACGACCACCAGGTGGTCGAGGTAGCCGTCCGGCTCGTCGAAGTTGCCGTCGTGGTCGGCGTCGTAGCGGTCCCACACGTCGTACGGGGCGAGCTCGGCCTTGATCTCCTCCGTCGTACGGCCCTTGGCGCGCTCGGAGTCGTACCAGGCCTTGGTGGCGTCGCGCACCAGGTCCCAGTTGGTGCGGCACTGGCCGGTCTCGGTGCACTTGTCGGTGCCGTAACGGGCTTCGTTGTAGGGGAGCTTGACCCAGTCGGTGACCGTGCCGTCGAGGTCGTAGCGGCCGGAGGACTGGAGGTCGTAGTAGGCCCGCATCGAGGCCGCGCCCGGGTCGGCGGAGAAGAACTGCTGCCGGTAGAAGTCCCGGTCGAAGTCCTTGCGCCAGAGGGTGTGGTTGTCGTCCGCGGGCGGCTTGGCGATGGTGTTGTGCAGGGGGCCGGGGGTGCCGCCGAAGCGGGGGTCCGTCTCGTCGCCGAATTCGGCGAGGATGACGAACACCTTGTCCTTGCGCTCCTGCGAGAGCTCGACGTACTGGTCGCCGATCTTCGCGGTGCGGGGGGCCGGGCCGACCCGGCGCGCACCGCTGCCGGCGCCGCCGCCGGCCGCGACGCCCTCCATGGCCTGACGGCGCAGGGCCTGGCGCCGGAGTTCCAGGGGCGCGGGCGGCGGGGCGGCCTCCTGCCCGGTCTGCGGGGCGGCGGGGGCCGCCGGGGGAGGGGCGGCCGCCTGGGCGGGGGTGGCGAGGAAGGCGAGAGCGGCGAGGGATATCGCCGCTCCCGCCGCGGCAAGTCTGCGCAACGGGGGCGACCTTTCCGGGAGTTCGGTTCTCGAAGCGCAGGTAATATTTCACATGTCACAGGTGACGGCTAGGGGGTGAACTTCGCATTCCCCGCACCCCGTTCGCCGCGCGGCGCTATCGTGCCGGGCGGGGGCAGACGGGCCGGCGGACGAGGGGGCGGTACGGCGATGCGGTTTCTGTTCGTTCACGGCACGGGAGTTCGGCGCGACCGGCACGACACCCTCTTCGCGCTGGTGCGCGAACGGCTCACCGAGCGCTTCCCCGGCGCCGCCGTCGACTCCTGCTTCTGGGGCGAGCGCTTCGGAGCCGCCCTCGGCTCCGGCGGCCGCTCCGTCCCGGGACCGCGCACCGCCGCGGCCGCGCACGCCGACGCGGCCGACACCGAGACCGCCGAATGGGGCCTGCTGCTCGCCGACCCGCTGTGCGAACTCCGGGTCCTTGCGGAGGCCGGCTGGGACACCCGCGGCCCCGGGGCGGGCTCCGACGCCGGGGGCGACCCCTTCGCCCTGCCCGGTGTCCAGCCCGCCGGAACCCGCGTCCTGGACCTGCTGCACCGCTTCGCCGAAGCCCCCTACGGCCCCCGCGGCGAGGGCGGCGAGCTCCGCGCCCTGCTGGACGGCACCGGCCTCGCCCCCGGGTTCCGCCCCGCCCTGCGGGCCGCCGCCGGCTCCGCCGAGGCCGCCCGCGCCGGGGCCCGCGCCACCGCCGAACCACAGGCCCGCGAGCTGGCCACCGCCCTCGCCCGGTCCGTCACCGCCGGAGCCCTCGCCACCGCCGGGACCGACGCCGACTGCACCGCCGCCGAACGCGACCGGCTCGTCGAACTGCTCACCGCCCGCCTCGGCGGCGGCGCCCGGGTCCCCGGCGCCCGCGCGGCCGCCCTCCTCGGCCGGCTCGCCCTGCGCGTCTCCACCCAGCCGCTGCTCAACGCCTGGCGCGGCTCCCTCACCGCCGGCGCCACCCCCGCCCTCGGCGACATCCTGCGCTACCAGGCCCGCGGCACCGAACTGCGTTCCTTCCTGCACGCCGGCATCACCGCCGAACCGGGCCCGACCGTCCTCATCGGCCACAGCCTCGGCGGCATCGCCCTGGTCGACCTGCTCGCCCTGGAGGCCGCCACCGGCGGGCCCGTGCCCGGCGCCGAACTCCTGGTCACCGTCGGCTCGCAGGCCCCGTACCTGTACGAACTGGGCGCCCTCACCGCCCTCCCGTCCGGCAGCGCCCTCCCGTACGGCTTCCCGCGCTGGCTCAACGTGTACGACCGCCAGGACGTCCTGTCCTACGTCGCCGGGCCCGTCTTCCCCGGCGACCCCCGCGTCACCGACCACGAGATCCGCAGCCGCCAGCCGTTCCCCGCCTCCCACAGCGCCTACTGGAAACAGCGGTCCCTCTACGAGCGCATCGAACGGGCGGTGGCCGAAGCGGGCATCGGGTGACCCACCCCGGACTCCGGCCGGACACCGACCTGGAACTCCCGCCCCCCACGATGGACTTACCCGACGCCCTGGTACCCCGGCGCACCTTCGCCCTCGTCGCCGGGGTCGAGCGGTACGGCATCAGCCACCACTGGAACCTGCGCGGCCCCGCCCGCGACGCCCTGCGCTTCGCCCACTGGCTCACCGGCCCCGGCCAGGTACCGGCGGCGAACGTCCGGCTGCTGCTCTCCCCGCTCGACGACCCCGGCCGGCTCGACTGGACGGCCTCCCCGGCCCTGGCCGAGCTGCGGGCGGCATGGCGGCCCGCCACCGAGGCCAACGCCAAATCCGCCCTGCTCGAAGAACTCCCGCAGTGCGACGGCGACCTGCTGTGGATCTTCTGGGCCGGCCACGGCTACCTCGGGCGCGGCGGGGAGCTGATGCTGCCCTGCGCCGACGCCGGACCCGGCCAGATCCGCCACCTCAACCTCGACTCCGCGCTGCGCTGGTGGAAGACCGACCTGGTCGCCCACCGCAGGTTCCCGCTCCAGGCCGCACTGGTGGACGCCTGCCGGGTCGACGCACCCCGGGACACCCGGTGGAACTTCGGCAGCAGCGACTACGGCGGCGGCGCCACCGTCCCCGGGCGGCGGCAGTTCCGCCTCTACGCCTCCCGCGAGGGCGAGGCCGCGCAGAACGACGCCGAACGCGGCGCCGGCCGGTTCACCGAGGCCCTGCTCGCGGAACTCGGCGACCGGTCCGTGCGCGAGGGCGTCACCGGCCTACCGGAGGCCGCCCGCCGCATCCACCACGCCTTCCAGGGACTGCGCGAACGCGGCGAGGGCTGGCAGCTGCCCCAGTTCATCGTCGACCGGGACTGGGACGCCGGCTCCTTCCTCGACGACGGCCCCTTCGGGCCCGCCCTGCCCCGGGCCGCCCGCCTCGACCAGACCGGCTGGGACGGACTCGGCGAGCTGTTCGAGGGCCGCGCCCTGCCGCGCTGCGCCTACGAGGCCTACGCGTGGGCGTTCAAGGAAGCCGGCTGCGCCGCCCCCGTCCACCACGGGCTGCCCGCCGACAGCCTCCTCGACCTGGCCGCCGACCTCGACGAACGCCAGGGCGGCCGCGGCGGCATGCCCCTGGCCGTGCCCTTCGTCCACTACCTCGCCGACCGCGCCGCCCGCCCCGCCGCAACCCCGGGCGGCCTCGGCGACCCGGTCTGGGCCGCCCGGCTCGCCCGGTGGGTCCGCGCCGCCCGCCGACGCCTCGCCCTGCCCGTGCTCCGCCCGCCGCCCGGCCCCGCCCGCCAGGCCGCCCTGCACGTCCGGCTGGAGTCCCCGCCCGGCGGCGAGGACGGCCTGCTCGCCCGGATGTGGCTGCGCGGCGAACACACCCGCCACGTCTGGGAGTCGGAGGGAGACCCGGTCACCCCGGCCGTGGTCCGCGCCGAACTCCTGCGCCAGCTCGCCCTGTCCGCCGCCGCGACGGGGCGGGCGGACGGCGCCGGGCAGCCCGCCGAGGGCATCGCGCGGATCGAGTTCCACGTGCCGTACGAACTGCTGGAGACGGACTTCGACCAGTGGCCCGTCCCCCGCGGCCCAGGCGGCCGCACCCGCCCCCTCGGCATGCTCTACGAGGTGGTGGTGCGCTGCCCGCAGGAACGCGAGGACACCCGCACCGAATGGCGGGCCAAATGGCGCTGGATGCACGCCCAGGGCGGCCGCCACCCGGACACCGTACGGGTCGTGGAGGACCCGGAGGTCACCGACGCGCTCGGAGTGCAGCTGGGGGCCCGCACCGCGCCCGCCTGCGTCCTCGGGCACGCCTCCGCGGCCCGCAACGAGGCCCTGCTGGAAGCGCTCCTCGAAGGGGGCGTCCCCGCCGCCGTCTGGCAGCGCGGCGGCGGCGCACCCGCCGGTGGCCTGCCCGCCCGGCTCTCCCCCGAGGCCCTGCCGGGCGCACCGGCGGTGCTCGGACTGCCCGCCCGCGTGCGCGAAGTGCGCCGGGCGGCCGCCGGGGGCGCGGCCGAAGGGGCAGACCGGCTGGTGCTGTTGTGGGACGATCCCGACGACACGATCGACCTCCGGTCCCTGCTGTGATCCCGACGCCCCCCGCCCCGTACCCCCCGGTGGCCCGAACGGCTCCGCTGGGCAGACGCGTTCACCCCCGACTTGACGCATCTCACGCACGAGTTCACGTACGACCCCACGCGACGCAGATGGAGGCAGAGGCAGTGGCGAAGGACTGGTGGCTGTACCAGGGCGCGGGCCCGGGCGAGGACCGGCGCGCCCGCCTGGAGGCCGGACCGCCGCCGCCCTGGCGGGACTTCACCGGCCGCCCCGACCCGGCGTACGCGCCGCCCGGCTGTACCGGGGAGGCCTGGGAACGCACCCGGCGGCGCGGCGAGGGCTACGTCCCCGACGAACCCGAGAAGGACGTCGTCAACACCGCCCTCCACCTGCGCCGCCCCCTGCTCGTCACCGGCAAGCCCGGCGTCGGCAAGTCCACCCTCGCCTACAGCATCGCCGCCGACCTCGCCCTGGGCCCGGTCCTGCACTGGCCGATCACCAGCCGCACCGTGCTGCGCGACGGCCTCTACCTCTACGACGCCATCGGCCGGCTCCAGGAAGCGGGACTGGAACAGGTCCGCCTCCCGGGCGCCCCGGCCACCGGCCCCGCCGCCCCCACCCCCTCCATCGCCCGCTACCTGCGCCTCGGCCCGCTCGGCACCGCCCTGCTGCCCCAGCGCCGACCGCGCGTCCTGCTCATCGACGAGATCGACAAGAGCGACATCGACCTGCCCGGCGACCTCCTCACCGTCTTCGAGGACGGCGGGTTCGTCATCCCCGAACTCGCCCGCCTCGCCAAGGAGGAGCCGACCGTCGCCATCGGCACCGACGACGACCCCGACGCCGGGGTCGCCGTCACCCAGGGCCGCGTGCAGTGCGGCTACTTCCCCGTCGTCGTCCTCACCAGCAACGGCGAACGCGACTTCCCGCCCGCCTTCCTGCGCCGGTGCGTCCGCCTCCACCTGGACGCCCCCGGCCCCGGGAAACTGGCCAGGATCGTGCGCGGACGGCTCGGCATCGACATCACCGCGGCGGACGGCGCCGAGTACCGGGACCTCGTCCACAGCTTCCTCGAACGCGCCGACGACGGAGACCTCGCCACCGACCAGCTCCTCAACGCCATCCAGCTGCGCCTCGCCGGAGCCTGGTCGGCGCCCGCCGACCGCGACCGCTTCCTCGCCACCGTCATGCAGCACCTGACCGGGCCCACCGCGTGATCGAGGAGCTCCTCGCCGCCCTCGCCGAAGGCGCCGAGGCCGGCGCGGCCCCGCGCACCGCCGTCGGGGCCGAGGAGATCGCCGACATCCTGTGGCTGGCCGCCCGCGTCGACCCCGCCGCCGCCGGAACCCGGGCGTCCGCCCCGGCCGCCGACGGCGCCGAAGCCCCCGCCCCGCCGCCCGCCCCGCCCGAACCGCCTGCCGGACCCGCTCCCGCACCGGGCGCCGGCCCGGACCGGCTGTTCCCCGCCCCCGCCCGCCCCGGCCCGGCCGCCGGCCCCGCCGACGGCGCGGCCGGCCGGCGCGGCGTACCCCTGCGCCTGCCCCGCACGGCCTCCCTCGACGACCCGCTCGGCCTCATGCGCTCCCTGCGGCCCGTCGGACGCCGCTCCATCGGCGGCCCCGGCGAGGAGCTCGACGAACAGCTCACCGTCGAGCGCAGCATCGAGGCCATGCTCCCCACCCCGGTGCTGCGCCCCGCCGAGAGCCGCTGGCTGGACCTGGCCCTGGTCGTCGACGCCCACCCCTCGATGCTGCTGTGGGCCGACCTCGTCGCCGAACTGCGCGGCGTCCTCACCCGCAGCGGGGTCTTCCGCGACGTACGCACCTGGCAGCTGGGCGGTACCGGCCGGGGCGGCACCCCCCAGCTCGCGCGGGGCCCCGACGGGCCGCCCCGCAACCCCCTCGAACTCGCCGACCCGGCCGGCCGGCGGCTGATCCTCGTCCTCTCCGACACCGTGGCGGGCGGCTGGCAGGAGGCCCCGCTGCGCGCGGTCCTGCGGCACTGGAGCAGCCACAACGCCGTGGCCGTGCTCAACGTCCTGCCCGAACGGCTGTGGACCCGGGGCGCGGTGCGGCCCGTGCCCTTCGCCGTCCGCTCCGACCGGCCCGCCGCCGCCACCCGCTCCTGGCAGCGGGTCCCGGCCGCCCGGCGGGCCCGCGGCGGCGGGCCGGTGGTCCCCGTCGTCGGCCTCGCCTCCGGCAGCCTGGCCCGTCTCGTCCGGGTGGTGTCCGGCGACGGGCGCTGGCGCCGCCTCGCCTGCCTGCGGCTCGACGTCGCCGCCGCCGCTCCGCCGCAGGCCCCGCCGCCGCAGGGCGCGGCCGACCCGCTGGAGCTGGTGGAACGCTTCCGGGCCGGCGCCTCCCCGACCGCCCAGCGGCTCGCCGCCCACCTGGCGGCCGTACCGCTGACCCTGCCCGTGATGACCCTGGTCCGCCGCTCCCTGCTGGGCGGCTCCGAACACGGCCACCTGGCGGAGGTGGCCCTCGGCGGGCTGTTCGCCCCGTGGCAGGGGCAACAGCGCCCCGAGGAGGCCGAGTTCGAGTTCCTGCCGGGCGTACGGGAGGTGCTGCTGGGCTCCCAGTTGCGCGGGGACGTGGCGGCGGTCCGGGAACTGGTGCGCCGCCGGGTGTGGGAGTACATGTCCCGCAACCGGGGCACGGGCCCCGACTTCTCCGCGACCCGGGTCACCACGGGGACGGAGGGCCGGCGGCTGGTCCCGGAGGGGGCGCTGCCGTTCGCCGAACGCGGGCCGGAGCCGGAACGGGGCCCGGCCGGGGAACGGGGCGCCGGGGAGCGGGGCTCGGCCCGGGAACGGGGCTCGGTCGGCCGGGTGGTCCGGGTCGGTTTCGAGCCGTACAGGGAGCCCGGGGAGGCCGGGGAGGTCGGGGTCCTGCTCGCGCCGAGGCTGGTGCTCACCGTCGGGCAGACCTCGCGCCCGGGGGAGACGGCCGCATGGGTCAGGGCGGGCGGCCGGGAGTTACCCTGCCGGCCGGTGTGGTGGGACGACGCGAGCCCGCCCGTCCTGCTGCTGGAGAGTGAGGCCGACCTGGTCGACCCGGCGGGTTTCGTCCCCCAGCCGTGGGGGACGAACCCGGCCGGCGCCGGGGAGCGCGTCCGCGTGGACGGGGCGACGGAGGAGGGAGCGCCGGCCGCGCTGACCGCAAGCCTGGTCCGCGACGGCGGGGCGGCCAACGGGGAACTGGTCCGGCTCTCCCCGGATCCGGACCCCTGGACCCACTTCGTCGGCGCCCCGGTGTCCCACGGCGGCCGGCTGCTCGGAGTCGTGCACACCGTGCACCGCGACCGCCTGGTGTTCCTGAAGGCCGCCGCCCTGCTGGACCAGCCCGCCTTCCGCGCGGCGCTGGACGGCCACCCGGCGGCGGCCCCGTACCGGGGCGGCGCCGCCCCGGGCGGTCCGCAGGTGACCGTGGACGTACGGGTGGGCCAGGGCGCCGTGCCGCGCGGCAGCTCGGCCGGGGCGGAGCTGCGCGACCTCCTGGCCCGGCTGCTGACGGACGCCCAGGTCCGGGGCATCCCGGTCGGCGGAGAGGGTTCGAGGACCCTGCACGTGCTCCTGGACGACCCCGGAGCCCTCGGCCGCGCGGGGCGGCTGCTCGCGGCACTGCCGGCGACGCTGGCCCGGTACGGGGACGGGCCCGGGCAGGGCGTCTCGCCGCCGCTCGCCCTGGTGCTGGGCACCAGGGACCCGGAGCATCCACTGCCGGAACCGGAACGGCTGGTCGACCACGACCTGATCGGGGAGCGGCTGCGGAGCGCCCGGCGGGGCCGGACCGGGCGCCTCCTGCTCGTCCTCTCCCAGCGCCTGTACGAGGAACTCGGCGCACTGCTCGGCCCGACCGCGCTGAGCGTGCTCACCCCGCTGGGGGACGGTGCCGGGGCCTGGGTGTACGAGGCTGGCCCCCGGCAGCTGGCGGAACTGCTGACGGAGGCCGACGAGTCCGCGCGCGGCAGGACGGTCAGCTGGCTCCGGTGCCGCTTCGGCGCCTCGGACACCGACCCGCTGGGCTGCCCGGGCATCCGGGCGCCGGACCGCGGCGCCTGCCTGGCGCACCTGCCGCGAAGGGAGCAGGAAGCGGTGCTGGGCGCCCTCGGTCCGGGCTCGTCCGTCGACTTCCGGGGGATCCCGCTCACCCAGGCCCTGGTGCGCCGGGTCCTCGACGCGGTGCGGGAGCCGGGCACGGGTCAGATCACGCTCGGCGCGGCGGCCTTCGCGCAGGCGCGCTTCGTGGACGGCTGGGAGGAGGAGGGGGTGGTGTTCACCGGGACCGCCGACTTCTCGGACGCCGCCTTCGCCGGCCCGGTGGACTTCTCGGGGTCGGTGTTCCGTGCGGACGCCTCCTTCGACCGGGCCGTCTTCGAGGACACGGTGGGGTTCCCGTACAGCAGGTTCGAGGGCCGGGCCGGCTTCCGCCGGGCGGTCTTCCGCCGGGGGGCGCACTTCACGCAGGTCACCTGGAGGGGAGACGTCTCCTTCCACAGCGCCCTGATGGGGGACTTCCACCGGCTGCGGCGGGTGACCGTGGAGGGGGAGGCCGACTTCCGGCACATGCGGTCCGAGGTTTCGACGCTGCTGGAGGACTCCACCCTGGCCGGGCCCGTGCGGTTCGAGCACGCCGTGTGGAGTGGCTCCCTGTCGGTGGCCGACACCCGCTTCAGGGCGTCGGCGGTCTTCGACCACGCGCTGTGCGAGGGGACCGCCCTGTTCCGGGCCGCTCGCTTCAACGGCCCGGCCGGCTTCGACTCCACTGTCTTCAGGGGGACGGCGAGCTTCTCCATGGGGGCGTTCGAGGAGGCCGCCGTCTTCTCCGGAGCCGCCTTCGACGGCCGCACCTCCTTCGCGAGCACCGTGTGCGCCGGTGGCGTGTCCTTCGACGGCGCGGTCTTCTCCGGCTCACTCCTGTGGCGTGACATGACGGTCGAGAACGGGCCGAGCGACTTCGCCGGTGCGCTGTTCCGCGGGTCGGCGAGCTTCCTGCGCACCGAGTTCGTGACCGACACCGGCTTCGACGGCGCGGTCTTCGACGGCACCGTCTCCGTCGCGGACTCCACCTTCCGGGCCGGACTCACCTTCGACGGTACGGTCTTCAACGCCCGAACGGAGTTCACCGGCGTCAAGTTCCCCGGTCCACCGCCCCTTCCCGGCGACTGGTCCGCGAGAAGGTCCGACCCGGGCCTGTGGCACATCACTTCACCGCACCCCGCCACCGACCTGGAAAATGCCGCCCCCGACGGCACCTGAGGCAGCGTCAATTTGCATCCCCGGCGCGCCTTCTCGTCCGGGGCCGCGAAAATCCGGTGCCCCCGGCGGCGCGCCCTGCCTACACTCGCCGTGCGCGCCGCCGAACCGGCCGCCCGCCTCATGCCGTCGGACGAAGAGAAGGGGAACAGGGCCATGCGCACGCACACCGCCACCGCCCTCGTTCCCCCGGTCCGGTACGACGTGATCCCGGTGTCCCGCGCCGCGCGGTAACAGCTGCGCGGCTGTCACCGTACGCCCGTGAGGCCCGTACGCCCGCCCCGAAGCAGGGCGCGCGTACGGCGGTCCCGACCTCGCACCGGCGCTCGTCGCCCAC
Source organism: Streptomyces sp. NPDC001594 (assembly GCF_042893675.1). NCBI lineage: Bacteria > Bacillati > Actinomycetota > Actinomycetes > Kitasatosporales > Streptomycetaceae > Streptomyces > Streptomyces sp. NPDC001594. The sequence continues at coordinate 341,738 of NZ_JBIAVB010000007.1, read as the reverse complement.
GGGAATCGCGCTGCCCCACCCAAGATCCTCGGCATCCGAAAGGCCCCGGGCCATGCGCACTCGCACCCACACCGACCCCCTCGCCGCCGTCCGCAACCTCGGCATCCTCGCCCACGTGGACGCGGGCAAGACGACCGTCACCGAACGGATCCTGTTCGCCACCGGCACCATCCACAAGCGCGGAGAGGTCCACGACGGAACCACCGTCACCGACTTCGACGCCCAGGAACGCGCACGCGGCATCACCATCTTCGCCGCGGCCGTCAGCTGCGCCTGGGCCGGACACCGGGTCAACCTGATCGACACCCCCGGCCACGTCGACTTCGCCGACGAGGTCGAGCGTTCCCTGCGCGTCCTCGACGGGGCCGTCGCGGTGTTCGACGCCGTCGCCGGGGTCGAGCCGCAGAGCGAGTCGGTGTGGCGGCAGGCCGACCGGCACGGCGTTCCGCGGATCGCGTTCGTCAACAAGCTGGACCGTGCGGGCGCCGACCTCGACACCGCGGTCGCCTCCCTCCGGGACCGGCTCGGCGTCGTCCCGCTGGTCGTCCAGCTGCCCGTGGGCCGCGAGGACGCCTTCACCGGCGTCGTCGACCTGCTGCGGATGCGCGCCCTGCTGTGGGGCGCGGGCGCCGACTCGTACGAGACCGCGCCCGTCCCCGAGGCGCTGCTGGAGGAGGCGTCGCGGCGGCGCCGCCTCCTGGAGGAGACGGTGGCCGAACTCCACGCGGAGGCCCTGGAGGAGTTCTGCGCGACGGGCTCCCTCGCCGAGCCGACGCTGGTCCGGGCCCTGCGCGAACTGACGCTCGCGGGGGACGGCGTCGTGGTGCTGTGCGGTTCCGCGTACCGCAACCGCGGGATCGAGCCGCTGCTGGACGCGGTGGTGGCGTACCTGCCGTCGCCGGCCGACATGCCGGCCGTGCAGGGCCGCCCCGCCGACCCGGCCGAGCCGCTGGCGGCGCTCGCCTTCAAGGTGACGGTGACGCCGACCGGACGGCTGACGTACGTGCGCCTCTACGCGGGCACCCTGCGCAAGGGCGACACCGTACTGGACCCCGGTACGGGCAGGACGGAGCGGATCGGGCGGATCCTGCGGGTGCAGGCCGACCGGCACGAGGAACGGGAGGAGGCGGTGGCCGGTGACATCGTGGCCGTGATCGGGCCGAAGGCGGCCCGGGCCGGCAGCACCTTGTGCGCGCCGGGGGCCCCGCTGCTCCTCGAACCGCCGTCCGTGGCCGACCCGGTGGTGTCGGTGGCGGTCGAGGCGGGCCGCAGCACCGACACCGGCCGGCTCTCCGCCGCGCTGGCCCGGATCGCCGAGGAGGACCCCTCGCTGGTGGTCCGGACGGACGCGGAGACCGGGCAGACCGTGCTGTCGGGGCTGGGTGAGCTCCATCTGGAGGTCGCGGTGGAGAAGATCCGCCGGGACCAGGGTGTGGAGGTCGTCGTGGGTCGTCCCCGGGTCTCCTACCGGGAGACCGTGGTGGCCGGGGTGCGCGGCCTGGTCCACCGGCACGTCAAACAGGACGGCGGGGCGGGCCAGTTCGCCCATGTGGTGATCGACGTCGAGCCGCTGGGCGAGCCGGGCTTCGCGTTCCGTTCGACGGTCGTCGGGGGCCGGGTTCCGGCGGAGTACGCGCGGGCGGTGGAGGCCGGCTGCCGGGACGCCCTGGCCGAGGGGCCGCTCGGCGGGCACCCGGTGACCGGGCTGCGGGTCGTCCTCACCGACGGGGCGACCCACTCCAAGGACTCCTCGGAGCTCGCCTTCCGCGCGGCCGGCCGGTTCGCGCTGCGGGAGGCCCTGCGGGTGAGCACGCTGGAGCTCCTGGAGCCGGTCGCGGAGGTCACCGTGACCGTCCCGGACGAGTCCGTCGGCGCGGTCCTCGGCGACCTCGCCGCCCGGCGCGGCCGGGTCACGGGCTCGACCGGCCGGGCCGGGACCTCGGTGGTGACGGCGACGGTGCCGCTGGCCGAGCTCTTCGGCTACGCGTCCCGCCTGCGCGGCCGCACCCAGGGGCGCGGCACTTTCACCACCCGCCCGGCGGGGCTCGCCCCGGTCCCGGCGGGGGTGGCCGCGACCCTGCCGGCGCGCTAGGGGCCCCGCGGCGGGGGCGCTGGGCCCGCGCTCGAAATATCTTGACGTCGAGATAGTGGAGGGGGCAGGCTACGTCGCGGTATCTCGACATCGAGATACTTCCGGACGGGGGAAGGCGGAGGCCCGGCATGGGGCGGCGCGGCACGGCAGGTCACCACAAGAGCGAGGGCACGGCCGACAACGGCGCCCCCACCCCGTCCCCCGGCCCGGCCGGCCCGGCCGCCCCCGGCCCGGCCGGTCGGGCACTTACCGATCCGGTCGCGCAGGCGCTCACTGTCCCGCCCGGCCAGGCGCCCACGGGCCCGTCCGGGCAGGCGCCCAGCGGCCCGGCCGGCCAGGGGCCCAGCGGCCCGTCCGGGCATGCGCCCAGCGGCCCGGCCGGCCAGGGGCCCAGCGGCCCGCCCGGCCAGGCGCTCACTGGCCCGCCCGGGCAGGCGCCCAGCGGCCCGCCCGGGCAGGCGCCCAGCGGCCCGGCCGGCCAGGGGCTCACCGGCCCGTCCGGGCAGGCGCCCAGCGGCGCGGCCGGCCAGGCGCTCACTGGCCCGTCCGGGCAGGCGCCCAGCGGTCCGGTCGCGGACCCGGCTGCCCGGGCTGCCTGCGCGGGTCCGGCTGCCCGCGCGGATCGGGTCGGCCGCGCGGGCTCGGGGGCCGGCGGGGAAGGCGGCGGGGGGCCGCGTGGTCTGATCGGGCAGCTGCGGCGGCCACCCGGGGGCCGCGACGCCCGGATCATGCTCCTCGGCCAGCTCCTCGACCGCACCGGAACGGGCGTCTGGGCCGCCTCCTCGGTCCTCTTCTTCACCTTCGTCGTCGGCCTCGACGCCGGACGCCTCGGCCTCATGCTCGGCATCGGCGCCGTCGCCGGCATCGCGGGCTCCCCGCTCGCCGGCCACCTGGCCGACCGGTACCCCGTACGCCCCCTCCTGATCGCCTGCCACCTGCTGCGGCTCGCCGCCCTCTTCGCGATGCTCGTCGTCACCCGCTTCGAGCTGCTCCTGCTCATCGTCGCCCTCACCCACCTCGGCGACCGCGCGGCCAAGACCCTCGAGATGCTGTTCGCCACCCGGGTGGCGGGCGAACGCCGCGCCACTTACCAGGCCCTGTCGCGCAGCGCCGCCAACGCGGGGTACGCCGTCGGCGCGGGCATCGCCGCCATCGGCCTCGCCGTGGGCACCCGGGGCGCCTACGAGGTCCTCATCCTCGGCAACGCCCTGTCCTTCCTGGTCGCCTCGGTCCTGGTCTGGCGCACCCGGGAACCGCACGGCCACGGCCGCCTGATCGCCGCGGCCGGCCCGGAGGGAGAGGGCCCGGAGGGAGAGGGCGGGGCGGGGCCCGGGGCCACGCCCTCCGCCGCCCGCCGGAGCCCCTGGCGGGACCGCGGCTACCTCCGCTTCGTCCTGCTGGACATGCCGCTCAACCTGGACGACTCGCTCCTGAACGTCGGCCTGCCCCTGTGGCTCGTCCACCACACCGACGCCCCGCACGCCGTCGTCCCGGCCTTCCTCGCCCTCAACACCGTGCTCGTCGTGGTCCTCCAGCTCGCCGTCTCCGCGAAGGTGGGCACCGCCCGCCAGGCGGCCGGCGCCGTCGGCTGGTACGGCCTCTTCCTGTTCGCCGCCTGCGCCCTCCTCGCGCTCACCCCCGCCCACGCCCCCTGGGCCGCCACCGCCACCCTGCTCGGCGCCGCGGCCCTGGTCACCGCCGCCGAGCTGGTGCGCTCGGTGTGCTCCTGGGAACTGGCCGTCTCGCTCGCGCCGCAGCAGGCACGCGCCTCCTACCTGGGGGTGGCCGGGATCTCCCCGTCCGCCCAGAAGGCCGTCGGACCGCTGCTGCTGACCGGCGCCGTCATGGCCGCGGGCCCGGCGGGCTGGCTGGCCCTCGGCGCCGGAGTGGCGGGCCTGGCCCTGGTCCAGCGCCGGGCCGCGCTCGGCCGCCTGGACGCAGCCCTCCCGGCCCCCGCCGTCTGAGCCCGCCGCCCGCGCCCGGCGCGAAGGGAGATTGCCCCGGCCCGGGGCGGGTAGCCGCCTGCTGGGGACCCCGTCCGACCGTGGGAGGAGCCATGGCCCGTCGTGTGCGCGAGGTGATGACCAAGAACCCGGTGACCGTCGAGAAGACGACCTCGCTCGCCGAGGCGGCGAGGGTGATGCGGGACGCCGACATCGGCGACGTCCTCGTCGTCGACGCGGGCCGGCTCCGCGGCATCCTGACCGACCGGGACCTCGTCGTCCGGGCCATGGCCGACGACCGGGACCCGTCCGAAACCCCGGTGCAGGCCGTCTGCACCACCGACCCGGTCACCGTCGGCCCCGACGACGGGGTCGACGAGGCCCTCGCCCTCATGCGGCGCAAGGCCCTGCGCCGCCTGCCGGTGGTCACCGGCGACGGCGGTCTCGTCGGCGTGGTCACCCTGGGCGACCTGGTGGTCGAACAGGACCCGGGCTCGGCGCTCGCCGCGATCGCGGCGGCCGCCCCCGACAGTTGAAACGACGCAGCGGAGGAGGTGTCGCCATGAACGCGTACGTACCCCTGGTCTCGGTGGCGGACGGTGGACTGCTGATCCCCGCCGACGAGGTCACGGCCCTGCTGCGGCGCCTCGCGGGCGGCTGGCTGCACTCGGTGTACGACGAGGAGACCGAGCTCGACCCGGGCACGACCCTGGGCCTGGCCAACGTGCTGGTGGAACTGGCCGACCAGATCGACGTGGAGTGCATCGGCTTCATGCCCCTGGCGGACGAAGGCCCGGAAACCCCCGGTCCGCCACCGTGAGGCCCGCGCGGGCCGTCGCCCGCGCACGTACGCCCCGGCGCGGAAGGCGCCGGGGCGTACGTGGGGGACCTACGGGGGGATCAGACGATGCCCTCCGCGATGTCCGCCTGCTCGCGGGCGGTGCCGTAGGCGGCCGGGGTGCTGTACGAGCGGCGGGCCGCGTACCACCAGACGCTCGCGAGGACCAGGACGACCGCCAGCGCGATCACCGCGTAGTTCATCGACTCGACCGTCACCGGGGACTTCTGCGGCAGGCAGAACAGGACGGTGACCACGGCCACCCACACGACCGCGATCCAGCCGATCGGCCGGCTCCAGCGGCCCAGGCTCCAGGGGCCGGGCTCGAACCGGTCGCCGGCGCGCAGCCGCAGGTAGATCGGGATCGCGTAGGCCGGGGTGATGCCGATGACGTTGATGGCCGTCACGGCGCCGTACGCGGTCGCGGACCACAGCGAGGGCAGGGCGAGGACGCCGGCCACGGCGACCGAGAGCCAGACCGCCGGGACCGGGGTCTGGGTGCGGCCGCTGACCTTGCGCCACAGGGCCGAGCCGGGGAGCGCGTTGTCACGGCTGAAGGCGAAGACCATCCGGCTGGCCGCGGCGACCTCGGCGTTGCCGCAGAACAGCTGCGCCACGATGACGACGAGCAGCAGGGCCTTGGCTCCGCCGGCGCCCAGGGCGTCGAGGAAGATCTGGGCGGGCGGGACGCCGGTGGCGCTGCCCGCGACGGCCGCGTAGTCCTGGATGGCGAAGGTGAGCCCCGCCAGCAGCGCGAACCCGGCGAGCCAGGAGGCCCAGATGGCCCGGACGATGCCCTTGGCCGCGGAGACGGAGGCGTTGGATGTCTCCTCCGAGAGGTGCGCGGAGGCGTCGTAGCCGGAGAACGTGTACTGCGCGAGCAGGAGGCCGACGGCGGCCACGTAGAGCGGGCTGTTCCAGCCGGTGTCGTTGACGAACTTGGTGAAGACGAACGAGACCGACTGGTGGTGGTCGGGGACGAAGGCCAGGGCGCCGACGATCAGCGCGACGCCGCCCAGGTGCCACCAGACGCTGACGGAGTTGAGCACGCTCACCAGGCGGACGCCGAAGAGGTTGAGCACGGCGTGCAGCAGCAGGATCGCCAGGAAGATCAGGAAGGTCGAGCCGGCGGTGGGCTCGAACCCGAACTGGAGGTTCAGGAAGGCGCCGGTGAACAGGGCGGCGCCGTAGTCGATGCCGGCGATGGCGCCGAGCAGCCCGAGCAGGTTCAGCCAGCCCGTGTACCAGCCCCAGCGGCGGCCGCCGAGCCGGTCGGCCATGTAGTAGAGCGCCCCGGAGGTGGGGTAGGCGCTGGTCACCTCGGCCAGGGCGAGGCCCACGCACAGGACGAACAGGCCCACGCCGACCCAGCCCCACAGCATGACGGCCGGGCCGCCGGTGCCCAGGCCGAAGCCGTACAGGGTCATGCAGCCGGACAGCACGGATATGACCGAGAAGCTGATGGCGAAGTTGCCGAAGCCGCCCATCCGGCGGGCGAGGACGGGCTGGTAGCCGAGTTCCCTGAGCCGCTCCTCCTCGTCCTTGACGGGTGGGGACTGGTGGTCCGGGCGGGCTGCCGGCGTGGTGCGGGACACGGGGGTACCTCCGAGGGGGTCAAGACACGGGGACGGGGGAGGGGAGAGCGGGGTTGTGCGGGGGGTGTTGCGTGCGGGGCCGCCGCATGGGGGCGCGGCGGCGGGGGTGCTGCGGCGGGGCAGCGCGGCCGGTCGGCTCCGGCCGGTCGGCTCCGGCCGCTCGGGTCCGGCCGGTCAGCTCCGGTCGTCCAGGCTCCGGGACCTGGCGCGCAGGAAGACCTCCTCGGCCAGGGCCTGGTCCGCGGGGTCGCGGGTGCGCTGGGCCCACGGTGCGATGGACCAGTAGCCGCCCATCGCCTCGAAGACCCGGGCGGCGTCGCCGAACCGGTGGGCGCCGTACAGGGCGTGGGCGAGGTGGTTCAGGTCGAGCGGGGAGGCGTACGCCGGGTCGGCGTACGCGAACCAGGCGTCGAGGGCGTGCACCGCGTCGCGGATGGCGTCCTCCGCGACCCAGTGCAGGTCCAGCGCCCGCTCGTGGCCGCCCTCGCGGCGGTACCGCTCGACGTGGACGTAGAGCGGCAGGAGGTGGACGGCCGACCCGTGCGGGGCCGTACCGGCCGCCCATCGGGCGAAGTTGACGGCCTCGGAACGCGCGCCGGCCGTGCTCGTCTGCACGAACTGCAGCATCCGGTGGTAGGCCTCGCGGTTGTACGGGTCCCGCTCGTCGGCCTGCGCGAGGATCCCCCAGGGGCCCGGCGGCAGCATCGGGCCCGGCGGCGGCAGCCGGTGCTCCTCCATCTGGCGGTGCCCGTCGAGCAGGGCGAGGGCGAGCAGGCAGATCCAGGGCACGGGGTCGGCCGGGCTGATCGCGGCGGTGTTCCGGCAGGACTGCCAGGCCTCCTGCCACAGCTCGTGCGTACGGGGATGGCCCGCGCGGTGGGCGCGGACCGCGCGCTCGACGGAGACCCGGGTGTGCATCACGGCCGCGGCGGGGCTGGTGGGCTGCTCGGCCCGCCACGCCAGGACCACGTCGGAGCCGGCGGCGACCGCGGCGAGGACCTGGGTGCGCTGGGTCCACAGCCCCCAGCCCTCCGTGCGCTCCAGCAGCCGGGCCATCGACAGCCAGCGCCCGGTGCGCAGGTCCTGGACGGCGGCGCGCAGGTCGTCGTCGCGGCCGGCGGGGTGGTAGACGGGCCGGAAATCGCTGCCGGCCATCACCTCGTCCCGGGCGCGGTACGGCCGGTCCGGGCTCGTCTCGTCGTCATCGTGGTCACGGGGGTCATGGGGGTCATCGGGGTCCTCGGATCGCATGGAGGTACGGGGATGCGTGAACCATGCGCGAACTGTTCGGCGAACCCCCGCCGTTGACCCACGGACGGCGCCCTTACCGACCGTTGATCGGCGATCACTATAAGGCGAGTCCGGCCGTCCGCACCCGGAAACTTTTTCGAAGGTAAGTTTCAAGCCAAGAAAGGGTCGTGATGTGGCGTCAAATGCATCCTCGGGCCGCCGGACGGATCTTGACGGGCGCCCGGCCGCTGGGGAAGGCTTCCGACCGACATTCCATTGACCTGCCGGAACGCGGACGGAGTCGTGATGACGGGCCCGGTGCTCGCAGTTGACCAAGGCACCTCGGGAACCAAGGCCCTCGTCCTGTGCCCCGACCGCGGAGTCATCGGCTCCGCCTCCGCCCCCGTGCGCCCCCGCTACCTGCCGGACGGCCGGGTCGAGGTGGACCCGCGTGACCTGCTGCGATCGGTGGTCGACGCCGGACGGGCCGCCCTGGCGGACGCCGGCGAACCGGTGGTGGCGGTGGGCCTGGCCAACCAGGGCGAGACCGTGCTCGCCTGGGACCCGGCCGACGGCGAGCCGCTGACCGACGCCATCGTCTGGCAGGACCGCCGCGCCGCCGGACTCTGCGCCGAACTCGCCCCGCACGCCGACCTGCTGAGGGAACGCACCGGTCTGCCGCTCGACCCCTACTTCGCCGCCCCCAAGATGGCCTGGATACGCCGCCACCAGACCCGGCGGGGCGTCGTCACGACCAGCGACGCCTGGCTGGTGCACCGCCTCACCGGCGCGTTCGTCACCGACGCGGCGACCGCCGGCCGGACGCAGCTGCTCGACCTGGACACCGTCGCCTGGTCGCGGCCCGCCCTCGAAGCCTTCGGACTCGACGGCGAAGCGCTGCCGGCGATCGTCGACGCCGACACCCCCGTCGGCACGACCTCCGCCTTCGGCCCCGAACTACCGCTGACCGGACTGCTCGTCGACCAGCAGGCCGCCCTCCTCGCCCAGAGCGTCACCGAGCCCGGCGCCGCCAAGTGCACCTACGGCACAGGGGCGTTCCTGCTCGCCCAGACCGGGCCCGAGCCCCGCCGCAGCTCCGCCGGACTGGTCGGCTGCGTGGCCTGGCGGATCGCCGGACGCACCAGCTACTGCCTCGACGGGCAGGTGTACACGGCCGCTTCCGCCGTGCGCTGGCTCACCGACCTCGGAGTGATCTCCGGCGCCGAGGACATCGACACCGTGGGCGCGAGCGTCCCCGACTCCGGCGGCGTCACCTTCGTCCCCGCCCTCGCCGGGCTCGCCGCTCCCTGGTGGCGGGGCGACCTGCGCGGCTCCGTCACCGGCCTCGGCCTCGGCACCACCGCCGGCCACCTCGTCCGCGCCCTGTGCGACGGCATCGCCGCCCAGGTCGCCGAACTCGCCGACGCCGCCGCGGCGGACCTCGGCACCCCGCTCACCACCCTGCGCGTCGACGGCGGGCTGACCCGTTCCGCCCTGCTCATGCAGGCCCAGGCCGATCTGCTCGGGATCCCCGTCGAGGTGTCCGCCCTGCCGGACGCCACCGCCCTCGGCGCCGGCGCCGTCGCCCGGCTCGGCCTCGACCGCTCCCTCACCGTCCGCGACGCCGTACCCGACTGGAAGCCCTCCGCCGTCTACGAGCCCAGGGCCGGCGCGGACGAGGCCGCCGAGCGCCGCGCACGGTTCCGCACGGCCGTCGCGGCCCTGCTCGACGGCCCGGCATGAGCGTCACCCGGCGGGGCGCCCTGCCCGGCGGGGAGTACGACGTCACGGTCGTCGGCGCCGGCGTGGTCGGCTCCGCCATCGCCCGCGCACTGGCCCGGCTCCCGCTGCGGACCGCCCTCGTCGAAGCCCGCGACGACGTCGGCGACGGCACCTCCAAGGCCAACACCGCCATCCTGCACACCGGTTTCGACGCGGTACCCGGCTCCCTGGAGTCCCGCCTCGTGCGCGAGGGCAGCCGGCTGCTCGCCGCGTACGCCGCCGAGAGCGGCATCCCCGTCGAACCGCTCGGGGCCCTCCTCGTGGCCTGGGACGCCGACCAGCTGGCCGCCCTCCCCGGCCTCGCCGCCAAGGCGCGGCGCAACGCGTACCACGACACCCGCCTCCTCCCGCCCGAGGAGGTACGGGCCCGCGAACCCCACCTCGGGCCCGGTGTACTGGGCGCCCTGGAGGTGCCGGGGGAGTCGGTCGTCTGCCCCTGGACCACCACCCTCGCCTACGCGACCCAGGCGGTCCGCACCGGCGTCGACCTGCACCTGAACTGCCGCGTCGAGTCCGTCACCCCGGGCCGCCCCCACGTCCTGCACACCGGGCGCGGGCCGCTGCGCACCCGGCACCTGGTCAACGCGGCCGGACTGCACGCGGACCGCATCGACCGCCTCCTCGGCCACGAGGACTTCACCGTGACCCCCCGGCGCGGCCAGCTGATCGTCTTCGACGAACTGGCGCGGGACCTCGTACGCCACATCCTGCTGCCGGTCCCGACCGCGCTCGGCAAGGGGGTCCTGGTGACCCCGACCGTGCACGGCAAGGTGATGCTCGGGCCGACCGCCGAGGACCTGGACGACAAGACCGCCACCGGCTCGACCGCCGAGGGCATCGCCCTGCTCCGGGAGAAGGGCCGGCGGATCCTGCCCGCGCTCCTCGACGAGGAGGTCACCGCCGTCTACGCGGGCCTGCGGGCCGCCACCGGGTCCGAGGACTACGCCATCCGCGCCCACCCCGCCCAGCGGTACGTCACCGTCGGCGGCATCCGCTCGACCGGCCTGACGGCCTCGATGGCGATCGCGGAGCACGTGCTGGAACTCCTCGCCGAAGGCGGCCTGCCCGTCACCGGCGCCCGCGACCCCGAGCCGGTGCGGATGCCGAACCTGGGGGAGGCGTTCCCCCGCCCCTACCGCGACGCCGCGCTGATCGCGGCGGACCCGGAGTACGGGCGGATCGTCTGCCACTGCGAGCGCGTGACCCGCGGCGAGATCCGCGACGCCCTCGCCTCCACCATCCCGCCCGCCTCCCCCGAGGCCCTGCGCCGCCGCACCCGGGCCCGGGCGGGCCGCTGCCAGGGCTTCCACTGCGGCGCGGCCGTCCGCGCCCTGCTCGACTCCGAGGAGCCCCACCGGTGAACCACACGGACGCCCCGGACGACAGCGACCGCCCGCACGACGCGCCTCACCGCACGGCGCACCTGAACCACCCGGCCGGCACGGCCCGCCCCGACGGCTCGGCCCCTCCCCACGGCTCGGCCCCTCCCCACGGCTGGGCCAGTCCCGACGGCGTGGACCGGACCGTGGACGTCCTCGTCGTCGGCGCGGGCCCCGCCGGACTCGCCCTCGCCGCCCGCGCCGCCCGCGCCGGGGCCGGCCGGGTCGAGGTCCTGGAACGCGAGGACGAACCGGGCGGCGTCCCCCGCCACTGCCACCACGGCGGCTTCGGCAGCCCCCCGCTCCCCTGGCTCACCGGCCCGGCCTACGCACGGCGCTCGGTGGACGCCGCCCTGGCCGCCGGGGCCGCGCTCCGCACCGGCGTGACCGCCACCGGCTGGGCCGGACCGCTGACCCTGGAGACCACGAGCCCGTCGGGCCTGGAACGGATCACCGCCCGGGCCGTCGTCCTCGCCACGGGCGCCCGCGAACGCCCCCGCAGCGCCCGCCTGATCCCGGGAACCCGCCCCGCGGGCGTCTTCACCACGGGCGAACTCCAACGCTCGCTCCCACCCTCCTCGACCCGCCCCATCGGCCGCCGGGCCGTCCTGATCGGAGCCGAACCGGTGGCCCGCCACGCGGCCCGCACCCTCCGCCGCACCGGCACGGAGGTGGTGGCGATGCTCACGGAACACCCCCGCGCCACCGCCCTCCCCGGCATCCCCCTCCTCACCCGCACCACGGTGACGGAACTGCACGGCCGGGGCCGGCTCTCGGGCGTGGCCGTCCGCCACCAGGACGGCCGGTCGGGGTTCCTCGCCTGCGACACGGTGGTCTTCACCGGCGACTGGATCCCCGAGCACGACCTGGCCCGCCGCGGCGGCGTCCCCCTGGCCCCCGGCACCCGCGGCCCCGCCGTGGACTCCGCCTTCCGCACTGTCACCCCCGGGGTCTTCGCCGTCGGCAACGCCCTCCACGCCATCGAGCCCGCCGCCACCGCCGCCGCCGAGGGCGCCGCAGCCGCGACCCCCCTCCTGGCCCACCTGTCGGGCACCCCCTGGCCCACCCCCGGCCCACCCCTCCTGGTCCGCCCCCCGCTCGCCTGGACCACCCCGACCCACCTCACCCTCCCGGCCCGGGGCCCCCTCCTCCTGCGCACCGCAAAGCCCCTGACGGCCCCCACCCTGCACCTCCACCAGAACAACCGCCCCCTCTGGCACCACCGCCCCTGGACCCCCCTCACCCCCACCCACTCCCTCCCCCTCCCGACCCACTGGACGACCCGGGTGGACCCCCAGGGCGGCCCGGTGACCCTGACCATCACGGGCCGGGCGTAGTCGCGCTCGTACGGGCCCGGCGACAGGGGTCCGTGCGGTCGGGCCCGCCGCCTCTGGCTCTCGGCAGGGACGGCGGCCCGCAGGTGGATACGGCTCAGCCCAACACGTCGTCCTCACGACCGGGCCAGGCGAGGGTGATTCCCACTCGCTCGCAGAGAGCGAGCCAGCGCGCTTCCGTCGGCTCCCGTTCGACCCACAACACGGCACGCACGGAGTTCACCCGGTCCGCGAGCCTGTCCTGGTAGTCGAGCAGCTGCCCGATGCCGGCGCGTAGTTGCCGCGTTTCATTGGCCGGGGTCAGCGACTTGACCTCACACACGGTCAAGTCATCTTCAGTCAGCCGCCACCCGAGGTCGAAGTCGGGGTCTGCGACACCCGGAGAAAACACGTCCAACCCCCCGATCCTGGCGGCCGCAGCCAGGTCGTTCTGCAGCTTGCGGTGGGTCGTGAGATTCCTCACCACGAGTTCGATGTCGGAGAGGGCGGGCTGGGCAGGTGCCGGCTCGACCGATTCGTCTGCCACGCGGTATGCGCATCCGACCGGGACGCTGGGTGGCTGCGTCGTGCTGCCCACCTGTACCAGGTGGAACCGGATGACCTTTCGGAGCGGCCCTCCGCCGGTCTCCGGTGCCATCGCCCATGAGTACGGCTCGTCCGGGTTCACCGCGAACTCGCCGACGTACCGGACGGTGCCGCGCGAGCCCTCGAACAGTCGGAGCGAGAGCCCAAGGCTGACGTGGTCCCGAGTGGACGAGTTGCCCAGGGTGTCGAAGCTCTGCGGACCCTTCTGGCCGTCGCCGGTGTAGTGGAAGGTCCCGTCCTCGGCCCACTCGTCGTAGTAGCCGTGCTGGTGACCCGTCTTCGGGTCGGTGAAGAGCAGCACGTTGGCGGATTTCGCGCACTTGCTGATGCCGCCCTGTCGACTGCCGCCGTACCGGTCGTGCAGCGCCTTGCGCTTGATGCTCTGCCCGGGCTGAAGGTGCCAGCTCGGCCCGACGCCCTCGTCGCGCACGTTCGCGAAGGCTTCTTCGAAGGCGGCCCACTGCTCCGCGGTGACCTTGTGGGGGTTCGCGGCGAACAATGTGGCGAGCGGAGACTTCTCCTGGAAGCGTGCGTCTTCCTTGAAGCGCTGCCGAGGGATCGGCTGCTTGAGCCACTCGTCCATGACCAATGGGGCGTACCAACGGTCCCCGGGGTCCTCCTGCCAGTACTCGACGGGGCTACCGGGCTGCTTCGTCGGGGCGCCCGAGATTCGGCCCCGGCCGACGAGACCGCCGCCGGTCCCGGTGACCCACATGACGAACCGATCGCCGGCGGCCAGGTCCCCCAAGTACCGGCCGACGCTCCAGGAATGGAGAGGATGGCCGTCCTCGCGGAGCCTGCCGAGCTTGAACACGTCCGGGTTACACGCCAGAAGCCACGTCGTCATGCCGCCCCCGTCTGGGTGAAGAGATCAACTACACGAGGCTACGACAGACTCCGGAGGCGGTCGAGGCGCGCCGAGTCTCCGAGACCACCCGCCCCCGGGCATGCGCCGGCCCCCCGTCCCGGGCCCTGGGGGGCGGGGGCGGGGGGCCGGGTGGGTCAGGGGGTGTGGAGGGCTACTGCGGCGTGGTGGCCCTGGGGGACCGCTACGTCGACTAGGGACCAGCCGGGGACGGGGGCGGGGGTGGGGCCGGAGCCTACGTAGTCGGCGGACGGGTCGGCGGAGAGGCCTACGCCCAGGCCCTTGAGGTAGGCCTCCTTGCGGGTCCAGACCCGGGTGAAGGCCAGGGGGCGGTCCGCGGCGGGCAGCAGGGCGAGTTCGGCGGCTTCCCGGGGGTGCAGGACGGAGGCGGTCTCCGCGATGGTGGCGGCCGGGACCAGTTCCTCCACGTCCACGCCGACGGGGGCGGTGGCGAAGGCCAGCAGGCTCAGGCCCGCCCCGTGGGAGAGGGAGAAGTGGAGGGTGCCGCCGGGCAGGACGGGCCGTCCGTGGGGTTCGTCGCAGTGGGCGCAGGGGGCGCGCTCCACGGTGACCTCGCGGGGGGACAGGCCCAGGTAGGCGCCGAGCAGGCGGCGCAGGGCCACGTGGGCGCAGACGTAGGAGTCGCGGTCGGAGTTCCGGACGAACTCGGCGGCCCGGGTGAGCTCCTGGGCGTCCAGGGTGGCGGCGGCCCGGCGGTGGGCGTGGTCGCGGTACTCCGAGGTCTCCACCAGCCACACCTCGGGCCCCGGGGCGGGCCGGGCACCGGAGGTGCCTCCCCGGTCGCCCGGGCCCGGGTCGGGGTCGGGGTCGGTCAGCCGCTGCGGGACCAGCAGCCGGGGGACGGTCAGGGCGGACATGACGGTCATCGGGGTCCCCTTCAGGCGGCGGCGGGCACGGGCAGGTCGGCGGCGTCGGCGGCGCCCGCGGCGGCGCCCGCGGCGGGCTCCTCGGCGTGGGCCGGGTGGCGCAGGGCGAGGACGGCGGCGACCGGGGAGACGAAGGCGATGGCCCCGCAGATCAGCCAGGTGGTCTGGACGCCGAGCCACAGGGAGAGGGAGCTGAAGACGGCGATGGACAGGGGGGCGGTGCCGATGCCGGCGAGGGACAGGGTGGACATCGCGGCGCCCATCCGCTCCTCGGGCGCGGACTGCTGGTAGAGGGTGACGATGGCGGGCCCGTTGAGGCCGGAGAGCAGGCCGACGGCTGCGGCGACGGCCGTCAGGGAGACCACGGAGGGCATGAGGGCCATGACCAGGATGCCCGCGGCCAGCCCGGCGCCGGTGACGACGAGACGGACGTACATGGGGATGCGGTGCGCGAGGGCGGCACCGAGGGCGCTGGAGCCGAGGGCCCCGACGCTGAACGCGGCGAGGACCACGCCGACCGCGCCGACGCCCCAGCCCCGCTCGGAGACCAGCAGGGGCAGGGCGACCTCGGCGGGCCAGGAGAAGGCGAGGTCCAGGCAGAGCGAGGCGATGAACATCCAGCACAGCCGGGGGTGGCGGGCGAGGAGCCGGAAGCCGTCTCCGGAGCGCTTGACCAGGGAGACGCCGGGCTCCGGCTCGGGCCTCGTGAAGCCGTGGGTGACGTGGAGGAGGCAGCCGAGCCAGACGGCGCCGGTGAGGGCCGCGACGGCCAGGGCCACCCACAGTTCGCCGACGGTGATCAGGAAGGCTCCGGCGGGCGCGCCGAGGATGGGGGCGACCCGCAGGACCATCGCGTAGAGGGAGTTGGCGCGGGCGAGCTGGTCCCCGCGGGCGAACATCGGCAGCAGGACGCCCGAGGCGGGTCCGGCCAGGCCCAGCAGCACCCCTTCGACGAGGGCGATCGCCACCAGCGGCCACAGGGTGTGGGTGCCGGCGACGACGACGGCGCCGGCGGCGAGGACCGCCACGCGGGCGCTGGTGGTGCGCAGCAGGACGAACCGGGGCCCGAGGGTGTCGGCGAAGGCCCCGCCGAAGATCAGCATCAGGGCCCGGGGCACGGTGGCGGCGAGCATGAGCAGGGTGACGGCGCCGGTCCCGCCGATCTCGACGGCGGTCCAGTTCATCGCGATGAGCAGGGCGAAGCTGCCGAGCTGGACGGCGGCCTGCCCGCTGACGAGGGAGGCGACGCGGCCCCAGGGGACCGGCGGCCGCTGCGGTGCGGCGGAGCCGGGGGTGGGGAGGGTGGTGTCGGTGGTGGTCATGGGTGGAGTACCCGTTCTCTGGGAGGAGCTGGAGGGAGGTCGGGGGCGGGGCCGGTCAGGCGGCGAGGGCCCGGTGCACCGCCCGGCGGGCCGCGGCGGCGGCGTCCCGCGGGCGGGGCGCCGGTCCGTAGGCGCGCAGTTCCAGGTGTCCGCCGAGGTGGCCGTGTCCCGCCTCGGCGAGGGCGCGGGCGGCGGCCGCCGCGGCGGGGCCGGAGCCCGGTCCGGGGCGGACGGTGAGCACGGGCGGGCCGTCGGGTCCGGCCGGCCGGAACCGGGCGCGGACCAGGGCGCGGCGCGGCCGGGCCGGACCCGGTGCGGCCCGCTTCACGGCCGGCCCCCGGCGGGCGCGGGCGCATGCTCGGGTGCGGGTGCGGGTGCGGGTGCGGGTGCGGGTGCGGGTGCGGGTGCGGGTGCGGGTGCGGGCGCGGCGGCGGGCTCGGGTGTGGGTTCGGGGGCGGCGGGGTCCCATAGGTCGGCCGGGTCCAGGTCGGCGGTGCGGTACTTGCCGAGGGCGCTGACCAGCAGCCGCAGTTCCAGGGCGAGGGCCTCGACGAGGCGTTCCAGCCCGTGCCCGGGGTCCTCGTCCACGGCGACCAGGGCCGCCCGGCCCAGGCCGACGGCGCGGGCGCCGAGGGCGAGGGCGCGTACCGCCCGGCCGCCCTCCCACATCCGGCCGGTGGCCAGCAGGTCCCCGGCCGGGGTGCCGATCCGGCGCAGGCATTCGCCGAGCGGCAGGCCCACCTGGTCGAGGAAGACCCGGGGGGCCCAGCCGGTGCCGCCTTCGGCGCCGTCGACGGTGACGGCGTCGGCGCCGGCGGCCCAGGCGGTGGCCGCGGCCCGGCCGATGTCGCGGCCCGGGTGGAACTTCACCCAGGTCCGGGCCAGCGGGAAGTTGTTCCGCATGAACCGCAGTTGCTGGCGGACGATCTCCTCGGTGAAGGTGCCGGGGGTGGCGCAGCGCAGCCACCGGTCCGGGTCGCCGAACACGTCGCGGACGGCGAACTGCCCGGCGAGGCGCCCGGCTTCCTCCGCGCCCACCACGGTCATCCCGCCGAGGCCGGGCTTGGCGCCCTGGCCCACCTTCAGTTCGAAGCCGAGCCGTCCGGAGTCGCGCAGGGCGCGGGTGCCGGGGTCGCTGTAGAGGAGGTTCCACACCTCGGAGTCGGCGTCCTCGGTGGACTGCTGGACGACGACTCCGCCGAGGCCGTCGGGGACGGTCTGCGCGTAGACGGCGATGCGTTCCAGCAGGGCGGAGCGGACGCCGTCGCCCTCGCCGCGGCGGTAGCCGTGCACCGGGACCATGTTCTCGCCGATGACCATGGGCAGCCCGAGCCGGGCGGCCTGCCGGGTGGCGGCGAGGGCCAGGTCCCCGCTGCCCGCGCGGGTGGAGCCGAAGGCCGACAGGTACAGGGGGAGCCGGGTGGTGAACCCGCCGGTGGTGCCGCCGAGTTCCACGTCCTCGTAGCCGGGTTCGCGGCCGAGTTCGATGAGCTTCTCCAGCCGCCGGGGCATGAACACCGGCGGTACGATCCGCAGCCGGTCCAGGGTGTCCGGCCCCTGCGGGAGCCGCCCGCCGGGGGCCGCCGTGACGGGCGGGCCGCCCGCGCCGTAGAGCTCGCCGCCGTCGCCGTAGCCGTCGGCGGCGGGGAACACCTCGGCGGTGCCGGCGCGGGCCCGGGCCCGTACCTCCCGCTCGGGGAAGCCGTCCGCGTGCAGGGAGCTCACGGCGCGATCACCCCCGGGAGCTTCGGGTAGGCGCTGACCTGCCACAGGGCGTCCAGGCCGGTGAGGAAGCGCACCAGGCGCTGGAGGCCCATGCCGAAGCCGGCGCTGGGGGAGATGCCCTCGCGGGCCAGGTCCAGGTACCAGGCGTACTTGGCGGGGTTCTCCCCGCTCTCCCGCATCCGGGTCACGAGGGTGGCGTAGTCCGACTCGCGTTCGCTGCCGCTGACGATCTCCCCGTAGCCGCCGTGCGCCAGCAGGTCGAAGTTGCGCAGCACTCCCGGGCGTTCGGGGTCCTCGCGGTCGTAGAACCCGCGCGAGCCCTTGGGGTAGTCGTCCACGAAGAAGGGCCGGTCGGCGGCGAGGGAGAGGATCCGTTCGCCCGCCCAGTCGATCTCGGCGTCGGGGCTCTGCGGGTGGCCCTCGGCGATCAGCCGGCCCACCACCTCCCCGTGGGTGTGGACGTCGAACTTGCCGGCGCGCAGCTCGGCGAAGTCCAGTTCGTCACGGCCCAGTTCGCGCAGCACCTCGGGGACGGCCGCCCACACGTGCTCCACCACGTGGGTGAGGAGCCCGGCGGCGATCTCCTGGACGTCCTCGCGGCTCCCCCCGGCCATCTCCACGTCGACCTGGTGGAACTCCACCAGGTGCCGCCCCGTGGCGGCCGTCTCCGGGGGCTCCACCCGCACGTTCGGGGCGATGTAGAACAGCCGCGGGAAGCCCTTCAGGGAGGCCTGCTTGTACAGGATCGCGCTGGTCATCAGCTTGTACGGGCGGCCGTAGTAGTCCACGTCCAGGGCCTTCGCCCCGCGGCCGCCGGGGTCGGTGACCGGGCCCACCAGCGGCGGCAGCAGCTCCGTGAACCCCTCGCCGCGCAGGAACTCCCGTGCCGCGTACAGGGCTTCCTGCTGGACCAGCATCGCGGACCGCAGCCGCGGTGAGGCCAGGTGTTCGCCCAGCGGGGGCGGGGTGGTGAGGTCCAGGTCCATGTCGACTCCTTGTGCGAGGGATGGGGAAGACGGCGGGGCGGGCGGGGTCACGAGGGGCTCGCGGCGGTGACGGCGTCCCGCTCCCGAGCGTTCCGGGCCGGGGCGGGCGGGACCGGGGCGTGCGGGCCGTGCGGGCCGTCGTAGCGGGCGGCCACCGCGTACAGGGCCCGTAGCAGTCCGTCCGAGGTCAACGGGGTCCGCCCGGCCGGGGAGAGGTACGGGACCACCGGCATGGCGCCGGTGTCGGACCAGCGCAGCCGCCCGGACGGGTCGAGGAAGCTGCGGCTGCGGCCCGCGTTGTCGGGGTGCAGGCAGAACGGGACGTCCAGCACGCCCCGCGCGAAGGCCGCGCGCAGGGCCCGCCCCGGGTCGTCGGAGAGCTCCAGGACGGCCTCCACGAAGGCCCGGGCCTCGCGGTACACCTCCCCGTCCGCCTGCTCCGGGCCCGGACCGGCCCCCGCGGGCCGCCCGGCCAGGGCGGCCGCGGCGGCGGCCGTCTCCAGGGCCCGTACGTTCTCCCGGACCGAGGGGATGCGGTGCGCTTCCGCGGTGGTCTTGACGATCAGGCGCTGCGCCCCGGCCCGGACCGCGAGCTGCGCGGAGTCCTCCAGGAGCCGGGTGGCGCCCCGTTCGGTGTGCGGGAAGACGCCCATGTACGTGTACAGCACCACGTGCCGGTCCACCTCCGCGGGCAGGAACTCCGCCGCCAGCCGGCGCAGCGCGCGGACCGCCTCGGCGTCCTGCCCGGGATGGGTCTGCTGGGCGTAGCTCAGGGAGACGCTGCGGATGCCGTGCCGGACGAAGAACACCGCCTCCAGCAGGCTGAGGGCCACGAGCAGGCCCGGCGGGCAGAGCTGGCCGAGCATGCAGCCCCCGAAGGTCTCCAGGTGCGGCCTGCGCGGGGCGGGCGCCAGCTCGGCAAGCAGCTCGCAGCCGCGGGCCCAGTTGTCCACGGACTCCGCGAGCGGGGTGCGGCCGTAGGGCAGGCAGTACGAGACGGGGCCGCCCTCGGTGGCGTCCAGCCCGGCCGCCGCCGCGGCCCGGATGATGGCCTCCGGGCGGGAGGAGCCGTGCCGGACCTGCACCGGGAAGGAGGCGTCCCGGACCCCGTCGAGCAGGTCCCGGGTGACGGCGGCGGGGTGGCCGGCGATGGGGTAGCCGTTGAGGCGGGCCCCCTCGTCCAGGGCCGCGCGGGCGCCGGCCAGGTCCCCGACGCGGGTGTAGCTGTCGATGGTCAGGGTGCCGACGGTGGTCGCGACGGCCCCCCGGGTGCGGGACAGGCCCTCGCGCATCAGGGCGGGGTCCCCGAAGCCCATCCGGGGCTGGACCACCAGCCGGCCCGCGGCCGCCGCGGCGGCGACGAACCCGCCGAAGGAGGGGTGCGGTGCGGCCGTGGGGGAGGCCGGGGCGGCCTGCGCGGCGGGGCGCGTGGCGGCGGCGCTCACGCGACGGCCCGCCGGCCGAAGGCGGTGTCCAGCCAGGCGCGCAGGGCGCCGGTGTCCCCGTCGTCGAACACGGCCGCGCAGCCCGCGTCCAGCAGCCGTCCGCGCTGCACCGGGTCGGGCCGGCCGGCGGTGCTCAGCTTGCCGCCGACGACGACGGGGGTGCGCAGGCCGGCCCCGCGCAGGGCGCGCACCGCGCCCAGCCCGTCGCGGTAGCCGTGTCCGTTGACGCTGCTGACGACCACGAGGTCCGGCCGGTCCGCGGCACAGGCCGCGGTCAGCAGCTCGTCGGTGACGCACGGCCCGAGGTTGCGGACCGGATATCCGAGCTCCTCCAGGAACAGCTGGAGGCAGACGAGGTTCCAGGTATGGGAATCCGAGGCCGTACCCGTCAGCAGGATGTTCACATTCCGTCGTCGCATGCTCAGAAATATAGGAACCGCCGGGCCTTCCGAGGGGAAGTTCCGGCGGCAGTATGAGGGGAACAAAAGAAATGCTGTTTCCGGGCATGCGGAAGGCCGTGTCCCGCAGGTATGCGGGACACGGCCTTCCGGTGTTCTGTTCTCCCGGGGATTTCCCGGGCCGTTTCAGGAGTACTGGGCCACGAGGCTCAGCGGGCGGATGTCGGTCCAGTTCCGCTCCACGTAGGCCAGCGCGCCGGCGTGCCCGCCCGGCCCCCAGACCACGTCCCAGCCTGCGGGAACATCCGCGAACACGGGCCACAGGGCGTGCTGGCCCTCGGCGTTCACCACGACGTGGAAGGTGCCCTCGGTGTCGTCGAAGGGGTTGCTCATGACAGGCTCCTCAGTTTCTCGGAAAGGATACGGCCGATCAGGGAAAGCGGTTCCGGTTCACCCATTCTGGTGTGCGGAACTCCGATCAAGTGGTTTTCCACGGTGCCGTCGACATAGGGGATCCAGTGCTGTGCGAGGGTGTTCTCCGTTTCCCCGTCCTCCAGGGCTCCGAGGAACAGCATGTCCGTTTTCACGGGCTGCGGGGAATAGAGGTTCATGATTTCGGCGTGATTGATGGAGGCGCCGATCACCGAGCGGATCTCCTCGTCGGCGAAGGCGCCGAGCACCGGGTCCTTGAGCCGGACCAGGCCGATCAGGGCGTCCACGTCGAAGGGCGCGTCCTCGGGCTCGTCCGAGGCGTCGCCGACCAGCATGTCCCGCTTCTGGGCCGGGGTCATCCGGCGCCGCTCGGGCTCCGTCGGCAGCAGGTGCACGTCCATCATGGCCAACAGCTCGGTGCGTTCGCCCAGTTCGGCCAGGCGCACCGCCAGGGCGTGGGCGACGGTCCCGCCGAAGGACCAGCCCAGGAAGCGGTACGGACCGTGCGGCTGGACCTCGCGGATCAGCGGCAGGTAGTCCGCCACCATCTCCTCCACCGACTCCGGGGAGTGCCCCAGCTCGCTCAGCGCCCGCGCCTGGATGGCGTACAGCGGCTGGTCCGGGCCCAGGTGGCGGGTGAGGCCGGCGTAGGTCCAGCCGACGCCCGTACCCGGGTGGATGCAGAACAGCGGGTTCCGGCTGCCCTTCGCGTTCAGCGGCAGCACCACGCCCATCGGGTCGAAGCCGGTGGGCTCGTCCCCGAGCAGCCCCGCCACCGTCGGCGTCCGGAACAGGTCCCGCACGCCCAGCTCCAGGCCCAGCACCGCCCGCATCCGGCTGATCAGCCGCACGCCGAGCAGTGAATGCCCGCCCAGGGTGAAGAAGTTGTCGTCGATGCCGACCTCGGGCACCCCCAGCACCTCGGAGAACAGCCCGCACAGCAGCTCCTCGCGCGGGGTGCGCGGGGCCCGGCCGGCGGTACGCTCCGCCGGGGCGGGCGCGGGCAGCGCCCGGCGGTCCGGCTTGCCGTTGACGGTCAGCGGGATGGCGTCCAGCAGCACCGCCGCCGAAGGCACCATGTGCTCGGGCAGTTCGTCCGCGGCCCACCGCAGCAGGCCCTCCGCGGTGAGCCCGTGTCCGGCCCGCGGCACGGCGTACGCCACCAGCCGCTTGCCGCCGGGGCCCTCCTCGAAGACCACCACCGCGACCTGCCCGACCCCGGGGTGGCGGGCCAGCGTGGCCTCGATCTCGCCCGGCTCGATACGGAACCCGCGGAGCTTGACCTGCCCGTCCGCCCGTCCCAGGAACCGCAGTTCGCCCCCGGCGGTCCAGTGGACCAGGTCGCCGGTGCGGTACATCCGGCCGCCGTCCGCGCCGAACGGGTCCGGCAGGAAGCGCTCCGCGGTGAGCCCGGGCCGCCCCAGGTAGCCGCGCGCCACCTGGCTGCCAGCGATGTACATCTCCCCGGCCACGCCCCGCGGCACCGGCCGCAGCCGCTCGTCCAGGACGTACACCCGGGTGTTGTCCAGGGCGGCCCCCAGGTACACCCCGTGCACGGTCCGCTGCCCGGTGGAGAAGCGCTGCCAGTGCGAGGCGAAGGTGGTCTCGGTGGGGCCGTAGCTGTGCACCAGCACGGTGTCCGGGCAGTGGCTGAGGACCCGCTGGAGGGCGCTGGGCGAGGCCACGTCCCCGCCCGTCCACACCTCGTCCAGCAGCTTGAGGGTGTCCAGGCCCTCGTCGGCCATGATGTGGAACAGGCCCATCGTGAAGTAGGCGGCGGTCACGCCCTGGCTGCGGACCGTCTCGTCGATCTCCGCCAGGTCGGTGCCGTCCCCGGGGCAGACCACCAGCTCCCCGCCGCCCAGCAGCGGCACCCACAGCTCGTAGGTGGAGGCGTCGAAGCCGATCGCCGAGTGCACCAGCATCCGCCGGTGGTGGTCCAGGTCCCAGCAGCGGTCCGTCACCAGCTCGGTGACGTTGCGGTGGGTGACCCCGACCCCCTTGGGGCGGCCCGTGGAGCCCGAGGTGAACATCACGTACATCAGGGCGTCCTCGCCCACCTCGACGCCCGGGTCGGCGGTGCGGGACTCCCAGCCCACGTCCCCGCCGGGGTCGCCGCCCGCCGCGTCCGCGGCCAGCACCAGCACCCCCGCCGCGGCCTCCTGCACCGCCGCCGCCGAGCCCAGGTGCTCGGCCTGGGTGAGCAGCACCCGTGCCCCGGTGTCCTCGCGGATCATGCGGACCCGGGCCTCGGGGAGCCGCGGGTCCAGCGGCACGTACGCCGCCCCGCACTTGAGCACCGCGAGCGCCGCCACCAGCAGCAGCGGGGTGCGGTCCATGAGCACGCCCACGGCGTCCTCGCGGGCCACCCCGGCCGCGATCAGGCGGTGCGCGAGCGCGTTGGCGCGGGCGTCCAGCTCGGCGTAGCCCACCCGCTCCGCGCCGAAGGACAGCGCCGTCCGGTCCGGGGTGCGTCGGGCCTGCTCGGAGAACCGCTCGTGGACCAGGCCGGGGGCGGCCCGCGGGACGGCGGTGTCGTTGTACCCGACCAGCAGCCGGTGTTCCTCCTCGGCGGAGAGCAGCGGCAGGTCCCCGATGCGCCGCGTCGGCTCCTCGGCCGCCGCGCGCAGGATCCGCTCCAGGTGGACGGCGAGCATCGCGGCGGTCTCCGCGTCGTACAGGTCGGTGGCGTACTCCAGCACGCCCGCCAGGCCGTCAACCGCCCCGTCCGGGGTCCGGGCCTCGCGCAGGGAGACCGTCAGGTCGAACTTGGTGAACCCCGACTCGGTGCCCAGCGGGGTGCCGGTCAGCGCGGCTCCCGGCGGGGTCTGCGGCTCGGCCGGGTGGACTTGCACCACCGTCTGCACCAGCGGGTGGCGGCCCGTGGAACGCGCCGGGTTGAGACGCTCCACCAGCAGGTCGAAGGGCAGCTCCTGGTGGGCGAAGGCCGCCAGGTCGGTGGCGCGGACCCGGTCCAGCAGCTCGGCGAAGGCCGGGTCGCCGGAGGTGTCGCAGCGCAGCACCAGCGTGTTGACGAAGAAGCCCACCAGGTCCGACAGGCTCTCGTCGTCGCGGCCCGCGACCACCGTGCCCAGCGGCAGGTCGGTGCCGGCCCCGTGCCGGGTCAGCAGGGCCGCGACGGCCGCCTGCACCACCATGAACAGGGAGGCGCCGTGCGCCAGGGCCAGTTCCTCCAGCCGGGCGTGGACCCCGGCGTCCAGGGCCACCGGTACGGCCGCGCCGCGCCGGGAGGCGTCCGCGGGCCGGGTCCGGGCCGGGGTGGGCTCCAGCACCTCGGGGGCGCCCGCCAGGGCCTCCCGCCAGAACCCCACGTGCTCCTCGGCGGCCTCCCCGCTCAGCGCCGCCCGCTCCCACAGGGTGTAGTCGGCGTACTGCACGGGCAGCGGCCGCCAGCCGGGGGCGGTGCCCGCGGCCCGGGCCGCGTAGGCCCCGGACAGGTCGGACAGCAGCGGGCCGGTGGACCAGCCGTCGGCGGCGATGTGGTGCACCACCAGCACCAGGACCTGGCCGGGGCCGGCCGGGCCGGTGCCCTCCGGGGTGATCAGCGCGGCCCGTACCGGCAGGTCGGTGGCCAGGTCGAAGACCCGGCCCGCGGCCGCGTCCACGGCGTCCGCGACCTCCCCGGCCGGGCAGGACACCGTCTCCAGCACGGGCCGGGCGGCCGAGCCGGTCAGCACCCGCTGGTACGGCTCGCCCTCCACCGCCGGGTAGACGGTGCGCAGCACCTCGTGCCGGTCCGCGACGTCCGCGAGGGCGTCGGCGAGCACCGCCGGGTCCAGCGGCCGGTCCAGGCGCAGGGCGAAGGGGATGGTGTACGAACGGCTCGGGCCCTCCAGCTGGTCCACGAACCACAGCCGCCGCTGCGCGTACGACAGCGGCATCCGCTCGGGCCGCAGCGCCTCCGGTACGGGTGCCGGTCCGGGGCGCCCGGAGGGGACGGTGGCGCGCAGCAGGCGGGCGGCCAGCAGGGCGGGGGTGGGAGCGAGGAACAGGTCGCGGATCCGGGCCTCCGTGCCGAGGGCGGCGCGGATCCGGTTGACCAGGCGCACCCCGGACATGGAGTGCCCGCCCACGGAGAAGAAGTTGTCGTCCGGGCCGACCGCCTCCACCCCGATCACCTCGGCGAACAGGCTCCGCAGCAGGGTGACGGCGGCCTCCTGCCCGGCGGCGGGGCCGGTGCCGGCGGCCTCCCGGGCCGCCTCGGCGCGCCGCTCCTCCTCGGCGCGGGCCAGCCCGGCGCGCAGGTCGGCGATCCGCTCCGCCTCCCGGTCGGTGAGCAGGGCCCGGGCGTCGGTGACGGCGTGCGGATCGGCGGCGGCCCGCTCCAGGGCGCGCACGAACAGGTCCAGCAGCAGCCGGGCGGTCTCCGGTTCGAAGCGGTCGGCCGCGTACTGCCACCACACCTGGAGCCCGCCGTCGCCGGGCAGCGCCACGCAGGAGGCGCTGAGGTCGAACTTGGCGGCCTCCAGGCCCGGTTCGGCGAAGGTCCCGGCCAGCTGGCCGGCGGCGCGCAGGCCGGAGCCGTCCTCCTCCTGGGCGGTGAGCATGACCTGGAAGAACGGGTTGACGGCGAGGCCGCGTTCGGGGGAGAGGTGCTCGACCAGCAGGTCGAAGGGCAGGTCCTGGTGGGCGTAGGCGGTGAGGTCCGTCTCCCGGGCCCGGTCGACGAGTTCGGCGTACGTGGCGGGGCCGGCCACGTCGGTGCGCAGCACCAGCGTGTTGACGAAGAATCCCACCAGTGCGTCGAGGGCCTCGTCGCCGCGGCCCGCGACGGGGGTGCCCACGGCGATGTCCTCCCCGGCCCCGGCCGCCGCCAGGGCCAGGGCGAGGGCGGGCTGGAGCACCATGAGCAGGCTCGCGCCCCGGTCCTCGCCGAGCGCCGCCAGCCGGCGCAGCGCCTCCGGGCCGAGGCGGGCGGTGAGCGTCGCGCCGGTGCCGGTGGGCTCGGCCGGGTACGGCCGGTCCGCGGGCAGGTCGAGCACGGTCGGCATGCCGTCCAGGGCGGCGGTCCAGTGCGCCAGCAGGGCCGCCGGGTCCGCGAGGAGGTCCTGCTGCCACAGGGTGTAGTCGGCGTACTGGACCGGCAGGTCCTCCCAGTCGGGCGCGGCGCCCGCGCGGCGGGCCGCGTAGGCGGCGCCGAGGTCGGCGAGCAGCGGGCCCACCGACCAGCCGTCGGTGGCGATGTGGTGGGTCAGCAGCGCCAGGGTGGCGGCGGGCTCTCCGCCGGGTTCCTCGCCGGGCTCTCTGCCGGGCTCGTCCCCCGTGAGGAACAGGGCGGCGCGCAGCGGGAGTTGGGCGGCCAGGTCGAACGTGCCCGCGGTGAACCGGGCCACGTCCGCGTCGAGGGCTCCCGGGGCGGGGCGGCGCACCTCCAGCGGGACCGGCGGCGCCTCCAGGACGTGCTGGTAGGGCTCCCCGGCCACGGCCGGGTACACGGTGCGCAGCACCTCGTGCCGCTCCACCAGGTCGGCGAGGGCGGCGGCCAGCGCGTCCGCGTCGGGGACCTCGTCGAGGCGCAGCACCAGCGGCAGGTGGTAGGTGGCGGAAGGGCCTTCGAGTCCGGCGAGGAACCACAGACGGCGCTGCGCGTACGACAGCGGCACCCGCTCCTCGGCGGCCAGCGGCTCCCCGGTGAACACGTCGTACGCCGGGTCCGGGGCGCCGGGCGCGGTGGGCGCGGTCCGCTCCGCCGCCGCCCTCAGGGCCTTGCGGTCGATCTTCCCGGAGGAGGTCCGGGGCAGGGCCGGCACCAGCTCGAAGCTGCCGGGCACGGCCGCGGCGGGCAGCGCCAGCCGGGTGTGCTCGCGCAGGGCGGGCCCGTCGGTGCCGGGGCCGGCGACGACGAAGGCGGCCAGCCGCCTGCCGCCGCCGGGCGCCGCCACGGCGACCACGGCCGCCTCGCGGACGGCGGGGTGCCCGGAGAGCACCGATTCCACGGAGGCCGGGTCCACCCGGTGCCCGTTGATCTTCACCTCGTCGTCGGCGCGGCCCTCGAAGCCCAGCAGGCCGTCCTCGCGCACCCGCACCAGGTCGCCGGTGCGGTAGGTGCGCTCGCCGCCGAGCCGGGCGAACCGGCGCTCCGTCAGCTCCGGCCGCCCCAGGTAGCCGCGGGCCAGCCCGCCGCCGAGCAGCCACAGTTCGCCGTCGACCACGGCGGCCCGCACGCCCGGCAGGGGGGCGCCGATGGGGACCGGGCCGCCCGCGTACCGGGAGAGGTCCGCGACGGTGGCGACCACGGTGGCCTCGGTGGGCCCGTACGTGTTCAGCAGCCGGACCCGCTCCGGGTCCACGACCGCCGCCCACCGCGCCACCCGCTCGGGCAGCGCCGCCTCCCCGCCGATGATCACGGTCCGCAGGGAGGGCGGGAGCTCGGCGAGCCCGGCGGACACCGCGTGCGCCAGCTCGTGCCAGTAGGCGGTGGGCAGGTCCAGCACGGTGATCCCGTGGGCGGCGCAGCCCGCCAGCAGACCGGGCACGTCCAGCATCTCGTCCTCGCGCAGGACCAGGGTGGCGCCGGCGCCCAGGGTGCAGAACACCTCCTCGACGCTCGCGTCGAAGTGCAGCGGCGCGAACTGCAGCACCCGGTCCCCGGCGGTGATCCGGTAGACCTCGGTGGCCCCGGCGGTGAAGTGGGCCAGCGCGTCCTGCCCGACGACCACGCCGTTCGGGGTGCCGGTGGAGCCCGAGGTGTAGATCACGTACGCGTCGTCCGGGCCGACGCCCGGCCCGGGCAGCACGGTCTCCCCCTCGGGGACCTCCGGCTGCGCGGAGCCGGTGCAGTCGGCGAGGACGGCAGCGGTGCGGGCGGCCGGGGCGGCCGGGTCCAGGGGCAGGTAGGCGGCGCCCGTCCGCAGCACCGCGAGCAGGCCCACCACGGCCTCGATGCCCCGGGGCCGCCGCACGGCCACCAGCCGCCCCGGCCCGGCACCCAGGGCGGCCAGCTCGTCGGCGCGCAGCGCCACGGCGAGGGCCAGCTGACCGTACGTCATCCGCCGGTCGCCGTGGACCAGGGCGACCCGCTCGGCGTCCTGCCCGGCGATCCGGTCCAGGACGCGGGGCGCCGACCTGGGCGCCGGGCCGCCGTCCAGGACGGCGGAGGCGGTAGGGGCGGTCGAGGGCATCGCGGGGCCTCCAGGCGAGGGGTCGGGGGAGCAGCGGGGTGACGTGCCCCCACGCTAGGCACCCCTCGACCCCCCGGCGGGCAGTCCCCGGGGCAGCTCCACCCCACCGCTGCCCCCGAACTGCCGCCGCCGACTGCCGCCGTCGGAGCGGCCCTGCGTACGGCTCCCTGCTGCGCTCAATCGCCGCGCGGGCTTGGACGTGGCCGAGCCGGGCTCGGCGCGGCTCGAACTGCCCGGGCACACTCAGCCCCGCCGGCGTTTGAGGCGCGGGGGTGTGGGGGCGGAGCCCCCGCAAGGGCCGCGGTAGCGGGCTGTTCGGAGCGGGGGCCGGGGCGCAGCGCCCGGTTTCGGGAAGGGGCGGGGTGGGGGAGAGGGCCCGCGCAGCGGCGCGACCCCGCCGGCCCGAGGGGCTACGGCGAGGAGGCCCGCCCCCCAGGGGGACGGGCCTCGGTCACCGTGCGCCGCCGTACCGGCCCGTTACGGCTGCCGGACCCGGGAGCCGCCGCGGGTGCGGCGGCGCAGCGGGGGCGGGGTGGGCGGGACCGGCGGCACCACCAGGAGGGGGCCGGCCGGCACGGCCGCCGCCGCCAGGAAGGCGGCGAGCTTCGCGGGCGTCGGGTGCCGGAACACCTCCCGCAGGGTCAGCTCCCGGCCCAACTCGGTCCGGACCCGGTTGACCAGCCGCACCGCGAGCAGCGAATGCCCGCCCGCCTTGAAGAAGTTGTCGGCCGGTCCCACGTCCCGCCCGTCCAGCACCTCGGCGAACAGCCTCAGCAGACCCGCCAGCAGCAGATCCCCGTGAGCGGCCGCCCCAGCCCCGGCGGTCCCGGCACCGGCCGTCCCGGCACCGGCGGCCCAGGCCGTCCCGGCTCCGGACCCGGCCGGACCGGCTCCGGACCCGGCCGGAGCGGCCCCGGACCCGCTGGCGCCAGTCCCGGCACCGGACCCGGCGCCAGTCCCCGCACCGGCGGCCCAGGCCGCCCCCGCACCGTGCCCGGCCCCGCCCGAGGCCGTCGGGCAGGGCTCGTCGGTCACCGACACCACCGCCGGCACCGCGTACTCCGGCAGCCGTTCCGCCGCCCAGGACTGCAGCACCGCCTCCGTGACCCCGGACTCCGCCGCCCCGGCCACCGCCACCTCGGCCAGCAGCCGGCCGCCCTCGGCCCGGACCCGGGCCCAGCGCACCGCCGGGTGGGCCGACAGCACCTCCGTGACGTGCGCCAGGTCGATCCGGTACCCGCCCACCAGCGGCCGCTCCCCGCGCCGGTCCGCCGGGGCCGCGAGATCGCCGACCCGCGCCGACGGGTCCGCCGCGAACAGCTCCAGCGCCGCCCCCAGCAGGGCCGTCAGCCGGGCCGCGCCCGCAGGCCCGTACAGGTCCGCCGCGTACTCCAGCACCCCCGCCAGCGAGCCGTCCTCCCGCTCGGTCAGCGCGAAGGTCAGGTCTGACTTGGCCGTGGCCGAGCCGAACGGCAGCTCCTCGCCCGCCAGCGGGCCCGTCAGCGGCCCGGCCGCCCCCGCCAGCGCGTTCACCTGGAGCATCACCTGCACCAGCGGGTGGTGCGCCGAGGACCGGTGCGGGTTCAGGTGCTCCACCAGCCGGTCGAACGGCAGCTCCTGGTGGTCGTAGGCCGCCAGGTCCGCGTCCCTGACCCGCTCCAGCAGCGTCCCGAACTCCGGGTCCCCGGAGGTGTCCGTCCGCAGCACCAGCGTGTTCACGAAGAACCCGACCAGCCCCGACAGCGCCTCGTCGCCCCGCCCGGCCACGCTCGTGCCCACCGCCAGGTCCGTGCCCGCGCCCAGCCGGGTCAGGCAGGCCGCCAGCGCCGCCTGCACCGCCATGAACAGCGTGGCCCCGCGCGAACGCGCCGTCCGCACCAGGGCCTTGTGCACCCCGGCCGGCACCGTGAAGCCGGTCAGCCCGCCCCGCCCCGAGGGCAGGGCCGGACGCGGCGAGTCCGTCGGCAGGTCCGTCAGCGGCGGCAGCCCCGCCAGGGCCCCCTCCCAGAACCGCAGCTCCCGGTCCGCCCCGTCCCCCGCCAGCAGCTCCCGCTGCCACAGCGTGTAGTCGGCGTACTGGAGCGGCAGCGCCGCCCCCTCCGGGGCCCGGCCCCCCGCCCGCGCCTCGTAGGCGGCGGACAGGTCCGCCAGCAGCGGCCCCGTGGACCAGCCGTCCGCCGCGATGTGGTGCAGCAGCAGCACCAGCGTCTGCCGCCCCTCACCCTGCGGGAAGAACAGCCAGGCCCGCAGCGGCAGGTCCCGCGCCAGGTCGAAGACGTGGCCCGCGGCCGCGTCCACCGCCGCCGCCACGTCCGCCGGACGCCCCAGCTCCAGCTGCGGCCGGGCCTCCGCCAGCACCTCCTGGTACGGCTCCCCGCCCTCGGCCCCGTACACCGTGCGCAGCACCTCGTGCCGCGCCGCCACGTCCGCCAGGGCGTCCGCCAGCGCCATCGGGTCCAGCGGCCGGTCCAGCCGCCGCACCAGCGCGATGTTGTACGTAGCGGACGGGCCCTCCAGCTGGTCCGTGAACCACAGGCGGCGCTGCGCGTACGACAGCGGCAGCCGCCGCGGCCGGTCCCCCGCGGGCACGGCGGCCGGCGC
Source organism: Streptomyces sp. NPDC001594 (assembly GCF_042893675.1). Lineage (NCBI taxonomy): Bacteria > Bacillati > Actinomycetota > Actinomycetes > Kitasatosporales > Streptomycetaceae > Streptomyces > Streptomyces sp. NPDC001594. Next base: position 311,157 of record NZ_JBIAVB010000007.1, on the reverse strand, counting down.
CGGCCGGGCCGCCCCCGCCGCCCCGGCCGCACCCAGCCGCCGGTGCAGGGCGGCCGGCGTCGGGGCCAGGAACAGGTCCCGGATGCCCGCCTCCACGCCCAGCACCGACCGCACCCGGTTGACCAGCTTGCTGGCCAGCAGCGAATGCCCGCCCGCCTTGAAGAAGTTGGCCTCCGGGCCGTGCTCCTCACGGCCGAGGGCCTGGGCGAACAGGGCGCACAGGATCTCCACCCGCGGGGCCGCCGGACCGGCCGCCGCGGCCCCGGCGGCCGCGGCCGCCCCGGCCTCCGCCCGCCGGACCGCCTCCGCCAGCCGCTCGCGCCGCCCGGCCAGGGCCCGCGCCTCGGCCGCCGTCACCAGCTCCAGCTCCGACAGCCGCGCCCCGCCGCCGGCCGCCCCGGCGAAGGCCCGCAAGGCCCGCCCGAACACCGACAGCAGCAGCGCGGCCGTCTCCGCGTCGAACAGGTCCTCGGCGTACCCGAGGTGCAGCTCCAGCCCCGCCGGCGCCCCGTCCGCCGACCGCCGCACCGCGCAGTGGAAGGACAGGTCGAACTTGGCCGCACCCAGGTCGGTGCTGCCCGCGGCGGCCGTCAGCGGCCCCAGCCGGACCTGCTCGGCCGCCGCCTCCTGCACCGTCAGCACCACCTGGAAGAAGGGGTGTTCGCCCAGCGCCCGCCCGGGCTCCGCCAACTCCTCCACCAGCAGGTCGAAGGGCAGGTCCTGGTGGTCGAAGGCGGCCAGATCCGCGTCCCGCACCCGGTCCACCAGCTCGCCCACCCCCGGGTCCCCGGCCAGGTCGGCCCGGAGCACCAGCGAGTTGACGAAGCAGCCGACCAGCTCGTGCAGGGCCTCGTCGGAGCGGCCCGCCACCGGTGTGCCCACCGCCAGGTCGGTCCCGGCCCCGGCCGCCGACAGGGCCGCCGCCAGCGCGGCCCGCGCCACCATGAACAGGCTGGCCCGCCGCTCCCGCGCCAGCCCCGCCAGGGCCCGGTGCGCCTCCGCGTCCAGGGCGGCCGTCACCGCGGCCCCGCGCCCCGTCGGCTCGGCCGGGCGCGGCCGGTCGTACGGCAGCGCCGTCCGCGCGGGCAGCCCGTCCAGGGCCTCCTTCCAGAAGCCGAGCAGCCGCTCCCGGGCGCCTCCGGCCAGCAGGGCCCGCTGCCACAGCGCGAAGTCGGCGTACTGCACCGGCAGCGCCCGCCACCCCGGCGCCCGGCCCGCCAGCCGCGCCCCGTACGCCTCCCCGAGGTCCCGCAGCAGCGGGGCCAGCGACCAGCCGTCGGTGGCGATGTGGTGCACCAGCAGCACCAGCACGGCCGTGCCGTCCCCCGGCAGGAACACGGCGGCCCGCAGCGGCCCCTCCGCCGCCAGGTCCAGGTCCTCCCGCCCGAACTCCGCGACCGCCGCGTCCAGTCCGGCGGCCGGAACCTCCCGCCACTGCGGGACCGGCCCCCCTGCGAGGACCCGCTGGAACGGCTCCCCGCCCTCGGCCCCGTACACGGTGCGCAACACCTCGTGGCGGCCGGTGAGGTCGGCCAGCGCCGCCGCCAGCGCACGCCGGTCGGGCACCCCGTCCAGGCGCAGCACCAGCGGGGCGTTGTACGTGGCCGAGGCCCCCTCGATGCGGCCCAGCAGCCACAGGGCGCGCTGCGCCGCCGACAGCGGCAGCAGCGCGGGGCGCTCCCCGGCCGGGACGGCGGCGAGGGCGGGGCGGGCTCCCGGCCCGTCCGCCGGGTCCGCGGCGGCGGCCAGCCTGCGGTGCAGGGCGGCCGGGGTCGGGGCGAGGAACAGGTCGCGGATGCCGGCCTCGACGCCGAGGGCGGCCCGGATCCGGTTGACGAGCTTGCCCGCGAGCAGCGAATGGCCGCCGTTGCGGAAGAAGTTGGCGTCCGCGGGCAGTGCCTCCAGGCCCAGGACCTCGGCGAACAGCCCGCACAGGATCTCCTCGCGGGGCGCGAGGACGTCCGTGCGCACCGGGGCCGGCGCCGGGTCCGCGGACCGCGCCGCGGCCGCCCGCTCCAGGCGCTCGCGGCGCCCGGCCAGCGCCGCCCGCTCGGCGGCCGTGAACGGCTCCAGCGCGCCCACCGGGCGCAGCGGGGCGTCGGCGAACCCGGCGAGGGCCTTGAGGTAGCCGTCCAGCAGCAGCCGGGCGGTGTCCTCGTCGAACAGGTCCTCGGCGTAGGTCAGGGCCACGTCCAGGCCGTCGGGCCGGCCGTCGGCGGTGTGCCGTTCGGCGCAGTACCAGGTCAGGTCGAACTTGGCGGCGTCCAGGCCGGTTTCGGCGGTGGTGCCCGTGATGCCCCCGGCGAGCCGCAGCGGTCCGGAGTCCGGTCCGTCGGCGGCCACCGTCAGCATCACCTGGAAGAACGGGTGGTGCCCCAGGGCCCGTTCGGGTGCCAGCCGCTCCACCAGGACGTCGAAGGGCAGCTCCTGGTGTTCGTAGGCGGCGAGGTCCGCCTCGCGGACCCGGTCCAGCAGTTCGGCGGCGGCCGGGTCCCCCGACACGTCGGTGCGCAGGGCCAGGGAGTTCACGAAGAACCCGACCAGCTCGTACAGGTCCTCCTCGGGGCGGCCCGCGACGGGCGCCCCGATCACCAGGTCCTCGCCCGCTCCGGCGGCGGCCAGGGTGGCGGCCAGTGCGGCCCGGGCCGCCATGGTGAGGCTGGCCCGGCGGCCCCGGGCGAGGGCCAGCAGCCCGCCGTGGGCGGCCGCGTCGAGGCGGCCGGTGACGGTGGCGCCGCGGCCGGAGGGCTCGGCGGGGCGGGGCCGGTCGGCGGGCAGGGCGGTGAGCGCCGGGGCGCCCGCCAGGACCTGTCGCCAGTGGGCGAGCTGCTCCGCGGCCAGGCTGCCGGGGTCGGCCGGGTCGCCCAGCAGCTCGTGCTGCCACAGGGTGTAGTCGGTGTACTGGACGGGCAGCGGCTCCCAGCCGGGGGCGGCGCCGGCGAGCCGGGCGGCGTACGCGGCGGCCAGGTCCCGCAGCAGCGGCCGGACCGACCAGCCGTCGGTGGCGACGTGGTGGACGAGCAGGACCAGGACCGAGGTCCCGTCATCGGACCGCAGCAGCCGCGTGAGCAGCGGCGGCCGGGCCGTGATGTCGATCGCCTGCCGGACGAAGGCGGCCACGGCCGCCTCGCGGGCCCCGGGCGCGCAGTCCTCGACGGTCAGCGCGGCCACGGCGGCGGCGTCCAGCACCCGCTGGTACGGCTCTCCGTCGGGTCCGGCCGCCAGGACCGTGCGCAGCACCTCGTGCCGGTCCGCCAGGTCGGTGAGGGCGGCGCGCAGGGCGTCGGGGTCCGGTACGCCGTCCAGGTGCAGGACGACGGGGGCGTTGTACGCGGCGGAGGGTCCGTGGAGACGGCCCAGGAACCACAGCCGGCGCTGGGCGAACGACAGCGGGATCACGGTCATCGGTCCTATGCGTCCTGGCCCGGCGCGGCGGCGGCGAGCGTGTCGATGTGGGCGGCGAGGTCGCGCAGCCGGGGGTTGGCGTAGACGGCCTTCACGGGGAGGGCGACGCCGAGTTCGGCGCGGACCCGGGACACCAGCTTGATCGCGAGGAGGGAGTGCCCGCCCAGCTTGAAGAAGTTGTCGTCGGGGCCGACCCGGCTCGCGCCGAGGACGGTGGCCCAGACCCCGGCGATCAGCGCCTGGGAGGGGGTCAGCCCGGGGTCCTCGGCGGCGGCGTCCGTGGTGTCGGCGGGGGCCGGGGCGGGGGCCGGCAGGGCGGCCCGGTCCAGCTTGCCCTGGGTGGTGGTGGGGAATCGGTCCAGGGCCACGAAGGCGGCCGGGACCATGTAGGCGGGCAGCGAGGCCGCCAGGTGGGTCCGCAGCTCCGCGCTGTCGGCGGGGCGCGCGGCGGGGTCCTGGGGGCGGTGGTAGGCCACCAGGCCGGGGGCGCCGTTGACCTCGTCGCGCAGCAGCACCACGGCTTCGGCGACGGCCGGGTGGGCGGTGAGCGCGGCCTCGATCTCGGGGAGTTCGATGCGGTGGCCGCGGAGCTTGACCTGGCCGTCGGCGCGGCCCAGGTAGCCGAGGCGGCCGCCGGGCAGCAGCCGCACCAGGTCGCCGGTGCGGTACATGCGGGCGCCGTCGCCCCGTGGGTCGGCCACGTACCGTCCGGCGGTGAGCGCGGGGCGGCGGCGGTAGCCGCGGCCCACGCGGGGGCCGGCCAGGTACAGTTCGCCGCTGCCGCCGGGCTCCACCGGGTTCAGCTTCTCGTCGAGGACCCGCATGCCCAGGCCGGGCAGCACCCCGCCGATGTGCGGGGCGTCCGCGGCGTCGATCCATCCGGCGGTGGAGTCCACGGTGCACTCGGTGGGCCCGTACAGGTTGACCGCGCGGAGCACCCCGGCCGCGGCCCGCTCGCCGATCCGCTGCCACAGGGCCGGGCCGATGGCCTCGCCGCCGATGAGGAGGGTCAGCGGGCGCGGCCCGCCGTCCCCGGTGAGCAGGTCCAGGAGGGACTCGGCGTGCGAGGGGGTGATGTCGAGGTCGGTGAGGGCCTGCTCGTCGACGAACCGGGCCAGCAGCGCCGGGTCGGCGCGGGTCTCGTCGTCCACCATGACCACGGTGTCGCCGCGGCAGAGCCGCACCCACTGCTGCACGGAGGCGTCGAAGGACGGGGAGGCGTTCCAGCCGACCCGGCCGTGGCCGGGGGCGGCGATGCCCTGCGACTCCAGTGCGGCCAGCAGGGCGGAGGCGGCGCCGCGGTGGATCTCCACGCCCTTGGGGAGGCCGGTGGAGCCGGAGGTGTAGATGACGTACGCCAGGCCGTCGGCGGCCACCGGCACGGGACGGTACTCCGGGTCGGCGGCGCCGTCGGGGGCGGTCAGCTCCCCGACGGCCACATGGGCGGTGCCCGGGGCCAGGACCGCGGTGTCCCCGTCCGGGACGACCACCAGGTCGGCACCGGAGTCCTCGACGAGGTAACGGCGCCGGTCGGCGGGGAGCTTCGGGTCCACCGGCAGGTAGGCGGCGCCCGCGGTGAGGGTGCCGACGAGGGCGGTGAACAGGGCGGAGCCGCGGGGCAGGGCCAGCGCGACCACGCTCTCGGGGCCGATGCCGCGGGAGGCCAGGCGGCCCGCGAACCGCATCGCCTCGGCGCGCAGTTCGGCGAAGGTCAGCTCGCGGTCGGCGGCCACCACGGCGGTCCGGTCGGCCGGGGCCTGCGCGAGCCGGTCCAGCAGGTCGGTGACGGCGGGGCGGGCACCAGGGGCGGCAGCGGCTGCGGCCGGGGCAGGGGCAGCGGCGGCCTGGGGGCGCTCGGGGAGGACGGCGGTCATGGCGGTGGTCACTTCCCGGTGTAGACGGTGGTGGAGGGCTGGGAGGCGGGGGAGCAGTCGGCCAGCGCGACCGGCTCGCCCATGGCGACGAGGATCTTGCGGTCGCCCTTGTAGGACTCGCGGCCGTGCGCGCACAGCAGGTTGTCGACGAGCATCAGGTCGCCCACCTGCCAGGTCTCGCGGACCGTCACCCGGTCGTAGACCGCGTTGATCGCGTCGACCTCCTCGTCGGTGAGGCGGCTGCCGTCCCCGAGGTAGGTGTTGAAGGGCAGGCCGTCCTCGCCGTAGGTCTCGACCAGCACCTCGCGGATGTCGGGGTCGAGGGTGCGGCTGTTCCAGAAGGCGAAGTGGTTGAACCAGCTGCGCTCGCCCGTCACCGGGTGCGTGACGATCGCCGAGCGGCGCTGGCGGGTCACCATCGAGTCGTCGTCGAGCCATTCGAAGCCGACGGTGTTCGCCGCGCAGTACGCCTCGGCGACCGCCTTGTCCTCGGTGGCGAAGGTCTTGTACCAGGGCAGACCGGCCAGCTCGGAGTAGTTGCGCACGAGCAGCCAGCCGGCCTCCTCGAAGCGGGCGACCAGCTCCGGCGGCAGCAGCCGCAGCGCCTCGCGCATGTCGCCGACGGTGGTGGCGCCGCCCTCCTCGGGGGCGGTCACGCAGCCGAAGAGCAGCACGCCCGGGAAGTCCAGGGTGTAGCTGTTCTCGTTGTGCAGGCGGATCGGCTGGACGGCCGGGAGGTCGGTGGAGGAGAACACGCCCTCGCCGAAGTCGGTGCGCGGGGTGGCCTTCTCCTTGTACCCGGCGCGCCGGGAGACCAGGGCGTCACGGGCGGCGGCGAAGCTCGCGGCGTCCGTGACGGGCAGGCCGCGCAGCAGGACGGCGCCGGAGCGGTGCAGCTCGGCCTGGATCTCCCGGCGGTGGGCGGTCAGCCAGGACACGGCCTCGGCCAGTCCGGCCCCGGCCGGGGTGTGCACGACGGCGGGCTTGCCGGCCTCGTGGACCGGGACCACGGGGTGGTCGGCGACGGGGGCGGCCGGGGCGGGGGCGTCTGCGGAGACGGTCATGGGAATCCTCGCGGTGGGTGCGGAAGTTCGGGTGTCCGGCGGTGTGCCGCCGCCGGCGGGGAAGGGGAAGGGGAACGGGGGGAGGGACCGGGGCGGGGCGTCAGGCCGCGGCGGGGGCCGGGGTCCGGCCGCCGACCACCGTGGCCAGCACCTCGAAGAACTCGGGGAGCCGGTCCTGGAAGTAGAAGTGGCCGCCGGGCAGCGTGTGCGCGGCGAAGGCGTGGCCCGTGACCTCGGCCCAGCGGCCGAGGGAGGCCGCGGGGGCCACCGGGTCGGCGTCCCCGCCGACCACGGTCACCGGGCAGTCCACCCGGGCCTCGTCCCGCGGGCACCGGTACACGTCGTCGATGGCGAAGTCGGCGCGGATCGACGGGATCACGATCTCGCGGAGCTCGGGGTCGTCGAGGATCCCGTCGTCGGTACCGCCGCGCACCTTGATCGCCGCGACCAGCTCGTCGTCGTCCAGCAGCTCCGGGTGGACCACGGCCGGGTTGTCGAGGAACGGGGCCCGGCAGGCGGAGGCCACCAGCGCCCGCGGGGTGCGCCCGGCCGCCTGGAGCAGCCGCACCACCTCGAAGGCGACCAGCGAGCCCATGCTGTGCCCCAGCACCACCAGGTCGTCGGCGGCGCCCTCGGGCAGGCAGGCCGCCACCGGGCCGGCCAGGTCGGCGATGTCGCGGGGCAGGTCCTCGGCGAAGCGCGCCCCGCGGCCCGGGTACTGGCCGATCAGCAGCCGGACGTCGGCGGGCAGGTGCTCACGCCATCCGGCGTAGGCGTGGGCGTTGCCGCCCGCGTGCGGCAGGACCAGCAGGGCGGTGCGCTGCGGTCCTTCGCCGGGCAGGTCCCACACCACGTCGTCGGGGGCGGGGAGGGCGGCGTCGTGCACGTTCATGAGGTACTCCGTTCCTGGTCGGTGGTGCGGCGGCGCAGGGTGGGCCGGGTCCGCCGGGGCGGGGCCGCACCGGCCGACAGCCGGGCTTCGAGGTGCTGGGCGAGGGCCGCCGGGGTCGGGTACTGGAACACGTCGCGCAGGGTGAGGGAGACGTCCAGCGCGGCCCCGAGGCGGTGGGTGAGGCGGGCGGCGAGCAGGGAGTGCCCGCCGTGGTCGAAGAAGTCGTCGTCGATCGACAGCCGTCCGGTCACCGCCAGGACCTCGGTGAACAGGCCCAGCACGGTCTCCTCCAGGGGAGTGCGCGGGGAGCGTCCGCCGGCGGCGGTGACGGGGCGCGGTACGGGCAGCGCCCGCTTGTCGATCTTCCCGTTGGGGGTGAGCGGCAGCCGCTCCATCGGCACCACGAACGCCGGGACCATGTGGTCGGGCAGCCGCTCGCGCAGCCACAGCCGGACCTCCTGCGGTGCGGGGCCGGATTCCCCGGCCGCGGCCACCACGTAGGCGGTGAGCTGCGGGGTGCCGTGCGGGTCGGTGTGGGTGGCCAGGGTGGCCTGGGTGAGGTGGGGGTGGGTGGTGAGGAGGGTTTCGATTTCGGTGGGTTCGATGCGGAAGCCGCGGATTTTGATCTGGGTGTCGGTGCGTCCGGTGTAGTGGAGGTTGCCGTGGGTGTCCCAGTGGGCTTGGTCGCCGGTGCGGTAGAGGCGGGTGCCGGGGGGTCCGTAGGGGTGGGGGACGAAGCGTGTGGCGGTGGTGCCGGGCTGGGCGAGGTAGCCGTGCGCGATCCCGTCGCCGGTCAGGTAGAGCTCGCCGGTCACGCCCGGGGGGACGGGGCGGAGCCGCGCGTCCAGGACGTACGCCTGCTTGCGGGTGAGGGGCCGCCCGATGGAGACGGTGGCGGCCGCCGGGAGCGCGGGGTCCACGGTGTGGGTGGTGGTGAAGCCCATGGATTCGGCGGGGCCGTAGCCGTTGGTGACGGTCAGGTGCGGGTGGAGGGTGTGGAGGCGGGCGATGTGGGTGGGGGAGGCGGGTTCGCCGCCGGTGTAGACGATGCGGGTGGTGGCGAAGGTGTCCGGGTGTTCGTCGGTCAGGTAGTTGAAGAGGCTGGAGGAGAGCTGGAGCATCGTCACCGCGTGCGCGCGGCTGAGGGCGGCGATGACGGCCGGTTCGGGCCGCTGTCCGGGTTGGAGGACGGTGGTGCCGCCGTGGAGGAGGGCGCCCCAGAATTCGAGGCTGAAGGCGTCCCAGGAGACGGGGGAGCACTGGAGGAAGACCTCGCCGGGCCCGAAGTTCGCGTAGGTCTGGTGGGTGAGGGTGGAGACGAGGTTTCGGTGGGTGGAGAGGATGCCCTTGGGGCGTCCGGTGGAGCCGGAGGTGAACATCACGCAGGCGGTGTCCTGCCCGGTGAGTGCCACCTCCAGGTCGTGGCCGGCGTGCGCGTCGATCTCCGCGGTCTCGGCGTCGGTACGGACCCGGGTCCAGGGGCCGTCGAGTCGGCGGGCGCCCTGCGTGGTGTCCGTGACGAGCAGTCGTAGGGCGGCGTCGGCGGCGGTGGTGCGGAGGCGTTCGTCGGGGAACTCGGGGTCGAGGAGGGCGTATCCGGCGCCGGTTTTGATCACGGCGAGGAGGGCGACGGCGAAGGGGATGCCGCGTTCCAGGAGGATGCCGGCCAGGTCGCCGCGGCGAAGTCCCCGTGAACACAGGTGCCGGGCCAGCCGGTTGGCGCGGGCGTTCAACTCCCCGTAGGTGAGGGTCTCCGTGCCGAAGACCAGGGCGGGGGCGTCCGGTCGCAGCCGGGCCTGCTCCTCGAACCGGGCCGTCAGCAGGGGCGGTTCGCCCTCCTCCGCTTCGGATGCGGCCTGCCCGCTCCACTCCCCGAGCACCTGGGCGCGCTCCTCGGCGCCCAGTACCTCCAGGCCCGACAGCGGCACCTCGGGCGCGGCCACCGCGTGCTCCAGCACCCGCCGCAGTACCCGGGTCATCCGCTCCACGGTCTCCCGGTCGTAGAGGTCGGCGCTGTAGAGCACCGCCCCCGTCAGCCCGGTCTCCTCGTCGGCGGAGAGCAGGAACTCCAGGTCGAACTTGACCGCCCCGGTGACCAGCGGCTCCGCAGGGCCGGCGGTGATCCCGGGGAACTCGGGCGCGGGGGCCGGTCCCGACTCCAGGGCCAGGCACACCTGGAACAGCGGGTGCCGGGCCAGCGAACGGGACGGGTTCACGGCCTCCAGCACCAGGTCGAACGGGGCGTCCTGGTGGGCGAAGGCATCCAGGTCGGCGGCCCGCACCCGGGCCAGCAGCTCCCGGAAGGCCGGGTCCCCGGCGGTGTCGGTGCGCAGCACCAGCGTGTTGACGAAGAAGCCCACCAGGTCCGCGAGGGACTCGTCGGCGCGGCCCGCCACGGGCGAGCCCAGCGGCAGGTCCGTGCCGGCGCCGAGCCGGGTCAGGGTGGCCGCCAGGGCCGCCTGGAGCACCATGAAGGGGGTGCAGTGCTCGGCCCGGGCCAGTTCCAGCACCCGCTTGTGGAGCTCGCGCCCGAAGTCCACCCGGACCGCGCCGCCCTGCCGTCCGGCCACCGGCGGCCGGGGCCGGTCGGTGACCAGCGGCAGCTCCTCGGGAAGGCCCGCCAGGGCGGTCCGCCAGTAGGAGAGCTGCTCCTCCAGCACCCCGCCCTCCAGGGCCGGGCGCTGCCACAGCGCGTAGTCGGTGTAGTCCAGGGGCAGCGGCTGCCAGTCGGGGGCCCGCCCCGTCGCGCGGGCGGCGTAGGCGGCGGACAGGTCGGCGAAGAGCGGGCGCAGGGACTGCCCGTCGGTGGCGATGTGGTGCAGCAGGACGAGCAGGGTGTCGCGGCCGTCGCCCTCGCGGAGCAGGGTCACCCGCAGCGGGTGCTCGGTCGCCAGGTCGAAGGCGTGCCCGGCGGCCGTGCGCAGGGCCGCCTCCCGGTCCTCCTCCGCCACCTCCCGGACCTCGAAGAAGACGCCCGCGGCGGCCTCCTCGGCGGGGGCGACGACCTGGTAGGGCCGCCCGTCGGCGGTGGCGAACCGGGTCCGCAGCGGTTCGTGCCGCCGGACCAGGTCGCCGACGGCGGCCCGCAGGACCTCCGGGTCCGTCGCGCCGGTCAGCCGTACCGCCATCGGCACGTTGTACGCGGTGTCCGGGCCCTGCAGCCCCGCCACCAGCCACAGCCGCTGCTGGGCGGAGGACAGCGGCGGCCGCTCGGGACGGACCGCGGCCCGGGCGGGCGCGGGGAGCGCCGTGCGGCCCGAGGCCTCGGTGATCCGGCGGGCGAGTGCGGCCGGGGTCGGGTGCTGGAACACGTCCCGCAGGGTGAGGGACACCCCGAGGGTGGCGCCGATCCGCCCGGTGAGCTTGGCGGCGAGCAGGGAGTGCCCGCCGTGGTCGAAGAAGGAGTCGTCCACCGACAGCGGGGCGGCCGAGCCCAGCACCTCCCCGACCAGGGTCCGTACCAGTTCCTCCAGTTCGCTGCGGGGCGCCCGGCCGGCGGCCTCCAGGGGCGCCTCCACGGCCGGCAGCGCCCGCTTGTCGATCTTGCCGTTGGGGGTCAGCGGCAGCCGGTCCAGGACCGCGAAGCGGGCGGGCACCATGTGCTCCGGCAGCCGCTCCCGCAGCCAGGCCCGCAGGGAGCCGGGGGTGACGGCGGCGCCCGGCACGGCCGTGACGTACGCGGTCAGCTCGTCCGTGGCGAGCAGGGTGGCCTGGGTGAGGTGGGGGTGGGTGGTGAGGAGGGTTTCGATTTCGGTGGGTTCGATGCGGAAGCCGCGGATTTTGATCTGGGTGTCGGTGCGTCCGGTGTAGTGGAGGTTGCCGTGGGTGTCCCAGTGGGCTTGGTCTCCGGTGCGGTAGAGGCGGGTGCCGGGGGGTCCGTAGGGGTGGGGGACGAAGCGGGTGGCGGTGGTGCCGGGCTGGGCGAGGTAGCCGTGCGCGATCCCGTCGCCCGCCAGGTAGAGCTCGCCCGTGACGCCGGGCGGCACCGGCCGCAGGCGGTGGTCGAGGACGTAGGCGTACTTGTTGGTGAGCGGCCTGCCGATGGACACCGCCCCCGCCGGGACCACGTCCTGCGGCACCGTGTGGGTGGTGGTGAAGCCCATGGATTCGGCGGGGCCGTAGCCGTTGGTGACGGTCAGGTGCGGGTGGAGGGTGTGGAGGCGGGCGATGTGGGTGGGGGAGGCGGGTTCGCCGCCGGTGTAGACGATGCGGGTGGTGGCGAAGGTGTCCGGGTGTTCGTCGGTCAGGTAGTTGAAGAGGCTGGAGGAGAGCTGGAGCATCGTCACCCCGTGCCGGGGGGACAGCTCGGCCACCAGCGCCGGTTCGGGCCGCTGTCCGGGTTGGAGGACGGTGGTGCCGCCGTGGAGGAGGGCGCCCCAGAATTCGAGGCTGAAGGCGTCCCAGGAGACGGGGGAGCACTGGAGGAATATCTCGCCGGGCCCGAAGTTCGCGTAGGTCTGGTGGGTGAGGGTGGAGACGAGGTTTCGGTGGGTGGAGAGGATGCCCTTGGGGCGTCCGGTGGAGCCGGAGGTGAACATCACGCAGGCGGTGTCCTGCCCGGTGAGTGCCACCTCCAGGTCGTGGCCGGCCTGTTCGCCTATCTCGGCGTCCTCGGCGTCGGTACGGACCCGGGTCCAGGGGCCGTCGAGTCGGCGGGCGCCCTGCGCGGTGTCCGTGACGAGCAGTCGTAGGGCGGCGTCGGCGGCGGTGGTGCGGAGGCGTTCGTCGGGGAACTCGGGGTCGAGGAGGGCGTATCCGGCGCCGGTTTTGATCACGGCGAGGAGGGCGACGGCGAAGGGGATGCCGCGTTCCAGGAGGATGCCGGCCAGGTCGCCGCGGCCGAGTCCCCGTGAACGCAGGTGCCGGGCCAGCCGGTTGGCGCGGGCGTTCAACTCCCCGTAGGTGAGGGTCTCCGTGCCGAAGACCAGGGCGGGCGCGTCCGGCCGCAGCCGGGCCTGCTCCTCGAACCGGGCCGTCAGCACCGGCTCCGCGGTGTGCGGGACGGCCCGCCCGGCCCACTCCCCGAGCACCCGCCGCTCCTCCTCGGCCCCCAGCAGCGGGACCTGCGACAACGGCAGCCGCGTCTGCGCCAACAGCCGCTCCACGAAGACGGCGAACCGGTCCTGGTGGCCGGCCACCCCCTCGATGTCGCACACCTCCGGAGAGGCGTCGAAGTCCACCCGCAGCCCGCCCTCCGGACCCAGGTCGTACACGCCGACCGCCAGGTCCTCCACGGGCCCGTTGCCCAGGTTGTGCTGCGTGGTCGGCAGCCCGCAGAACCGCATCCCCGGGGTGAACGCCATGATGTTCACCAGCGGGGCCGCGATCCGCCGGTCGGCCTCGCCCAGCCCCAGGTCGCGGCAGACGTCCTCGTACCGGGTCCGCTGGTGCTTGAGTCCCTCCCGCGCCACCTCCCGCACCGTCAGCAGGAGTTCGGCCAGCGAGCCGTCGGCCCGCACCGGCACCCGCAGCGGCACCACGTTCGACAGCATCCCCGGCGTGCGGCGCGCCAGCTCGGTGCGGCGCCCCGTGACCGGCAGGCCCAGCACCGGCTCGTCCGTACCGGCCGCCCGGTGCACGTACGCCGCGACCAGCGCGATCACCAGCATCGTCCACGGGGTGCGGTGCTCCCGCGCCACCGCCTTCAGGCGCTCCGCCCGCTCCGGCCCCAGGACCACCGTGCGGCGCACGAACGGCAGCGCCCCCGGCCCGGTCCGCCCGGTGTGGCCCTCCGCGAGCCGCGGCACCGGCGGCAGCCCCGCCAGCCGCTCCGCCCAGTACGCCCGGTCCGCGGCGCCCTCCGCGGAAGAGCGGTACTCCGCGTCCTCCGCCAGCAGCTCCGCGAGCGTCCCGAACGGGGAATCCCCCCAGGGCTCCCCGGCCGACGCCCGCTCGTACAGCTCCACCAGCCGCTGGTCCAGCAGCGCCACGCCCATCCCGTCGATCGCCAGGTGGTGGTAGGCGTGGAAGTAGAACCAGCGCTCCTCGCCCGCCGCGGTGCGGCCCGCCGCGATCAGCACGTGCCGGGACAGCCAGTCCTCCGCCAGGTCGAACGGGCGGGCCAACTCCTCGTCCATCCAGGCCCTGGCCGCCGCGACCGGATCGGCCGCCCCGCCCAGGTCCACCCGCCGCAGCGCCCGGTCACCGGGCTCCGCCCACAACCGCTGCCACGGCACACCGTCCGCACCGGCGCCGACCCCGCGCACCCGCAGCACATCGGCCTCGGCCGCCAGCCGGTACCAGCAACGGGCCAGCAGCTCCACGTCCAGCGGCCCGGTCAGCTCCCGGAACTCGCCGATGTTGTACCGGCAGCCCGAGGCGTCCAGGCCGTGGGCCATCCAGATGTCGCGCTGCGCCGCCGACAGCGGCAGCCGCACAGCGGCAGCCGCGTGCGCGGTGCCCTGTGCAGAAGCGTTGGGGGACATGCGGGTGCTCCTCGGTTTCGTCTCGGGGTCGGAAGTCCCGGCCCGGCCGGTGCGGCCGTCGGGTCGTTCTCGCCGTACGTCATCCAAGCCCCGCCCGGAACGGCCGGGCGGCAGTTGCTCCGGCACTCCGGGAGCAGATCAGCGCGCGGCGGCAGTTGCCGCGGCACGGTGGGCCCAGGCGGCGCGCACCGGCCCCAGCACCCGGAACCGCGAGGTGCCGTCGCGGTGTTCGGCCCGCACCGCCCCGCTGAGCAGCAGTTCGCGCAGCAGCCGCCCGCACTCCGGCAGCGCCAGCCCGGTCAGGGCGGTCAGGTCGGCCAGCTCACGGCCGCGGTCCGGTCCCGGCAGACCCCCGCCGGGCGCGGCGCACAGGGCGTCGAGGAGGGCCCGCGGGCCCTCGGGGAGCCGGCCCAGCCGCTCCAGCAGGGCCCCCCGCAGCCCGGACCCGCCGCCCGCACCGCCCAGGTGGTCGAGGAGCGCGGCCGGGTCCTCGTCCAGGGCGCGGCACAGCGCCGTCAGGTCGTACACCACCAGCCAGGAGGCGGCCGCGGCCAGCGCACCCGGATGCCCGTCCAGGACCCGGCACACCCCGGCGGCCCGCTCCAGCTCGGCCGGACCCGCGGTGAACTCCGGCCGGGCCCGCCGCACATGGTCCAGGAAGACCCGCACGGCCGGGTTCGCGCCGGGGTCCGCACCCTCCTCCGGCACCTCCAGCGGCGACAGCAGGAAGATCCGCTCCCCGGGCACCCCCCAGGGCGCGTCCGAGGTCACCAGCAGCCGCAGCCCCGGGCAGGCCCGCAGCAGGCCCGTCAGCCGGTCCATGCGCGGCGCCGCGGCCGGCGCCCCGTCCAGCACCAGCAGCGCCGGACCCTCGCCGAGGAGCTCCGCCAGGGCCGCCGCGTCCCCGGCCGCCGCCCCGTCCGGGCCCGGCCCGCACCCGAACAGGTCGGCAGCCAGCCCGTGCAGACGGTCCGTCAGCTCGCGGTCATGGCAGCTCAGGTACTCGGCGGGGCTGCCGGGGAAGGCGTGCCACAGCACCGGCAGGCCCGTCCCGTGCAGCCGCTCCGCCACCGCCAGCGCCAGCCGCGTCTTCCCCGACCCGGCCAGCCCGACCACGTTCACCAGCCGCTCCGTCGCCGCCGCCAGCTCGCCCGCCAGGACGGCCACCTCGCCCGCCCGGCCGGCCATGGCGTGCAGGGCGGTCGGCGGCGCCGGCGGCTCCGCCCAGCCCCCGTCGGAGCCGCGGCCCTGCTGGGCGGCCGCCTCCAGCGCCGCCCGGGCCCGCGGCCCCAGCCGCAGGGCGTCCGCCATCAGCCGGACCGTGTCCGTGCGCGGCCGTCTCGCCTTGCCCTGCTCCAGGTCGCGGATGGCCCGCACGCTGATGGTGGACAGATCGGCCAGCTCCCGCTGGGTCAGCCCGATGCGCAGCCGGTGCGCCCGGATCAGCGAGCCGAGGGGGGTGGAGTCCTGCGCGGGGCCCGCTCCGGGCGCGGGCGGGCGGACGGCGGAGGAGAAGGGGACGGACTGCACGGCGACGGTGTTCACGATGCGCTCCCGGCGAAGGTGGTGGGGAACGACGGGGCTGGGGTGGTGCAGCCCGGTTCCTGGCCCCATCGTCGGCAGCGCCCTTATCCCGGCGGCATCCCCCGGCGCGCACGCCGCGGGGCCCGGACGCCGTCCCCGGCCATCCCCGCCGGGGGGCTCCTATCGCCGCTATCACGGGTCGGCCGCCGCCGGCCGTCCCGTGATAGCGCGGGGATAACGGCGGGGACGGTACCGGGATTCCGGCCCTTCCTAACGTGGTGCCCACAAGGAAGGAAGCGGCCCGGAACAGCCGGGACGCACCGCCGAAAGGACCCGGACATGAGCCTCGCCCCCGCCCTCCGCGCCGCCCTCGTCACCGCCGCCATCGCCGGAGCCACCCTCTTCGGAACCCAGATCGCCCAGGCCGACGCCCCCGCCCCGGCCCCCACCGCCCCGGCGGCCCCCCAGGCCACCCCGTCGCCGACCTCCACCACCGCCACCAACCCCTGGGACTGACCCCACCCCGCCCCACCCCCGCCCGCCAGCCCCCGCCTCCCAGCTCCCGGCCTCCCGCCTCCCAGCTCCCGGCCTCCCAGCTCCCGGCCCCGGCCTCCCAGCTCCCGGCTTCCGGCCCCGGCTTCCGGCCCCGGCCTCCCAGCTCCCGGCCTCCGGCCCCGGCCTCCCAGCTCCCGGCCTCCCAGCTCCCGGCCTCCGGCCCTGGCCCCCGGCCCCGGCCCCCAGCTCCCGGCCTCCGGCCCTGGCCCCCGGCCCCGGCCCTGCGGCAGCCCGCGCAGGTCGACCACCCCGGCGCCACCACCACCCCCACCACCCCCACCACCCGCACCGCAGGCGGTCAGCCCAGGGACACCGCGCCGGACACCGGCCCGCCCCCGGACCGCAGGCCCACCCCGGCCGCCGGCTCCGGCACCGCGGGTACCACGGCCGTCCGCAGCGGGCCCACCGCGTCGAGCATCCGCTCCGCCTGGGCCAGTTCCGGCGCCATCCGCCGCTCACGGAACGCCCGTACCGCCGTCTCCAGCAGCTCGCGCGCCCGCGCCCGGTCCGCCGCGCCCCCCGAGGACAGCAGCCGCGCCAGGTCCAGCCGCACCAGCGCCGCCCCGCCGTGGTCCATGATCTGCTCCCGGACCGTCAGGGCCTGCGCGTAGAACCCGCGGGCCGCCTCCCGGCGCCCCAGCTCGGCGTGCGCGTTCCCCAGGTCCCGCAGCAGGTGGCCCTCGCCGATCACGTCACCGTCGTCCCGGCACAGCTCCAGCACCTCGATGAACGTCCGCACCGCCCGCTCGTGCTCCCCCTGCCCCTGCTGGAGCTGGCCCGCCCGCCGCAGGGTCCGCGCCTGCCCGCCGGTGTACCCCACCGAACGGTAGATGCCCAGGGCCTCGTCCAGCCGGGACTGCGCCGCCGCGACCTGGCCCCGGCGCATCCAGATGTGCGCGCTCTGGGTCAGCACGATGGCCCGGCCCACCACGTCACCGACCTGGTCGAAATCCCGCAGCGCCCGGTCGTACAGGGTCAGCGCCCGCTCCTCGTCCCCGCGCATCCGCTCCAGCAGCGCCAGGTCCCGGTGGCAGAGGGCCAGCCCCTGCCGGTCCCCGACCTCCTGGAACAGGTCCAGCGCCGAGGCCAGCGCGGTCCGCGACTCCTCGTGCTGGCTGCGCCCCAGGTAGAGCACGCCCAGCGAACCCAACAGGGCCGCCGTGCCCCGCGTGTTCCCCGCCGCGCGCACGCACTCCAGGGCCAGCTGGTGGGTCCGCTCCCAGTCGTCGAAGTACCCCTTGCCCTCGAACAGGGTGGCCAGCGTCGCCGTCAGGTCCCAGCACAGCTCGTCCATCCCGGCCCGCGCCGAGTGCTCCACGGCCTGCACCAGGTTGGCGTGCTCGCTGTCCAGCCACTCCAGCGGATTCACCAGCAGCTCCGACACACAGCTCTCCGGCGGCGCCCAGCGCGGGGCCGTGCCGTGCAGCACCGTGAAGTCGCCCCCGTAGATCCGCCGGTGCGCCTGCTCGGCCAGCGACAGCCAGCCGCCCAGCATCCGCTCCAGCGCCGCCGTCTGCACGGCGTGCTCGTCGTTGAGGGCCAGCTGCTCCCGGGCGAACACCCGGATGATCTCGTGGAAGCGGTACCGGAACCCGCCGGTGGACTCCACTCCCACCACATCCAGCATCTGCACGTCCACCAGCGGCTCGAACAGGTCCGAGGGGAAGGGCCGGTGGTCGTCGAGGAGCGCCCCGGCCAGCCAGCCCGGCAGGGTCGGCCCCTGGGCGAGGCTCAGCAGCCGCAGCAGCCGACGGTCCTCTCCCCCCAGCCCGTCGTGCGTCAGCGACAGGCTCGCCCGCATGGTCATCTCGCCGTGCGTCAACTCGTCCAGCCGGTAACGCTCGTTGGCCAGCCGCTGCACCATCGAGGCCAGGCTCCAGTGCGGGCGGGCCGCGAGCCGCGCCGCCACGATCCGCAGGGCCAGCGGCAGCCCGCCCACCGTGCGGACCAACGCCTCCGCGGCCACCCGCTCCCGTCCCAGCCGGTCCTCGCCGATCACCCGGCCCAGCAGCTCCAGGGCCCGCTCGGTGTCCATCACGTCCAGCTCGACCCGGTGCGCCCCCGGCAGCGCGGTGAGCCGGACCCGGCTGGTGACCAGGACCGCGCACCGGCTGCTGCCGGGCAGCAGGGGCCACACCTGGCTCTCGGAGGCGGCGTCGTCGAGGACCACCAGGACCCGGCGCCGGGCCAGCAGGGTGCGGTACATCTCGGCCCGCTCGTCCTGGGACTCGGGGATCACCGGGCCGGGGATGCCCAGGGCCCGCAGGAAGCGGCCGAGCACTTCCGCGGCGGTGGCCGGGGATCCCGTGGTGCCCCGCAGGTCGCAGTACAACTGGCCGTCTGGAAAAGCGAGTTCGCCGAGCCGGTGACCCAGATGGGTGGCCAGCGTCGACTTGCCGGTGCCGGGCTTGCCGACGATCACGGCCACCCCCACGGCGCGCCGCCCGTCCTCCCCGAGCAGGATCCGTTCCACCGCCCCGAGCTGCTGCTCGTCCCCGACGAAGTCGGAGGTGTCGGCGGGAAGTTGCCGCGGCACCTCCTCGGCGGCGGCCGGCGCGCTCACGCCGATCCGCCCCACCACATCCGCGCCCCCGGCGACAGGGTCCTTGGTCCCGGGGGAGCCGGGCAGCGAGGCGGCATCCGGCAGGGCGTCCGGCCCGGGCGCGGCCGCTCCCGGCGACCCGACCACGGCGCCCGGGCCCGCGAACGGCCCCGGTCTGGACGCGGCGGCCGCACCGCCCGGCGCCCCGCCCTCCCCCGGCCCCGGTCCGGACGCGGCCGCACCGCCCGGGGCCCCGCCCACCCCCGGCCCGGCCCGGCCGGGATCACCCGCTCCCGCATGCTGCTGCCGGGCCTGCGCGGGCGGCACCTCACCGGAGAGGATCGCCGCCTCCAGCCCCCGCAGTTCACTGCCGGGCTCCAAACCCAGCTCCTCCACGAGGAGTTCCCGCCCGACCCGGTAGGTCTCCAGGGCCTCGGCCTGCCGGCCCGACCGGTACAGGGCCAGCATCAGCTGTCCCCGGAGCCGTTCGCGCAGCGGCTCCTGGCGCACCAGGTTCTGGACCTCCGCGACCAGCTGGTGGTGGCGGCCGAGGTCGAGCTCCAGCTCGATGCGGGTCTCGGTGGCCGTCATCCGCTCCTCGTCGAGCTGGAGGGCCTTGCCCCGCAGGGTCTCGCTGGGGATCCCGCTCAGGCAGGCCCCCTCCCACAACTCCGCTCCCTGCCGCAGCAGTTCGGCGGCGACGCCAAAGCGTCCTTGACGGGCGGCGACCCGGGCTTCGGCGACCCGGCGGCCGAACAGCACGGCGTCGACGAGTTCGCCCCCGGTCTTGAGTACGTACCCGGGCGGACGGGTGGTGATGGCGGCGGCGACCCCTGCCTTGGTGAAGAGCTTGCGCAGCCGCGAGACGCAGATCTGGACCTGGGTGCGGGCGGTGTCGGGGGGCTCGTCCTCCCAGATCAGGTCCACCAGGTAGTCGGTGCTGACGACACGGTCGGCCTCCAGCAGGAGCGCGGCCAGGATGACCTCCTGCCGTCCCGGCGGCACCCGGACGGGTCCTGCCGCGCCGATGACCGAGAGGGGGCCGAGTATCCGGAAGGCCACCGGTTCGGGAGCGTGCTGTGCCCCGCCGGGCGAAACGGTCATGAGTCTCCCAGCTGGAGCCGCGCTTGTGAGGTGGTTGAGCGCCCGGCCAGTCTTGCGAACGTACGAGCTGTTGTCCATGGCGTGGAGATTTCGTGGCGATGAAGCGTCGTTGGCCGAAAACCGCCCCCCGGCCTCCCGGCCCCCGCAGACCCGTCTGTGCAGGCAGGAGCCTTGCGCCGGGCACTTCCGCACGCCGAGGGCGGTTCACTCAGGCCGCGTGATAGGGGCGCGATAGCGGCGAGTTGCGACCCTCCCGGAAGCTGTCCCCACCGCCCCGCACCGCTGGACCGCGACCGCGCGGAGCGGCCGCAGGAAAGGACCCCTCGATGGACAGCCGGTACACCGGACGGCGTGATCCGAGCCGTGTCGTCACCGATTCCGGGGTGGACCACGTACGCCTCGCCTACGACTACCTCGACGCGGGAGACCTCGACGGCTACGGCTCACTCCTGGACGCCGGCGCCCTCGGCACGGAACTGGAGTCCCCCCGCCCACCCGGCGCCCGGCACCTCATCACCCGCATCGTCGCCGACGGGAACTGCGTGGTCGCGATGGGCCGACTGGCCCCCCAACAGCGCGACTTCGTAGACGTGTTCACCCTCTCATCCGAAGGCATGCTCCGCACCTGCCGCCGCTACTACGCCGGAGCACCCTCCCCCCTCTGAGCCCGCTACAGCCAGTCCCGCCTCTTGAAGATGACGTAAAGACCCGTACAGACCACGGCCATCAGCAGAATCGCGAAGGGATACCCGAATCTCCAGCTCAGCTCGGGCATGGCCGCGAAGTTCATCCCGTAGATCGTCCCGACGAGGGTGGGGGCGAAGAGGATGGCGGCCCAGGAGGAGATCTTCTTGATCTCCTCGCCTTCAGGGCGCTGACCTGCGGAAACCAGCCGGAGAGGACCTCTGGCCTGCGGTGATCCGTTTTTCCGGCTCTTTCGCCGTGCTGCCCGTTGATGCGCCCGGTCCTCCCCGGCCGCTCCCCAACGGGCTGCGTTCTCCCCAGTTTCTCCCCAGCGGAGGCAGGTTCTGATGGAGGCTTCTGCTGGCCGCCCGTAACCGTATTGCCTCCTGCGTAGACAGCGACAGACTGCGGTCCAACCAGTCAGAACCCACTGTTTCGGATCAACGTCTTCTTGGAGGTGATTCCCGCTCTGCCGCCGCGGAGCGGGGAACGGCACCCGGTCGGTTTCGCGATGCGAGTGCTGATCGTTCGTGGTCAGCTGTCGAACAACACCAGCTGGTCGGCTGCCTCAACCACGTCCGCCTCCTCTTCGAGACCCGCTGCTTGGCCTTGTGCGGGGTCTGGGTCCTTGACCGGGTCAGAGATCTCGGAGACTTCCGCAGAGGCCTCAGGAGACGCGCGATGCGGCAGGACGTAGTCCTGGCCGAGACCCGCCAAGTGCAGCGGGAGCGGTAGGGAAAGAGCCTCCGGGTAGTCCGGGGGCTGCCGGAGCAGGTGGACTGCGGAGGCGAAGGACTCCGGGGCGTCGCCGGCTTCGGGGTGGCAGCCGAGGACTGCGATCTCGAGGAAATCAGGAGTCCATCCGACCATTCCGGTGTCGATGGTGGGCTCACCCTTGCGCTTGCCCATCCGGATCGGCCGTGGCGCGAGCTTGTCCGCTTCGACGGCGGAAGACTTGAATTGCACCGGCTTGGAGTTGGCCGAGTGAAAGACCCGCCCGTCGGGGCCGTGACCAGCGGGCAGCCACAAGCCGGCTGCGATGCCGTTCGCTCCGCCGGCTGGATGGACGCCCCACCACTGCGGGGTCTCCCTGCCGCGCCCCGTGCGGACGCGGACGAGACGGAGATCGGGGTCGAGGCGCCGGGAATCCGCCTCACCGTCCCGCATGCGGTCGGGTTCGGTACGGCCGTCCTGGAGCCAGGTCCAGTGGGAGCGGGCGTTCTGGGCCTCGACCAGGAGCAGAGTGGGTTCGCGCCGGAGAGAGGTGCGGATTCGCTGCAGCCATTCCTCGGCGCGACGGCGCTGTTCGGCGCGGTCGGCGTGCCAGCTTCGGCGCTTGGGGACGTCTTCCTCGCCGCGCGGCCCGGGCAGCAGAGGACGTACCTCGGCGAGCTGGGTCAGCCTGATCAGCATGGTCGGGTAGGGGACCCAGGCCCCTGCGCCGTAGTCGGCATCCGGATCCCACCCCTGGATCCGGGCCAGCCCCGTGCCCTCTGGGGTCACCAGGACCGCCACCGGTACATCGGTGGCCCACCGGTTCTTACTGGTGCGGTTCCTGCGGACCATCCAGATGGCCGCATGGCGCAGGCCGTCGGGAAGACCACTGGCGATGCCGAGTTCGGGGTATACCCGTGCGCCGAGCTGGCGCAGCCCGTCGTCCCAGGCCATACGGGCGCGGTGGTGCTGGTTGTCGACCGTGTTGTAACCCTTGACCTTCTTGGGTACGGCGAGGAACTGGGTGACGTAGCCCGCGTCGGCGAAGCCGAGTCGCAATGCGAACTTCGGATCATGGTCGGTGCTCGCGAAATCGTCGGCCCGGTCGATTTCTACCAGCGCGAGCGCGGGAGGCGAGCTCGCTTTCGGCACGCGTCCCTTGACGCCGGTGAGCCAGTCGGCGATCTCCGCCCGACGGGAGTGCAGAGCGGCGGAGACGACGGCTTCCTGGCGCCGCGGTCCTTCGGGGAGCTCCAGGCCGTCGGTGAACGAGACCGTGCTGTCGTCGGCTCGACGCTGGACGGGCCGGAAGCAGTTCAGCCGGACGGCTAGTTCAGAGGTGATCCATTCCAGGACAACGGTACTTCCGGCACGGGCGTCGCGATGGGTCGCCTCGTCGGTTTTGGGCGCAGCCGCGGGCAGACCGAGCAGCTCCACGAGTGCCGAGATCGTGGTCTCCCGCAGCTCGGCGGTCTGCCACACCAGCTGAAGTTCGAGGACCGGCCTGTCGTCTTCGTACGGGCCGTTGTAGGCAGAGACCGCGAGGGCGGCGGCGCGCCGCCGTTCGGCCGTCCTGCGCGCCTCATCAGCAGCCTTCTCCTCGGGCTTCACGTTCGCCGGAGGGGCATTGACCGGGCGATTACCAGACAGGACGGACCGGGAGTGGGGCTGTGCGGCGCCGAGTCCTTCGGGCACCGCCTGCTCCGCCCATTCCGTGAGCCGGGAGACCTGGTCCGGCATCAGACCGGGTCCCACCTCGTGACGGCCCATCGCCGTGCGGTAGACGATGCTGGCACGCATCCCGTCGGTGAGCCACTTCTCAGGAGAGGTGAGCAGGTCGTCGACACCGGGCAGTTCGTCACCTAGGACGACTCCACCGAGGAGCCTGGCGGGGCCTCCGTGTGACCAGCGCTCCGAGAAGGTGCCCGTCTCGCGGTCGCGGTACCGCTCCAGCTGAGCGACGGCGAAGCGTTCGCTAAGCGGCACGCCGGGGAGGACAGGAACCCTGGGGCGCAGCAGTACGGTGGTGCGGCTGCCATAGGGAAGGTGCAGGCGCCCGCTCTTTCCGCTCACGCGCGTCGCCCAGCGGCGGATGCTCCAGTGCAGGTGGTAGCGGGGGAGGGGGGCGAAGGGGACGGTGTGCAGGGTGATGTTGAGGACGATCGCGAACCACCACGTGCCCTTGGAGCCGCCCGGCTCGTACGGAACCGGCTGAGAGACGAGCTCGGCGCCCTTGTCGCGGGGCCCGCGAGGCATGGCCCGGAACCGGAGCGCACCGCCTTCGAACGGGTATGGGCCTAGATCGAGCACGCGGCGGGCCAGCCAGTCGGGGGTGAGCGTGAACTGGTGCCCGGCCGGGGTGGCGGTGCCCCCGTCGGTGTGGCCACACGCGACGAGTTCACGTCCTACGGACTCCCACTGTGGAGTGTGTGCGGCGAGTTGGGCACGCACCTCACGGAGCAGGCCGCGGTGCTCGGGTTCGGGACGGATGTCGCGGAGCCAGTGGGCGATGAGAGTACCGAGGACCTCGGTGGGCAGCGGATCGGCAAGGTCGGCGTCCGTGTACAGCCAACGTGCCGAGTCACCTTCGGTGCGAGAGCCGAAAGGCCGTGGCATGGCCAGGACATCGGGGGCGTAAGCCTGGATCGCCTGTTCCAGGGCTCGGGTGGGGGCCGTGCGCCAAGGCTCGGAATCCTTGTCGCGGCCGGCGTTGCAGAGTTCGAGGATGCTGTCGCGCCACTCCTCGGGGAAGGGCAGGGCCCGGTATCGGCCGATGACGGAGATGTCCTGGCAGTCAGGGAGCCAGGCCGTGGTGCGCACGTGGCGGTAGTTCACGGGCATGTCAGGGTCTTCCTGTGAGGTCGGGACGCACGACGTCGGGGAGTCTGTCGTCCGGTGTGGGAAGGAGCCGTGAGTGCTGTTCTCAGGTGGTGCGGTTGAGATGGTCGATCCGACCGAGGGCGCTGTAGAGCGGGGCGTACAGCAGACGGGTGACTGCGGCGTCGGCCGGGTTCGCCGCTCCGGATTCGGCTCCGGGCGACGAAGCGCCGACGAAGTACGGGGCGAGCACGGACCGCACGGCGTGGAGGAGGCCGGGGCCGGGCCGACGGCCGCCGATGGTCCTGACCGCGGGGGCCGAAGCCCACGCGGCGGCCGGGGCGAAGGCCGCGTCCACGAAGAGGACCCGCGCGGGTACGCCGCCGCGTACCAGGCGGCCGATGACCTGCCACATGGTGACCATTTGGTCCCAGGCGAAGGCGCGCTGTTCCCAGGGACGGAGGGCGGAGTAGGCGTAGCGGCGGGAGAGCAGCCGACGCCATTCCTTGCGGGCTTCCTGCCGCAGCGCATGGCCTGCCTGGTCCAGGTTCTCCGCATTGCGGACCAGATCGGTGAAAGTAGCAGGGCCCACGCGGTCGTCGTCGCGTGATTGGTCGCGGATGAAGCGGCTGATCCAGTCGTTGAGGGCGTACACGGACAGGGACAGGTCGTCGGGCCGGGGATGCGGCCGGGCGAGGAAGACGGCGGTGCCGAAGGCTGCCCGGCCCTGGCCGTTGAGAATGTTGTGGCCGCGTTCCACGGCCATCAGCGGGGCCACCAGGATCTCGGCCGTGCGGTCCTCGGCGAAGGTGGCGAGGTCGCCCCGGCGGAGGCTTGCCAGCAGGGCCGGGCCATCCACACCGGGCAGGTGACCCAGGTCGGCGTCGTCCGGTACGAGGACGCGGACCCGGCCCTTCCACCGTTCCGAGCGCTGTCCGTCAATGGTCTCGGCCACGGCGTACGCTTCGCGATAACTGCCGACCAGGACTAGGACGCGCCGGCGGTGGTCGTCGGCGATGCGGGCGAGCTCTTGGTCGAGGACGCTGCCGGCACCTCCGGCGCCGGGCCGGGCGAGCCGGTCGGCCATGGCACGGGCCTGGGGGATCCGAGCTTCGAGCTCGGTGCCGGAGAGCCGCATGGGCTCCCCTGCGGCGTCGTAGAGGAAGTGAGTGGCGAACCGGGTCTGCCCGACACCTTCGAGGGACTTCTTCGACGGCATCAGGACGGCGCCGACAGGAGCGAGGATGTGGGCCCGGGTGGATTCCCCAGCCCAGCTGGTACCTGACATCAGGACGACGTTGGGGCCAGGGCGGCCGATCGCGCGGTCCTCGCCGAGACCGGTGAGGGAGAGCAGCAGCTCGCGGCCGACCCCCGTGCAGCGGAAGAAGCGCAGGGTGCCGCTGGTGCGCCCCACCTCGTCGTAGGTGTCCTCCTGGGGCTGGTATTGATAGCCGAGAACGTTGCCCATGGGGGCTTCGGGGATGATCGGCGCGTAGTCGAGCGGTGCGCGGCGGGCCAGTTCCTTGCCCTGCCGGTCGAGACGGAGAGCGGCTTCCACCATGGGCCACAAATAGGTCAGCCGGTCGAGGCGCTGATGGAGAACGGAGAGGAGGAGCACGAACTCCAGGCGGTCGCGAGTGATGCGCTGCCACTCGTCCCGGTGTTCCGGAGGCAAACGGTCGAGGACCGGCGTTCCTACGAGGAGCGCGTCGAGCAGGGACTGGACCCGGGTACGGGAAGCCACCGGCGACAGCGTGTACAGCAGGTCCTTCGCGACGGCGGACAGAGTCGTGGAGAGCGGGTCCGCGAAGTCCCCGTCGCCAAGCGGATCGTCCCGGAAGTCGTCGAGTACAGCGGTGAGTGCGGCACGGCGAGGATCGGGCTCCGGCACCGCAGTTGTGAAGTCCTCCGCCCCTTCCGAGTCGTCCTCGTACCCTTCGTAGAGGCTCCGCTCGTCTTCGACGGCCCCTTCGACGGGTTCGGGGCGCTCCGGATGGCGTGGTAGCCCGAACCATTCCGCGATCAGCTTCTCCTGCAAGGCCCAGGGGCTGAAGTACTCCTGGTCCACCCACTCGCGGAGGGTGGTGTCCGAGATGAGGCGCTGGTAGATCCGATCGGCGGCGGTGGCGACCACGGAGAGCGCCGCGTTCCACTGCTCCACGTCCCGGTCGGCGAGCAGTAGCCTGCCACGCCTGCTCAACTCCTCGATCTTGTGCGTGTGCAGCTGGTCGAGCCAGGATTCGGTGCCCGGCTTCACCAGGGTCGCTGAAGGAGCGAAGAGTTCGTCGAAGCGCATCTGGACGGAGTCGGCCTCGTCGACGAAGACCAGGTTGCTGCGCAGACAGGCGAGTTCCAGCTGGCGGAGCCGTTCGTCGTTGAGGTGCGCGGGCACGGGGCTCTGGACGAGGCTGGACGGGTTGGCGACCCAGATGAGGCCGTCGACCTGGTGGCGGGCGGCCCGGTGCCGGGGGCACCGTGACCACAGGGGGCAGCCGTGCGGAGTCGCCAGGGCGGTGCCGTTCTGGCCCCGGTTGGCGGGTTGGCGGACTGGTGTCGACTGCACGCCCGAAGGGCGCCATGGCGCGGGCAGCGATGCGGCTTCCGTAGTCGTCCCGGCCTCCTGCGTCTCCTTCTCGGGGTGGAGTCGGGTGCACGGCGCATCGCTGTAGGCGAGTGGTTCGATCGCCTCGTTGCCCCGCAGGGCGTCGGCGATGCAGATGGTGCTGAGATTGTCGAAGGCGGGCGCGTGGTGGTCGAGGAGGTTGTCGTGACCGCGGGAGGCGAGCCTGCGGTGGAGGCGCTGTACATGGGTCTCGCGGGTGGAGACGCCGAGCACGGGGACCGCCGGCAGCCCGACGGTTTCGAACAGTTCGCAGAGCCTCAGCTGTTCGGCCGCATCACCCACTACGAGAGTGGTCCGCATACCGCGTCGGGCCGCGGTGGCGGCGGCCAGGACCATGAAGGTGCTCTTACCCGCCCCGACCATGCCGACCAAGTGCAGTGTGCCGTCCAAGACGATGCGGTCGTGCTCGGTGAAATCTCGGCCGTCGGCGGCACGCGGGGCGATGCGCACCTCGGTGAGTCGCTGCTCCCAGCGGCCCGGCCGCTCGACGCCCTCGTCCTCCTCCACCTCGTCCATCCACCGCGCGGTATCGCGGAGTTGTTCACGGGTGATCTCGATCGGGCCCGATTGGACAGGAGGCCCGGCGCTGAGCTCATGCCCCTCGAGGCCGTCCCCGATCAGGTCGGCCGGAAAGCGGACCGACGCCGCCCGGTTGCCTTCCTGGAACTCGCTGCGTCCTGCCGGCGCGAGCGGCAGCGGGCGGCGCACGAAGTCGGGTACCCGCGAGAGCGCCTCGTCGTAGACCGCGTGGCGGCCGGCCGCCACGGTGGGGACGATGCGGCGGGGCGGGGTCCGCACACCGGACTCCGGCAGGTGGTACGCCCGCAGCCGGTCAGGAACGCGCTGGTACCGGGAAAGGGCCTGACGCCATGCGTGGCTACGGCGCAGTGTCCACAGCAGATGCCGGGCGGCGATGAGGGCCGTCCGATGCTCCTCACCGGCGACCAGGCCCGCGGCTTCGGCGTACGGATATCCGCCGAGGAGGACGTACGCGCTCTCGGCGGGCTGGTCCGGGGCGATGAGTTCGAGCAGGTGCAGGGCCAGTTCGACCTGGCAGAGGTGGGAGGGCTTGAGGCCTTCGAGGCCGGGCTCCCCCGACCAGACCCTCTTCAGTTCCCGGACGACGGATCGGTTCCACTCGTTCTGGTCACGCATGGCGGGCTCCGTCGGGGGTGGTTCGGTCCGTGCGGGTTGCCGTGAGGACTCCAGCACGCGGGCGGGTGCTCGGCTTCCCGATCTCGCGGAGCCGAGCAGCGGCTCGTGATACCAGGGCACGGTCGGTGAGCAGCGGCAATCCACGGGCGCGGGCCGGCCGGGCACGGGCGAAGGCGGCCAGATAGCCGGGTCGGGCGGCAACCCGGTACTGGGGCACGACCCAGAACCCGTCGTCGTATGGCGGGTCGGCCGGCACCGGGCGGGCGGAGCGGCCGAGGAAGACGGGATGGGCCCAGTCCTTGACGTCGATGGCCCAGCGGTGCCCGTCGGGGAACGTGACCAGCAGGTCGTAGGCGTCGTACCCGGGCCACATCCGCACATCGAGGCTCAGGTCGAGTAGCTGTCGCTCCAGATCGGCCTCGGCCCGTCCCGGCCCGGTGACGAACTGCCTCAGAGGCCGCTCGAGTTGGACGGGCCGTCCGGTCGTAGCCCGTTCCAGTCGCCGTCCCAGCGGAGCCGGCCCGGTCCGGCGGCACCGGTCCCTTTCACACCACCATGAGCCGTCGCGTACGGGAACCAGCAGGGTGAGGCAGCGCCCGCAGGTGGTGTAGTGGTCGTTGCGGAGGTAGCTGTCGGGCACGTCCTGGTAGATTCGCATGATCAGTTCGTGGACGGGATCGAGGACCAGATCGCCACCGAGAGCGGACAGTTCGGCGACGGTGAGCACCGGGCGCCGGACGAGGAGCCTCCTGAATTCTGTGTACGCCTCCTCCTCGCCGTGCTCACGGCAGAGCCTCAGTGCGGTGTGCACGATCATGCGGTCGCGGAACCGGGCGGCGGAGTCGGGACAGCGCTCGGCCCACTCGTGGCACAGGTCACCGGGCCTCCCAGACACCGGGTCGAGAAGCATGTCCTGCGGACCTGCCGCGTCGACGGGGAGGTCGAGGGGCCACTCGGCGAGGGGCAGGGTGCGGCAGCGGTCGATCAGCTCGGCGAGCGACGCGGGTGGTTCCTCACCGCGCACGAGGCAGGCGAGAGCCGTGCGGTCGAGCGCACGCTGGGCCTCGGCGGGATAGGGCAGGGTGAAGGACTCCAGGCCGGCGGTGTGCTCCAAGATGAGCAGCGCCTGGGCGAGCGTCTTCAGCAAGGGCACGCCCTCGTGGGCGGCCCACTCCTCGGCGGGCAGTGGAAGGAAGTCGTCGCTCATGGGGGCGTTCGGGCGGGTCATGCCGCACCGTCCACGGTTTTGGTGCGTTCGCGGCCCGTGGCGCACCAGCCGTGAACGTCGCATGCACGGCAGTCGGTCCCGGAGGAGGGCGCGGCCTGATAGCCGCGGTCGGCGGCCCAGTCGGCAACGAGCTCGCGGAGCAGCGCACGGGCACGGTCGACGGTACGCGAGTCGTGGGGGTCGAGCTCTTCGAGGCGGGCACCGTCGGGTCGCAGCACCTCCAGTTCGATGCGGGAGCGGAGGGCGTCGCCGCCGAGGACGCCTCCTTCGACAAGGAGGACGGCGAGAGCCAGCTGTGGGTACTGCCGCATCAGCCCTCCGGCGTGGGCGTAGGTGCTCGTGGTCGTCTTGGTCTCGCGGACCACCACGCCACCCCGGTCGGTGTGGACCAGGTCGCAGTCCGCGACGAGCACCACGTCGGCTTGCGGGTCGTAGGCGACGATCCGCCGTTGCGGTTCGACCGTCTCGTGATCGGCCAGTCCGTCGAAGGGGCAGTGGGACCGGTGCTGGTGGAGCATGGCGAGGGCTTGGTACTGCTCGTCGGCCGTGAGTCCAGGTAGGCGCTCGGGGAGGGGCACCGCACGGCAGGATCCACGGGCGGGATCTGCATGCCGCTCGTTCAGCCAGGCGTCAACAGCCCGTCCCCGGCGGATGGCGGCGCTCTCAGTGCGTCCGTCGCGGAGCTTGAGTACGCGGGTGGCGTGGTACTGCTCGGCGCAGTTCCCGTAGGCCCGCAGGTCGCTGACGGACAGACTGCGGCGTTTCCGTGGAGTGGCGGCCACGCCGAGGAGTCCCGGAACCCGGGGGAGGGCCACGCAGTCGGGCAGTCCCACGCAACGGACGCAGTCGGCGCTCGGGCGGGCCTCGGTGGCGTCGGCGAGGTCGGCCATCGAGGCAGCGACCTCGGCTCTCAGATAGCGCTGTTCGGTCTCCTCAGCCGTCCAGTCGGCGAGTGTCTCCGTACGTCCGTCGGCGAGCCCTACTCCGATCACACGGATCCGCTCCGGCCGGACGTGAGGTCCGGGGAGGGGAGTGGAAGGGGCGCCGAACGGCGTCAGGGAGGGGGCGCCGGTCAGTAGGACGTGGGCGACCGCCGCGATCTCTACCGCCGGCCTGTCCCGCTTCACGGTGCCCAGGGACGGAATCCAGATCTCGCGTACGCGCCCGTCCTGCGAGGCGTACCCTCGCCCCCACACGGTGCGTTCGTACTGCGTCACCCCACGGGCATCCGGCTGCGCGAGCTTTTTGCTCCCGGCGACCCAGGCAGGGGCGACTGGCAGGAGGGGGGACTGGTTTGCCGCGCCCCGCGCAGCTTCCTGCTCCGTCCTGGCGGTCAGGTAGTGGCGGGCGGCCTCGCTGGCCCAGGCGACATGGACTGGGGTGCACCTGCGGAAATTCGCCGGATCCGCCGCAGCCTGGTCGAGGCTCCGGCCGGCGTGTTCGACAGCGTCGAGGAGAGCGAAGAACGGCTTGAAGGAGAAGTCCTCGACCGGCTTTGCAGGGAGCCGTCCCGGCGCCTTGACCAGGGCCCTGGCCCGCAGCGCGCGGCCCAGGGGGCAACCGGCAGGGTCGGGCCGAACCAGCGAGGCACCGATCCGCAGCAGGGTGCTGTCCCCGATGGAGTGTGGCGGCTTGCGGAACGCGGTCATGGGCCGCTCCTCGTGGCTGGTCGTCGGATGGTCCCTCGGTCGACTCTGGAAGAACCATGGCGCGGGGCTGTGAACAAAGTCAAGCGATGCCATGAGGGTGCGTCAGTTTCCGCTACTCTGTGCCTCGGTCTGGATCACCCAGGAACGGGGAGGCGTCCACGTGGAGCGCGGAAAGATCGTTGATGGACGTTTCCGGATCGACGGAACCCCGTCCGTAGGCGGGATGGGTGCGGTATGTCGTGCGACCGACCTGACGGACAACTCCGTTGTCGCCGTCAAGTTCCTCATTCCCGACGCCGCGAGGTCCGCCCTGGACGGCTGGAGCGTCGAGCCGACGCTCACGGAGTTGCGGCGCTTCGAGCGAGAGATTCGTTTGTACGACCGTCTGGGTGGTGAAGGCGTCCCGTTCTTGGTGCACCACGGCCGTTTCCGGCGCCGCCCCTATCTGGTGATGCAGTACATCGAGGGAACTGACCTGCGGAAATACCTGAATACGAACCGCAGGCACGTCGGAGTGGCGGTCTCCGTCGCTGTCCAGATCCTGGAGACCCTGGCCCGAGTACATGAAGCGGACACGGTGCACCGTGACGTCAAGCCCCACAACATCCTCTTGGAGAATGCCACCGGTCGTGCCTACCTGGGTGACTTCGGCATCGCCCTGCTCACCGATCACGACGCGACCCGGTACACCGAAGGGCAGACCCCGGGCACGATGGGGTACAAGGCTCCGGAGGTTCTCGACGGGGAGGAGAACCCCACGGGTGCGGCGGATGTCTATGCCGTAGCCTGCCTGTTCTTCGAACTGGCGGCAGGCCGGCCAGTCTTCGTCCACCCGGCAAGTGACATCCAGATGGCGCAGGCCCATTTGCATGAACCACCGCCCCGTCTCGACCGGGTTCTGCCTGGCTTCCCCTCCCAGTTGGCAGACCTGGTCGACTGGATGCTCGCCAAGGACCCTGCTCGGCGTCCTTCCGCGCGCAGTGCCGCCGAGGCGTTGCGGCCGTACCTGCCCCAGCCCGACGACCCCGAGCCGGACCCGGCGGTCTACCCCGACCTCACTCTTCCCTTCCGGCGGCCGGCACCTTTGGTTCATCACGAGCCGAGGCGCGCCGCACGTCAGGGGGGCCGCTCCCGGGTTCGGCGCCCCGGGGGTGCCGTCGACCGGGACGGCCTCAAGCACGCTCTCGCCACGGCGTACGACGAGATCCACGGTGCCGGCTCAGTGCCGGGTCCGGTGGCCCAGCGGTTGACGGAGTTGCTTTCTCCGGCACAGAGGCGCTGGGGAGTGTTCGATTCCGATGTGCTCACGGCGCGCGTCCTCGTCGCTGACCGGGAGCGGATCCATCATGAAGGAGTTGGCGCGGACAAGCGGTACCGGGACGTCGTCCGTGACCTGAGGGGTGTGGCTCAGCCCGGCGAGCCGGCGTTCGCGGCGCTACTCGCGGCCCGCCTGGGGTTGGTGGAATGCCGAGTGTCGTTGCCGGGCCAACGGGACGAGGCTCTCGCCGAGTGGGCGCGGTGCGCGGCGCAGGTCTGGACTGCACCTGTAGACGGACTCCTCGGGCAGCGCCACCTGCTGTCGCTCGTCCGCGAGCTCGGTGCGTTCATGGCCGAGTGCCCGGAGAGGGACTGCTCGCACTCCGAATGTCGTCCGCCGGAACTGATCGAAGTCGTCCTGAACGACTTGCCGGAGGCAGGTCAGGGCTGAGTCGACGCTCAGCGGTACTCCAGGCGCCCCGTCGCCAGGAGCGCGGACAGCCCGTCGCTCAGCTCTCGTCCGACGCCCCCCAATTCCGCGAGTGCCTTTTCCATCTCGACCAGCTTCCTGTGCACTTGGCCGTACGCCTGCTGTTCCTCCAGCGGCAGCCGCAGCGCGTGGAGTCGGCGGACGTCAACCCGCGAGGTGTTCGAAGCATGGGTACCGGCTCGCCTGGCATTCGACCTCTCCCGCAAGCAGGCGGCTAGGAACCACGGGTCGAGGCGTTCTGGATCGACTCGGAGGCGGTACACGTGGTGGCCCAGAGCTCGCGGAGCGGCCGTCTCGACCCATGCGTCGAAGCCGTGTGCGGTCGCTACGACGACCACGTCACCGAACGACGTCAGCGGGAACAGACCGTCCTGGTCCGCTTGTTCGGCGGCAGTCCGGTCGAGCCACTGCTGTTCTTCCGGGCCGATCGCGACGAGGCCTGTGACCAGTCTGACCCCGTCGTCCGGGACGTCGCCCCGCCGTACCGTTTCCTCCGGCAAGGCGATGCCGGAGAGGATGCTGAGGGCCTTCGCCCGTTCCAGTTCGGCGACACTCACGGTCCCCAGACTGACGGTGCCCTGCACCGCAGAGAGTTCGCGCAGGGACCTCCCCGCGTCCTGGGTGGCGAGTAGCCCCTTCTCGTACCGGGTCCACAGGCGCCGCAGGTCCACCGGCCTCGTCGGTCCAGCGGCCGCGGCGTGCCGGGCCGGCGTGAGGTCGGTTTCCTCGCCGAGCAGGTCGGTCACTGGAACGGACACGATGCCAGGCCCTTCACCGCCCTGAAGTGCGCTGAGAACCCGGTCTCCTATCGCATCCCAGTCGATGGCCGGTAGGCGGGAGGCCGAGACTGTGGATGGTGTGTGGCGGCAGTCCGACGTGTCCACCAAGACCACCGAGTCTTGGGAGCGCGGCGCGGGCGCGGCGAGGACCCACAGATGGAGTCCGATTCCGTAGGGCGGCGCGGCCCCGGCCGGCAGAGCGACCACCGCGCGGATCACTCCAGCCCGGAGCAGGCCTGCACGGATGCGCCGCCCGGCCCGGCGGGCGGCCACCCCCGGAGGCAGGAGGACCACGGCCACACCGCCGTGCCCGGTGGCGCCGGCGCCCTTCCCGTGATCCAGCATGGAGACGACGTGTTGGACCCATGCGAGTTCTGATTCCGTGCGGGGCGGTTGTCCGTACGTCCAGCGCCGGTCCGTGGCGAGTTCCGTGTGGCCCCAGTCGCGTTCGTTGGCAGGCGGATTGCAGAGTACGACGTCGACCGGTTCGGACGGCGGGCGCAAGGTGTCCCGCAGCGTGTCCATGGCGGTGACCGAGACCAACGCCTGCTGTCCGGCCTCCAGGATCAGCCTGGCGTCTGCGATCGAGGATAGAACCGGGTCGCCATCGTTCCCCAGGAGCCCAAGAGGGCGGAGGTCGCTCCCCACTTCTGGCTCGGACCATCGGCGGGCCGCGGCGAGCAGCAGCGTGCCGGTGCCGCAGGCGGGATCGGCCACCGTCCGTACCGGCTCCGCCCCGCGCGCTGCAGCCGCGATGGCAGCCATCAGGGTGGCGAGCGGGGCCGGCGTGGTTGCGATCTGCCGGACGTGCGTGCCAAGCCACCGGTCGAGCAGGAACCGGAAGGTCTCGGCTCCGCCCTCGGTGCCAGCCATGCGCACGGCCTCGTCCACGAGCGCCTGCTCCGCCGGGTCCAGCGCTACATCATCCTCTGTGCGGCCGGTCACCGACGCCCTGTCAGCCGCCGAAGCACTAGCGAGTCGTGCGCCGACACCCGCGACCACTCGACCCATCCGGTCCCGATCACCCAGGTCCGCGACCCGCGGCCACAAGCGTTCCAGCGGACCGGCGGTCGCCGCGATCTTGTCGTTTTGCTTGAGCCATTCCTCGACAGCCTCGAGGGCGAACTGCGGGCTGGCGTCGGTGCCACCGACCGGCTCGGGGAAGTCAGGGTGCCTGCGCCGCCAGTTGCTCACCGCCGCGCGACCTACCCCCGCGAGGCGGGCGATCGCCGCCAGGGTCACCGACACTTGATCCGTACGTTGGGCCATCTCGCTCCTCCCGGAACGCCAGGTGCCGACAGCCGTCCCGCATGAGCAAGAAGCCGGCACGTAATCTGTAGCTTGACTGTGCTTTCAGTGTATCGATCCAGGGTGCCGGGCACATCTACCGGATCTGGTGTTCCGACTCACCCGCTCGCTGTGTGTGACGCTTTCCCATACGCGTGTACGGGATGAAGGGGAGACGCCGCTGAGTGGTCGGCTGATGTCCTGGAACCGGCGCAGACTGCGATCTTGGACAGCGCCACACCAGCCGCCGTTCGGTCGAGCGCCTGCCGCGCGGTGCCCCAACCTCTGCCGGTCCGTGGGGTGCCACTCGTTCACCGGCTTCGCCCGTGCACCAACGAGCGGTGATCGCTCAGCCTGTCGTGTTCATCGCCGGTCAGGGCAGGTATGTGCACCCGTCAGCGATTGACGAACCGGGTGTTTCAGTGGGAGTTGTAACGTCCTAGTCGCGGCGATGTCGTCGTCGTCCGTGGCGGTGCTGTTCCGGCCTGGAGTCACGTGTCGACGTCCCGGGCGTCCAGCCGCAGGGCGAGGGGATGGCCCCGGGTGGCGAGGGCCGCCGTCACGCGTCGAACAGCACCGTCCACGCTTTCGTGCTCCCAGATGCGGAGTGGCAGCCAGCCCAGGAGCACGAGGTGCGCGTCGGTCTCCTCGTCCCGGCGAACGTTGGTGTCGAACTTCCTGCGCCACCAGTCGGAGTTGTGCTTCGGAGCGTGCTGATGTGTCGGGCAGGCGTGCCAGAAGCAGCCTTGGACGAACACCGCCGTCCGCCAGCGCGTGAAGGTGACATCAGCGCGCCGACGCGGCATTCCTGGGATCGGCAGGTCCACGCGGTAGCGGAAGCCCAACGCGTGTAGGGCGCGGCGCAGCGCCAGCTCCGGCGCAGTGTCCCGGTTGCGTTGGGCGGTCATCACCTTCCGGACGTTGGCGTCCCGCGGCGCTGGCACGCCCCTACGACTGCCTTTTGTTTCCACCTCCGGACAACTGCTCAGCGTTCATTCGGTAACCCCGTAGGGTCGCGCTCCCGTGTCTGCTTGGGGTGGCCGCCGCCGCACCGCCGCCGCGGAGTGGCAATTCGAGCCAACACGGCTGAAATTGGTCAAACGGTGGCCCGCTCACCCATGGTTCGACACCATGCGCTGGGAGTGATCGACCCGATCCTCACGGAAGCGGAGGGGGAACACGGTGATCGAAGTGCTGCCGGTGACCGGAGAACAGTCGGAGATGCTCGGTGCGGCCATCGCTCTGGGCAACCGCTACACGAAGCGGCTCGGTCTGCTCACGCCACCCGCGTACCGGAAGTACGCCGACGACGGTGGCTTGCTCGTTGCGTTGGACCACGGTGAGCTGGTCGGATACGCGCTCTTCGGACTGCCCAAGCGTAGCCAGCACGTTCGCCTCGTGCACCTGTGCGTGGCGGAGGAGCACCGGGGCAAGGGGGTCGCGAGGCTCCTGATCGCAGAACTGCGGCGCAGTCAAAGTCACAGGCTTGGGATCAGGGCCAGGTGCCGCCGTGACTACGGGCTCAGCGCCACCTGGAGCGGCCTGGGCTTCGTGCCGAAGGGCGAGGGCCTCGGGCGGGGTAGTGACAAGGAGACCCTCGACACCTGGTGGCTCGACCACGGTCACGACGACCTGTTCACTGGAGCGCAGAGCGACGCCCTGCTGGTCGTGACGGTCGACCACACGGTCTTTTCCGGGCTTCACGGCACGGGTGCCGAGAGTGCGGTCGAGGAAGCGAGGGCCCTTGAGGCCGGGTGGCTCGCAGACCTGGTCGAGCTCGCCTATACGCCGCAGCTCCTCCTACACGTTCAAGCGGTGGAGGACCGGGAGGAGCGGAACCACCAACGTGCCGGCCTGTCCAGGCTCCGCTCCCTGGCGCCCGACACCGCCGCGGTGGTCAGCCGCCAGCAGGAGTTGACCGCAGCGGTGGGCAAGGAGATGCCCGGCGTTGTGATCGATGTCGGCCTGCGTGCGCGGCTGCGCTACGTGGCCGAGACGTCTTGTGCTGGCCTGCAGGTACTGGTGACCCGTGATTCCGACCTGGCGGCGCTGGCAGACATCGCCTGGGAGGTGGCGCGCGTCAGGGTAGTCTCTCCCGAGGCCGTGACGCTCCATGTGGACGAACTCCGCCAAGCCCAGATGTATCGCCCTGCCGATCTCATGGGAACGGCCTTCTCCGCCGCCGAGGTCGAGCCCGGAAGTGAAGAGGGGCTCGTCGCCTTCTTCGACGAGGCCGGTGGTGACGGTGGAGTCGGCTTGTCGGAGCGTCTGACCAGCCTTGCCCGTGATGGTGTCTTGTGGCGCAGGGAACTCATCCGGGACGGCGATGGGCGCCCTGTCGCGCTGTACGCCTGGGCGCTGGACGGCCGCACGCTGAACGTTCCTCTCCTGAGGACCGCATCGCACGCTCTGGAAGAGACGCTGGCCCGCCAGTTGCTCTTCATGCTGAAGAGACTCGGGCGGGACCGGGGCGCCCAGGCCGTGCGCATCATCGACCCCGGCCCCTCAAGGGCGGCTGTGGTCGCAGCAGGCCCCGACGGCTTCGTCGAGGACGAGAAGGGCTTCACCGCGCTCCTGGTAGACGTGTGCGGGCCGACGGAGGCGGTCTCCGGGGCCGCCGGGCAGATCGCGGGGCGGACCGGCGCTGTGACGCCGGTCCTGGACGCCCGTGCGCCAGCGGAGATCGCGAGCATCGCCGAGAGGGTGTGGTGGCCGGCGAAGCTGGTCGATTCTGCCCTGCCGACCTTCATCGCACCCGTCAAGCCGCGCTGGTCCACGGAGCTCTTCGACGTTCCGGCAATGCTCGTACCGCGCGACGACGTACTCGGAATCAGTCGCGAGCACGTGTACTACCGGTCGGCCGGCCATCGGGGCGAGAGCGTCCCCGCTCGGATCCTTTGGTACGTCAGTGAGGGGTCCGCAGGGCAGCAGGGCAAGATGGTGATCGGCTGCTCGCGCCTCGACGAGGTGGTCATCGGCGACCCTGACGCCCTCTTCTCGCGATTCGAACACCTGGGCGTATATGGTCGTGCCGAAGTGCGTGCGGCAGCCGATGCTACGGGCCGGGTCATGGCGCTGAGGTTCTCGGACACGGAGCTGTTTCCCGTACAGGTGACGCATTCGCGATTGACCGCGCTGGCGAACGGGCTGGGGCTACGGTTGTCGCTGATGTCGCTGTCGAAGATCGACAACGCGCTGTTCCAGGCCGTGTACGAAGAGGGGCACCGAAAGACGTGAGCGATCCGGAGCGCGCGATGCTGTTGTCCGTCCACCCGAGGTTCGCGACGGCGATCCTGGCCGGCACCAAGACGGTGGAGGTACGCCGCCAACGCGTCGCCGCTCCTCCTGGGACGCCCGTACTCCTCTACGCGACCGCGCCGACGATGGCCATCGTCGGCATGGCGAGGATCGCCTCGGTGCAGGTGGCCAGCCCTCGTGAGGTGTGGACCGCCAGTCGCACGAGCACTGGCATCAGCCGTCGGGAGTACGACGACTACATGAGCGGCGCGACCCGGGCCAGCGGCCTCTCCTTGGAGGAGCCGGTCGCCTTCGAGGAGCCGGTTCCTCTGGCGGCTCTCAGGGCCTCCGGCTCGTTCCATCCACCGCAGAGCTACCGGTATTTGACTGGCGAGGATCTGCGGAAACTGGCTGCGGCGACCCGTCTCAAGAGCGAAGCCCTACAAGGGGCCCTCAGTGAGTTGACGCCTGCGTAGGCTCCTGTACGAGCAGTGGGGACGTCACGCTGGTAGTGATCGGCCACCTGGTGCCGTAGCAGGACTTCCGGGTGGCCTCCGAGCCGCCGTCTCCCCGATGGCTGACTGCCGCGTCGCTCACCCAGGATGAGAGCGCCGGTGGGATACGGCAGCGGGCTCGTGGCAGTTCGCGTTCCAATGGCTCTACAGGTAAGACGCTTGGAGCGTGCGGGCCTTGTGCCCGGACTGCCCGATAGGCAGTCTCGGACACGGCCGAAGAGAGGTCCTCCGCCAAGCCGATCAACGCCCTCCGCGTGGACGGGGTTGCCGTCAGGCCTGGAGCCTCGGAACAACCACCGTGAATGCGGCGAGACGGAAAGCGTTGCGGATTTCCGTCAAGGGCTCCCGATCGCGGTTGAAGCGGAGTTTGTTCGTGAGGAGGACGGCCCACCGGTCTTGGGCCGGGCTGATCCACATGCCCGTGCCGGTGAAGCCGTAGTGGACCCAGACGTCCTCGGCCGGGTCGGTGCCGGGGGCGGGGTGCCAGAAGAGGCCGCGGGCGGGGGTGAGGGTGCCGGTGTGGATGCGGAGGGAGTCCTTGATCCAGGTGGGGCCGAAGGTGACCTGGGTGGGGGCGAGCATGTGGCGGAGGAAGAGGGCGAGGTCGTCGAGGACGGAGAAGGTGCCGGCGATGCCGCAGATGCCGCCGAGGAGGCGGGCGGAGAAGTCGTGGGCGGTGCCCTTGAGGTGGGTGCCGGTGGAGTCGTCGTACTCGGTGGGGGCGCAGCGGGCCGCCTCGGCGGCGGGGAGGGGGCCGAAGCGGGTGTGGGCCATGCCCAGGGGGTGCCAGACGCGGGCGGTGGCGAGCCGGTCCAGGGGCTGGCCCGACAGGTGCTCGGCGAGGTAGCCGAGGATCAGGGCGGCCCGGTCGGTGTACTCGACGGCCTCGCCCGGCGGGCGGTGGAGGGCTTCGTGGAGGACGCCGTCGCGGATGTCCTGGGGGTCGGTGCCGTAGAGGTTCTTCAGGTTGGCGCGGAGGGGCAGGCCTGCGGTGTGGGTCAGAAGGTGGTGGGCCGTGGCCCGGGCCAGGGGGTGGCCGGCGACCTCGTACCAGAAGGTGCCCAGAGGGGCCTGGAGGTCGAGTTTGCCCTCTTCGGCGAGCGTGCCGATCGTGGACCAGACGGCGAGGATCTTGGTGAGGCTGGCCACGTCGAAGACGGTGTCCAGCCGCATCGGGTCGTCGGGCCGGTCGGGGTCGAGGAGGCCGACGGCTCCGCCCGCGCGGATGCCGTCGGCGTCCCCGACCGCCCACACCGCGCCGGGGTAGACCTCCTCGCGCACGCCGGTCTGGAGGAGGTTTTCGATACGGGCGGTGGAGGAGGGCGTCGTCATGGTCTCCCGATCGTCGTACGGCCGCGGGTGGTCCGCTGGCCAGCCTAGTGACGTGGCCGGGGCGGGCCCGACTGCGCCACGGGTGGTGTCAGGTGAGCCGTCGGCCCAGGTCGGTGATGGCCGAGGCGGTGGCGCTGAGGGGGAAGCGGGCGGCGTTGGTGCGGCCGGCCGCACGAAGCAGTTCGAGCAGGCCCGGTGTGGTGCGGAGGCGGTTGAGGTCGTGGGCCGCGGTGGCGGGGGTCGTGAAGTCGGTGGCCATGCCCGTGCCTGCGAGGGCCTCGGTGAGGCCGGGGACGGGTTGGTAGAGGACGGGGAGGCCGCAGGCCTGGGCTTCGAGGGCGACGAGGCCCATGGCCTCCAGAGTGGTGGAGGGCACGGCCAGGACGTCGTGGTCGGCGAAGACCTTCCACAGCTGCTGTCGGCGGAACCAGCCGAGGTAGCGGACGTGGACGCCGTGCTGGCGGATGACCGGTACGAGGTCCTGGAACTGCGCCCGGGGTGCGGCGACGCTCAGTTCGATGGAGGACGTGGCGGCGACGGCTTGGAGGAGGGGTTCGAGGCCCTTCTCGGAGCTCACGCGGCCTGCGAAGAGGACGCGCAGGTGGCTGGTGCGGCGTCGTGCGGGTCGGGGCGGCGGAGTGGTGAGGAGCTTGTCGGGGACGCCCCAGGGGATCTTCTCGATCTTGCGCCTGTCGGTCTTTGGGGCGAGCTTGAGTAGGCGGTCGGTCATCGCGTGGGTGGGGACGACGATCGCGTCGGCCGCGTTCGCTGCCTCGCGCAGGACGCGGAGCTGGGTGCTGTGGTTCTCGGCGTACAGGAGGTCGGTGCCGTGGACGAACGCGATGCGGGGGTGGCGGGGGAAGGCGCGCAGGAGGGCTGGGGTGGCGCCGAAGGCCAGGTGGTGGAGGTGCAGCACGCTGATCTGCCGCGGGTCGACGGCGGCCGTGAGGGCGTGACGGAGGTCGGTGACGTACCGGTTGAAGTGGTCGCCGCCGATGCACTTGCCGGTGGCGTGGAGAAGGTCGAGGCCGGCGGGCGTCCGGGGGCGGGGGCCGTCGGGGGCGAGCATGAAGGCGCGGGCGGGGATGGCGGGCTGCTCGCCGGTGTAGAGGTCGAGGAAGAGCTCGACGCTCCCGCCTGGGCTGGGGTACGGGAGGTCGAGGGCGGTGGCGACGAGGGGGTTCACCGGCGGCCTCCGGGGTTCTCCTCGTAGAGGCGGGAGATCTCGATGCCTTCGCTGGTGCGGTACTTGAGGCCGTGTTGCTGGTAGCTGGCGGGCGTGCCGTGGGTGCGGAGGAAGACGAGCTTGCCGAACGTCATGCCGGGCCGGACGCGCACGGGGCGGGTGGCCCTGATCTCCAGGGTCCAGCGGATGGCGTGGCCCTGGTGGCCGAGGGGCGCGGAGACGTGGACCCAGATGCCGAGGCAGCCGGTGGTCCGGTCGCCGTTGAGGAGCTGGGCGTAGGACTCGGATCCGGTCTGCTCCAGGGTGTGGCCGAGGTAGAGGTTGCCGGGTTCGAGGACGTAACCGTCGTCAAGGAGGGTGACTTCGCGGAAGGCGGTGGGGGCGGCGGCGTCCAAGTCCCCCTGGCAGATGCGGAGGGTGCTGCCGAGGCGCCAGTCGTAGGCGTTGGGGGAGAGGCGGTCGGGGTCGTACGGGTCGATCGTGATGTGGCCCGCGTCGCGGGCGGCGGCGATGGCCGGTCCGGTCAGGATCACGACGTCACCGCCGAGGAGTCGAGGTCGCGCCAGAAGGCGGAGGGCTGCGGGCCGGCGGATGCCTGGTACTTGCCCGAGTACAGGTTGATGGCGCCCTCCGAGACGAAGAACATGATCTGCCCGATCTTCATCCCGGCGTAGACGCGGACGGGGCGGGTCGGGGTGAGCATCAGCGTCCACTGCCCGTGGAAGCCGATGTCGCCGATGGGCGCGGTGATCTCGACGAACAGTCCGAGCCGGCCGACGGAGGAGCGGCCGAAGAGCAGCGGGACGAAGCGGTCCGAGCCCACTTCCTCCATGGTGTGTCCCAGGTACAGCTCGCCCGGCTGCAGGGTGTGCCCGTCCTTGCCGACCTGGATGCGGTGGGTGGGGTTGGGGCGGTGGGAGTCGAGGACGTCGTCCGTGTAGGTCAGCAGGGTGGACCCGAGGCGGACGTTGTAGCTGTTCGGGTTGACCTGGGAGGAGGAGAAGGGGGCGATGCGCAGCCGCCCGTCGCCCGAGGCG
The DNA here is from genome assembly GCF_042893675.1 of Streptomyces sp. NPDC001594. Taxonomy (NCBI): domain Bacteria; kingdom Bacillati; phylum Actinomycetota; class Actinomycetes; order Kitasatosporales; family Streptomycetaceae; genus Streptomyces; species Streptomyces sp. NPDC001594. The sequence continues at coordinate 269,782 of NZ_JBIAVB010000007.1, read as the reverse complement.
GAGATGATTTCCGGACCGGTCAGGATCACTGGTCGTCTCCGTTCGTCAGGGTGCTCCGGATCGCAGAGCCCAGGCTCAGGCCGACGGGACGGGTCCGGCCGCCCAGGCAGCTGTTGGCCAGGTAGTCAGTGGTCAGCACGTTCGTCAGCCCGGACGGAAGCGGGTCGGGAGAGGTGACGAGCGGCCCGACCCGCTCGGTGAGGTGGCTGAGGAGGGCTTCGGTGTCGTGGCGGTGAGCCGGTGCGATGCAGGCCTCGACCAGGGAGTTCGCGAACGGCTCGATGGCCAGCAGATCGCCTGTGGTCAGGATCTCGCCCAGGACCGTGGTGCGGAGGGCGGTCTCGTTCAGGACGACGGCGTCCCTGCCCAGGCCGCTCCGGAGGCGGTCGGCCAGGTTTTGGGCCAGGGCCCGGCGATCGAGCTGCTCGTTCCGGTACGGTTCCGCGATCCGGCCCAGCGGCTCGGCCAGCTGTGCGTCGAACGCCGCGATCCGGTCCCGTACGGAGGCCAGCTCGGGCGGCAGGACAGATGGGGTGGTGTTCGCCGTGTCGGAGAAGAGGGCGGTCCGGCCGACCCAGCGGTCGGGGGTGTACGTCGCGACGGCGTAGCCGATGCCGAGCTCGCGGCCCTTGAGGATGAGGGTGCTGCCGATGTGGGTGGGGCCCGTGTGGTCGCTGTGGCAGTGGCCCGAGAAGATCACGTCCAGGAAGGGACAGGCTTCGGCGAGCCCGAGGTCCTCCTCGAAGCCCGAGTGGCTGAGGAGCACCCAGGATTCGACCTCGTGGTGGTGCGCCAGCATCAGCTCGCGCAGGGCCTTCACCGGCTCGACGGCCCGCTGTCCCAGCCGTTGGGCGACCGGGATCGAGTTGAACGCCTGGAGCCCGATCACCCCGGTGACGGCCGTACGCCGGCCTCCGATCTCCACGACGTGCAGCCGCCGGAACAGAGGGTTGCCGGTCGAGTCGTCGACTGCGTTCGCGCAGACGGTCCGCTTGTGGAGGGCGGGCTCGAAGTAGTGCGCCCAGCCGTGGTTTCCGGGGACGATGACGTCGTACAGGCCGAGCAGGATGTCCCGTTCGAGCTCTCCCTGGCCGAGTCGGTAGTAGCCGGTGCCTTCGAAGAAGTCGCCGCAGTCCACGAGCAGGCTGTCCGACCGTGCCTCGTGGAGGTGGCCGAGGAAGGAAGCGCCGGCGCCGAGGGCGGAGTGGACGTCCGTGGTGGCCAGGATCCGTTGGATCGTTCGGCTCGCGGTCACGGGGCGACCTCGCAGATGTCGGCGCCGAGCTGGAGGAGCTTGCCGGGCAGGTCGGCGTGGCCCCGGCGCAGTTGGGCGACTCCGCCGAGGGTCGTGATCCCGCGGGCGGTCAGGGCCGCCACCATGAGGGCGGAGCCGGTGCGGATGTCCGTCGCTTCGACACCGGATCCGGTGAGGCGCTGGGGACCGGTCAGGCGGCACTCGGTGGGTGAGATCTCCTCGATGTCGGCTCCGAGCCTCGCCAGCTGGGGCAGGAGGTTGCCGTGGCGGCCGGGGTTGATCGAGTCGGCAAACAGGTGGGTGCCGGGTCGGCCCAGGGCCAGTGCCATCAGCGGTGGCTCGAAGTCCGCGTCCAGGCCCCCGGGTGCGAGGGAGGCGATGGCCCGCAGCGGCCGGCCCGTCGGGTTGGCGTTGCTGCCGTCGACGAGGAGCGTCTCGTCCCCCACCGATGTGGGGATGCCCAGCCGCTGGAGCGTTACCTGGAACGGCACGAGGTCCCGGCAGTGGATGCCGTCGATCCGGGCCTTGCCGCCGGTGGCGGCGACGGCACAGGCGAGCGTCCCCGCCTCGATCTTGTCGCCCGGCACGCGCCAGGCCGGGATCTCGTCGGTGGGCGTGGATGCCGGATCGAGGGCGAGGACTCGGTCATTCACCTTGACCTGCCAACCCACCGAGCGCAGCGCGTCGAGCACGGCCAGGACTTCCGGCGAGAGGTTCGGGAGTTCCAGGCGCAACGCCCGGTCGGAGACGACCGCCCGCAGCACGGCGGCGACCGTCGCGCCGCGCGACCGGAAGGGCAGCGCGTGCGAGACCGTGCCGCCGCTGCCCTGCCCGCCGGCCTCGACGGCGTACCCGGCGTCCTGGACGGTGACGTGGTCCCCGAACGCCTCGTACACCTTGAAGTGCAGTTCCATCCCGCGCTGCCCGATCCGGCAGCCGCCGGGCCAGGGAAGCCGGGCACTGCCGCGTAAGGCGAGGAGGGCGGGCACCAGGTAGTACGAGGCCCGAATGGCCGAGGCGCCGCTCAGGTCGGGAACGGCGGGCGGGTGCTCGGGGGTCATGACGAGCAGGGTGTCCGACCGCCCTACGGCCTGCGCCACGTGCCAGCCGGTCCCGTGGAGGAGGGCCACCATCGCCTGGACGTCGGCGCTGGCCGGAACGTTCTCCAGCTGGACGTTCCGACGTACAGCCGCCCCGGTCGCCAGCAGGGGAAGGGCGGCGTTCTTGGAGCCGTCGACGGTGACGGAGCCGGCGAGCGCGCTGCCGGGGCGTACGGCTATCACTTCGGCGTTCGAGGCCGAAGCGCGGGTGAGTGCCACGATCAACTCCTTTGGTCGGGAGGTTTGGGGAGGGCGGAGGCCGTGGGGCGGTACGGGCGGGCGGCGAGGTCGAACTCGGCCCAGCAGGACTTGCCTGAGGAGCCCTGTTCAACGCCGTGCTCGTCTGCGAGGGCTGCAATGATCAACAGGCCCCTGCCGTGCTCGGCGTCCGGGTAGACGGCGGACTTCTGGGGGACGGCCGAGCTCTGGTCGCGGACCTCGAAGCGCAGCCGGTCGCCGCGCAGGCGAGCTGTGATGGATGTGGTCCCGGCGCCTCCGTGCCGGACGGCATTGGCCAGGAGCTCGCCCGCCACGGTCTCCGCTCCGTGCAGGTCGTCGGTGACCGTGCTCCGGCGCCAGCCATTGACCTCGTCCATCACCGTGCGCCGGGCGCGGGCGGCGCCTTCCGGCGTACCCGTCACCGGCAGGGTGACCTCGTGCACTTCCATGGGCGGCCTCCTGAATGGGTGCGGTTCCACCAGGCAAGCGGGCCGAGGGGGCAGCCCGCGACGTAGCACGCAGGTCGCGCATCAATCATGCAGCTTCTGCATGGCGGGCAATTTCCCTACCGATAGGCTCGGTTGAGCAGGCAGGATCGGTCTCGGCAGAAGGGGCCGTGGCGCAGATGGCCGACACACAGGGCGAGGCACACCGCATCGGTGCGCTGATCCGTCGGGCAAGGGTCTTACAGAGCCGCTCACAAGCGGACGTGGCCGCCGAACTGGGTTACCACCAGTCGAAGATCAGCCGCCTGGAGGGCGGCCGCGGAACCGACGACATCCGGGTCCTCCGCGAAGTCGCCCAGGTGCTGCGAATCCCGCCGGCCCACCTCGGGCTCGCTGAGGCCGCCCGGGAAGCCGAGTCCCCCGATCCGGAGACAGACGACATGCGCCGCCGTACCTTCCTCGCCGCCGGTGTCACCGCGCTGGCCGCCCCCGTGCCCGCCGCGCACCCGGCGCTGGTCCAGGCCCTCCTGCCCGGCGTGCTCGCAGCCCCGACGACAGAGCCCGTCTCCACGGACCAGCTTCACCTACGTGCAACCGCCATCCGCAGGCTGCTGACCACGTGCGACTACGCGGAGCTGGAGCGCACGCTTCCCGGCCTGATCACGGACCTGCGCCATGCGCTCGGCAGCTCGTCCCGGCCCGAAGAAATTTCCCGCTTCCTCGCCACGGCCTACCAGACCTCGGCCAGTCTCTTCCTCAAGCAGGGGGATGCAGGAACGGCCTGGCTGGCCGTCGGCCGCGCCATGGCGGAGGCCGAACGCTTCGGCGACCCCCTCGTCCTCGCCGCCAGTGTCCGGCTCCACGCCCACGTCCTCGTCCGCGAGAAGCACCCCGGCCAGGCAGTCACGCTGATCCGGCACACGGCTTCCCAGCTCACCGGCTCGTACGACCGCCGCTCCCCACACCACCTCGCCGTCCTCGGGCTGCTCCTGCTGCGCGGAGCCACGGCCGCGAGCCGCGCGGCCGACCGTGCCGCCACCGGGGAGTTCCTTGCCGAAGCGGAGGAGGTGGCCCGGTACGTCGCTCTGGACCGGCCGGACGCCTGGGCCAACTTCAGCCCTACGAACGTCACCCTGCACCGGATCAGCGCGGCGGTCTCCTTCGGCGACGCTGGCATCGCCCTCGACGCGGCCCGCCCGCTCATGCACCGCCACATCCCGGTCCCCGAGCGCCGTGCTGCACTCTGGATCGAAGCCGCCCGCGCCTATGCCCAGCAGGGCCGCCTGGCCGACGGCTACCAGGCCCTGCGGATCGCCGAGACCTGCGCCGCCCAGGACGTACGCCGTCCCGCCGTCCGCGAGCTGGTCGCCGACATGGCCGCGCGGGACCGCCGACGTACGCTGCCGGAGCTCCACCACTTCAGCCGCAGACTGGGAGTACCCGCGTGACTGAGCCGCAGCCCAAGCCCTTCCTGTACGTCGTCGTGTGCGCCGCCGGTATCGCCGGCGACGTCGGCAGACTCATCACCGCGGCGCAGGAACGCGGCTGGGAGGTCGGGGTCATCGCTACTCCGCAGGGTCTGGAGTTCCTCGACGTCCGGGCGATCGAGGAGCAGACCGGGTACCCGGTGCGGTCCGCATGGCGTTCGCCCGGCGAGGCGCGGACGTACCCGCGGGCGGACGCCATCGCGGTCGCTCCGGCCACGTTCAACACGGTCAACAAGTGGGCCGCGGGCTTCGCCGACAACCTGGCCCTCGGCATCCTCTGCGAGGCCCCCGGCATGGGCGTCCCCACGGTCCTGCTGCCCTACGTGAACACCGCTCTCGCCGCCCACCGGGCCTACCGGCGCAGCATCGATGAGCTCCGGGAGATGGGCGTGCTGATCGGCAGCTATGAGCCCCACCGTCCGAAGTCCGGTGGCGGGGCCGACCGCTTTCCGTGGGAGGAAGCGGTCGATCTGCTGGCCCCGCTCTTCCATGCCGGGGCCGAGCCGCAGTGAACGTGTCGGCATCGCCCTTCGGGGCAGCCAGCCCACCCGACCTGGAGGAGCAACGTGGAGCAGCAGAACGCTGAGGGGCGACCGGCCATCGCAGCGGCCGTGGTGGTGCACGAGGGCCGCGTTCTGATGGTGCGGCGCCGGATCAGCGAGGGGCGGCTCTCCTGGCAGTTCCCCGCCGGTGCGGTCGAGCCGGGCGAAGCCCGGGAGGAGGCCGCCGTACGCGAGACGCTGGAGGAGACCGGCCTCGCCGTGAAGGCGCTGAAGCTGCTGGGGGAACGGGTTCACCCTGACACCGGCCGCTTGATGTCGTACACCGCCTGCGAGGTGTCCGGCGGCCACGCGCACGTCGCGGACACCGACGAGCTGGCTGAACTTGCCTGGGTGGCCCGCGCCGACATCTCCGAGTACGTCCCGTACCGCCTGTTCGAGCCGGTGCAAGAACACCTCGACGTCGTCCTGGAGCACTGACGCGGACCGACCGCGCGCATTGGGATAGCACGCCAGACCGTGGATCTCGGGGACCATGGTGGGGCAGGCCCTAGCCGTCTTCGAGAAGTCGGTCGGTGGCGTCCTGGACGCGGGCGGAGGCTCGGCGGACCGCAACGAGCACGGCGTCGAGTTGGGTGTCAGTTGGTTGGCCGCCGGAGTTGACGGCGCGAGTCAGCTGGTTCAGGTTGTTGCCGATCTGACCGAGGTGCCTGCGGGCAGCGAACAGCTCGGTGACCGTCTCACGACGCCCGGCGATGGCCGCGGCGCTGGTGTGCGGGTCGAGGGCGGCCCTGAGGGCGGCTTTGGCGAAGAAGCCGGCGACGGTAACGCCGATGGCCTTCGCGGCGGTCGCGACGAGCGCGTGCTCGTCGTCGTTCACACGGACGCTGCACACTTTGGAGCGCTGGCCGTGCTTGTGGGTACGGCGTCGTATACGGGGCTCTGGAGGGGGAGCAGAGGCGTACGTGGCTTCGCACGGATACTGTTGCTCTTCCCCCGGCTGCGTCCGTCCCGCGGTCGCGGCCTCCTCGTCAGGCGTCCCCCGGCGCCGGACGATGCTCCGCCCCCCTGGGGCGGTGAGTCCTTTGGACACTCCGCCGGTGGTGGAGTGTCCAAAGGGATAACTTGCTCCGTCTCGGGCTTGGGTAGGGGCCGCCTGCTGGTGGTCGTGGGGACTCGTGGTTGTGGAGGCGTCGTGCAAGAGCGTGTCTCCTGTTGGTCGGGCTGGAACGGCTTCGGTGCTGTGGGGATGGGGCGTACGAACGTCAGCTCGCCCCGCGACGTATGCGCGGGTGAGCAGCCTGACTTCGGACGGGACTCACGCGGCGTCCGCCCTGCCACTGTCGAGTTCGACCTGGACCTGCCGGGTGATCTTGTCCCGGCGGTCCCTGCCGATGGAGAGGCCACGTGCGCGGACAGCCGTCTCGATGTGGCGGCTTGACGCGCGTCCATCGCGTCCGAGCGGGGCGGTGCGGGCGATGGCGCGGAGTTCGTCGTCGGTGGCGGCGGGCTTGCGACCGGTGCGCTTCTTCGGCGGGACGTGGGCTTCCGCCACTTGATCGGCCTCTTCCGCCACATCGCCTGGTGCGTCCCGTAGGGCGTCAGCCGGAGCGAGGCGGCCACCCTCGCGTGGAGGGCTGTGAGGGTCCACGAGCCCTTCTGGGTAGGGGAGCTGCTCCGTGGCGGGGTGCGCGCGAGGACCGTCCAGGGCCGCGGGATGCGCTGACGATTCCCCTGCCGGACGGCGACTGTGGCGGGAATCGTCGGCGGCGACGTGGCGGTGGATCTGCCGCATGAGGACGGCGAAGGCGAAGAGCGCGGCTGCTGGAGGCACGGCTGCGACGACGTAGTCGAGGGCCGGGGCCGGGGCGCCGTTGGTGCTGCTGACGCCGGCGACGTTGAGGGCGATGGAGCCCAGTGATCCGGCAGCGGTGAGGGCGATCGCCCACCCGTCGGTTTCCCGGCGGAGGCTGGCGCGGAGCATCAACACTTCCCCGGCGACGATGAAGGCATCGAGCGTTGCCGGCCACGCCCACTGGCGGGCTGGGGAAGCGCTGAGGCCGTGCTGCCCCGCGACTTCGGCGAGATGGGCGTAGGAGAGCCAGAATCCTGCTGCGGTGAGCGCGACGATGACGCAGCCTGCGACGGCCAGGGCGTACCGCTCAGCCGTCTGGGTGCGGTGGGAGGTGGTGGTCAAGCGGGTGGTGCTCCAAGGGGTTGGCGCGTTCAAGCGGCAGGGGAGGTGCGGCGGCGGTCGGCGCCATCGAGGACGACCCGGTGGGTCATCTCGGAGAGGCGGGAAGCGACGCGGTCGCCGAGGGCGGTGCGGAGCTCGGGGATGGGGAGGTTGGTCGTGAGCAGGGTGGGGCGCAGGTACTCGTACCGGTGGTTGATCAGCCGGTAGGTCAGCTCCTCCGTCCACTCGCTGCCCTTGGCGGCGCCGAGGTCGTCCAGGAGTAGCAGCGGGCAGCGGGCCAAGGTGTGCAGCTCACGTTCCGCGTCGAGGCCGGGGCGGGGCCTCAGGCGGGCGTACAGGTCGGCGGCTGTGACCGCCTCCCAGCGCAGGCGGACGCCGGCAGCGAGCAGTGCGCGGACGGCCCCGTAGGCCTGGTGGGTCTTGCCGGTGCCCGTGGGACCAGCGATGAGGAGCGACGGGCCCTCTGCTATGCCCCGCGTACCGCTCGGGCCGGGGCGCCCGGCGCACGCGATATCGTCCACCCAGGCGGTGACTTGGGGGTGATCGGCGAGGGCATGCCGGTAGCGCGGGGGGATCCGGGCGTCGGCCAGTTCCAGTGCGCTGACAGGCTCGGGCGTGGGCTCCGGTTCCTCCGAGCCGATGACGGGGTCCATGCCCCGGCGGGCCAGGATGCCCGCCACGGCCCGGACGGCCTGACCGGAGGGCTGGGGCAGGGTGGTGGCGGTCAGAGCGCACCCCCGTAGGCAGCGGCGACGTCGGTGGGGTTGGTCCAGGGACGGTGGGTGACGGCGGTCGTGGGCGTCCCCGCGTTCATGACCTCGTGCACGACACTGGCCAGGGTCTTCGGGTGAAGGCCCTTGGCCCGGTGGCGGTCCAGACCGGCTCGTACGTGGGCGGGGTCGATGCCCTCGGCCAGGAGCTTCGCGGCTTCCCGTCCGAGTTGACCGAGCACGCTCGCGGGCGGACGGTGTTCGCAGGCCGCGGCGTACTTGGTGACGAGGTCCTTCGCCGAGACGGTCTGGGGCGCGGGGGCGCTCGCGCCCCCCAACGGGGTAGTTCCTAGTTCCCTGTTCCTAGGTCCTAGATCCGGACGCTGAGGGTTCACCGCGGCCTTTACGAGCCCTCCCTGAGCACGCGCTGACGACTCACTGAATCGCCCCTGACCTGCAGAGTCTCGGCTCATGGTGGGCTCCGTGTCTTCTCCCGGACCTTTCACGGAAGCCTCAGCGACTGCTCCGCGCATGGGCAGTGAGGTCTCACGGGGAAGGCCGAGGTCGTGGTGCGGGCAGTCCGAGATCCTGCTGGCGCTGGGGCGGTTGATCTTCTGGTGGCGGCCGAAGGCGACGATGTGCAGGTACTGCCTTCCGTCCTCGCCCTCGTAGCGGCAGATCAGGCCGACAGCGTCGAGCTGCGTCAGGTCGTCCTCGACCTCCACCGGGCCGTGCTCGCGGCGCAGCGACCACAGCTGTCCGGCGATGACGGCGGCCTGGTCACGGATGCGGCCCCTGTCGTCGGCTTGGGTGAGCAGGCCGAAGAAGGTCCGCTCGGCTGTCAGGGACACGGCCGCCAGGGACTCGGAGGCGAAGGCCTCGGGCTTGATGGTGCGGATACGGGCGATGAGGACCGACCGCCTTTCGAAATTGGGGGCGTGGAGACAGCGGGGCAGTGATGCGTGGACAACACAGCCACACCCCTGCCCCGGAAGTCCAGGGCTGGTTCTAGGACTCCTGAAAGATTTTCCGGCTGCAGGGTAGACCTGAAATCCCGGTCGCCGAAATCTCCCCCAAATTCTGCTGGCATCGCTCACGGCAGACAGGAAATCCTTCCGAAGGCTCGGGCGCGCAAGCTACAACACAGCAATGCCGCCACGCCCCCTTGAAATCGGACCCGCCGGACGGGCCGCCGCCCACGCCATCGAACGCACCCGCGTCGCCCGTGGCTACTCCCAGCGCCAGCTCGCCGCCCGCGTCACCGCACTCGGTCGCCCCATGACCTTCAGCGCGCTCTCACGTATCGAACGCACGGTCCGGCGCTGCGACATCGACGACCTCGTCGCCATCGCTGCCGCCCTCGGAACCCCTCCGCAGATCTTGCTGGCGACGGTGCCGATCCACCCGGCTCCCGTCGGGGTGGGCGGAATATAGCCGACGACCCCCGGTTTCCGAAACCGGGGATTCTCCGGACCATTCGTGGTCCTGTACGTCTTCGCCGCCCATGGCGGCGGGGCGCTTTCATTCCCTTCGTCTGCCTTAAGGATTCTCGCTTGTCTCCTGTCGATCCGGTCTCCTCCGTCAGTGCTGCCGAATTCCGTCACCGTCCGCCCATCAGTCGCGCGTTTCTCGGGGTGCAGGACGCGGCTGAATATCTCGGTATTTCACCCAAGACGCTCTACGTATGGCGTCACCGGCGCCAGGGTCCGCCGAGTTTCCGCATGGGTGCCCGCGGGCGAGTGACGTACCGGATCGATGCGCTCGATGCCTGGATACGGGAGCAGGAGCAAGCGGATTCCCGATCCAACCCCGCCCTCAACCCGGTGAGCGCCGCGCCGCCTACTTGGCAACCGTCTGACGCCTCCCGACCTCCCCCTCACGACCCCTACCCACAAGGAAACACTTGGCCGGCTACATCGAAGACCGCTGGATCAACAAGAAGAAGGACCCCGTCACCGGCAAGCGCGAGCGCACCGCCCGGTACGGAAAGGGGAGTCGCTACCGGGTTGCGGGCATCCCGGGGGTCCGGGGCATGTCGTTCGACACCCTGGAGGACGCCAAGGCGTGGCTCCGCAGGGCCGGTACCGACAGCGAGCGGGGCGAGTTCGTCGACCCGCGCGACGGCTCCATCACCCTCGCCGACTACGTCACGCGCCACTGGCAGGCGGGCGTACGAGGCACACCGGGCACGGTCAAGCGGGTCGACGAGCGCGTGCGCCTCCACGTCCTTCGGCACATCGGCGAGGTGGCGCTGCGTGACGTCTCCGCGTCCGTCCTGCGCAGCTACATCGCCACGCTCGAAGGCGAGTGCGCACCGCGCTACGCCCGGCAGATCCTCACCACCCTCTCGAACGTCTTCGAGACGGCGATCGACGACAAGCGTCTGGTCCGCAATCCGATGCGTGCCAAGTCGGTGCGCTGGCCCAAGGCTCCTGAGGACCAGCGGGAGGCATGGCTGCTGGAGACCGCGCAGCGGGTACGGGACGTCATCAACCAGCGGTACCGGATCGCCGTCGTCGTCGCCCTCGGGTGCGGGCTGCGCCAGGGGGAGGTCTTCGGGCTGTCGCCGGCGGACGTCGACTTCGAGCGCGGCCTCATCCGTGTCCGTCGACAGGTCCAGCTCCTGTACGGGCGCCTGTACTTCACCCTCCCCAAGGGCGGGAAGACCCGGGTCGTCGACATGCCGCCTTCGGTGGCCGCCGAGCTGCGCGCACACTTCTTGCAGCTTCCGGCCGTCGAGGTCGAGCTGCCCTGGGGCGGCCCTGAACCGGATCGGGAGAAGCGCTCCTTCCCGCTGGTCCTGACCACCACTTACGGCAACGCGATCCGCGCCAACATCTTCAACGACGAGGTGTGGAAGCCCGCCCTCGCGAAGGCTGGTGTGATCCCCGTGCGGGAGAAGGGCCAGCGTTGGAAGGCCTCCCGCAAGGACGGCTTCCACGTTCTCCGGCACACCTACGCCTCCGTAATCCTGGAGGCGGGTGAATCCGTCGTCACCCTCGCCCGATGGCTCGGCCACTCCAGCCCGACCATCACCCTCGACCACTACGCCCACTTCATGCCCGAGGCCGGCGGCAAGGGGCGGGCAGCCGTTGATGCGCTGATCGGCGTGATCCCTGAGTGCGTCCCCGAGAACGTCACGCTCGAATGAGAAATGGGTGGCACAGCGTCTGCTGTGCCACCCATTGTGGCGTCCGGGACTCAGTGCATGGGCTGTCTATGCTGGCGGACGTCTCGCACAGTGTTGGAGACGGCTCAGAACAGTGGAATGCCAAGGCTCGCTGAAACCAACTGGGCAACTCCTGTCCAGCCGAGGGCGGGCAGATTGGTCTTGGCGCTCTGCAGCACCCTCTCCGTGAGCTGTCGAATCCGCCCGGGCTCAGGTGCGCCCACGGCGAGTTCCGCTGCGAGGGCCTCCGCATCGGCGATGACTACGGCTCGGACTTCCTCCGGCACGTCTGCGGACTGCGCGGCGGCCAGAACCTCCCGCGCGAACAGCGCGAGCTGCTGCGGGTCGTAGCCGAAGACGTTGTTCTGGGTGTTGTCCTGGCCCATCTGGGGCGCGCCCCCGTTGACGGTGATGTTCCACTCGTTGTGGATGCGGGGTCGTTGCTGCTCGTTCAAGAAGTTCCTCACAGAGATGGGATCTTTGAAACCACACTCGATGCCGAGAGCCGTCAGGGTGAAGGCTCGAATGGTTTGAGGTGTCTGATCGACCGTCAGGATCTTGTTCGCCTCGAGGTACTCGACCGCCCGGAAGACCTCAGCGACCTCCAGGATCTCGTCCAGTACGGCCATGTGCTTGGAGAGCAGGAAGTCGATCACCTCTACGCGCCCCGATGGGTAGTTGGCCACGCCGGCTGCGACAAGCCCGTTGAGGGCATGGTCGAACCTCATACGGGGGTTGTCTCGTTCTGCGATGAGTCGATCGGCCTCGGCCAATCCACGGGGGGTGAGGGAGCAGGCCGTTCCGGATGCATGGAGCTCGGTGTTGTGCACCATGCCGGCGGCTTTGAGGTAGTTGATGAGGGTGACAAGGCGAGCATCGCCGACGGGGTGCCAGAAGGGTTCCGCGTCCACCAGGGCTTGGGTGTCGCCAGCGGACTCCGCGCGTAGCCAGACCAAGAGCAGGTCCGTCTCTATCTCGATCGTCACAGAAGGATGCTAGGCGGTCTCTTCCGCATCTTGCAGGTAGAACCCGTGCCGTCCACTGTCATGAGGTCTCTCCAGATCCGCAGTGCTGAGGACCTTTGCAGACGGGCAATGTCCCAAGTGGCTGGATGTCCTGGGGTCTCTCGGCGGTGCCCTGCGGCATGGAACATTCGGCGGGCCATGCAGCGTAGCGGCGCGAGCTGCTCGCCAGAACGCGACTGCATAGAACGTCAGGTGAGGGCGCGATGCCACCCTTCGCGGAGTTGCGCATTCTCCCCAGATTCTCCCCACGGGACCTCTGGGGCGTGATTCAAAGTTTGCTTGCGCTAAGTTGATCAAGCCTTCATGGTGAGTCGCTACAGCCAGTCCCTCTTCCTGAAGATCACGTACAGGCTCGTACAGACCACCGCCATCAGCAGGATCGCGAACGGATACCCCGCCGCCCAGTGCAGCTCGGGCATGGTCTCGAAGTTCATCCCGTAGATGGTTCCCACCAACGTGGGTGCAAACAAGATGGCGGCCCACGAGGAGATCTTCTTGATCTCCTCGTTCTGTTCGAAGCCGGCTTCTGCCAGCGCGCGCATTTCGGCGTTCTGTTGTTGGGAGACCAGGGTGGCGTTGACCGTGAGGATTTCGGTCAGGGCCTGGCGGAAGCCGTCCACGCGTTCGCTGGTGTGGGTGACGTGGTCCGCTACGTCGCGGAGGTAGCGCTGGAGTTCCTCGTCCGTGCCGTACTTGGCGAAGCCGGCCATCAGGGCGTGGAGCATGCCGACCAGGGGGCGGGTGGCGCGTTGGAACTCGACCATTTCGCGGGAGAGTTCGTAGATGCGGCGGGAGACCTCCGGGTCGCCGCGGAAGACTTCCGTCTCGATCTCGTCCATGTCGTTCTGGACGCCCGCCACGACCGGGACGTAGCCGTCCACCACCGCGTCGAGGATGGCGTACAGGACGGCTTCCGGGCCGAGGGAGAGGAGGTCCGGGGTCTCCTCCATGCGGCGGCGGACCGCCGAGAGTTCGGGTGCCGCGCCGTGGCGGACCGTGATCAGGAAGTCGGGGCCGACGAAGACGTGGAGTTCGCCGAAGTCGACCTCCTCCTGGGCGTCGAGGTAGCGGGCCGCGCGCAGGACGACGAAGAGGGTGTCGCCGTAGCGCTCCAGCTTGGGGCGCTGGTGGGCCTCCAGGGCGTCTTCGATCGAGAGGGGGTGGAGGTTGAACTCGGCTGCCAGGGAGTGGAGTTCTGCTTCTGTCGGGCGATGGAGGCCGATCCAGGCCATGCCGTCGGGCTGTTCGCGGAGCCGGCGGAAGGTCTCGGCGAGGGTGGTGGGGGAGGCGACGCGGCGGCCCTCGCGGTAGACCGCCGAGTCGATCACGCTGTGCCGGTCCGGGGGGACGGGGGCCGGGGGCGGTGACGGGGGCGCGGGGGTGTGGCCGGACGGGCGCAGCCAGGGGGTGCGCTTCGCGGGGGTGGGGCGGCGGTCTGGGCGCTCCGGCATCGCAGCTCCGGGAGGGGGAGGGGGGAGGGAGGGGGTTAGGTTGCGGGTATGGCTTCCGTTACGAGTCCCGTGCTCGGCACCCGCGCTTTGAACCGTGCCACGCTCGCCCGCCAGCTGCTGCTGAGCCGCGCCGAGATGCCCGCCCGTGATGCCGTCGCGCACCTGGTCGGACTGCAGGCCCAGAACGTCAAGCCGCCCTACTTCCAGCTGCACGCCCGGCTCGCCGGATTCCGGCCACAGGAGCTGGGACGGCTGATGGAGGAGCGGGAGGTGGTGCGGATGGTGACCATGAGGTCCACCATCCACACCCACACCGTGGAGGACGCCAGGAGCCTGCGGCCCCTGGTGCAGGGCGCCCGGGACCGGGAGGTCCAGTACTTCCGCAAGGGGCTGGTCGGAGTCGACCTGAAGGCGCTGGCCGCACGGGCCCGGGGGTTCGTCGAGGAGGAGCCGCGGACCATGGCGGAGATCCGCGAGGAGCTGCTGCGCACGTGGCCCGGGGCCGATCCGCAGTCGCTGGCCGTGGCCGCGCGCTGCCTGCTGCCGCTCGTGCAGGTCACCCCGCGCGGGGTGTGGGGGCGCAGCGGGCAGGTGCGGCTGACCACCCTGGAGGCCTGGGCGGGCCCGTCCGCGGGGGAGGAGGGCGGGGGTGTCGACGGGCTCGTGCTGCGGTATCTCGAGGGCTTCGGGCCCGCCTCCGTCAAGGACATGCAGACCTGGGCCGGGCTCACCCGCCTCCGGGAGGCCTTCGAGCGGCTCCGGCCCGCTCTCGTCACCTTCCGCGACGAGCGCGGCGTCGAGCTGTTCGACCTCCCCGACGCACCCCGCCCCGACGCCGGCACCCCGGCGCCGCCCCGCTTCCTGCCCGAGTACGACAACCTGCTGCTCTCCCACGCCGACCGGGCCCGCGTCGTCCCCCCGGAGTTCAAGGGGCGCAACACGAGCGGGAACCAGAGCCGGTGCGCGGTGCTCGTCGACGGGTTCCTCGCGGGGGTGTGGGCGAACGAGGGCGGGGTGGTCACCGTCGAGCTGTTCCGGGAGGTGGCGGGCGGGGTGCTGGAGGAGATCGCCGCCGAGGGCGAGGCGATGGCCGCCGCGCTGGGCGAAGGGGCCGCCACCGTGCGGTTCGGGTCAATCCGAGGCTGACGCCGCCCTGGTGGAGGGCCCGCCCCGCGCGGCACCATGCCTCCCATGACCATGACGGAGAACAGCGCCACCGACGGCTTCGACAGCTTCCTGGCCGCACGGGACTTCCTGCTCGCCCACCGCGGCGGGTACGAGAGCGCCCGCGCCGGCTTCACCTGGCCCCGCCCCGAACGCTTCAACTGGGCGTTCGACTGGTTCGACCGCCTCGCGGAGGGCAACGGGGCCGACGCGCTGCGGATCGTCGAGGAGGACGGGACCACCGAGACCGTCACCTTCGACGAGATGCGGCTGCGCTCCGGAGCCGCCGCGACCTGGCTGCGCGGGCAGGGCGTCGCGGCCGGTGACCGGATCCTGGTCATGCTCGGCAACCAGCGCGAGCTGTGGGAGGTGATGCTCGGCGCGATGAAGCTGCGCGCCGTCGTCATCCCCGCCACCCCGCTCCTCGGCCCGGCCGACCTGCGCGACCGGATCGAGCGCGGCAACGTCCGCCACGTGATCGCACGCGTCGCCGACACCCCCAAGTTCGACGAGGTCCCCGGCGACTACACGCGCATCGCCGCCGGTGACGGGGTTCCGGCCGGCTGGCTGCGGCTCGCCGACATGGACGGCGCCGACAGCGCCTTCCCGCCCGACGGCCCCACCCTCGCCTCCGACCCCCTGATGCTCTACTTCACCTCGGGCACCACGGCCCGCCCCAAGCTCGTCGAGCACACCCACGCCTCGTACCCCATCGGGCACCTGTCCACCATGTACTGGCTCGGCCTGCGCCCCGGCGACGTCCACCTCAACATCGCCTCGCCCGGCTGGGCCAAGCACGCCTGGTCCAACCTCTTCGCGCCCTGGAACGCCGGCGCCACCGTCTTCGTCCACAACTACACCCGCTTCGACGCGCAGCGGCTCATGGCCGAGATGGACCGCGCCGGGGTCACCACCTTCTGCGCCCCGCCCACCGTCTGGCGGATGCTGATCCAGTCCGACCTGACCGCCCTCCGGCGTCCCCCGCGCGAGGCCGTCGCCGCCGGTGAACCGCTCAACCCGGAGGTCATCGAACGGGTCAAGGAGGCCTGGGGCATCACCATCCGCGACGGCTTCGGCCAGACCGAGACCACCCTCCAGGTGGGGAACTTCCCCGGCGCCCCCGTCAAGCCCGGCTCGATGGGCCGTCCCGCGCCCGGGTACGAGATCGTCCTGCTGGACCCCGTCACCGGCAAGGAGTCCCCCGACGAGGGGGAGCTGTGCGTGGACCTGCGCACCCGTCCCGCCGGGGTGATGACCGGCTACCGCGACGACCCCGAGCGCACCGCCGAGGCCATGGCGGACGGGCTCTACCGCACCGGGGACATCGCCTCCCGCGACGCCGACGGCTACCTCACCTACGTGGGCCGGGCCGACGACGTCTTCAAGGCCTCCGACTACAAGATCAGCCCCTTCGAGCTGGAGAGCGCCCTGCTGGAGCACGAGGCGGTCGCCGAGGCGGCCGTCGTCCCGGCCCCGGACGCGCTGCGGCTCGCCGTGCCCAAGGCGTACATCACCCTCGCCGCCGGCTGGGAGCCCGGGGCGGAGACCGCGCGGGTGCTGTTCGAGCACTCCCGGGCGGTGCTCTCCCCGTACAAGCGGATCCGGCGCATCGAGTTCGCCGAGCTCCCCAAGACCGTGTCCGGGAAGATCCGCCGGGTCGAGCTCCGGGACCTCACGGCCGCCGGTTCCGCCCACGAGTACGACGAGGCCGACCTGACGGGATGAGGCCCGCCCCGGGCGCCCGTACGCGAACGGGCGCCCGAACGCCAGCGGTCAGGCCGCGAGTGGTCAGGCCGCGAGCGGTCAAGCCGCCAGCGGTCAGGCCGGCAGCTGCGCCTCGATCGCGGCGATGACCTCCGGAGCCTCCGGCTCGGTGCGGGGGCGGAAGCGCGCCACGACCTCGCCGGCCGGGGAGATCAGGAACTTCTCGAAGTTCCACTGGATGTCCCCGGCCGCACCCTCGGCGTCCGCGGTCTTCACCAGCTCCTGGTACAGGGGGTGCCGGTTCTCACCGTTCACCTCGGTCTTCTCCAGCATCGGGAAGGTCACGCCGAAGCCGGCCGCGCAGAACGTCTGGATGTCCTCCGCCGTGCCCGGCTCCTGGCCGCCGAACTGGTTGCAGGGCACACCGATGACGGTGAACCCCTTCTCCTCGTACTTGAACTGCAGTCGAGCCAGACCGGAGTACTGGGGGGTGAGCCCGCACTGCGAGGCGGTGTTCACCAGCAGGATGGCCTTGCCGCGGTGGGCCGCCAGGCTCGTGGGCTCGTCGTCCAGGGTGGTCAGCGGGATGTCGTACAGGCTCATCGAGCTCTCCTCGGCAGGCAACAAGGTCGAACAACACGTGCGAACAGCATCCGAGCCTAGGCCCCCCGCCCGACCAGTGCGTCCGCCGGGTCGTTGACCGGCTGCGGCATACCCGTGAGGTCCATGACGAACAGCGGTATCCCCAGGTCGTCCGCGCGCCCCCGGGCCTCCTCCGTATAGCCCGCCAGGGCGAAGTACACGCTGGTCGCCGACGCCGTCAGGCCGTTCAGCCACACGCACTCCACCGCCCGCAGCCCGGCCGGAGCCGTCGTCGGGTCCACCTGCGCCACCACCCCGGGCGCCCGCAGGTCCACCGCCGCCGAGGGGATCGGCACCCCCTCGGGCTGGCGGACGTCGCGGAAGCCGAGCCAGCGCAGGTACAGCGCGGCCGTCGCCACCGCGTCCCGGGCGGTACGGATGGTCACGGGCCGGAACGGCGGCCGGGAGGCGGGACCGCTCCCCGCGCCGGCGGAGCCGCCCCCGGGGCCCGCCGGAGCCCGTCCGGCCGGCCGCGCGTCCCCCCGTACGCCGTCCTCCGCGCCCGGCGCCCCCCGTACGCCGGGCTCCGCCCCGGCCACCGCCCCCGCACCCGCCGGGGGCTCCGCGGGCTCCGGCGGCTCCGGCGGCCGCACGGGCACCAGCACCACCGTCCCGCACGCACCGCAGCCCACCTCCGGGTGCGGCCACTCGCTCTCCCGGCCGCAGGAGCCGCAGCGCACCGTGACCCAGCTGTCCCGCCAGGTGCGGTGGGTCAGCGGCAGCGGCGCCGCCGCCAGGTCCAGCGGCGGGGTCACCGGGCTCCCGCAGGCACACGGGAAGACCGGGGAGATGTAGCCGTTCTCGCGCTGGCACGCCGGGCAGCGCACCGGTACCGCTTCCGCCATGAGCCTTGGACCCCCTCCGTCGCTGTGCGTGGGTCCATGCTCCACCACCGGCTACCGCCGGGGCGACCGAGCCCGCCGAATCCCGCCGATTCACCCCACCGTCCCGGACATTTGTGCAACTCACCGAAAGAGATGCGGCTTTTGGTGGGTTCCGAGGTGCCCCACCGCCTTGACGTGCGGGAGGCCGACACTTAGCTTGTTTCGTATAGCAGAACAAAAATTCCGGATGCCGGAAAAAGTCTGACCGCCAGACCCGCAGGAGAACCTGATGCCTCGTATGACAGCCGCCGCTGCCGCCGTTGAGATCCTCAAGCTCGAGGGTGTCGAACAGGCGTTCGGCGTGCCCGGTGCCGCGATCAACCCGTTCTACCGCGAGCTCAAGAACGTGGGCGGGATCGCGCACACGCTGGCCCGTCACGTCGAGGGCGCCTCGCACATGGCCGAGGGCTACACCCGTGCCAAGGCGGGCAACATCGGCGTCTGCATCGGTACCTCGGGCCCGGCCGGCACCGACATGATCACCGGCCTGTACTCGGCGATCGCGGACTCCATCCCGATCCTGTGCATCACCGGCCAGGCCCCGGTCTCGAAGCTCCACAAGGAGGACTTCCAGGCCATCGACATCGCCTCGATCGCCAAGCCCGTCACCAAGGCCGCCACCACGGTCCTGGAGGCCGCGCAGGTCCCCGGCGTCTTCCAGCAGGCCTTCCACCTGATGCGCTCCGGCCGTCCGGGCCCGGTCCTGATCGACCTGCCGATCGACGTCCAGCTGACCGAGATCGAGTTCGACCCCGAGACCTACACCCCGCTGCCGGTCTACAAGCCGCAGGCCAGCCGCGCCCAGGCCGAGAAGGCTCTGGGCTTCCTGCTGGAGGCCGAGCGTCCGCTGATCGTCGCCGGCGGCGGCATCATCAACGCCGACGCCTCCGACCTGCTGGTCGAGTTCGCCGAGCTGACGGGCATCCCGGTCATCTCCACCCTGATGGGCTGGGGCACCATCCCGGACGACCACGAGCTGGCCGCCGGCATGGTCGGCGTCCAGACCGCCCACCGCTACGGCAACGCGACCTTCCTGGAGTCGGACACCGTCATCGGTATCGGCAACCGCTGGGCCAACCGTCACACCGGTTACAACCTGGACGCCTACACCAAGGGCCGCAAGTTCGTCCACGTCGACATCGAGCCCACCCAGCTGGGCAAGATCTTCGCCCCGGACTTCGGCATCGCGTCCGACGCCAAGGTCGCCCTGGAGCTGTTCATCGAGGTCGCCAAGGAGTGGAAGGCCGAGGGCAAGCTGCCGGACTTCTCCGCCTGGGCCGCCTCCGCGCAGGAGCGCAAGGCCACCCTGCAGCGCCGCACGCACTTCGAGAACATCCCCATGAAGCCGCAGCGCGTCTACGAGGAGATGAACAAGGCGTTCGGCCCGGAGAGCCGCTACGTCACCACCATCGGCCTCTCCCAGATCGCGGCCGCGCAGTTCCTGCACGTCTACAAGCCGCGCCACTGGGTCAACTGCGGCCAGGCCGGCCCGCTCGGCTGGACCATCCCGGCCGCCATCGGTGCCGCGACCGCGCAGCCCGACGTCCCGGTCGTCGCCCTCTCCGGCGACTACGACTTCCAGTTCATGATCGAGGAGCTGGCGGTCGCCGCCCAGCACAAGGTCCCCTACGTCCACGTCCTCGTGAACAACGCCTACCTGGGTCTGATCCGCCAGGCGCAGGGCGGCCTCGGCATCAACTTCGAGGTCAACCTCGAGTTCGAGAACATCAACACCCCGGAGATCGGCGTCTACGGCGTCGACCACGTCAAGGTCGCCGAGGGCCTGGGCGTCAAGGCCATCCGCGTCACCGACCCGGACAAGCTGGGCGAGGCCTTCGAGGAAGCCAAGAAGCTGGCGCAGGAGTTCCAGGTCCCGGTCGTCGTCGAGGCGATCCTGGAGCGCGTCACCAACATCGCGATGAGCAAGACGGTCGACATGAGCGACGTCACCGAGTTCGAAGAGCTCGCGACCGAGCCGGGCCACGCCCCGACCGCGATCAAGGCCCTCCAGGTCTGATCCACCCCGCACGACGCACACAGCGGCCCCCGTACCTCCTGAAAGGGAGGAGCGGGGGCCGCTGTGCGTGGTGCGGTGGTGCGGGCCGGTGGGTGGGCGGTCGCCCCCGGGCGGTGGCGAAACCACGGGCGGGACCAGGAGGGCGGCGGGACGTGAGCTGGGCGGTCTCAGGGAAGGGTTGGGGCTTTCCCGCCAGTCCCACTGTCCTTCCGGCCCCAAAGGAACGGGACGGATGTAAGGCGGGCATGCGGCCGTGTCAGGGACCAGCCGGGGTCGTCGGGGGCCGGCAGACCGGGCACCCGGCCCCCAACAGCCGTAAGCCGCAACCGGGACCGCCGGACGCACCAGATCGCTACGCGCTCCCCACGTCTCGGCGGCTTGCCGCCGTCCTGGGCTGGGATGCTCTGCGCGTTGGCATGGGGTGGCCCGGCTGCCCGGGTTGCCGGCCCCCACCCCCACCGCCCCGCAGAGGGGGAGGCCGGTCGGCAGGCGCCGACCCGCCCCCGGCACGTCGAGGGGGAGGTGGCGGGCCCGCGCCGGGGGAACGGCAAAGCGCCGAGTCACGGGACCGTCCGTGACTCGGCGCTCTGGTTGTTACCGCCCGACGGAGCGAGGCTGGCGCGACAGGACGTTCGCACCGCCGGGCGGAGACAAGGGGGAGGAGTTCTCCTCCGTGAGGAGTTGTTCTCCTCTATATAGGGGACTCTGTGCGTGGCCCCTATATAGAGGAGTGGCTGGGACCGTGGCGGGCGGGCGACGAGAACTCCGGCGTCGTCTCCCTCAGGTCAAGAGACGGGCCTCGGAACCCATTACCACCGCACTGGCTCGCACGCCCGCCACGGTCCTCACGCGGCGCCAGCCGCATGGGCTGGCGCAGTCTGCCCTCACCACGTACCACCCCTCATCCGGGTCCGCGGTGCGGGCTCAGCACCCGGGGCCTGACCTCCCGTCAGGCCCCCGGTACATCTGTGGGGCTCAGGCGTCGCGCAGGGCGCGCACGGCCTCCTCGACGCGCTTGCCGTAGTCGGCGTCCGCGGCGTGGAAGTGAGCCAGGTTCTTCTCGATGACGTCCTCGAGGGTGACCTGCGACAGGCCGCCGGCGATGTTCGCCACCAGGCGCTGCTTCTCGGCCTCCGACATCAGGCGGTAGAGCTCACCGGCCTGGAAGAAGTCGTCGTCCTTCGTGTGGGCCGGGGCCTCGTGGGTGCCCGTGTAGCCGGAGACGGCCTTCGGGGCGCCGAGCGGCAGACCGGTCTCGGCCGGGCCCTGGTACGAGTTGGGCTCGTAGTTCTTGTCGGTGCGCGAACCGTTGCGCAGCGCCATGACGCCGTCGCGGCCGTAGTTGTCGGCCTTCGTCGCCTTCGGGGCGTTGACCGGCAGCTGGGTGTGGTTCACACCGAGGCGGTAGCGCTGGGCGTCGGCGTAGGCGAACAGGCGGCCCTGGAGCATCTTGTCCGGCGAGGCGGTGATGCCCGGGACGAAGTTGTTCGGGGAGAACGCGGACTGCTCGACCTCGGCGAAGACGTTGTCCGGGTTGCGGTCGAGGACCAGGCGGCCCACGCGCTGCAGCGGGTAGTCGGCGTGCGGCCACACCTTGGTGAGGTCGAACGGGTTGAAGCGGTAGTCCGCGGCCTCGGCGGCGGGCATGATCTGGACGTAGAGGGTCCAGCTCGGGTTCACACCGCGCTCGATGGCCTGGAGCAGGTCGGTCTGGTGCGAGTTGGCGTCCTTGCCGACGAGCTCGGCGGCCTGCTCGGCCGACAGGCAGCGGATGCCCTGGTTCGTCTTGAAGTGGTACTTGACGAAGAAGGCCTCGCCCTGGGCGTTGGTCCACTGGTAGGTGTGGGAGCCGTAGCCGTTCATGTGGCGGTAGGAGGCCGGGATGCCGCGGTCACCCATCAGCCAGGTGATCTGGTGCGTCGCCTCGGGGGCGTGCGCCCAGAAGTCCCAGACGTTGTCCGGCTCCTGCTTGCCCGTGAACGGGTCGCGCTTCTGGGAGTGGATGAAGTCGGGGAACTTGATCGGGTCCTTGATGAAGAACACCGGGGTGTTGTTGCCGACGAGGTCGTAGTTGCCGTCCTCGGTGTAGAACTTCAGCGCGAAGCCGCGCGGGTCGCGGACGGCGTCCGCACCACCGAGGGAGTCGGCCACGGTGGAGAACCGCAGGAAGGTCTCGGTCTTCTTGCCGACCTCGGAGAGGAACTTGGCCGAGGTGTAGGCGGTGACGTCGTCGGTCACCTCGAAGTAGCCGTACGCGGCCGAGCCGCGGGCGTGCACCACACGCTCCGGGATGCGCTCACGGTTGAAGCGGGCGAGCTTCTCGAGGAGCTGCTGGTCCTGGATCAGGAGCGGGCCACCGACGCCGGCGGTGGCGGAGTTCTGATTGTCGGCGACCGGGGCGCCGGACTCGGTCGTCAGCGTGCGCTTCGACATGGTGACCTTCCGTACGGGTAACTGCTGACGGAAAGCGTCTTCCGTCATGCGGATGAGCCTAATTTCGGCGTGAACGCGACGTCAACAGTTTGTTGAAAGAAAGAGTGGGGAGGTAATCCGGACGGTGCCGGCGCTTGGGCGCGACAGGACAGGTGTCAGCACCGGCACCATCCGGAAACTCGGACCCCCGTCAGGCGGGGGAGTGCGGCCCGGGCGAGCGGGCCGCCGGGGGATCAGACCTGGGCGCCGGAGAGGCGCTCGACCGCACGCAGCAGGGCGGAGTGGTCCAGGCCGCCGTCGCCCTGGGCGCGCAGGGAGGCGACCAGCTGGGCGACGACCGCGCCGACGGGCAGGGCGGCACCGACGTTGCGGGCGGCGTCGGTGACGATGCCCATGTCCTTGTGGTGCAGGTCGATCCGGAAGCCGGGCTTGAAGTCGCGGTTCAGGAAGTTGTCCTTCTTGCGGGTCAGGACCGTGGAGCCGGCCAGACCGCCGTTGAGGACGTCGAGGGCGGCTTCGAGGTTCACGCCGGACTTCTCGAGGAAGACCACGGCCTCGGCGCACGCCTGGATGTTCACCGCGACGATGAGCTGGTTGGCGGCCTTCACCGTCTGGCCGGAGCCGTGCGGACCGCACAGGACGATGACCTTGCCGAGGGTCTCAAGGATCGGCAGGGCCGCGTCGAAGTCGGCCTGCTCGCCACCCACCATGATCGACAGGACGGCCTCGATGGCGCCGGCCTCGCCGCCGGACACCGGGGCGTCGATGACGCGGATGCCCTTCTCGGCGGCGTTCTTCGCCAGGTCGACGGAGGTCTGCGGGGTGATCGACGACATGTCGATGATGAGCGCGCCGGACTTGGCGTTCTCCAGGATGCCGTTCGGGCCGTAGTTGATGGCCTCGACCTGCGGGGAGGCGGGCACCATCGTGATGATCACGTCGGCGTCGGCCACGGCCTCGGCGATCGAGCCGGCGGCGGTGCCTCCGGCGGCGGCCAGGCGGTCCAGCTTGTCCTGCTCCAGCGTGAAGCCGGTGACCGAGTAGCCGGCCTTCAGCAGGTTCTCGGACATGGGGGAGCCCATGATTCCGAGGCCGATCCAGGCAATCTTCGGGAGCGCAGCAGCGGGGTTGCTCATGATGAGGGTCCTTCTCTTAATGCATCGTACGAAAAGTGCGTGAGGTGCCTGGCTGATCGCCCGGACTTTGTCCTCTTACTTGGCGGCGCGGGCCTCGGCCGGCAGCCAGTCGAAGGACGCGGCGGCGTCGGCAGCCTTGTACTCCAGGCCGACAAAGCCCTGGTAGCCGGCCTTCTTGAGCTGGTCGAGGAGGTCCTCGAGGGGCAGCTCGCCGGTGCCGGGGGCACCGCGTCCGGGCTTGTCCGCGATCTGGACGTGCCCGGTCTTGGCGGCGTACTTTTCGATGACCTCGGAGAGGTCCTCATCGTTCATCGCCAGGTGGTACAGGTCGAGGAGGAACTTGGCGTTGCCGAGGCCGGTGGCCTCGTTCACCTTGTCCACCACCTCGATGCCGGCCGGGGCGCTCACCAGCGGGTAGAGCGGCGACTCGGGCTTGTTGAGGGTCTCGATCAGGAGGATCGCGCCCACGCGGTCCGCGGCCTGCGCCGCGACGACCAGGTTCTTGAGGGCCAGCTCGTCCTGGACGGCCGGGTCCACGCCTTCGACGCGGTTGCCGTAGAGGGCGTTGAGCGCCTTGCAGCCGACCGAGGCGGCGAAGTCCGCCGCGACGTTGATGTTGGCGTTGAAGCGGTCCGACTCCTCACCGGGGACCGAGACCGCGCCGCGGTCCGGGCCGGGGAGCTGGCCGGCGTAGAAGTTCAGGCCCACCAGCTGGGTGCCGGCGTCCTCAAGGGCCTTCTTGAGGGCGTCGAGCTCCTCCTGAGCGGGGGTGGGGGTCTCGATCCAGGGCCACCACAGCTCGACCGCGGTGAAGCCCGCCGCGGCGGCGGCCGCGGGGCGCTCCAGGAGCGGGAGTTCCGTGAAGAGGATCGAAAGGTTCACATCGAAGCGCTGGTCGGTGTATCCCATGAGGGGTGTGCGCTCCTTCCGTATTGCGGAAGTTGTTTTCTGCTTGATGGAAGACTGCAAGCCGGGCGTCTCACTTGTCAAGTGCCGACTCCCGAAATCTCACGCCCGCCCGTCACCCGACCGCCGCCCCTCATGGAGGCGCTGTCGCGCCGCCCCTGCCATTGGGTAGCTTGACGACGTGCGATTGAGAGTTGAGTTCACGACCGAGCCCTTCGATCTCGAAGAGGCCCCCGCCCACGCCGTGGCCGCCCGCGAGGTCATTCAGAAGGCCGAGCTGGACGCGGTCGACGTGGGCCCGTTCGGCAATACGGCCGAGGGCGATTCCGACCGGGTGCTGACCGCGGTGGCCGCGCTGCTGCGGGATTCCCTGGAGGCCGGCGCCACCCGTGTCTCGCTCCAGGTCAACGTGATCGATGAGGACGGAGCATGACCGAACCCCGCGACCACCCGTTCGTCACCGCGGTCAAGCCGCTGGTGGACGCCATGGGCGGCGAGCTGATGGACCCCTCCGCGGCCGAGCCCGACGACGTCGTGCTGACGTGGGAGGGGCAGGAGCTGCTGGCCGTGCGCCTGCCGCAGCTGTCCGACTCGCTGGACCACATCCTGGCCGCGCTGGAACGGCGGCACGGCGTGCCGCTGGCGCAGCTCGACCGGAAGTCCAAGCAGGACGTGGTACGCATACTGGAGGCGCGGGGCGCCTTCTCCGTCCGGCACGGCGTCGAAACGGTCGCGGGAGCCCTGGGCGTAAGCCGCTTCACCGTCTACAACTATTTGAACCGGGAAAACGCGAACAAGACACAGGGGCAGAACACCCCGGAGTGAGGGACGCTCCACCCACGGTCACGAGCCGCCGCCCAATTCACCCGGGCGGCGGCTTTTGTGTACAGGAAGTTTCAACAAAGTGTTGACGCCGTGTTGTCGAGGGCGTTAGCTATGCGCAGCCCGTCAAAGCAACAACAGGCCACGGAGGCCTACCGTGACTTCGAGCCCGACCCCGGGTCTGACCCGGTTCAACGCCTTGGACGACAGCGAGGCCACGGCCGAGCTGCACGAGGTGTGCGCCAGTTCGGCGTGGGGGAGCAAGATGCTCGCCCAGCGCCCCTTCGCCACCGCCGACTCCCTTTTCGCCGCGAACGAGGCCGCCATGGCGGAGCTCACCGCGGACGACCTGGGCGAGGCGATGGGAGGCCACGCGCCGATCGGCCGGCCGAAGCCGGGAGACCCGACCTCCGCCCGCGAGCAGCGTGGCATGGCCGGTGCCTCGGAGGAGCTCAAGAACGAGCTCCTCGAACTGAACCTGGCCTACCAGGACAAGTTCGGCCACGTGTTCCTCATCTGCGCCACCGGTGCCACCGGTGAGTTCATGCGGGACTCGGTCAAGGTCCGGATCGAGAACACGCCGGAGCAGGAGCGAGAGATCGCCCGCGGCGAGCTCGTGAAGATCAACCGGATCCGTCTGACCCGCCTCGTCGAACTCGCAGAAGAAGGAGCGTGAGCATGAGCACCGCGACCACCGCGTCGGTGTCCACGCACATCCTGGACACCAGCATCGGCCGCCCCGCCGAGGGCGTCGCCATCTCCCTGTCCGCCCGTACGGGCCTGGACGGCGAGTGGGCGGCCCTGGGCGGTTCCGCCACCGACGCCGACGGGCGCTGCAAGGACCTGCCGGCGCTGCCGGAGGGCACCACACACGTGCGTCTCGACTTCGAGACCGAGACGTACTTCTCCAAGAAGCAAGCCGAGGCGCAGCAGGACGCCCCCCGCGTAAGGGACAGCGGTGCGTTCTTCCCCGAGGTAACGATCACCTTCGCGGTGAACCCGGGCGAGCACTACCACGTACCGCTGCTGCTCAACCCGTTCGGCTACTCCGTTTACCGAGGGAGCTAGCATGGCCACGATTCTGGGCCAGAACCAGTACGGCAAAGCAGAGAACCGCGTCGTCAAGATCACGCGGGACGGCGACACCCACCACATCAAGGACCTGAACGTCTCGGTCGCCCTCTCCGGCGACATGGACGACGTCCACTACTCCGGCTCGAACGCCAACGTCCTCCCGACGGACACCACCAAGAACACGGTGTACGCGTTCGCCAAGGAGTACGGCATCGAGTCCGCCGAGCAGTTCGGCATCCACCTGGCCCGTTGGTTCGTGAACAGCCAGGAGCCGATCCAGCGCGCGCGCATCCGGATCGAGGAGTACGCCTGGGACCGGATCGCCACCTCGGACGCCAACTCGAAGTTCATCGGCTCCGACGAGGTCAACCACTCCTTCGTCCGCAAGGGCATGGAGACCCGCGTCACCCAGATCACGTACGACGGCCAGAACTGGGAGGTCATCTCCGGCCTCAAGGACCTGATCGTCATGAACTCCACCAACTCGGAGTTCTGGGGCTACGTGAAGGACAAGTACACGACCCTGCAGGAGGCGTACGACCGCATCCTGGCCACCCAGGTGTCGGGCCGCTGGCGGTTCAACTGGACCGACGACGAGCAGCGGATGCCCAACTGGGAGAAGTCCTACGCCGAGACCAAGAAGCACATGCTCCAGGCCTTCGCGGAGACCTAC
This sequence comes from Streptomyces sp. NPDC001594, assembly GCF_042893675.1. Taxonomy (NCBI): domain Bacteria; kingdom Bacillati; phylum Actinomycetota; class Actinomycetes; order Kitasatosporales; family Streptomycetaceae; genus Streptomyces; species Streptomyces sp. NPDC001594. Next base: position 242,768 of record NZ_JBIAVB010000007.1, on the reverse strand, counting down.
TCCCTCTCGCTGCAGCAGACCCTGTACCAGATGGGTTCGCGCATCATCAACCACCGTTCGGAGATCGACGAGGTCCGCTTCTCGCTCCCGAACAAGCACCACTTCCTCGTCGACCTGGAGCCCTTCGGCCTCAAGAACGACAACGAGGTGTACTTCGCCGCGGACCGTCCGTACGGTCTGATCGAGGCGACGGTCCTCCGCGACGGCGCTGACGCCCGCATCCCCGTGGACATGACCAACCTCTAAGCACGGCAGGCGCGTCCCGGGGCTCCGCAGTGGCCCCGGGACGACACCCCACAGCTTCCTGAATCGGCACCCGGACGCATCACACGGGGCGGCAGTACTGTCAGCTGTCAGGCCCCCGGCTCCGGCACTCAAATCCCCAGGGTTTTGCCGTGCCCGCACCGCCACTGAAAGCACGAGGAAGTCCCATGGCAGCATCGGCAGCCCATGACGGCGCCGTAGCGCGCATCGTCATCGAGAACTGTGCGATCGCGACCGTCGACGCCAACGACACCGAGTACGCCTCGGGTCACGTCGTCATCGCAGGCAACAAGATCGAGTTCGTCGGCGCGGGCAAGGCCCCCGAGAACCTCGAGAACGTCGTCCGCCGCATCGACGGCACCGGGCACCTCGTGACCCCCGGCCTGGTCAACACGCACCACCACTTCTACCAGTGGATCACGCGCGGCCTGGCCACCGACCACAACCTCTTCAACTGGCTCGTCGCGCTGTACCCGACCTGGGCGCGCATCGACGAGCAGATGGCGTACTCGGCGGCCCAGGGCTCCCTGGCCGCGATGGCCCGCGGCGGCGTCACCACCGCGATGGACCACCACTACGTCTACCCCAAGAACTCCGGCGACCTCTCCGGCGCGATCATCCGCGCCGCGTCCGAGATGGGCGTCCGCTTCACCCTCGCCCGCGGCTCCATGGACCGCAGTGAGAAGGACGGCGGCCTGCCGCCGGACCACGCGGTCGAGACCCTCGAAGGTGCCCTCGCGGACACCGAGGCGACGGTCAAGAAGTACCACGACGCCTCCTTCGACGCGATGACCCAGGTCGCCGTCGCCCCCTGCTCCCCCTTCTCCGTCTCCACCGAGCTGCTGAAGCAGGGCGCCGAGCTGGCCCGCCGCCTCGGTGTGCGCATGCACACGCACGGCTCGGAGACCGTCGAGGAGGAGAAGTTCTGCCACGAGCTCTTCGGCATGGGCCCGACCGACTACTTCGAGTCGACCGGCTGGCTCGGTGAGGACGTGTGGATGGCGCACAGCGTCCACATGAACGACTCCGACATCGCCGCGTTCGCCCGCACCAAGACCGGTGTCGCGCACTGCCCGTCCTCCAACGCCCGTCTGGCCGCCGGCATCGCCCGCGTCCCGGACATGCTGGCCGCCGGCGTCCCGGTCGGCCTCGGCGTGGACGGCACCGCCTCCAACGAGTCCGGCGAGCTGCACACCGAGCTGCGCAACGCGCTGCTGATCAACCGCCTGAACCCGGTGCACCGCGAGGCCGCGCTCAACGCCCGCCAGTCGCTGCGCCTGGGCACCTACGGCGGTGCGCAGGTCCTCGGCCGCGCCGACAACATCGGTTCGCTGGAGGTCGGCAAGTGCGCCGACCTGGTCCTGTGGAACCTCAACACCTTCCTGCACTCCTCGATCGCCGACCCGGTCACCGCGCTCGTCTTCGGTGCGGCCGCCCCGGTCACCGCCTCGTTCGTCAACGGCAAGCAGATCGTCGAGAACAACCGGCTGCTCTTCGCGGACGAGGACGCCATCGCGGTGTCCACCCGCGAGGAGGCCCAGCGCCTGGCGCGGATCGCCGCGCAGGGCTGATCCCCACGGAGTCCGGCCGGGGGGGACGGCCCTCGGCCGGTCGCCGCGGACCCGAGCGGGGTCCGCGGCAGCCGTTCCCGGGAAGCGCCCGAGGAGAGATCCGACGGCGCCCCCGGGCGCGGTGGCTCGCGACACCCCTTCCCCCGCACGGCGCGTCACCCGCGCCACTGCCACGGCACCCCCAGCCCTGACCGGGCTGGAACCACCGCGTGGAACCGGTTTTTGGGCGAATCGATTCCGCACCCCTTGGGACGAGAAGTAGCTCCACCCACCACTCCATACAGGCTCGACCAGCACGCTTTCGCACCACCTCCCTGACACCCACGTCCCTGCCGACGTGTTTAACCGACCGGAGGAAGCCGTGGCCGATGCGCCCAGGTTTCGCAAAGATGCAGTCGCAGTACCGGAGGAGAAGCACCCGGTCGACGAGACCCTGCCTCCGCTCCGCATGTTCACCAGCGGCCTCCAGCACGTGGCCGCCATGTACGCGGGTGTCGTGGCCCCGCCCATGATCGTCGGCCCCGCCGTGGGCCTCTCCGCCACCGAGACCGCCTTCCTGATGGGCGCCTCCCTCTTCACCGCAGGGCTCGCCACCCTCCTCCAGACCCTCGGGTTCTGGAAGATCGGCGCCAAACTCCCCTTCGTCAACGGCGTCTCCTTCGCCGGTGTGACCCCGATGATCGCCATCGGCAAGGGACAGGGGCACGACGCCATCCCCGTCATCTTCGGCGCGATCATCGTCGCCGGACTCGTCGGCTTCCTCGCCGCCCCCTACTTCGGCAAGCTCGTCCGGTTCTTCCCGCCCGTGGTCACCGGCACCGTCATCACCCTGATCGGCGTCTCGCTGCTCCCCGTGGCGTTCAACTGGTCCCAGGGCGGCAACCGCACCGCCACCGACTACGGCTCCATGAAGAACATCGGCATGGCCGCGCTCACCCTGGCGATCGTCCTGGTGATGCGCAAGTTCCTGCGCGGGTTCCTCCAGCAGATCTCCATCCTGCTCGGCCTGGTCGCGGGCACCCTCGTCGCGATACCGCTGGGCATGGCGAACTTCGACGCCGTCAGGAACGCGGACCTCGTCGGCTTCCCGACCCCCTTCCACTTCGGCGCCCCGCAGTTCCAGGTCGCGGCGATCATCTCGATGTGCATCGTGATGCTGGTCTGCATGACCGAGTCCACCGCCGACATCCTGGCCCTCGGCAAGATCGTGGGCCGTCCGGCGGACGCGCGGACCATCGAGGGCGGCCTGCGCGCCGACACCCTCGGCAGCGCGCTCAGCCCCCTGTTCAACGGGTTCATGTGCAGCGCCTTCGCGCAGAACATCGGACTCGTCGCGATGACCAAGGTCCGCAGCCGCTTCGTCGTCGCCGCGGGCGGCGGCATCCTGATCCTGCTGGGCCTGTGTCCGGTGGCCGCCTCCGTCATCGGGGTCGTCCCGCTGCCCGTACTCGGCGGCGCCGGCATCGTGCTCTTCGGCTCGGTGGCGGCCAGCGGCATCCAGACCCTGGCGGGCGCGGCCATGGAAAAGGGCGAGAACGCCCTCATCGTCGCCGCCTCGGTCGGCATCGGCCTGATCCCGATCGCCGCGCCGAACTTCTACCACGCCTTCCCCAAGGACCTGCTGGTCGTCCTCGACTCGGGCATCAGCACCGGATGCGTGGTGGCGATCGTGCTCAACCTGGCCTTCAACCACCTCGGCGCCAAGAAGGCCGCGGCGGAACCGTCCCCGGAACCGGCCTTCGTGCACTGAAGCCCGGAGCCGGGCGACCCTCCGTGCCTCCGGCGGGCGTGCGGCGGCGCGTACGTCACCCACTGCGGGTGTGGCGTACGCGCCGGCGCCCGCCCGCCGGAGGCACCCCCGCTTCCGGCGGTGGTGGTCCCGGGTCCCGATCAGGTCCGGTCCACCACCCCCGGCGCCGGGTCCGTCCAGATGTCCGGCCGGACCGTCCGCACCCGCCGCCCCGTCTGGTCCAGCTCCTGCGCCTCCGACTTGCGCACGTGCAGCGCCACCGCGGAATCGGTGATCCGCAGCCCCGGCAGCCGCCGTGACAGGTCGGCCGTGTAGCGCGCCAGCCCCTCGATGGTGCGCAGCCGGGCGCTGATCATGAAGTTCCAGGTGCCGCTCACCGACATGCAGGTCCGCGTCTCCCGCAGCCCCGCGGCCACCGCCGCGCAGTCGGCCACCTCGTGCTCGCGCACCTCCGCCCACAGGGTCGCCGACACCGGCCAGCCGGACAGTCCCGAGGCCATCGCACAGCTGTAGCGCAGGCCCTGCCCCGCCTCCAGCCGCCCCAGCCGGCGCCGTACCGTCGACTCGCTCATCCCCGACTCCCGCGCCAGCGCGGCCACGCTGCGCCGCCCGTCCGCGGCCAGTGCCATCAGCAGCGGCCGGTCCTCCTCCGGTACCGGGGCGACCGGCGGAGCCACCGCCCCCGGCGCTCCCGGCGCCCGCCGGGTGCGCCCGGTCAGGAGGGCGGCCTGCGCCGGGGAGAGGTGGTCCATCCGCCAGCGGTCGGGGGCCGAGTGCACCGCCGTGACCATCGAGGACCGGGTTCCGGTCACCCCGGGGATCCGCTGCACCCGGAAGGACAGGTAGCGGAACAGCATGTGCAGGTCCGGCACGGCCACGAAGGCCAGCAGATCCCGGCCGCCCGTGGTGTGCTCCACCCCCATCGTGTGCGCGTCGCCGACCAGGGCCGTCCCCACCGCGGGGGAGGTCCCCGCCGCGCACATCACCTCCACCCACGCCATACAGGGCGCCTGGCTGCCCGTCCGCAGCCCCAGCCCCGACACCCAGGCCTCCCCGGCGGACGTCATCCGCTCCCAGCGCCGGGCCAGCGTCTCCGGGCGCGCACCCAGGACCGGCGCCAGCCGCTCCCAGCTGGCGCGGGGCGCGAGCTGGAGGGCGTGCACCAGCGCACGGTCGGTGTCGTCAATGGTGGAAATGGCCGAGTTCATACTTACCCCTGGCGGTTTTCCCGGCCCCGGACCGGTTAACCGGACTTTCGACTGATCATCTCTCTTCGTGTGCCGAACCGCCGCACCGGACGCCGTGCGGAGGGGACGGACGTGCGCAGCCCCAGGACAGCAGCGGGAGGACGTATGGGCGAGCCGGGTTCGAGCGCGCCTCAAGCGGTGCCCGTCGAGCTGTCCAGCCTCGTCGGCCGGGCCGCCGAAGTGGCCCGCGTCCTGACCCTGCTGGCCACGGAACGCCTGGTCACGCTCACGGGCCCGGCCGGAGTGGGCAAGACCCGGATCGCCGTCCGCGCCGCCCGCGAGCTGTGTGGCGGGCGCGGCGCCGACGTCGTGTGGGCCGGCGCGTCCCGGCGGCGCTCCGCCGGCGCCGAGGCCCTGGCCGACGAGCTGGGCGCGGGGCTCGAAGGGCGCGAGGCGCTGCTGGTCCTGGACGGCTGCGAACAGCTCGGCGACCTGGCCGGGGAGCTCGTGGGGGAGCTCCTGGGGCGGTGGCCGGGGGTACGGATTCTGGCCACGTCGCAGCGGACCCTCGACGTGCCGGGGGAGGCGCTGCTCGCCGTCGGCCCGCTGGCCCTGCCCGCCGCCCCGCAGGACCCCGACGCACCGGGCGCGGTGGCCGAGGTGGCCCTGTCCCCCGCCGTACGGCTCTACACGGAGCGGGCGCGGGGGGCCGACCCGCGCTTCGAGCTCACCGAGCACAACGCCGGGGCCGTCGCCGCCCTGTGCCGCGCCCTCGACGGGATCCCCGGCGCACTGGAGCTCGCGGCCGTGCGGACGCGCGGCCACGGCCCCGCCGAGGCGCTGCGCCGGCTGACGGCCGACCCGCTGGAGTTCTTCGCCGGCGGCCCGGGCAGGGCGGGCGGGGCCGACGCCCTGCGCCTGTGCCGGCTGGCCGCCCCCGGGGAACGGCTGCTGTGGGAGCGGCTCTCGGTCTTCGCGGGCTCCTTCGACGAGGCCGCCGTCGCCGAGGTCTGCGGGTTCGGCGCGCTCGGCCCGCGGGCCGCCGTCCAGACCCTGCGGCGGCTGGCCCCGGCCCTGCTGGCGGAGCCCGGGTACGCGGGCCGCTACCGGCTGCCGCTGACCGTACGGGCCTACGCGGCCCGGCGGCTGGCCCGCGATCCGCTCGGGGACGGGCCGACCGCCGTCCGCCGCCACCACGAACGCTGCCGGGTCATCGCGGAACGCGCCGCGCAGCTGTGGCGGTCGGGGGCGCAGCTGGAAGCCCGGGCCCTGGCCCTGCGGGAACTGCCCGAGCTGCGCCTCGCGATGGACCCCCGGGGGCCGGCCGGGGCGGCGGGCGCGATGGAGATCGCGGTGTCGCTGTGGTTCCTCTGGTCGGCGTGCGGGCTGGCGGAGGAGGGACGCGGGCACCTGGAACGGGCCCTGGCCCCGCACCCGGAGCCCCGCCCGGCCCGGGCCCTGTGGCTGGCCGCCTGGCTGGTGGCGAGCTTCGGCCAGGCGGAGGCGGCCGATCCGCTGCTGGTGGAGGCCTGGGCCACGGCCGTGCAGGAGGGGGAGGACACCGTCCTCGCCTACCTCGCGCACGTCCGGGGCACCGTCGCCCTGTGGCGGGACCGGCCGGAGGAGGCCGGCGACGAGTACCGCGAGGCCCTCGAACTGCTGCCGGCGGAGCCCGAGTACGGGCCGGGGCGGCGGGCCCTGGAGGCGGGCCTCGCCATGGCCCTCGCGTACACCGACCCGGCGGCCGTGCCCTTCGGCTCCGGGGCGTCCGACGGCTCCGACCCCTGGGCCCGGTCCTGGGCCGGCTACGCGCAGGCCCTGCTCCAGCGCCGCCAGGGCCGCCCGGCGCTGGCCCGTACCTGGCTGCTGCGCTCGCTGGAGACCCAGTTCGCGCTGGGCGACCGGCTGGGCCAGGCCCTGTCGGTGGAGCTGCTCGCCCAGCTGGAGGTCGACCTGGGCCGCTACGAGCCGGCCGCCCGGCTGCTCGGCGCCGTCGCCGGCCACCGCCCGGCCTCGGCCTGCCCGCCGCGCGCGGAGCGGCTCCTGCGGCTGCGGCTGACCCCGGAGGACCTCCGCGCCGCCTACGCGGAGGGCGCCCGGACCCCGCTGCGGGAGCTCCTCCCGGAGCTGTGAGCCGCTCCCGGGGCCGGCCCCGGGAGCGCCGGCCGGCGCCGCCGGTGCGGAGCCGGGGCTGAGGGTTGGCCGGGGTCCGTCCTGGGCCGGTGCGGAGCCTGAGGGCTGCTCGGGGTCCGTCCTGGGCCGGCGCGGAGCCGACCCCGAGGGCCGGCCAGGCCCCTCGTGCGGCCGGTGCGGAGCCGGGGCTGAGGGTCGGTCGGGGCCCCTCGTGCGGCCGGTGCGGAGCCGGGGCTGAGGGTCGGTCGGGGTCCGGTCTGGGGCCGGGGTGGATCCGCGGGGCACGGGGTGCCAGGGGGCCCGGAGTTGCCGGCCCGATGCGGCGTACGGCGTAAAGGACGCGGAAAGACATCGCTTGAGCGCTGGCTCGCCCCACCCCTCTGACCGGACAGGTGGTACAGCGATGGCCGAGACCCCGCAGCTGTGGATGCGCAGCGAGACCCGACCCACCGAACGGCGCGCGCCCCTGACCCCCGACGACGCCGGGCTCCTCGTCCGGCGGGGCGTGCGGATCACCGTGGAGGACTCCGGCCACCGCGTCTTCCCGCTCGACGCCTACGCCGCCGCCGGCTGCCGCACCGTCCCGGCCGGCTCCTGGATGCGGGCCGCGCCCCGGACGGCGTACGTCCTCGGCCTCAAGGAGCTCCCGCCCGCGCCCGAGGCCCTGCACCACCGGCACGTCTACTTCGGGCACGCCTACAAGGGCCAGCCCCAGGCGCCCGGACTGCTGCGCCGGTTCGCCGCGGGCGGCGGGACCCTGCTCGACCTGGAGTACCTGGCCGACGCCCAGGGCCGGCGCCTGGCCGCCTTCGGCTACTGGGCCGGTTACGCGGGCGCCGCCCTCGCCGCCCTGCACGCGCGCGGCCGGCTGACCGCCCCCCTGGTCCCGACGCCCCGGCCGGAGCTGGACGCCCGCCTGCGGGACGCGCCGGCGGACGGGTTACGCGCCCTGGTGATCGGCGCGGGCGGCCGCAGCGGGCGCGGCGCCTGCGACGCCCTCACCACCGCCGGGATCGCGGTCACCCGCTGGGGGCGCGGTGCCACCCGCCGGCTGGACCGGGCCGCGCTGCTGGACCACGACATCCTGGTCAACGCCGTCCTCACCACCCGGCCCGTACCGCCGTTCCTGACCCCCGCCGACCTGGAGACCGGGACCGGCCGGCTCTCGGTGATCGCCGACATCACCTGTGACACCGGATCAGAGCTGCACCTGCTCCCGGTCTACGACCGCCTCACCGACTGGACCTCCCCGGCCCGCCGGCTGCGCGGCGGCACCCGCCCGCTCGACGTGATCGCCATCGACAACCTGCCCTCGCTGCTCCCGGCGGAGGCGGCCCGCGCCTTCTCGGCGGACCTGCTGCCCAAGCTCATCGACCTGCACTCCCCGGCCCCGGACCCGGACTGGCTGCGCTGCCGGGCGGCCTTCACCTCGGCGATGGAGGCCCTCACCGGCCCGGACCGCGCGGCGTAGGGATCGTCCCTCAGCCTTCCCGCAGCACGGCGACGGCCCCGCGCGCCCGCGTCCCGTCGGGCAGTTCCCACTCGGCGGTGACACGGCCGAGCGCGCCGGGGTCGCCGGTCCGGCCGGCCTCCAGCACCCGCACCACTTCCAGGTCGCCGAGCCGCCGCCCGCCCGCCTCCACCACGAGACGGGTGCCCTCCGGTCCGTCCTCCACGGCCACCGCCGCCGCCCCGGCGGGCAGGGCGCCCTCGCCTGCCTCGGGGACGACGGTCGGGTCGGGGGCCCCGGTCACGCTCTGGTGCTGCGGCTCCGCCTCGCCCCGCAGGAGGGCGATCAGCCGCTCGGTGAGCACCGGGTCGTGGGCGCCGTCGTAGATCCAGCGGGTCCCCAGCACCCCGTGCTCGGAGGTCCCGACGAGCCCCTCCTCGGCCCCTTCGAGCGGGGCCCCGCGGTAGGTCAGCGGCACGAGGTAGGCGACGGGCTCCGCCGCCGACGCGTCGGTGACCACCACGAACTCGATGCCCACCTCGCCCGCGGGGTCGTCGATCCGGAACCCGCCGGCCCGGGCCAGCTCGGGTGCCGTGGAGGCGCCGGTGTACCAGGGGCGGGAGGGGAGCCAGCCCGCGAGCAGCTCCAGCTTGCCGGGGTTCATGGTGGTGCGGTGGATGACGGCCATGTCAGGTCAACTTCCTTCGGTGGTCCGGGGTTCCCCGAGGGGGCGTGCGCTCACGGCCTGATCATGTCAGCCGAGAGCCCGCTCCCCTCGGGTTGTCAGCCGATCATGTCAACTGAGCGCCGGCCCCCTCGGGTTCCCACCGCATCACGGAGCGGACGTCAGGTACATCCCGCTCTGGTCGCCACCGGCGGTGTTCTTGCAGCTGGAGGCGGAGTCCGCGGGCTGCGCCACGGCCAGCGCCAGGCAGCGGCCGACGGCCAGCTGGCCGAAGTAGTTCGGGTGCATGGACTCCTGGATCAGGCCCTGGGTCTCGTTGTTGTCGATCCAGCGGGCCCACTCGCTGGTCTTCGCCGACGCGGGGACCGTCGAGGTGACCTGCTTGCTGGCCTTGGCGCAGACCTCGCGCCCCTGCATCATGTCGCGCAGGTCCAGGAACTGGGTGCCCTTGGCGGCCGCGACCTGCTGGAGGCGGCCGGCGAGCTGCGGCACCAGGGAGTCGCGGGCCCAGTCCGAGTCACGGTTCCAGAAGGGACAGCCACCGCTGTTGAGCCGGCTCCAGTCGCTCTGGGTGTACCGGTTCTCGGCGCCGCGCGGGATCGGCGAGGGGTAGGACTGGAGCACGATGCGGTACGAGGAGTCGGCGTACCCGGCCCCGCGCATCACGGCCCGGATCTCGTCGACGGACTTCCCGACGTTCGCCATCACCCCGTCGATCTTCGCGTCGACGGCCGCCTGCTGGTCGTCGTAGCAGTACGAGCCCCAGAGCACGAAGTCCATCGCGCACTCCTTGATGATGTCGGCGAACCCGAGATCGTTCCCGCCGACGGAGAGCGCGATGACCTTCACGTTGCGGCTCGCGGCCACGGCCGCCAGCTGGTCGGCCTGTGGGGCCTCGCCCTTGTAGGACACGCCTCCGTTGGAGGCCCGGAAGACGTTCTCCGAGGTCGCCCCGGAGCAGGCGAGGTTCACGGCCGTCTCGGCGACCGCGCCCGCGCTCAGCACCTCGGCCGAGTCGGAACGGTCGCAGCCGCCCGCCGTGCCGCCGTATACCTTCGCGGGGTCGTAGGTACTGGCACTGACCCACGCCCGGTCGGTGCCGTTCCTGCTCCCGCTGTTGGTCAGGCTGTTGCCCTTCCAGCGCCCGGCCTCGCCGGAGATGTAGCTGTCGCCCATGGACACGACGGCGGTGGGCCCGGTCCCGGGCCCGGCGGCGGCCGTTCCGGCCCCGCCGACGAGCAGCGCGCCGGCGGCCAGCGGTACGACCATCCCGGCCCCGGCCAGTCGCCGCACACGACGCCGGACGGCGGTGTCCTTGTCGGCCTTGCGGAATCCGATCACTGCGGAACTCCTGCGGTCGGCCACGCCGAAGTCGGGAACAACTCCGGGGCGTGGCTTGGAAAGTGGGGGTACCGCCGGCGCCGGTGGCATCGGAAAGGTGGCACGCGCCCACTTGTTACCGCTAGGTACAGTCGGATTACGATGACGTAACGCCCGACCGGTCGGTCGGGCAGGCAGGGGCCCCGCGGAAGCGGTCCGGAGCGGACCCGGGCCCGGGTGCGGCAGTTGGCGGCGGGCGCACGGTTTCGCACCCGCGCACGGCGCGCCCCCGATCGGCAAACGGCCGCGCGCCCGGGGAACGACTCCGCCCCCGGGGCCCGTGGAGGGCGGCGGGGGCGGAGGGGGTCGGCTGCTGTGCGGTTCAGCCGATGTGGGGGTGTCAGCCGGTCAGCTGGTCGTACGCGGGGAGGGTCAGGAAGTCCGCGTAGTCGGCGTCCAGGGAGACCTTGAGGAACAGGTCGTGGGCCTGCTGCCACTTCCCGGCCGCGAAGGCCTCCTCGCCGGCCTCGGCGCGGATCGCGGCGAGTTCCTCGGCGGCGAAGGCGCGCGTCAGTTCGGCGGTGGCGCGCTCGCCGTTCTCGAAGACGACTCCGGCGTTGATCCACTGCCAGATCTGGGAGCGCGAGATCTCCGCCGTGGCGGCGTCCTCCATGAGGCCGAAGATGCCGACGGCGCCCAGGCCGCGCAGCCAGGCCTCGATGTAGCGGATGCCGACCTGGACGGCGTTGCGCAGGCCCTCGTAGGTGGGCCGGGCGTCGAGGGAGTCGATCGCGATCAGGTCGCCGGGGGCGACGGCCACGTCCTCGCGGAGGCGGTCCTTCTGGTGGGGCTTCTCACCCAGGACGGCGTCGAAGGAGGCCATGGCGATCGGGACCAGGTCGGGGTGGGCGACCCAGGAGCCGTCGAAGCCGTCGCCGGCCTCGCGGTCCTTGTCGGCCTTGACCTTGGCGAAGGCGACCGCGTTGGCCTCGGCGTCCTTGCGGGACGGGATGAAGGCCGCCATGCCGCCGATGGCGTGCGCGCCGCGCTTGTGACAGGTGCGGACGAGCAGTTCGGTGTAGGCGCGCATGAAGGGGGCCGTCATCGTCACCGCGTTGCGGTCCGGCAGGACGAACTTCTCGCCGCCGTCGCGGAAGTTCTTGACGATCGAGAACAGGTAGTCCCAGCGGCCCGCGTTGAGACCGGAGGCGTGGTCCTTGAGTTCGAAGAGGATCTCTTCCATCTCGTAGGCCGCGGTGATGGTCTCGATCAGGACGGTCGCGCGGACGGTGCCCTGCGGGATGCCGACGTAGTCCTGGGCGAAGACGAAGATGTCGTTCCAGAGGCGGGCCTCCAGGTGCGACTCCGTCTTCGGGAGGTAGAAGTAGGGGCCCTTGCCCAGGTCGATCAGGCGCTGGGCGTTGTGGAAGAAGTACAGGCCGAAGTCCACGAGGGAGCCGGAGGCCGGGCCGCCCTCGAAGCTGAGGTGGCGCTCCTCCAGGTGCCAGCCGCGCGGGCGCATGACGACCGTGGCGAGCTCGGCGTTGGGCTTGAGGGCGTACGCCTTGCCGGTGCGCGCGTCCGTGAAGTCGATGCGGCGCTCGTAGGCGTCGATGAGGTTGAGCTGGCCGAGGACCACGTTCTCCCAGGTGGGGGCCGAGGCGTCCTCGAAGTCGGCGAGCCAGACCTTGGCGCCCGAGTTCAGGGCGTTGATGGTCATCTTGCGGTCGGTGGGACCGGTGATCTCCACACGGCGGTCGTTCAGGGCGGCCGGGGCCGGCGCCACCTTCCAGTCGCCCTCGCGGACCTGTGCGGTGTCCGGGAGGAAGTCGAGCGTGGAGGTGCGGGCGATCTCGGCGCGCCGCTCGCCGCGTCGGGCGAGGAGCTCGGCGCGGCGGGGGGCGAACCGCCGGTGGAGCTCGGCCACGAAGGCGAGGGCCGCATCCGTGAGGACTTCGTCCTGCCGGGGCAGGGGCTCGGCGTCGACGATGGCCAGCGGGGACGGCGCTGGTGCGGACATATCTGTCACTCCTTCAGCGGCGGTGCCTTGCGGCCGCGGGGAATGCTCGCGCGAGACGGCACGCAGTGCCGTCGGGTGTGGAGAGTTCCGGTTAACGGTCGCGGGCGCCGTCTGGGGGTTCGGGCGCTTCTGACCAGTGGATAGTAATTTCCTCATGGTGGAAGTTCAATGGTTTGTTGATGTCGAGATTCTCTGAGTCGACAGATTCCGGTCGCCCGTGGCCCTCAGTGCCATGGCGGTCACTGCCCGCTCCGGCGGCCCCGGCCCGGCTCAGACCAGACGCGCCAGGTCGGACGGGGTGTCGATGTCGAAGGCGGCCGCGACGTCCCCGCACTCCACCAGCATGAGCTCGTCCGCGTGGTTCTTCAGGTGGACCCGCGCCCCCTGGTCCCCTGTCGCCGTCGCCGTGATGTCCGCCCAGCGGTCCGCCCCGAACAGCACCGGATGCCCGCGCTCCCCGTCGTACGCGGCCGCCGCCAGGCTGGCCGGGGACCGGTAGGCGGCCCGCACCCGGGCCACGGCCTCCGGCCCGATGCCCGGCTGGTCCACCAGGGAGACCAGCGCCGCGCCGGCCCCGGTGCCGGCCAGCGAGGCCAGGCCCACCCGCAGGGAGGAGCCCATGCCCTCGGCCCAGTCCGGGTTGTCCACCACCACGCACCCCGCCAGGTCGGCGCGCTCCCGGACCTCCGCCGCGGAGGCGCCCAGCACCACGTGCACCGGTCCGCAGTCGGCCTCGCGCAGCACGCGGACGGCGTTCTCCACCAGCGGACGGCCGCGGTACGGGAGCAGGGCCTTGGGGCGCCCCCCGAGCCGCCTGCCGCCGCCGGCCGCCAGGAGCAGGCCCGCGATCACCGGGGGCGCGCCCGTGTTCACCGGGGGAGCGGACTGGGGTGTGTGTTCGACTGCTGACATGGGAGCGATTCTCGCGCCCCCGTCGCCCGTACGGGTGAGTGCCGCGCGAGCAGCCGCCGTACGGAGGCCAGCGCGGCCCCGATCCGCAGCGGCTCGGAGATCCGGTTCTCGGCGGCCGCCAGCAGCGCCCGCTCGTCACGGTCGGTGAAGGCGGTGGACATGTCGTACGGCATTTTCCGGACTCTCCTTGCCAATCGAGGGCCAATACAGGGAGTCTGGTCCCGGATTGGCCTGGCCGGCAGAGCCAATCAGGGGAGGTTGGCATGGCGAACGGGCGAGAGGTCCACAGAGTGGTCCATACGGCCGACAGGACCGTCGGCAGCCGGCAACTGGCGGCGATGCTCCCGGCCGAGGTCCTGGCCCGCCCCGGCTACCGGTCCCTCGCCGACGCCGTCCGCACCCTGATCCTCGACGGCCGGATCGCCCTGCACGTGCGCCTCCCCGCCGAACGCGAGCTCGCCGAGGCCGTCGGCGCCAGCCGCGCCACCGTCACCGGCGCCTACGACCTGCTGCGCGAGAGCGGCTACGTCCGCAGCCGCCGCGGTTCCGGCACCTGGACCGAGCTCCCCGAGGGACACGGCCCGGTCGGCGCCCACCTGCTGGTCGGCGGGGTCGGCGGCCGGGCCGACGGGGAGCCCGGCATCGACCTCGCCATCGCCGCCATGGGCGCCCCCGCCGACAGCTTCGCGGAAGCCCTCACCTGGGCCGTCCCCCGGCTGCCCGCCCTCGCCCGCGACCCCGGCTACCACCCCTTCGGCCTGCCCGACCTGCGCGCGGCCGTCGCCGACCGGTTCACCCGGCGCGGGCTGGCCACCCGCCCCGAGCAGATCCTGGTCACCGCCGGCGCCCAGCAGGCCTTCGCCCTGGTCGTCAGCCTGCTCTGCCGGCCCGGCGACCGGGTCGTCACCGAGAGCCCCACCTACGCCAACGCCCTCGACGCCCTGCGCCACGCCCGGCTGCGCACCGGCTCCGTCCCCGTCTCCGACGCGGGCTGGGACATGGAGACGGCCGAGTCCACCCTCCACCAGACCGTCCCGCGGCTGGCGTACACCATCCCGGACTTCCACAACCCGACCGGCGCCCTGATGCCCGAGGAGCACCGGCTGCGGCTGCTGGCGGCGACCCGGGCAACCGGGACCTGGCTGGTGGTGGACGAGACCATCGCCGACATCGCCCTGGACGTGCCCGCCCCCGCCCCGCTGGCCTCGCTCGCCCCGCGCTCCGGCGCCGACCACGTGATCACCATCGGCTCGCTGAGCAAGACCCACTGGGGCGGGCTGCGGGTGGGCTGGATCCGGGCCACCGCCAAGCTCGTCAACGAGCTGACGGCGGTCCGGGTGTCGGCCGACATGACCGGCTCCGTCCTCGACCAGGTGGTGGCCCTGCCGCTGGTGGAGGGCCTCGACCGGGCCCTGCCCCGGCGCCTCGCCGAGCTGCGGGTCCGGCGGGCGGCCCTGGTGGGCTCGCTGCAGCGGCACACCCCGGAGTGGTCCTGGCGGCTGCCGCCGGGCGGCCTCTCGCTCTGGGTCGACCTCGGCGAGCCCGTCAGCTCCGCCCTCGCCGAACGGGCGGCCGCCGCCGGGGTGCGCATCGGCCGGGGCGCCCGCTTCGGCGTCGACCCCGGCACCTTCGAACACCGGCTGCGCATCCCGTACACCCTGCCGCCCGACCGCCTCGACGAGGGCGTGCGCCTCCTCGCGGCGGCCTTCCACGACGGGGTGCCGCTGGCCCCGGCGGTGGACCGGCCCTACTGGGTGGCGTAGCCGCGGCGGCTCAGCTGTGCCGCAGCTCCGTCCAGGTCGCGGCGTCGACCACGCCGGTCCCGGGCAGGCCCCGGCGGTCCTGGAAGAGCCGGGTGGCCGCCTCGGCGTCCGGGCCGAAGACGTCCCGGGGCTCCTCCTCGGTGTCCTGCAGCCCCGTCCAGAACCCGAGCAGGCAGCGGGCCTCCATCACGGTCCGGCCCCTGTCGCCCCGGGTGACAGGGGGCGGAGGGGTCCGGCCGTCGAAGCCGCAGGACAGCCCGGTGAGTTCGGGCTCGGTGCCGGCCGCGGAGGCCGCGGCGGCGGAGCCCAGGAGGAGGGATACGGTCAGCGCGGCCGAGGCCGCGGCGCGTGTCAGTAAGGAATTCATGGTCCAGACCTTAATGATCATGACGACGCGGCAAAAGCGATATTCACGGCGTGCGGATCAGCCGGCGGGTGGCGGCCGCCGCCACCGCCGCCGTACGGGAGTCCACGCCGAGCTTCGCGTACACGTGCACCAGGTGGGACTTGACCGTGGCCTGGCTGAGGAAGAGCCGCTTGGAGATCTGCTGGTTCGACAGCCCGTCCGCGACCAGCTGGAGCACCTCCAGCTCCCGCTTGGTCAGCGCCTCCGCCGGGGTCCGCATCCGGTCCATCAGCCGCAGCGCCACCGCCGGGGCCAGTGCCGACTGGCCGGCCGCGGCCGTGCGGACCGCCGCCGCGAGCTCCTCCGGCGGGGCGTCCTTGAGCAGGTAGCCCGAGGCCCCCGCCTCCACCGCCGCGAGGATGTCCGCGTCCGTGTCGTACGTGGTCAGCACCAGGACCCGGGGCCCGCCCGGCCGGGCGGTGATCGCCGCCGTGGCCGCCGAGCCGTGCATGCCGGCCCCGAACTGGAGATCCATCAGCACCACGTCCACCGGCTCCGACGCCGCCAGCTCCACGGCCCGCTCCGCCGTCGCCGCCTCCGCGACCACCGCGAAGTCCGGTTCCGTGTCCAGCACCGCGCGCAGCCCGGCACGGACGACCGGATGGTCGTCGGCGAGCAGCAGCCGGATGGTCATCGTCAGGCCTCCAGGGGCAGCGGCAGGGTGACGGCCACGGCGGTGCCCTGGCCCGGGTCGGACTCCACGGTGAACAGCCCGCCCAGCGACTCGGCCCGCGCCCGCATCGCGGGCAGGCCGAAGCCGCCGTCGCCGGACGGGGCGGAGGCGGGGTCGAAGCCGCGGCCGTCGTCGACGACGTCCAGCGTGACCGAGGTGTCCATGAAGGTCAGGGTGATCCCCGCCCGGTCCGCCCGGGCGTGCCGCACCACGTTGGCCAGCGCCGACTGCGCGATCCGCAGCAGAGCCACCTCGTACGGGGTGGGCAGCTCGCGCGGGACGCCGCTGACCGAGAACCGCACGCGCGGACCGGGCGCGCCCGAGCACAGCCGCTCCAGGGCCCCCGCCAGCGAGCCGTGCTCCAGGTCGGGGGGAGCCAGCGCCCGCACGAACCGGCGCGCCTCGGCGAGGTTCTCCTGCGCGGCCTCCCGCGCCCGCCCGATGTGCGCGAGCGCCGCCGCTACGGCACCGGCCGAAACGTCCCCGCCCGCGCCGCCCGCGCCGCCCGCCCCGGCAGACCCTGCGGGGTCGGGCGTCGGGGGCGGGGGGTCCTCCGACAGGGCGCGCTCGGCGGCCCGGAGCAGGAGGTGGATCGAGGACAGGCCCTGCGCGAGCGTGTCGTGGATCTCCCGGGCCAGCCGCTCCCGCTCGGCGAGGATCCCCGCGCCCCGCTCGGCGACGGCCAGCTCGGCCCGGGTGGCGATCAGCTCCTCGATCAGCTCGCGGCGCCGCTCGCTCTCCCGGTACAGCGCCTGGTAGCCCAGCACGGTGGCCACCGCCACGGCCCCGCCCAGCAGCGGCCCCAGGAAGGCCCCCGGCGTGACGGAGCCGCTGTGCCCCAGGAACCCGCCGATCGCCGCGCAGGCCGTCACCGCGACCGCCGCCAGCGCCCAGCGCAGCCGCAGCAGGTGCAGCTCCAGGAAGTACAGCGGGAACGCCAGCCACAGCCCGTCGGGGGACAGGACGAGCAGGGCGCCCCACACCCCGCCCATCCCCGCCAGCCACGCCCCGGCGGCGCGGGCCGACCGCCCGACCGCCGGGGCCCGTACCCCGGCCGCGTACGCGGCGGCCAGCAGGGCGCAGACGGCGACCACCCATCCGGCCCGGGGCGCGGAGCCGGTGACGGCCCGGGCGGCGGCCAACGCGAGCAGCCCCGCGAACAGGGCGTGCAGGCACAGCCGCAGGACGCGGGTGACGGGGGTCAGGGGGCGGGAGGGTGCGGCGGAGGACATCGTCCGACCAGCGTAAGCGGGCCGCAGGGGGCACCGGTCAACCGAAAGTTCGATATCGGAATGCCTCCTTCGATACCAGGATCCCTCCCGTGGCGCGATGCCCCGGGCCCGGGCGGACGACCAAGGTGGGGGACATGTTCGTCGCATGGAGAGATCTACGGTTCGCCAGGGGCCGCTTCGCCCTCATGGGCTCGGTCGTCCTGCTGATCACGCTGCTGGTCGGCCTGCTGTCGGGGCTCACGTCCGGTCTGGCCCGGGAGAACATCTCGGCCGTCACCGGGCTGCCCGCCTCCCGGCTGGCCTTCGCCCTGCCGCCCGGGGACCAGAAGGTGTCCTTCACCAGCTCCCAGCTGCCCGAGAGCGCCTGGCAGGCCTGGCGCGGGCGCCCCGGCGTCAAGGCCGCGGAGCCGCTCGGCATCCGCACCACCAACGCCCTGGCCGGTGAGCGCACGGCCGCAGTCTCCCTCTTCGGCGTCGAGCCCGCCGGCCGCCTCGCCCCGGCCGGGACGGGGCTGGGCCCGGGCCGGGCCGTCCTCTCCGAGAAGGCCGCCAAGGAACTGGGCGGGCTCACCGCGGGGGACCGGTTCCGGGCCGGGCCGCTGGAGCTGACCGTCGCCGCCGTCTCGGGCACCGCCGCCTACAGCCACACCCCGGTCGTCTGGACGGACCTGGGCGACTGGCAGCGCGCCGGCAACCCCGGCACCTCCTCCACCGCCACCGCCACCGCCACCGTCCTCGCCCTCGACGGCTCCGGCAACGTGGACTGGGCCGCCGGCGACGAGGCGGCCGGCACCCGCAGCCAGACCGTCGACGAGGCCCTCGGCGCCATAGGGTCCTACCAGGCCGAGAACGGCTCGCTCCAGCTGATGCGCGGCTTCCTCTTCGCCATCTCCGCGCTGGTCATAGGGGCCTTCTTCACCGTGTGGACCATCCAGCGCAGCGCCGACATCGCCGTGCTCAAGGCGCTGGGCGCCTCCACCCCGTACCTCCTCAAGGACGCCCTCGGCCAGGCCGTCGTGATGCTGGCCCTCGGCACCGGGGCCGGCACCGCCCTCGCGTCCGGGATCGGGGCCCTGATCAGCGGCGGGGACGTGCCCTTCGTCCTCGACGCCGCCACCGTGCTGGCCCCCGCCGGGATCATGATCGTGCTCGGTGCGCTGGGCGCGGCCCTGTCCATCCGGCGGATCACCGCCGTCGACCCGCTGACCGCCCTGGGGAGCGCCCGATGACCCTCTTCCTCCACGACGTCACGCTGACCTACCCCGACGGCGACGGCCGCCTGACCGCCCTCGACGCGGTGGAGCTGGAGGTGCCCGCCGGCACCCTCACCGCGATCGTGGGGCCCTCGGGATCCGGGAAGTCCAGCCTGCTGGCCGTCGCGGCCACCCTGGTGACCCCCGACTCCGGCCGGGTCCTCGTCGCGGGCCGCGACACCGCGCGGCTGGGCGCCGCCGAGAAGGCGGCCCTGCGCCGCGAGGAGATCGGCATCGTCTTCCAGCAGCCGAACCTGCTGGCGTCGCTGACCGCCGCCGAGCAGCTCCAGGTGATGGCCCACCTCTCCGGCCGCCCCGCCCGGCAGCTGCGCCGCCGGGCCCTGGAGCTGCTGGACGCGGTGGGCCTGGCCGACAAGGCCGACAAGCGCCCCCACCAGCTCTCCGGCGGGCAGCGCCAGCGGGTGAACATCGCCCGCGCCCTGATGAACGAGCCCTCCGTGCTGCTGGTCGACGAGCCCACCAGCGCCCTGGACCACGAGCGCGGCGCGGCCGTCCTCGACCTGCTGGTCACCCTGACCCGCGAGCGCTCCACCGCCACCGTGCTGGTCACGCACGACCACGCCCACCTGGACCGGATGGACCGCACGGCGACCATGACCGACGGCCGCCTCACCCACGGCGCCCGGCCCGCCGAGCCCTCCGCGGCCGCCCCGGCGGCCTGACCCGGCCCACCCGGGCCCGCGCACGCGAGAGCCCCGGCCGCCCCCCACAGGGGGAGGGGCGGCCGGGGCTCTCGTACGCGCGGACTCCCCTAGGCGGGGGTCTGGCTCTGCAGGGCCACCGACAGCTCCGCGGCCACGCCCTGCAGGATCGGCACGAAGGACTCGGCCACCTCCTGCGTCACCCGGCCTGCCGGTCCCGAGATCGAGATCGCGGCGGCGGTCGGCGAGTTCGGCACCGACACGGCCAGGCAGCGGACCCCTATCTCCTGCTCGTTGTCGTCGACCGCGTACCCCGCCCTGCGGACCTGCTCCAGCGCCTCCAGGAAGCCCTCGGGCGTGGTGATGGTCTTCTCGGTCGCGGCCGGCATCCCGGTGCGCGCCAGCAGGGCCCGTACCTCCTCGGCCGGGGTGTGGGCGAGCAGCGCCTTGCCCACGCCGGTGGAGTGCGGCAGGACCCGGCGGCCGACCTCGGTGAACATGCGCATGGAGTGCTTGGACGGCACCTGGGCGACGTAGACGATCTCGTCCCCGTCGAGCAGGGCCATGTTGGCGGTCTCGCCGGTCTCCTCGACCAGCCGGGCGAGGTAGGGGCGCGCCCAGGTGCCCAGCAGCCGCGACGCGGACTCGCCGAGGCGGATCAGGCGGGGGCCGAGGGAGTACCGTCGGTTGGGCTGCTGCCGGACGTAGCCGCAGGCGACGAGGGTGCGCATCAGGCGGTGGATGGTGGGCAGCGGCAGGCCGCTCGCGGCGGAGAGCTCGCTGAGACCGACTTCGCCCCCGGCGTCGGCCATCCGTTCGAGCAGATCGAAGGCGCGCTCGAGGGACTGGACGCCACCGCTGGCGGCGGTGGGCTTGGCGGAAGCGTCGGTGGTGCTGGCGCTGGACGTCGGCACGGCGCGGTCCTTTCGGTGCTGGCAGGCAAGGGAGCAGCCTACCGGTCGGTCGACGTCGGCCCTAGAGCCGGGCCTCGGCCGTCCCCGCCGGTCAGAGGCGGTTTGTCCTGGTGGCGGACGTCCTCGGAAGTTACCGGCCCGGGGGCCGGTGGTGGTAGCTACATTCTGGATAGTGAAATCTTAATTCCATCTCGTGGAAACATCCAATTGCGGTGCCTACGCGTCAGCGGTCCCTCCGGGCACTCTTGACTGGCCCCGGATCGGGATGGAGACTCCGTCAACAGAACGTTGAATTTCGCTCTGTGGAAGTAGATGGGGAGGTTCCGGTGGCCGACGTGCCTGTGGAACTGGTACTGCGCTCGACGCGCGTCATCACCCCCGAGGGGACGCGCGCCGCCTCGGTGGCCGTCGCCGGCGGGAAGATCGCGGCCGTGCTGGCGTACGAGGCCGAGGTACCGGCCGGGGCCCGGCTCGAGGACTTCGGCGACGACGTCCTGCTCCCCGGTCTCGTGGACACCCACGTCCACGTCAACGACCCGGGCCGCACCGAGTGGGAGGGCTTCTGGACGGCGACCCGCGCGGCCGCCGCCGGCGGCATCACCACCATCCTCGACATGCCCCTCAACTCCCTGCCGCCGACCACCACGGTCGACAACCTCCGCGTCAAGCAGGAGGTCGCCCGGACCAAGGCGCACGTGGACGTGGGCTTCTGGGGCGGCGCCCTGCCCGACAACGTCAAGGACCTGCGCCCGCTGCACGACGCCGGGGTCTACGGCTTCAAGTGCTTCCTGTCGCCCTCCGGCGTGGACGAGTTCCCGCTGCTGGACCAGGAGCAGCTGGCCACCTCCCTCGCCGAGATCACCGGCTTCGGCGGCCTGCTGATCGTGCACGCCGAGGACCCGCACCACCTGGAGTCCGCCCCGCAGAACCCGGGCCCCAAGTACGCCGACTTCCTGGCCTCCCGGCCCCAGGACGCCGAGAACACCGCGATCGAGAACCTGATCGCCCAGGCCAAGCGGCTGAACGCCCGCGTGCACGTCCTGCACCTGTCCTCCGCCTCCGCGCTGCCGCTGCTCGCCGCCGCCAAGGCCGAGGGCGTGCGGATCACGGTCGAGTCCTGCCCGCACTTCCTCACCCTCACCGCCGAGGAAGTCCCGGACGGCGCCACCGAGTTCAAGTGCTGCCCGCCCATCCGCGAGGCCGCCAACCAGGACGTCCTGTGGGACGCGCTCGCCGACGGCACCATCGACTGCATCGTCTCCGACCACTCGCCGTCCACCGCGGACCTGAAGACCGGTGACTTCGCCACCGCCTGGGGCGGCATCTCCTCCCTCCAGCTGGGCCTGCCGGCCATCTGGACCGAGGCCCGCCGGCGCGGCCGCACCCTGGAGGACGTCGTCCGCTGGATATCCGCCGCCCCGGCCGCCCTCGCCGGACTGGCGCAGAAGGGCGCCATCGAGGCCGGCCGCGACGCCGACTTCGCCGTCCTGGCCCCCGAAGAAACGTTCACCGTGGACCCGGCCGAACTCCACCACCGCAACCAGGTCACGGCGTACGCGGGCAAGACCCTGCACGGCGTCGTGAAGTCCACCTGGCTGCGCGGCACGCGGATCGCCGACCACGGCACCCCGACCGAGCCCACGGGCCTCCTCCTCGAAAGGCAGAACTGACAGTGGCGATTGAATCCTTCACCGGCAACGCGAACCCGTACGGGGGCGGCGACCCGTACGCGGACTACCGCACCGCGGACTTCCCGTTCACCCAGTACGCGAACCTCGCCGCCCGTGAGCTGGGCGCCGGTGTCATCGCCGCCAACGACGAGTTCTTCGCCCAGCGCGAGAACCTGCTGATCTCCGAGGCCGCGCACTTCGACCCCGAGGACTTCGGCCACAAGGGCAAGGTCATGGACGGCTGGGAGACCCGCCGCCGCCGCGGCGTCTCCGCCACCCAGCCCTGGCCGACCCCCGAGGACCACGACTGGGCGCTCGTACGCCTGGGCGCCCCCGGCGTGATCCGCGGCATCGTCGTCGACACCGCCCACTTCCGCGGCAACATGCCGCAGGCCGTCTCCGTCGAGGGCACCAACTGGGAGGGCGCCCTGGCGCCGACCCCGGAGGAGCTCCTGGGCGACGACGTGAAGTGGACGACCCTCGTCGAGCGCACCCCGGTCGGCGGCCACGCGGCCAACGGCTTCGAGATCGCCGTGGAGCAGCGCTTCACCCACCTGCGCGTCAACCAGCACCCCGACGGCGGCATCGCCCGCCTGCGCGTCTACGGCGAGGTCCTGCCGGACCCGAAGTGGCTCGCGGCGCTCGGCTCCTTCGACGTGGTGGCGCTGGAGAACGGCGGCTCGGTCCAGGACGCGTCCAACCGCTTCTACTCCCCGCCGACCAACACCATCAACCCGGGCCGCTCCCGCAAGATGGACGACGGCTGGGAGACCGCGCGCCGTCGTGACAACGGCAACGACTGGATCCGCTACCAGCTCGTCACCGAGTCCGAGATCCGCGCCGTCGAGATCGACACCGCGTACCTCAAGGGCAACTCGGCCGGCTGGGCCTCGCTGTCCGTCAAGACGGGCGAGGAGGGCGAGTGGACGGAGTTCCTGCCGCGCACCCGCCTGCAGCCCGACACCAACCACCGCTTCGTGCTGGACACCCCGGCGGTCGGCACGCACGTCCGGATCGACATCTTCCCGGACGGCGGCTTCTCCCGCCTGCGCCTCTTCGGCTCGCTGACGGAGAACGGCGCGGCCGCCCTGGCCGCCCGTCACCAGGAGCTGGGCGGCTGATCAGGCCCGCCTCCGACCCGCCCCGGGGGCCGACACCCCCGGGGTAAGGAAGACGCCGACGGGGCGCACCACTTCGGTGGTGCGCCCCATCGGCGCCTGCCGGGCCCGGGCCCGGCGGGGGCGGCAGCCGCACCGCAGCCCGCACGCCCGGCCCCGAGGGCTACGCGGCGTGGCCGCCGTCCACCGAGAACTCCGCCCCGGTGACGTACCCGGCGTCCGGTCCCGCGAGGAAGGACACCATCGCCGCCACCTCCTCGGCGGTGCCGTAGCGCCCGAGCGCGGTCAGCTCCCGCTGCGGGTCCGCGTACGGTCCGTCGGCCGGGTTCATGTCGGTGTCCGTGGGCCCCGGGTGGACCAGGTTGGCGGTGATGCCGCGGCCGCCGAGCTCCCGGGCGAGGGCCTTCGTCAGGCCCGTCATCGCCGCCTTGCTCATCGCGTACAGCGTGCCGCCCGGGCCGGGGACCCGCGCCACCATGCAGCTGCCGATGGTGACGATCCGTCCGCCGGGGCCCATGTGCCCGGCCGCCGCCTGAGCGGCCAGGAACGCGCCCCGGACGTTGACGCCGAGGACCCGGTCCACATCGGCCGCGCCGAGCGCCTCCACCGGGCCGAGCACGCCCACGCCGGCGTTGTTGACCAGCACGTCGAGCCGTCCGAGGGTGCGGACGGTCTCCTCCACCGCCGTCCGCGGGCCCTCGGGGGCGCCCGCGTCGGCCCGTACCGCCAGGCCCCGTCGGCCGAGCGCCTCGATCCTGCCGACCACCTGTGCCGCGGCCCGTGCGCCGTCCACGTAGGTGAGCGCCACGTCGAAGCCGTCCTCGGCCAGCCGCAGCGCGGTGGCCGCCCCGATCCCCCGGCTGCCGCCCGTCACCAGAGCCACCGTGTCGCCGTTCATTCCCGTTACCTCCCGGAGCAATTGGTTGCGGGTTCAATCAAATCTCGGCGGGCCCGGTGGCGCTGGCGGGAATCCGACCCCGCGTTCACGCGCGCCGCGGCGACGAGTTCCCGGGCGCCCGGGAGTCTGGAACAGGACAGGACAGGACCGGACAGGGCACCGACACGAGGAGCGCCGACCCATGGGCAAGCTGACCCTCACCACCTTCCTCACCCTCGACGGGGTGATGCAGGCCCCCGGAGCGCGGGCGGAGGACGACAGCGACGGCTTCGCCTACGGGGGCTGGCTCGCCCCCCACGCGGACGCGGGCATGCAGGAGTTCATGGAGGAGGTCTTCGGCCGCGCCGGAGCCTTCCTGCTCGGCCGGCGCACGTACGAGATCTTCGCCGCGTACTGGCCGCACCACGACGACCCCGCCAGCCCGATCGCGCACCGGCTGAACCGGCTGACGAAGTACGTCGCCTCCACCACCCTCAAGGAGCCCGCCTGGGGGCCGGCCGCCGTCCTGGACGGGGAGCAGCTCCAGGCGGAGGTCGTGCGGGCCAAGGACGCCACCGAGGGGGAGCTCCAGGTGCACGGCAGCGGGCGGCTCGCGCAGTGGCTGCTCGCGCGGGACCTGGTCGAGGAGCTGAACCTGCTCGTCTTCCCGGTCTTCCTGGGCGCGGGCCGGCGCCTGTTCCCCACCGGCGGGCTGCCCACGGCCTGCGAGCTGACCGCCTCGCGCACCACCGCCAGCGGCACCGCCATCCACACCTACCGCCCCACGGGCCGGGCCCCCTTCCGCGACTTCGAGGCCTGAGCCGGCCGGCCTGGGGGCGGCGCGCGGCGGGCTGAGCCCCGGCGGGCCCGCCGACGGGGCGATTGGCCGACAATCGCCTCATCCGGATTTGATCACCGGGCCTACTGTGACCCGCATGCCCGCCCTACAGGTCCGGGAGCTCCTCCAGCCGTACCGGGCGCCGCTCCCGGCGCGAGCGCTCGCACGCCTCCGCCACCCGGAAGGCGGCCAGTGCCTCCCGCCCGTCGCACGGATTGGCCCCCTCGCCGCGCACCAGTCGCACGAAGGCCGCGAGCTCCGCCTCGTAGGCGGGGCCGAACCGCTCCAGGAACCCGGACCACGGCTTGCTCGCCGGGGGCGGGCCGTGCGGCTCCGTCGAGGCGATCGGCGTCCGGTCGTCCAGCCCGCAGGAGACCTGGTCCCGTTCCCCGGCGAGCTCCATCCGCACGTCGTACCCGGCGCCGTTGCAGCGGGTGCCGGTACAGGTCGCCAGGGTCCCGTCGGCCAGGGTCAGGACGGCCGCCGCCGTGTCGACGTCACCGCTCTCGCGGAAGACGGCCGGCCCGGCGTCCGAACCGGCCGCGTACACCTCGGCGACCTCCCCTCCGGTCACCCAGCGCGTCATGTCGAAGTCGTGCACCAGGCAGTCCCGGTACAGGCCCCCGGAGGCGGCGAGGTAGGCGGCGGGCGGCGGCGCCGGGTCGGCGGTCATCGTGCGGACGGTGTGCAGCCGCCCCAGGGCACCCGAACGGACCAGCTCCCGCGCGGTCCGGTACCCGGCGTCGAAGCGGCGCATGAAGCCGACCTGGAGCACACCGCCGGCGGCGGCCACCTCGCGCAGCACCGCCAGGGTCCGCGCCAGGTCGGGGGCCAGCGGCTTCTCGCAGAACACCGGCAGCCCGCCGCGCACCGCCCGGACGACGAGACCGGCGTGCCCCTCGGTGGAACAGGCCACGACCAGCGCGTCCACGCCCCAGGTGAACACCTGGTCGACGGAGGGCGCGGCGGTCGCGCCCAGCCGCTCCGCGAGCCGCGCGGCCCGCCCCGGTTCGGCGTCGGCCAGCAGCAGCGAGCCGGCATCCGGGTGGCGGGCCAGGGAGGCCGCGTGGAAGGAGCCGATCCGGCCCGTTCCGATGAGCCCGATGCGCATGCACTCAACGTGACCCCGTACGGGGGACCTGTCAATCCGCTCCCGCACGCCCCGATGACCCTTCATGGTCCACTGTGGCGGATACTGGGCGGCTGACACCGGAAATGACCGATTCATGACGGACGAGGGAAGGGCACGGGGACGTGGCTAGGGTTCGGACAGGGGTACGCGTCGTCGGCGCCGTGCTCGCGGCGGTACTGGGGGCCTCCCTCGCGGGCTGCAGCAGCACGGGCGGCAAGCGTGCCGAGGAACGGGCGAAGGCCGCGGAGGCGGGCCGGCCCGCCGTGTCCACGCCGCGCTGGACCTTCGCGATGGTCACGCACGCGGGCGACGGCGACACCTTCTGGGACATCGTGCAGAAGGGCGCCAAGGAGGCGTCGGCGAAGGACAACATCAACTTCGTCTACTCGCACGACGACCAGGCGCAGCAGCAGGCCCAGTTCGTGCAGAACGCCATCGACCAGAAGGTCGACGGGATCATCGTCAGCCTCGCCAAGCCCGAGGCCCTCAAGGACGTCGTCGGCAAGGCGGTGAAGGCGGGCATCCCCGTCATCACGGTCAACTCCGGCTCCGCCCAGTCCGCCGCGTACGGGGCGCTGGCCCACATCGGCCAGGACGAGGAGATCGCCGGCGAGGCCGTCGGCACCGAGATGACCAAGCGGGGCCTGAAGAAGGCGGTCTGCGTCCTGCACGAGCAGGGCAACGTCGGCCACGAGCAGCGCTGCGCCGGGGCGAAGAAGACCTTCGGCGGCAGCCTGGAGAACCTCTACGTCGAGGGCACGAACATGCCCTCCGTCCAGGCCGCCATCCAGGCCAAGCTCCAGGCCGACCCGTCCGTCGACGGCATCCTCACCCTGGGCGCCCCCTTCGCCCCCACCGCCGTCAAGGCCAAGGAGGCGGCGGGCAGCAAGGCCGAGGTGGACACCTTCGACCTCAACGAGTCCGTCGCCCGCGACCTGAAGTCCGGCGCCCTCGGCTTCGCCGTGGACCAGCAGCCCTACCTCCAGGGGTACGAGGCCGTGGACCTGCTGTGGCTCTACCGCTACAACGGCGACGTGCTCGGCGGCGGCCGCCCGGTGCTGACCGGACCGCAGATCGTCACCGCCGACCAGGTCGCCAAGCTGGAGCCGTTCATCAAGCGGGGCAGCCGATGAGCACCGCCGCCCCCGCCGCCGACGAGCGGCTCGCGCCCGTCTCCTCCGTGCGCCGGCTGCTGGGCCGCCCCGAGCTGGGCGCGGTCGTCGGCGCCGCCGCCGTCTTCGTCTTCTTCTCGTTCGCCGCCGACAGCTTCCTGAAGGCCGCCAGCCTCAGCACGGTCCTGTACTCGGCCTCCACCATCGGGATCATGGCCGTCCCGGTGGCCCTGCTGATGATCGGCGGCGAGTTCGACCTGTCCGCCGGCGTCATGGTGACCACCTCGGCGCTGTTCAGCTCGATGTTCAGCTACCAGATGACCGCCAACGTCTGGGTGGGCGTCGGGGTGTCCCTGCTGGTCACCCTCGCCATCGGGTTCTTCAACGGGTTCATGCTGACCCGCACCAGGCTGCCCAGCTTCATCATCACGCTCGGCACCTTCCTGATGCTGACCGGCCTGAACCTCGGCTTCACCAAGCTGATCAGCGGCACCGTCTCCACCAAGACGATCGCCGACATGGAGGGCTTCCCCTCCGCCCGCGCCCTGTTCGCCTCCCAGTGGAACGTCGGCTCGGTCACCCTCAAGGTCACCATCCTGTGGTGGCTGGCCCTGGTCGCCGTCGCCACCTGGATCCTGCTGCGCACCCGCGCCGGGAACTGGATCTTCGCCGTGGGCGGCGGGGCCGACGCGGCCCGCGCCACCGGCGTCCCCGTCGTCAAGACCCGCATCGGCCTCTACATGGGCGTCGCGCTGTGCGCCTGGATCTCCGGGCAGCACATCCTCTTCTCCTTCGACGTCGTCCAGTCGGGGGAGGGCGTCGGCAACGAGTTCCTGTACATCATCGCGGCCGTCATCGGCGGCTGCCTGATGACCGGCGGCTACGGCTCCGCGATCGGCTCGGCCGTCGGCGCGTTCATCTTCGGCATGGCCAGCAACGGCATCGTCTACGCCCAGTGGAACCCCGACTGGTTCAAGTTCTTCCTCGGCGCCATGCTGCTGCTCGCCACGCTGCTCAACGCATGGGTCCGCAAGCGGGCGGAGGCACGGTCATGAGCGAGCCCCTGGTCAAGCTGACCGGAGTCAGCAAGTACTACGGCAGCATCCGCGCCCTGCGCGACGTCTCCCTGGAGGTGTCGGCCGGCGAGATCACCTGCGTCCTCGGCGACAACGGCGCCGGCAAGTCCACCCTCATCAAGATCATCGCGGGGCTGCACCGGCACGACGCCGGAACCTTCGAGATCGAGGGCGAGGAGACCGTGCTGGCCAACCCGCGCGCCGCCCTCGACCGCGGCATCGCCACCGTCTACCAGGACCTCGCCGTCGTCCCCCTGATGCCGGTCTGGCGGAACTTCTTCCTCGGCTCCGAGCCCACCCGGGGCCGCGGCCCCTTCCGCCGCCTCGACGTGGCCCTCATGCGCGAGACCACCCGCGCCGAGCTGCTGCGCATGGGCATCGACCTGCGGGACGTGGACCAGCCGATCGGCACCCTCTCCGGCGGTGAGCGCCAGTGCGTGGCCATCGCCCGCGCGGTCCACTTCGGCGCGAAGGTCCTCGTCCTGGACGAGCCCACCGCCGCGCTCGGCGTCAAGCAGTCCGGCGTGGTCCTCAAGTACGTCGCCGCGGCCCGCGACGCCGGCCTCGGCGTGGTCCTCATCACCCACAACCCGCACCACGCCCACCTGGTCGGGGACCGCTTCGTGCTCCTCAAGCGCGGCACCATGGCGGGCAGTCACACCCGCGACTCCATCACCCTCGACGAGCTCACCCGGCAGATGGCCGGGGGCTCCGAGCTGGAGGAGCTGAGCCACGAACTGGAGCGGGTGGCAGAATCAGCACCGGACACCCCGTCCGGCTCCCTCCCCGCCACCCCCGCCACCGCCTCCGACAGGGACGACACGACTCGATGACCACCTACCGGGACTTCTCGCTCACCCCCCGCGGGTCGGCGCGAGGCACCGTCCTGCGGACCATCGGGACCCGTGAGCGCCGCTCCCACCTGACCGCCCCGCGCGTCCCGACGGTCGGCATCGACATCGGCGGCACCAAGGTGATGGCCGGCGTCGTCGACGCCGACGGGGTCATCCTGGAGAAGATCCGCGCCGAGACCCCCGACAAGTCCAAGAGCCCCAAGGTCGTCGAGGACACCATCGTGGAGCTGGTCCTGGACCTCTCCGACCGGCACGACGTGCACGCCGTGGGCATCGGCGCTGCCGGCTGGGTCGACGCCGACCGCTCCCGGGTCCTCTTCGCCCCCCACCTGGCCTGGCGGGACGAGCCCCTGCGCGACGCCCTCCAGGCCCGGCTCGCCGTCCCGGTCATGGTGGACAACGACGCCAACACCGCCGCCTGGGCCGAATGGCGCTTCGGCGCCGGCCGCGGCGAGGACCACCTGGTCATGATCACGCTGGGCACCGGCATCGGCGGGGCCATCCTGGAGGGCGGCCAGGTCAAGCGCGGCCGCTACGGGGTGGCCGGCGAGTTCGGCCACATGCAGGTCGTCCCCGGCGGACACCGCTGCCCCTGCGGCAACCGCGGCTGCTGGGAGCAGTACAGCTCCGGCAACGCCCTGGTCCGCGAGGCGCGCGAGCTGGCCGCCGCCGACTCCCCGGTGGCGCACGACATCATCGCCCGGGTCGGCGGCAACGTCCACGAGATCACCGGGCCGCTGATCACCGAGCTGGCCCGCGAGGGCGACGCCATGTGCGTCGAGCTGCTCCAGGACATCGGCCAGTGGCTCGGCGTCGGCATCGCCAACCTCGCCGCCGCCCTCGACCCCTCCTGCTTCGTCATCGGCGGGGGCGTCAGCGCCGCCGACGACCTGCTCATCGGCCCCGCCCGGGACGCCTTCCGGCGCCACCTCACCGGCCGCGGCTACCGCCCCGAGGCCCGCATCGCCAAGGCCGAGCTGGGCCCCGAGGCGGGCATGGTCGGCGCCGCCGACCTCGCCCGGCTGGTCGCCCGCCGCTTCCGGCGCGCCACCCGCCGCCGGGTCGAGCGCCACGAGCGCTATGCGCAGTTCGGCCGGCGCGGCGCCGCCGGCCCCGAGGACCAGGAACAGCCGTGACTCCGCCCGCCCTGCCCCGCCAGGCCTCTTCGCCCGAGGCCGGCGGCGACCGGCCGCCCACCGCCGCGGAGCGGCGCCGTACCGTGCGCCGGCGCTGGATCACCGCGATCGTCATCCTGCTGCTCGTCGGCGTCCCGGCCGGCTACCTGGCCATCTCCGCCCAGCAGAGCCGCGAGAGCGGCCGGGACAAGGCGGCGCGGGTCGGCGCCGTCAAGGTCCGCCCGGACTGGCCGTCCAAGGTGCAGCGCAGCATCTACGAGGTGCCGATCCCGATGATGGCCTCGCACGTCGGCTACCTGGAGACCAACAACTGGCACACCAGCCGGCTGTACGTCCAGTTCCAGGTCACCCCCCAGCAGCTGGACACCTTCCTGGCCGACATCGGCACCAGCGTCGGGGCCCTGACCCCCGGCGTCTCGGTCTCCGAGCGCGACGCGCACGTGGCGGGCTGGAGCTGGAGCCCCGCGCACCAGTGGTCCGGGACCACCCTGGAGGCCCAGGACCCGCGCCCCACCCGGGACGTCACGGTCGACTTCACCAACCCCGACGCCCCCCGCGTCTACGTGGTCTCCACCACCGTCCCGTAGTCCGCGCGGCATAGGGTGGGGATCATGAAGCTCACCAAACGGCTGCACTCCTGCGTCCAGTTGGAGAAGGACGGGCAGACGCTCGTCATCGACCCGGGCGCCTTCAGCGAACCGGACGCGGGCCTCGGGGCGGACGCCCTGCTGGTCACCCACGAGCACCCCGACCACTTCGACGAGGGTCGGCTGCGCGCCGCCCTCGACGCCAACCCGGCGGCGGCCCTGTGGACCCTGCGCGGCGTCGCCGAGCGGATGGCCGCCGCCTACCCGGGCCGGGTGCACACCGTCGGGCACGGGGACACCTTCACCGCCGCCGGGTTCGAGGTCCAGGTCCACGGCGAACTGCACGCCGAGATCCACCCGGACATCCCGCGCGTCACCAACGTCGGCTACCTCGTCGAGGGCTCCCTCTTCCATCCCGGGGACGCGCTGACCGTCCCCGGCGCCCCCGTCGACACCCTGATGCTGCCGGTGCACGCCCCCTGGAACAAGATCGCCGAAGTGATCGACTACGTGCGCGAGGTCAAGCCGCGCCGGGCGATCGACATCCACGACGCCTACCTCGCGGACATCGCCCGGCCGATCTACGACACCGCCCTGGCCAACCTCGGCGGCGCCCCCCACAGCAGGCTCGGGGCCGGAGAGAGCGCCGCCCTCTGAGTGTCGGTGCCGGGCGGTAGGTTGGTGGGCATGCGTATCGCCACCTTCAACGTCAACTCGATCACCGCCCGGCTGCCCCGCCTGCTGGCCTGGCTGGAGTCGTCCGGCACCGACGTGCTCTGCGTCCAGGAGACCAAGTGCACGGTCGAGCAGTTCCCGGCCGACGCGCTGCGCGAGCTGGGCTACGAGTCGGCCGTGAACGCCACCGGCCGGTGGAACGGCGTCGCCCTGCTCTCCCGGGTCGGGTTGGAGGACGTCGTCACGGGGCTGCCCGGCGGCCCGGACTACGAGGGCGTGCAGGAGCCCCGCGCCATCTCCGCCACGTGCGGCGGGGTGCGCCTGTGGTCGGTGTACGTGCCCAACGGCCGCGAGGTCGAGCACGACCACTACGGCTACAAGCTGGACTGGTTCCGCGCCCTCACGGCCGCCGTCGCCGAGGACGCGGCCGGTCCCCGCCCCTTCGCGGTGCTCGGCGACTACAACGTGGCCCCCACCGACGAGGACGTGTACGACCCGGCCGTCTTCGAGGGCCTGACCCACGTCACCCCGGCCGAGCGCGCCGCCCTGGAGGCGCTGCGCGGCGCCGGCCTGTCCGACGTGGTGCCGCGCCCCCTCAAGTACGACCGCCCGTACACGTACTGGGACTACCGCCAGCTCTGCTTCCCCAAGAACAGGGGCATGCGCATCGACCTGGTCTACGGCAACGAGCCCTTCGCCAAGGCCGTCAAGGACGCCTACGTGGACCGCGAGGAGCGCAAGGGCAAGGGCGCCTCCGACCACGCCCCGGTCGTGGTCGACCTCGACCTGTAGAAGCCTCCGGAACCGGGGCGCGCCCTGTGGCCAGCGGCGCGTCCGGGTGCCACGCTGGCGGGTATGCGCATCCCCTTCCTGGCCAACTGGCTCCACCGGGACCAGACGGAACACGGCGCCGCGGGACTGGCCGCCTCCCTCGCGGAGGATCCCGAGGGCATCGGCGAACTGTTCGCGGAGTGCGAGCTGCTGCGCGCCCAGGCGAGGTCCGCGGGACTGGAACTGGACCAGACCCCGGACTCGTTGGAGGCCCTCGACCAGCTGATGCCCCGCTGGCGCCGCGACCCGGAGGCGGTGCCCTGGCTCGGCAACGACGCGGGCTTCTACCTCGGGACCGTGATCGTCCGGACC
The DNA here is from genome assembly GCF_042893675.1 of Streptomyces sp. NPDC001594. Classification (NCBI taxonomy): domain Bacteria; kingdom Bacillati; phylum Actinomycetota; class Actinomycetes; order Kitasatosporales; family Streptomycetaceae; genus Streptomyces; species Streptomyces sp. NPDC001594. The sequence continues at coordinate 210,355 of NZ_JBIAVB010000007.1, read as the reverse complement.
GTGCCCGGTACCGGCTGGCAGATCCGGCCGGGCGGGCAGCCCGTGATCCGGCTGGCCTCGGGGCGGGAGCTGAACGTGGTCGAGTCGGGGGTGTCCTGGGCGATGACCGGATCCCCCGAGCTCAGCCAGGCCTACGCCGAGGCCTCCGAGGGCTGAGCGTGCCGCCGCGCCCCAGGGGCCGCATTAAAGGGGCTATGTGCTTTATGTACCTTTCGGGCGTGTCGCTGTGAAGTGCCCTGTGCGCGCTGGATAGTTTGCGCTGACCTCGACACACCGACAAGTGGGCAGGGCAGCGTATGGCCGTCGAACCGTTGATCGAGCTGCGGGACGTCAACAAGCACTACGGGAATCTGCACGTCCTCCAGGACATCAACCTCACCGTCGGCCGCGGGGAGGTGGTGGTGGTCATCGGCCCCTCCGGCTCCGGGAAGTCCACCCTCTGCCGGACCATCAACCGCCTGGAGACCATCGGATCCGGCGAGATCCTCCTCGACGGCCGGCCGCTGCCCGACGAGGGCAAGGAACTGGCCCAGCTGCGCGCCGAGGTCGGCATGGTCTTCCAGTCCTTCAACCTCTTCGCCCACAAGACCGTCCTCGCCAACGTCTCCCTGGCCCAGGTCAAGGTCAGGAAACGGGGCAGGGAGGAGGCCGACAAGCGCTCCCGCGAGCTCCTGGACCGGGTCGGCCTCGCCGACCAGGCCGAGAAGTTCCCCGCCCAGCTCTCCGGCGGACAGCAGCAGCGCGTGGCCATCGCCCGCGCCCTGGCCATGAACCCCAAGGCCCTGCTCTTCGACGAGCCCACCTCCGCCCTCGACCCCGAGATGATCAACGAGGTGCTGGAGGTCATGCAGCAGCTCGCCGCCGAGGGCATGACCATGGTCGTGGTCACCCACGAGATGGGCTTCGCCCGCTCCGCCGCGAACCGCGTCGTGTTCATGGCGGACGGCAGGATCATCGAGGACCGCACCCCGGAGGCGTTCTTCACCGCCCCGGAGAGCGAACGGGCCAGGGACTTCCTCTCCAAGATCCTCAAGCACTGAGGGCGGCCCGATGAACCACACCCGCCGCGCCCTGCGCGCCCTCGTCCTCGCCGTCGTCGCCCTGGTCCTGCTCGCGGCCGCCTCGGGCTGCGGGAAGAGCGGCAGCCCTCCGGTCAAGGGGCCGCAGCCCGAGGACCTGCCCGTCTACCACGTGGACACCGGCTTCACCCTGCCCGCCTCACCCACCTGGGAGAAGGCCAAGCGGCGCGGCCACCTCGTCGTCGGGGCCAAGGAGGACCAGCCGTACATGGGCGAGAAGGACCCCGCCACCGGCCGCTACTCCGGCTTCGACACCGAGATCGCCAAGATGATGTCCGCCTCGCTCGGCTTCGACCCCAAGACGATCGAGTTCAAGACCATCGCCTCGGCCAACCGCGAGACCGCCCTGCAGAACGGCCAGATCGACTACTACGTGGGCACCTACACCATCAACGACAAGCGCAAGAAGCAGGTCGGCTTCGCCGGGCCCTACTACATGGCCGGCCAGTCCCTGCTGGTCCGCCGGAACGAGAAGGACATCAAGGGCCCCCAGGACCTCGCCGGCAAGCGGGTCTGCTCGGCCGCCGGCTCCACCCCCTACCAGCGTCTCCAGAGCGACTACCCCAAGGCGGTGCTCGTCGCCTACGACACCTACTCGGTGTGCGTGGACAACCTGCTGACCTACCAGGTCGACGCCGTCTCCACCGACGACTCCATCCTCCTCGGCTACGCCGCCAAGGTCCCCGAGGAACTCAAGGTCGTCGGCAAGCCCTTCTCCCGGGAGCCCTACGGCATCGGCGTCCCCCGCTCCGACAACGCCCTGCGCTTCGCCCTCGACGACGCCCTGGAGGCGCACGAGAGGAACGGCGACTGGAAGAAGGCATACGAGGCCACCCTCGGCCTCTCCGGCCGGCCCGCCCCGCAACCGCCCGCCATCGACCGCTACCCCGCGGGCTGAGGGGAGAGCCACCACCATGCACGTACTCACCGAGAACTTCGCCCTCTACGGCAAGGGCTTCCTCGGCACCGTCGAGCTCACCGTCTTCGCCTCGCTGCTCGCCCTGGTCCTCGGCTTCCTGATGGCCTCCTTCCGCGTCGCGCCCGTCGGCTCCTTCCGGGTCTTCGGCACGGTCTGGGTGACCGTGCTGCGCAACACCCCGCTGACCCTGCTGTTCTTCGCCGTGCTGCTGGGGCTGCCGCGCTTCGGACTGGTGCTGCCGTTCCAGCTCTTCGCCGTCCTCGCGCTCGGCTGCTACACCTCGGCCTTCATCTGCGAGGCCCTGCGCTCGGGCATCAACACCGTGCCCAAGGGGCAGGGGGAGGCCGCCCGCAGCCTCGGGATGAACTTCGGGCAGACCCTGGGCACGGTCGTGCTGCCGCAGGCCTTCCGCTCCGTCATCCCGCCCATCGGCTCCACGCTGATCGCCCTCGCCAAGAACTCGGCCATCGCCGGCGCCTTCAGCGTCACCGAGCTGCTGGGCACCTACAAGACCCTCAACGAGCTGGGCTACAGCATCATCTGGACCTTCGTCTGGATCGCCGTCGGCTACCTGATCATCACCCTGTCCATCAGCGCGCTCTTCAACGTGCTGGAGAAGCGCTACGGAGTCGCCCGATGACCGCGCACGCGCTGCACGGGGACCAGCAGTCGACCGCCCTCTACGACCTGCCCGGCCCGAACACCCTGCGCCGCCACTTCCTCTACGGGATCGTCTCGACGGTGGTGATCCTCGGCCTGCTCGCCTGGATCCTCCACCTGCTCTTCGACACCCACCAGTTCACCGGGGCCAAGTGGCGCCCCTTCGCCTACCAGGGCATCCAGGACCTGCTGCTCAAGGGCCTGGGCAACACCCTGAAGGCCTTCGTGTACGCCTCGGTGCTCTCGCTGCTGCTCGGCGCGGTGCTGGCCACCGGACGGCTCTCGGTACACCGGCCGGTGCGCTGGCTGGCGACGCTGTGCGTGGAGTTCTTCCGGGCCATGCCCGTCCTGGTGATGATCTTCTTCATCTTCGTCGCCCTGAAGGTGCAGCCGCTGCCCGCCCTGGTGGCGGGGCTGACCCTGTACAACGGCTCGGTGCTGGCCGAGGTCTTCCGTACGGGCGTCAACTCCGTCGAGCGGGGCCAGCGCGAGGCCGCGTACGCGCTCGGCATGCGCAAGACCCAGGTGATGACCTTCGTGCTGGCGCCGCAGGCGGTGCGGGCGATGCTGCCGACGATCATCAGCCAGCTGGTGGTGGCCCTGAAGGACACCTCGCTGGGCTTCCTGATCACCTACGAGGAGTTCCTGCACGCGGGGAAGCTGATCGCCTCGAACCTGGACTACGACCTGCCGTTCATCCCCGTCGTGATGGTCATCTCGCCGATCTACATCGGGATGTGCATGCTCCTGTCCTGGCTGGCCACCTGGGTGGCCCGGCGGGAGCGCCGCAGCCTCAAGACCAGGGCCGTCGAGGTCGCCCCCGCCGAGCCGGGGCCGGTGCTGCCGGGGAGGTAGGCGCGCGGCCCCCCGGCAGCAGCCGGCGATCACTGCTCGCGCAGGGGCACCGAGACGTACGAGGGGTCGGTGCGCGGCGAGGAGAAGGTCAGCTGCGCGCCGGTGGGGTTGTGCTCGATGTAGAGCGGGTCGACGGTGTCGACGACGAGGGCGAGCCGGTGGCCCTCGGGCACGTCGTAGGCGGTGGAGAAGAGGTCCAGGTCCACGCCGAAGGACTGTCCGGGGGTCTTCCCGTGGAAGGTGTACGGGGCGTTGCTGACCAGTTTGCCGACGCCGAGGGGGCCGACGTCGTAGAGGTAGGCGACGAAGGTCCCGTCGCCCTTGGTGGGGGTGACGGTGGTGTGCAGCCGGACGGTGCCGCGTACGCGGCGCTCCCGCTCGTAGCGCGGGGACTGCCAGACGGCGGCGAAGGCGCGCGGCAGCAGCGGGACGGAGACGACCGGGGGCGCCTTGGCGAACTGGTCGAGGACGCTGGACAGCAGGACGATCCCGCCGTCGGCGCCGGAGTCCACGTTCGCCCGGAGGTGCTCGGTGTCGGCGAGGGGGATCCGCTCCTGGCCGCCGGCGCCGACCGACTTCCAGTCGGGGTAGCCCTCGTAGCCGCCGGTGCTGCGGGACTTGATCCGGACGGGGGCTTCGGTGTCCACCCCGTTGCGCTCGCCCTTGAGGTAGCGGTCGAACCAGCGGTGGGCGTCGGTCCAGGTGTCGTTGGGCAGTCCGAACAGGCCGGTCGCCTCGGCGGTGGCGTGGTCGCCGGGGCGGAACTCCAGCCGCTTGGGGCCGGTGAGCTTCTCGAAGAAGTCCGCGTACTGGTTGGGCGGGAAGACGGTGTCGCCCCAGGCGTTGCCCAGCATGACCGCCGCGCCGTTGGCGTTGATCCGGTCGACCTGCTCGGCGGCGGAGCGCTTCCGGCCCCAGTCGATCATCGACTGCTCGTTCTCCAGCCGGGAGCCCAGGAAGTCGCCGAGGACCTTCTGGAGTTCGGGGCCGGGGCGGCCGGTGAGGTAGCCCGCGGCTCCGAGCAGCCCGGCGGCCTGGAGGTGCTGGGTGCGGCCGGAGTAGATGGACTCGATCAGGTCGGCCCAGCCGCTGAGCGCGACCACGGCCTTGACGCGGGGGTCGTGCGCGGAGGCCAGCAGGCTGATGCCCGCGCCGTAGGAGACCCCGCCCAGGCCCACGTGGTCGGGGTCGGCGGGGGTGTGGGCGAGGGCCCAGTCGATGACGGCGGAGACGTCGGCGACGTCGGCCGGGCCGGCCGTCTCGATCTGCCCGCCGGAGAGCCAGAAGCCCCGTGAGGTGTAACTGACCACGGTGTAGCCGGAGTCGGCCAGTTGCTTGGCCTGGGCGAGGTATTCGATCTGCGGCATGCCCCAGCTGGTGGGGAGCACGATCAGCGGGTACTTCCGGCCCGGCTCGGCGCCGGCCGGGGTGAAGACGTTGCCCTTGAGGGTGATGCCTCCGGAGCCGGGGATGTCGTGGAAGGCCAGGTCCGACGATGACGCCTGGGGGGAGGGCGGCGGGGCGGCGGTTGGGGCCGCCTGGGCCTGGTGGGGGGCCAGGCCCAGCGCGGTGGCCGCGACCAGGGCGGCCGCTGCCGCTGCGGTGTGGGGGCGGGCTCTCATCGAACGCTCCTCGCGTGCGCCGGTGTCCGAAAGTGACCCGACGGTAACGGGAGGGGCTTACTCAAGGTAACCCGCCAGTAAGTTACGTAGCGGTAACAATTGGTGGAACTTCAGGATCCGCCGACGCCCGCACCGGGCCGCGCTCAGCCCGCCTGGGTGGCTCCGGTCAGCGCGCTCTTGGCCTTCCACTGGTCCCAGGGCAGGTTCCACTCGCCGTAGCCGTTGCCGAGGTCCGCCTTGCCCTTCGAGCCGCTGCCGACCACCTCCAGGGGGTCGCCCGGCTGCGCCTGCTCGTAGACGGCCTTGGCGTTGGCGTCGCTCATCCCCACGCAGCCGGAACTGGCGTTGGTCCTGCCGAACTTGTCGTCGTTCCACGGGGCGGCGTGCACGTACATGCCCGACCAGGTCAGCCGCATCGAGTAGTCGACCATCTTGGCGTAGGAGTCGCCGAGGCCCACCGTCTGCGAGTCCATGAAGATGGTGCCCTCCTTCGCCATCAGCACCATCTTCCCGGACCAGGAGGCCTTCTCACCGCCCGGAGTGCCCGCCGAGACGGGAACCGTCTTGACGACCTGGCCGTCCTCGGTGATGGACATCTTCTTGGTGTCGAGGCTGACCTCCATCCGATGGTCCTTGCCTATCTTGAACTCGGTGGTGTAATCGCGGGCGAAGAGTCCGCCGCCGGCGCCGGAGTCCACGCCGTTCAGGTTCATTTCCACCTTCACGTCGGTGCCGGACTTCCAGTAGTCCTTGGGGCGCCAGTCCACCCGGTCGTTGCCGGAATAGTCCTTGACCCAGCCCCAGGAACCCTCGGTGTTGTTCGAGGTGGTCACCTTCAGCTGCTTCTCGACCTCGGCCTTGTTCTTCACCGGATTGTCGAAGACCAGCGAGACCGGCATCGCGACCCCGACCGTGCTGCCCTTCGGGATGTTGATGGAGACCTTGTTCACCTTGTCGGCGGCCGAGGTCTTGAACTGCGTGCCCGCGCTCTGGCTGTCCGTGCTCTGCGCCTCGACCTTGTAGTCCGTGTTCGGTGCGGCGTTGCGGCCCGAGGTCCAGCTCTTGCCGTCGGAGGCGATCTGCCCGGCCAGCTCCCCGCCCTTGCCGTCCGTCACCTTCACCTGGGCCAGCTTGCCGTCGGCGATGGTCACCTTGACCGGCTCGCCCGACTTGACCTGGCCGTCCGTCAGGTTCACCGAAACGGCCATGGGCGCCTTGTTCTTCGCGTCCGCGGCCTTGCCGCCGCCGTTCGCACCGTCGCCGGAGCCGCCCGAGCAGGCGGTCAGCGCGGCGGCCAGCAGTGCGGTGCCGGCGAGCGCGGCATGGCGGACCCGGCGGCGCGGGAGTGCGGTACGGCGTGAGCGGCTCAAGGAAAATCCCTCCGAAGCAATGATCGTCCACAAGGGAGGAGTGAACGGGACGACTTTAGGTTGCGCATTCCCCGGAAAAGACCTTCCCCGGCCTTGTGACGTGGGCCGCAGCGAAACGGTTGCCGAACCGTCACATTCCGCTTCCGAAAGCCGTGTCGGTCCGGATAAAGGACTTCCGGCCCGCGGAAAGGGTCGAACGGCCCCTTCCGGATACGAATTCCGGGGCGGGGGCCGCCGCCCGCGCGGGGTACCCTCCACGTTCGACCCCCGCCCCCGAACCTGGGAGACCGCCCGTGACAGCCACCGACACCAGGCCGGCTCCGGCGGACCAGCCGGCGCCGGCCAAGACCTCGGTGCTGCGCAGCGGCGCCCTCATGGCGGCCGGCTCCGTCGTCTCCCGCGCCACCGGCTTCGTCCGCTCCGCGGTGGTCCTCGCCGCGCTGGGCACCGCGTTCCTCGGTGACGGCTACGCCGTCGCCAACACCGTGCCGAACATCATCTACATGCTGCTCATAGGCGGCGCGCTCAATGCCGTCTTCGTCCCCGAGCTGGTCCGCGCGGCCAAGGAACACCGCGACGGCGGGGCCGCCTACACCGACCGGCTGCTGACCGCCTGCACCGTGGCGCTGCTCGCGCTGACCGCCGCCGCCGTCCTCGCCGCACCGCTGGTCGTGGACGCGTACACCCCCTCCTCCTACACGGACGCGGAGCGCAACACGGTCGTCGCCCTCGCCCGCTTCTGCCTGCCGCAGATCCTCTTCTACGGCCTGTTCACCCTGCTCGGCCAGGTACTGAACGCCCGCGGCCGGTTCGGCGCGATGATGTGGACGCCGGTCCTCAACAACTTCGTGATCATCGCCGTCTTCGGCTGGTTCCTGTACGCCTCCGGCGGCGGCCGGAACGGGCTGACCGCCTCCGAGACGCGGCTGCTGGGCCTCGGCACCACCGCGGGCATCGTCGTCCAGGCCCTCGCCCTGGTCCCCGCCCTGCGCGCCGCCCGCTTCCGCTGGCGCCCCCGCTTCGACTGGCGCGGCAGCGGCCTCACCCGTCCCCTGCGCAACGCGGGCTGGCTGGTCGTGCTCGTGCTCACCAACCAGTTCGCCTACTGGGTGGTGACCAGCCTGTCGACCACCGTCCAGGACCAGCCCGGCGGCGCCGGCTTCGGCTACGCCGCCTACAGCAGCGCCTACCAGCTGTGGATCGTCCCGCAGGGCATCGTCACCGTCTCCCTGGTCACCGCCCTCATGCCCCGGATGAGCGCGGCCGCGGCCGCGGGCGACCTCGGCGCCGTCCGCCGGGACGTCTCCTATGCCCTGCGCTCCAGTGCCGCCCTCGTCCTGCCCGCGGCGACCCTCTTCGCCGCCCTCGCCCCCTGGGTGATGGACTGCGTCTCCGGATACGGCTCCGTCACCACCGAGGGCGTCTCCGCCATGGCCGGCATGCTCATGGCCTTCGCCCCCGGGCTGGTCGCCTACTCCGCCCAGTACGTGCTCGCCCGCGGCTTCTACGCCCTCTCCGACACCCGGACCCCCTTCTTCCTGAACCTGGTCGTCGTGGCCCTCAACGCCGGCCTCTCCTACGCCGCCTACCTGCTGCTGCCCGCCCGCTGGGCGGTCACCGGCATGGCCGCCGCCACCTCCCTCGCCTTCATCGGCGGCGCCGCCGTCACCGCCGCCACCCTCTCCCGCCGGCTCGGCCCGCGCACCGGCCCCCGCGGCGCCACCGCCCTGCACACCCACCTGCGGCTGCTCGCCGCCTGCCTGCCCGCGGCCGCCGCCGGGTACGCGGCCGCCCGCGCCGCCGACGGCCTCGGCGCCTTCGCCGCGGCCGGAGCGGGAACCGCCGCGCTGGCCCTGGTCGTCGTACTCCTCGCCAGGCCCCTGCGCCTGACGGAGATCACCGACCTGCTGGACTCCCTGCGCCGCAAGACCGGCCGGTAGCGGGAGGAAAGGCGGGCAGAACACCTTGGGACACTGGACCGGATGCCACGCGTACTGCTGATCGAGGACGACCCTTCCATCCGGGAAGGCGTCGCCCTCGGCCTACGCCGCAGGGGACACGAGGTCAGAGCAGCCGGCACCGGGGAGGAAGGCCTCGCCCTGACGGGCACCTTCCACCCCGAGCTCGTCCTGCTCGACCTGATGCTCCCCGGGATCAACGGCGTCCAGGTCTGCCGCCGGATCCGCGAGACCAGCCTCGTCCCGATCATCATGCTCACCGCGCGCGGCGACGACTTCGACATCGTCGTCGGCCTGGAGGCCGGGGCCGACGACTACATCGTCAAACCCGCCCGCACCGCGATCATCGAAGCCCGCGTCCGCGCCGTCCTGCGCCGCCGCCCCGCGCCCGGCGGCGGCCTCGGCGTCGAACACCACGGCGAGCTCACCGTCGACCGCGCCGGCCTGACCGTCTCCCGGAACGGCGAACGGCTCGCCCTCGCCCCCAGCGAGATCAAACTGCTCCTCCACCTGTCGGCCGCCCCGGAACAGGTCTTCTCCCGCCAGCAACTGCTGGAGGGCGTGTGGGAGCACAGCTACCACGCCGACGCCCGGCTGGTGGACGCCTGCGTCCGCCGGCTGCGCCACAAGATCGAGGACCCCGCCCACGCCCCCCGCTACATACAGACGGTGCGGGGCTTCGGCTACCGCTTCGGGCCGCTCTAGGAGACCCCTGTGCCCAGCCGCGCGCCGTTCGGCCTGCGCACCCGCCTGATCGCCGCGTTCCTCCTGGTCGCCGCGATCTGCGCGGTCAGCACCGCCGCCCTCACCTACCGGCAGGCGCGCAGCGCCGTCCTCACCCAGAGCCAGGACACCGCCGTCGGCACCCTGCGCGAACAGCTGGAGGCCGTGGCCCTGACCCTCCCGCTGGACCAGCGCCAGCTCCAGCGCGTCGTCGACGACGTCGGCAGGCGCGGCAAGCCCCACCCCTGGGTGGTCTTCGGCGAGTACGGCACCCTGCGCGCCTCCTCCGCCGACCTCGGCGCACCCGTCTCCGACGTCCTCACCGACACCCTGCGCACCCAGGTGTCCACCCACCCCCACGGCGCCTTCCAGCGGGTCACCGACGACCGCGGCGAGCCCTATCTGACCATCGGCATGCCCGCCGTCTTCCTCCACAACGGCGCCCGCGAGGCGACCGGAGCCGTCCTCTACGCCGTCATGCCGCTCTCCACCGAACAGCAGACCGTGGACGCCATGGTCCAGGCCGCCAAGCAGGGCGCCGTCCCGGGCCTGGCGATCTCCGTCGTCCCCGCCCTGCTCGCCGCGCGCAGCGTCCTGCGGCCCGTGCGCGACATGCGCCGCGCCGCCCAGAACCTGGGCCGCGGCCGTCTCGACACCCGGATCGAGGTCCGCGGCGCCGACGAACTGGCCGGCCTCGCCCGCACCTTCAACGAGACCGCGGGAGCCCTGGAGGAGTCCGTGGCCGAACTGCGGGAGGCCGAAGCCCGGGCCCGCCGGTTCGCCGCCGACGTCTCCCACGAACTGCGCACCCCGCTCGCCGGGATGCTCGCCGTCACCGAGGTCCTCGACGAGGACGCCGAACAGCTCGACCCCGACACCGCCAAGGCGCTGCGGCTGATCAGCGCCGAGACCGGCAAACTCGCCGTGCTCGTCGAGGACCTGATGGAGATCTCGCGCTTCGACGCCCGCGCCGCCGGGCTCAACCTGGACGACGTGGACGTGGCCGAGGCCGTGGGCAAGACCCTCCAGCGCCGCCACTGGGACGACGGACGGGTCGTCACCGACCTGCCCGACGGGGTCCGGGCCCGCCTCGACCCCCGCCGCTTCGACGTGGTCCTCGCCAACCTGGTCGGCAACGCGCTGCGGCACGGCGCCGCCCCCGTACGGGTCGCCGTGCGCACCGCCCCCGCGGCGCAGGGGGAGCGGCTCGTCGTGGAGGTCGCCGACAGCGGGCCCGGCATCGGCCCCGAGGTGCTGCCCCACATCTTCGACCGCTTCTTCAAGGCCGACGCCGCCCGCACCCGCTCCGCCGGGAGCGGCCTCGGCCTCGCGATCAGCCAGGAGAACGTCCGGCTGCACGGCGGCACCCTCACCGCCGCCAACACCCCGGAGGGGGCGGACGGCTTCGGGGGAGCGGTGTTCACCCTCGACATGCCGCTGGAGGCCGCCCCGTGAGCCCCCGGCCGCTGCGCCGCCCGGCCGTGGCCGCCGTCCTGCTGGCCCCGCTGCTCGCGGCCACCGCCTGCGGGATCAAGCCCACCGGCGTCGTGGAGAGCGGCGCCGCCGCACGGGTGGCCGTCGCCCGGGCCGGAGCCGCCACGGCCTACTTCGTCACCCACGACGGGCGTCTGGCCCCCACGCCGCTGCCCGAGTACACCCAGGGCGGGCCCCGGGGCAGCGTGATCGGGCTGCTGCGCGGGCCCGGGCCGGCGGAGCAGGACGCGGGGCTGGGCACCCGGGTGCCGGTGCTGGGGGAGGAGGCGGCCGAGGGCGGGGTGAGCGTGACGGTCACCGACCGGCTGGAGGTGAGCCTACCCTTCCCCGTCGCCGGCCTCGGCCCGCTGGGCCGCCGTCAGCTGGTGTGCAGCGCCCTGTCCACGGTGGACCCGGTGTACGAGGTGATCCTGCGCGGCACCGACACGGCCCTGGACCCGGCCCGCTGCGACGCGGGGTACTGACTGACTGTCCCTTGTGGCCGCTGCCCGTGTGGCGGCACCTTGTGGACCATGGAACCCGCCGCACACGATCCCGCCGTTCCCGCCGATCCCGCAGCCCCCTCCGCCTCCCGGGCGCCGGGCGTGCCCGACGTGTTCGACCCGCGCCTGTACGCCGCGGGCGTCCCCCACGAGAGCTACCGGGTGCTGCGCGAGCGGTACCCGGTGGCCTGGCAGGAGGAGCCCGAGGTGGACGGGTGGCCCGCCGGGACCGGCTTCTGGGCCGTCACCCGGCACGCCGACGTCGTCCGCGTCCTGCGCGACCACACCGTGTACTCCTCCTGGCTCGGCGCCACCCAGATCCGCGACCCCGACCCCGCCGACCTGCCCTTCCTGCGCCGCACCATGCTCAACCAGGACCCTTCCCCTCGGCCCTGCGGGCCTGGGGAGACCCCTACCGAGCACGGCCGGCTGCGCCGCCTGGTCTCCCGCGCCTTCACCCCGGGCCGGGTCGACGCCTTCGCCGCCCGCGTCCGCGAGCGCGCCCGTACGCTCCTGGCCGCCGCCCGGGACGGCGCCGAGGACGGCTCCGCCGACCTGGTCCGCGCCGTCACCGACGAGTACGCCCTGCTGAACCTCACCGACCTGCTCGGCGTCCCGGCCGCCGACCGGGGCCTGCTGCTGGAGTGGACCGTACGCGTCATCGGCTACCAGGACCCCGAGGACGCCCCCGCCCCGCTCCTCGGCCCCGACGGCAGGCCGCTCAACCCCCGCTCACCGGCCCTGCTCGGCGAGATGTTCGGCTACGCCCGCGAACTCGCCGCGCACAAGCGCCGCCATCCCGGCGACGACGTGATGACCGTCCTCGCCCAGGGCGGACTCGACCCCGCCGAGCTGGAGATGTTCTTCTTCCTGCTGACCGTCGCCGGGAACGACACCGTCCGCAGCGCGGCCCCCGGCGGCCTCCTCGCCCTGGCCCGCGACCCGGGCGCCTACCGCGCCCTCGCCGACGGCGGCGTCCCGTTCGACCGGGCCGTCGAGGAACTGCTGCGCGTCCACCCGCCGGTGCTCAGCTTCCGCCGCACCGCCGTCCGTGACACCGAACTCGCCGGGACCCCGATCCGCGCCGGGGACAAGGTGGTGGTCTTCCACGCCTCCGCCAACCACGACGCACGCGTCTTCGCCGACCCGCACCGCCTGGACCTCGGCCGCTCCCCGAACCCGCACGTCTCCTTCGGTGACGGCCCGCACGTCTGCCTGGGCGCCCACTTCGCCCGGCTCCAGCTGCGCACCCTCTACGAGGAGTGGCGCACGGCCATGCCCGCGCCCGAACTCGCCGGGGAGCCGCGCCGACTGGTCTCCAACTTCATCAACGGGATCACGCGGCTGCCGCTGCGGGTGTCCGGGCCGCCGGGGTGACGTCCGCGACCAGCTCCGTCACGTCCGGGCCGTACGCGTCGGAGTTGACCACCTTCAGCAGGAGGCAGAAGGGCGCGTCGCGGTAGGTGCGCGCCAGCTCCTCGTGGTGGCGGGCGAGGTAACGGGCCGCGGCCTGGTTGCTGTTGGCCGTCTGCCCCGACAGAAGGAACACCGGGCGTGCGCCCTGGTCCGTCGTCAGCCGCGCCAGCAGCACGTACTCGACCAGGCCCGGCTCCCACCGGTACGCCTCCCCGCCGACGCTGATCGCCCCCCGGTGTTCCTGGTGCGGTTCGGGGGAGAGGTCCACCTGTACCCCCGGCAGCATGGAGCGCAGGTGCGCCACCGTACGGGAGTTGGAGGCGGGCCCGCCGACGCAGAACTCGGCGCGCTCGCCGAACCCCTGGCGCTCCTCGTGGGTGACGATCCGCACCGTCGCCCCGCAGTCCCTGATCAGGGCGGATATCTCCAGCAGCGCGAAGGCGTCGTTGCGGTGCAGCGAGGATTCCGTGCCGCCCATCTGCCGGTTGGCCACGAACAGGCAGTCGGACCCCGCCGGCAGCCCGAAGAAGGCCTGCTTGCGGCGCAGTGCCCTGCGCCACAGGTACGTACGGGTGAACCAGCCGGAACCGCCGCTGATGGCGGTGGCCACCACCCCGAGCACGATGTTGCGCACGTCGTCGTTCATGCGGCGGATGCTAACGGCCGCACCGCCTCCATGACGCGGGGGGTGCGGCGAAGCTAGGCTGCCGGTCCATGGTCTGACAGGCAGTCGACTGGAGGAACCGGATGCGCGCTTCCGCAGCACGTCAGTTAGCGTTCGCAGCCCTCGCCGGGGCGCTCGTCTCCACCGGAGCCGCCGCACCGCCCTCGGCCCCGGCCGCGGCGGAGGCCGCACCGGCCAAGGTGCCGGTGGCCGTCGGCTACGGAGGGGCCGTCGCCAGCGTGGACGCCGACGCCTCGGCGGCCGGGATCGCCGTCCTGCGGGCCGGGGGCAACGCCGTGGACGCGGCCGTCGCCACCGCCGCCGCGCTCGGGGTCACCGAACCCTATTCGGCCGGTGTGGGCGGCGGCGGGTACTTCGTCTACTACGACGCCGCCTCCCACCGGGTGCAGACGATCGACGGCCGTGAGACCGCGCCCGCCACGGCCACCGCGACCCTGTTCCAGGAGAACGGCGCCCCCATCCCCTTCGAGGAGGGCCAGACCAGCGGCCGCAGCGTCGGTGTCCCCGGCACCCCCGCCACCTGGAAGACCGCCCTCGACGCCTGGGGCACCACACCGCTCTCCCAACTCCTGCGCCCGGCCGAGAAGCTGGCCCGTGACGGTTTCACCGTCGATGCCACCTTCCGGGCCCAGACCGAGGCCAACCAGGGCCGGTTCAAGGACTTCCCCGCCACCCGGAAGCTGTTCCTGCCCGGCGGGCAACTCCCGGTCGTCGGCTCGACGTTCAAGAACCCCGACCTCGCCGCCACCTACGCCGAACTCGCCCGCAAGGGCACCGGGGCGCTCTACCGGGGCCCGATCGCCGACGACATCGTCCAGGCCGTGCGCAAGCCCCCCGTCGACCCGGCCGCCACCCGCAAGGTCCGCTCCGGGGACCTGACCGCCGCCGACCTGCGCGCGTACGGGACGAAGCGGCAGGCACCGACCCAGGTGAACTACCGGGGGCTGGACGTCTACAGCATGGCGCCCTCCTCCTCCGGCGGCACCACCGTCGGCGAGGCGCTGAACATCCTGGAGCGCACCGACCTGTCGAAGCTCACCGAGGCCCAGTACCTGCACCGGTTCATCGAGGCCTCCCGGATCTCCTTCGCCGACCGGGGGCGCTGGGTCGGCGACCCGGCCGCCCAGGACGTGCCGACCCGCGAGCTGCTCTCCCAGCGGTTCGCCGACTCGCGCTCCTGCCTCATCCGGCCGGACGCCACCCTGACCAGCCCGCTCGCCCCCGGCGACCCGCGCCACCCGGCGGCCTGCGGCGCCACCGGGCAGACCGCCCCGACCACCTACGAGGGGGAGAACACCACGCACCTGACGGTCGCCGACCGCTGGGGCAACGTGGTCTCGTACACCCTGACCATCGAGTCCACGGGCGGCAGCGCCATCACGGTCCCCGGACGCGGCTTCCTGCTCAACAACGAGCTGACCGACTTCTCCTTCGCCCCGGCCGCCCCCGGCGTCCCGGACCCCAACCTGCCCGGCCCGGGCAAGCGGCCGCGCTCCTCCATGTCCCCGACCATCGTCCTCGACCACGGCCGCCCGGTCCTGGCCGTGGGCTCCCCGGGCGGCGCGACCATCATCACCACCGTCCTGCAGACCCTGACCGGCCATCTGGACCGGGGCCTGCCGCTGGTCGACGCGATCAAGGCGCCGCGCGCCAGCCAGCGCAACCAGACGACGACGGAGCTGGAACCGGCGCTGTGGAACAGCCCGCTGCGCACCGAACTGGAGGGCCTGGGCCAGGCGTTCCGGCAGAACCCGGAGATCGGCGCCGCCACCGGGGTCCAGCGGCTGCCGGACGGCCGCTGGCTGGCGGCCGCCGAGACCACCCGGCGGGGTGGGGGCTCGGCGATGGTCGTCCACCCGCGGGGGAAGCCGTAGCCCTTACGGCGCCGTCAGGATCCTGGGGCCGCCGGCGGTGATCGCGACCGTGTGCTCCACGTGCGCGGCGCGGGAGCCGTCGGTGGTGCGCAGGGTCCAGCCGTCGGGGTCGCAGACGTAGTCGTCCCCGCCGCCCGCGATCAGCATCGGCTCGATCGCCAGGACCATGCCGGGGCGCAGCCGCATGCCCTGCCCCGGCGGCCCCTCGTTGGGGACGCCGGGGTCCTCGTGCATGCTCCGGCCCACGCCGTGCCCGCCGAAGCCCTCCGGGATGCCGTAGCCGGCGGCGCGGCAGACGCTGCCGACGGCGTGCGCGATGTCGCCGATCCGGTTGCCGGGGACGGCGGCGGCGATGCCGGCCGCGAGGGCCGCCTCGGCGGTGGCGATCAGCCGCAGGTCGGCGGGGCGGGCCCGGCCGACGCTGAAGCTGACCGCCGCGTCCCCGACCCAGCCGCGCAGCCTGGCCCCGCAGTCGATGCTGACCAGGTCGCCTTCGCGCAGCCGGTAGCCGCCCGGGACCCCGTGCACGATCGCGTCGTTCACCGAGGCGCAGACGACCCCCGGGAAGGGCACCGGCGCGAAGTGGGGGCGGTAGCCGAGGAAGGGGGAGGTGGCCCGCGCCTCGCGCAGGACGGCGCGGGCCACCGCGTCCAGCTCCAGGAGGGAGACCCCGACGCGGGCCGCCTCCCGTACGGCCGTCAGGGCGTGCGCCACCACTCGGCCCGCGGCACGCATCTCGTCGATCGCTCGGTCTGTCTTCAAGTGCACCATGCCGATAACTATACCGGTATAAGTTTAACGGGATAGTTATGGGCGCGCGGGGTAGGATGGGGGCATGGTGCGAACCCCCCTGACCCCGGAAGAGCGTGAGCGCGGCGAGCGGCTGGGCGCGCTGCTGCGCGAGGCGCGCGGCGGCCGCAGCATGGTCGAGGTCGCCGCCGGCGCCGGCCTCTCGCCCGAGACCCTGCGCAAGATCGAGACGGGCCGGGCGCCGACCCCCGCCTTCTTCACGGTGGCGGCCCTGGCCGGGACGCTGGGCCTCTCCCTGGACGAGGTCATCCGTCGCTGCGCACTGGTCCCGGCCGCCTGACGCCCGGGGCCCCTCGGGGGTCGTCTCCGGCGGCCGGACGGCGCAACGGGTGATCGGTGCGGTCCGGTCCGGGGCAAGGGTGGAGGCGTGTCGACCAGGAACTCGTCCAAGCGGCTCGGTCTCGCGCTCCTCGGTGCCGTCCTGGCGGCCGGCCTGCTGGCCGCCGCCTGCTCCACTCCGGCGGACGCGGGCTCGCCGTCAAGGTTTGAGACTCCCGTAGCGCGCCCGTAACGCTGGTGCGGTGCACTGCGGGGATGGAGACGCCGACTGCGCTCGTGATCGGTCAACTCACCGCATACTTACGGGAGTTGACGCGGAGACTGGACCCCGGGGCCGGCTGGTACGGGGAGTTCCTGCGGCGGGACCCGGAGGGGATGCGGGCCTGCCTCGACGGGGTCGCCCTACCGCCGTGGGACGTACTGGAGTCCCTCCTGCTGGACCTGCCGGGGGCGCCGGGGACCACCGCGCGGGAAGCGGCGTACGCGGCGGGGCTGCGGGCCGCCGCCGTCGCCGTGTGGGACGTACGGCCCGAGGGGGCGCGGGAGCTGCGGAGCCTGCTGGCCACGGCGGCCGAGCAGCGGGCCGCCGCGGAGGAGGCCGTGCGGACCCTGACCGCGCGGCTCGACGCCACGGCCGATCCGGAGCGGGCGCAGACCCTGTCCCGCGAACTGGCGTGGACCCACGACGACGCCGTCCGGGCGGCGTCCCGGCAGGCGGACCTCCAGGCCCGGCTCTCCGCCCTCCCGCTCCCGGCCGTCCCCCGCCAGCGCGCCCCGTTCCCCACCCCCCGACCGACCGCCCCACCCGCCGCGCCCCTCACCCCGCAGCCCGCCCCACACGAGCCCCCGCCCACTGCCGACCCCACCGGCTCCGCGCCCGCCAGCGCCGCGTCTGCGGGGGCCGTGCCGCCCGGGGCCGGGCCCGTGGGGGCGGTGGCCGCCGGGGGCCCGCGGGGGGCCTTCGTGGATGGGTTGCTCACACTGCGGGCGCAGGGGCGCAGTGGCGAGGCGCACGCCCTGCTGTGCGAGGCGGCCCTGTGGCCGCCCGGGGAGCTGCCCGGCCTCGCCGAGGAGCTCGGGCACGCCGGGCTGGCCGCCGACTGGGCCACCCTCCTGTGGGAGGCCGCCTCACTCCCGCCGGACCGGCTCGCCGCGGCCGCCGGGGCCCTGGGGGAGGCCGGCCGGGAGGACGACGCGGCCCGGCTGCTGCGCCAGGGCGTGGCGCGCCCGGCCGTCGAGGTCGCCGCGACCGCCCTCGCCCTCGGCGCGGCCGGCCACGACCGCGAGACCCGGGCCCTGCTGGAGGCCTACGTCCGGCTGCGCACCGCCGACGAGACCGCCGCCCTGGCCCGCCACGACCCGCACTGGCTCACCCCCCGCCTGCTCCGGGCCGCCCGCGCCCTCTCCGCCAACCGCCACCGCGACCTCGCCCACGCGCTGCGCGCGGCCGGGCTCCCGGCGGCCTGAGGGGCACCCGGGAGCGCGTCCGGGAGCGGTCCGGGCCACTACGGCGCGGCCGCCTCCAGGACCCGCTTGAGTTCGGCGAGCTCGGTGTCGACCAGGGCGGTCTGCTCGTCGAAGGACGCGTCCGTGAAGCCGGGCGGCTGGAAGAAGGTGATCATGAACTCGGCGCCCTCGCCGTTCGGCACCACGCGGGCGGGGACCCGCCAGGCGGCCTCGGCGTCCACGTAGTCGTGGTCGAGCACCCCCAGTGCGGCGTCGCCCCGGATCCTCAGCCGGGCGGTGCCGCGGGGGGTGGTCATCAGCCACCAGTCGGGGTCGTCGGTGGCCTCGACGGCCTGGACGTTGACGACGGCCCAGGCGGGCCAGTTCGCCGGATCGGCCACGAAGTCGAAGACGGCCCCGGGCGTGCGCCGGATGCCGACGGTCTTGGTCACCGAGCGGGCGGTGGTCGGCAGGATGTTCATGATGGGGCCCCTTTCAGGGGGAGGGGGGTGCCGCGTGGTCGCGCCGCCCTTCGTCCACCAGGGCGCGGATCCAGTCCTCCAGGTGGCGGCGCCGGTCGGGCGCGAGCGCGGCGAAGAAGTGGGCGTCGTTGCGGTCGGCGATCTCCGCGAGCCGCGGCACGAGGTCGCGGCCGCTCTCGGTGAGGGTCAGGCGCAGGGTGCGCCGGGACGCCGGGTCCGGCTCGCGGGCCATCAGGCCCTTGGCAGCCAGCCGGTCGACCAGCCGGGAGACGGCTCCGGCGTCGATGTCGACGTACCGGGCCACCTCCCGGGTGGTCGTGGCGTCCCCGCGGTGGACGGTGATGAGCACCGCCCACTGCGAGACGGTCACGCCGTGCTCGGCGAGCTGCCGCTCGAAGCGGCCGTGCACCTCGTCGGAGAGCCGGCGCAGCCAGTACCCGAGGTGGTCGCGCAGTCCACTGGTCCGTTCTGTCACTCCTCCAGGCTGCATGCCGCGACAACTGTTGTCAAGACAACAGTAAGTACCGGGGTCTCCGCCCCGGTCGCGGCCGAGATGCGCCCCCGCCCGCCGGCGCCGACCATGAGGGGCGTCACCGCACTCCGCGGGCCCGACCGGCTCGCCCGATGCCCGAGCGGCGGTCTGGGAGCGTGCCGATGGCCGGTCACGAGGACACGGAAGTCGCCGCCGCGACGGGCGGCGGACCCACCGCACCGGGGCCGGCCGCACCCGGCCGGGCCGCAGGCGGCCCGGCCGCCCCCGCCGCCCCCGCCGCGGCCGGACCCGCTCCCGGGGCGGAGCGGCCCTCGTCCGCCGCCTGGCTCAACCTCGCCGTCGCCACCGTCGGGTTCACCCTCACCTTCTGGGCCTGGGACCTCGTCGCCCCGCTGGCGAGCGATCTCGACGAGCGGCTGCACATGAGCTCCCTCGCCCAGTCCGTGCTGGTCGCCCTGCCCGTCCTGGTCGGCTCGGTCGGCCGGGTGCCGGTCGGGGCCCTGACCGACCGTTTCGGCGCCCGGCGGATGTTCCCGCTGGTCAGCGCCCTGACCATCGTGCCCGTCCTGCTGCTCGTTCCCGCCAAGGGCTCGTACGGGGCCCTGCTCGCGGTCGGCTTCCTCCTGGGCCTGGGCGGCACGACCTTCGCCATCGGCGTCCCCCTGGTCAACTCCTGGTTCCCGCCCCGGCACCGCGGCGCGGCCCTCGGCGTCTTCGGCATGGGCACGGGCGGCGTCGCCCTGTCGGGCTACTTCACTCCGCGGATGTACCGGCACGGCGAGAACCTGCCGTTCCTCGTCCTGGCCGCCGCCCTGGCCGGGTACGCCCTGCTCGCCGCCCTCCTGCTGCGCGACCGGCCCGGACGGCCCGTGCCGACGACCCCCCTGGCCGCCCGGCTGGCCGCCGCCGGCCGGCTGCGCGTGACGTGGGAACTGTCGGCCCTGTACGCGATCGGCTTCGGCGGGATCGTGGCGTTCGGGGTGTACCTGCCGACCTACCTCAAGACCTGGTACGGCCTCGGCGCGACCGACGCCGGCACCAGGGCCGCCGGATTCGCCCTGGTCACCGTGGTGTTCCGGCCGATCGGCGGCTGGCTGGCGGACCGGGTCCACCCGGCCGTGGTGACGGCCTGGGCGCTGGGCGCGGTGGCCGTCCTCGCGGTCCTCCAGGCCTTCGACCCGGCGCTGGTGCCCACCGCCACGGTCTGCCTGCTCCTCATGGCCGCCGGACTGGGCACGGCCGGCGGCGCCGTGTTCGCCCTGGTCTCCCGGGTGACCCCGCAGCCGAGCGTCGGCAGCGTCACCGGGATCGTGGGCGCCGTGGGCGGCCTGGGCGGCTTCGTCCCGCCGCTGGTCATGGGTGCCGTCTACAGCGCCCAGTCCTCCTACTCCATCGGCTTCATGCTGCTGTCCGACCTCGCGCTGGCCGGCTGCGTCTACGCGTACGGCCGGATGCGCACCGCCGGATCCGGCTGATCCCACCCCGCGCCAAACGTCCATCGGGTGACCGCAAACAACCGCGGACGACCGCCCGGCGACGTAACTTGATCGACTACTCCAACCGCGCACGGCGCTCTTGCCCCACGCTGAACCGGGGCCTACCTTCGACTCCCTACGCACACCGTCTACGTGCGTAGAAGTCGGCGGTACCGTCGCGAGGAGCAGCTCATGGCCCAAGTCGTCCGCGCCGCACTCGTCCAGGCCACCTGGACCGGAGACACCGAGTCGATGATCGCCAAGCACGAGGAGCACGCCCGCAGGGCGGCCGCCCAGGGCGCGCGGATCATCGGCTTCCAGGAGGTGTTCAACGCCCCCTACTTCTGCCAGGTCCAGGAGCCCGAGCACTACCGCTGGGCCGAGCCCGTCCCCGACGGCCCCACCGTCCGCCGGATGCAGGAACTGGCCCGCGAGACCGGGATGGTGATCGTCGTCCCGGTCTTCGAGAAGGAGAGCGAGGGCTTCTACTACAACACCGCCGCCGTCATCGACGCCGACGGCAGCTACCTCGGCAAGTACCGCAAGCACCACATCCCCCAGGTCAAGGGCTTCTGGGAGAAGTACTACTTCCGCCCCGGCAACCTCGGCTGGCCCGTCTTCGACACCGCCGTCGGCCGCGTCGGCGTCTACATCTGCTACGACCGCCACTTCCCCGAGGGCTGGCGCCAACTCGGCCTGGCCGGGGCCCAGCTGGTCTACAACCCGTCCGCCACCTCCCGCGGCCTGTCCGCCTACCTGTGGCAGCTGGAACAGCCGGCGTCCGCCGTCGCCAACGAGTACTTCGTCGCCGCCATCAACCGCGTCGGCCAGGAGGAGTACGGCGACAACGACTTCTACGGCACCAGCTACTTCGTCGACCCCCGGGGCCAGTTCGTCGGCGAGGTCGCCAGCGACAAGGAGGAGGAACTCCTCGTCCGGGACCTCGACTTCGACCTGATCAAGGAGGTCCGCGACCAGTGGGCCTTCTACCGCGACCGCCGCCCCGACGCCTACGGAGGGCTCGTTCAGCCGTGACCAACCCCACCCCCCTGCACAGCCGCCACCGCACCGTCCTGCCCGACTGGCTCGCGCTCTACTACGACCGCCCCATCGAGCTCACCCACGGCGAGGGCCGCCACGTCTGGGACGCCGACGGCAACCGGTACCTCGACTTCTTCGGCGGCATCCTCACCACCATGACCGCCCACGCCCTGCCCGAGGTCACCAAGGCCGTCTCCGAGCAGGCCGGGCGGATCATCCACTCCTCCACCCTCTACCTCAACCGGCCCATGATCGAGCTGGCCGAACGGACCGCCGCCCTGTCCGGCATCCCCGACGCCCGGGTCTTCTTCACCACCTCCGGCACCGAGGCCAACGACGCCGCCCTGCTGCTCGCCACCACGTACCGCCGCTCCAACCAGATCCTGGCGATGCGCAACAGCTACCACGGCCGGTCCTTCTCCACCGTCGGCATCACCGGCAACCGCGGCTGGTCCCCGACCAGCCTCTCCCCGCTCCAGACGTACTACGTCCACGGCGCCGTCCGCACCCGCGGCCCCTTCGCCGCCCTCGACGACGCCGCCTTCACCGCCGCGGCCGTCGCCGACCTGGAGGACGTGCTCGGCCAGGCCCGCGGGGGAGTGGCCGCCCTCATCGCCGAACCGGTCCAGGGCGTCGGCGGCTTCACCTCACCCCCCGACGGGCTCTACGGGGCCTTCCGCGAGGTCCTCAACCGGCACGGCATCCTCTGGATCAGCGACGAGGTGCAGACCGGCTGGGGCCGCACCGGCGACCACTTCTGGGGCTGGCAGGCCCACGCGCAGAGCGGCCCGCCCGACATGCTCACCTTCGCCAAGGGCATCGGCAACGGCATGTCCATCGGCGGGGTCGTCGCCCGCGCCGAGGTGATGAACTGCCTCGACGCGAACTCCATCTCCACCTTCGGCGGTTCCCCGGTGACGATGGCCGCCGGCCTCGCCAACCTCGCCTACCTCCTGGACCACGACCTCCAGGGCAACGCCCGCCGCGTCGGCGGCCTCCTCCTGGAGCGGCTGCGCGCCCTCGCCGCCGCCTCGCCCGCCGTACGGGAGGTCCGCGGCCGGGGCCTGATGGCCGGACTGGAGCTCACCGAGCCCGGCACCGACCGCGCCGACCCGCAGGCGGCCGCCACCGTCCTGGAGGCGGCCCGCGCGGGCGGCCTGCTCATCGGCAAGGGCGGCGGACACGACACCAGCGTGCTGCGCATCGCGCCGCCGCTCTCCCTCACCGTCGCCGAGGCGGAAGAGGGGGCCGAGATCCTCGGACAGGCGCTCCGCAGCATCGAGTAGGGGGACCGAATGAGCATCCGCACCCTGATCAGAGGCGGCCTGGTCGTCACCGCCGCCGACGAGCTCCACGCGGACGTCCTCATCGAGGACGGCCGCGTGGCGGCCCTCGCCGCCACCGGCTCGGCCGCCGCCGGAGCCTGGACGGCCGACCGCACGATCGACGCGAGCGGCAGGTACGTCATCCCGGGCGGTGTCGACGCCCACACCCACATGGAGCTGCCGTTCGGCGGCACCTCCGCCTCCGACACCTTCGAGACCGGCACCCGCGCCGCGGCCTGGGGCGGCACGACCACGATCGTCGACTTCGCCGTCCAGAGCGTGGGCCGCTCCCTGCGCGAGGGACTCGACACCTGGTACGACAAGGCCGACGGCAACTGCGCGATCGACTACGCCTTCCACATGATCCTCTCGGACGTCAACGAACACACCCTGAAGGAGATGGACCACCTCGTCGGCGAGGGCGTCACCTCCTTCAAGCTGTTCATGGCCTACCCGGGCGTCTTCTACAGCGACGACGGACAGATCCTGCGCGCCATGCAGCGGGCCTCCGGCAACGGCGGGCTGATCATGATGCACGCGGAGAACGGCATCGCCATCGACGTCCTCGTCGAACAGGCCCTCGCCCGCGGCGAGACCGACCCGCGCCACCACGGCGAGGTCCGCAAGGTGCTCCTGGAGGCCGAGGCCACCCACCGGGCGATCCAGCTCGCCCGGGTGGCCGGCGCCCCGCTCTACGTGGTCCACGTCTCGGCGGAAGAGGCCGTCGCCGAACTCGCCGCCGCCCGCGACAAGGGCCTGCCGGTCTTCGGCGAGACCTGCCCCCAGTACCTGTTCCTGTCCACCGACAACCTCGCCGAGCCGGACTTCCAGGGCGCCAAGTACGTCTGCTCCACGCCGCTGAGGCCGCGCGAACACCAGGCGGCCCTGTGGCGGGGGCTGCGCACCAACGACCTCCAGGTGGTCTCCACCGACCACTGCCCGTTCTGCTTCCGGGGCCAGAAGGAGCTGGGCCGGGGCGACTTCTCGAAGATCCCGAACGGGCTGCCGGGGGTGGAGAACCGCATGGACCTCCTCCACCAGGCGGTCCTGGACGGGCACATCAGCCGCCGCCGCTGGATCGAGATCGCCTGCGCGACCCCGGCCCGGATGTTCGGCCTCTACCCGCAGAAGGGCACCATCGCGCCGGGCTCCGACGCCGACATCGTCCTCTACGATCCGCACGCCGAGCAGGTCATCTCCGCCGAGACGCACCACATGAACGTGGACTACTCGGCGTACGAGGGCAGGCGGATCACCGGACGCGTCGACACGGTCCTGTCCCGGGGCGAACTCGTCATCGACCGCCGCGAGTACACCGGCCGGGCCGGCCACGGGGCCTTCGTCCACCGCTCCACCTGCCAGTACCTGTAAGGAGAGTCCCCGCATGGACTTCGGCCTCGTCCTGCAAACCGACCCGCCCGCCTCGCAGGTGATCAGCCTGATGAAGCGGGCCGAACGCAACGGCTTCCGCTACGGCTGGACCTTCGACTCCGCCGTGCTGTGGCAGGAGCCGTTCGTCATCTACAGCCAGATCCTCGCCAACACGCGGAAGCTCCACATCGGCCCGATGGTCACCAACCCGGGCACCCGCACCTGGGAGGTCACCGCCTCCACCTTCGCCACCCTCAACGACATGTACGGCAACCGCACCGTCTGCGGCATCGGCCGCGGGGACTCGGCGATGCGGGTCGCCGGCCGCGCCCCCAACACCCTGGCCCGCCTCGGCGAGGCCATCGAGGTCATCCGCGACCTGGCGGAGGGCCGCGAGGCGGTCGTCGACGGCAACCCCATCCGCATCCCCTGGATCAAGGACGGCAGGCTCCCCGTCTGGATGGCCGCCTACGGTCCCAAGGCCCTGGCCCTCACCGGCCAGAAGGCCGACGGCTTCATCCTCCAGCTAGCCGACCCCTTCCTCACGGAATGGATGGTCAAGGCGGTCCGCGACGCCGCCGCGGCGGCCGGCCGCGACCCGGCGTCGGTCACCATCTGCGTCGCGGCCCCCGCCTACGTCACGGCCGACGGCTCACCGGCCGCCCTCGCCCACGCCCGCGACCAGTGCCGCTGGTTCGGCGGCATGGTCGGCAACCACGTCGCCGACCTGGTCTCCCGCTACGGCGAGCACTCGGGGATGGTCCCCGACGAACTCACCGAGTACATCAAGGCCCGCCAGAGCTACGACTACAGCCACCACGGCCGCGCCGGGAACCCGTCCACCGACTTCGTCCCCGACGAGATCGTCGACCGCTTCTGCCTCCTGGGCCCGCCCGAAGCCCACGTCGGGAAGCTGCGCGCCCTGCGCGACCTGGGAGTCGACCAGTTCGCCGTCTACGCCATGCACGACGCCCGGGAGGCCACCATCGACGCGTACGGCCAGCACATCATCCCGGTACTACGCGACTGACTCCACATGCTCGTTGGCGGGCGCGGGTCACCGGGTGGGCGACGAGGCTTGTCCGATAAGCCTAAGAGGGCGGGCTAAAATGCCACGTCACACGCACTCTGCCCCTCGCGGCCCTGTCGCAAAGCTGCTGTAGGTGCGATTCCGTACGGGCGTTCCGCCCCGCACCTTGGAGAGTTCCCGCCGTGTTCGGACAGCCTTCCCGTTCGCATGCCGTCACGGCCGGCGTCGCAGTCGCGGCACTGGCCGTTTCGCTCGTCGGTTGTGGGAGCCCCGAGGGAGGGACGGGGAAAGGGACTGCGACACCGGCGAGCAGTCACGCCGCAACGGCCGCGCCTTCCCCCTCGGCCGAAGGGAGGGTGCGGATGCCGACCGGCCCGGCCGTGAGCATGGCCAAGGCCCGGGACACCGCCGTCGGCCCGATCATGGTGACCAGGCTGGCCGGACCGAAGTCCGGGGTGACCGGCCAGGTGTGGGTCTGGCTCCCTCCCGAGTACAACGACCCCGCGTACGCCAAGACCGGCTTCCCGGTGCTGACCCTGTTCGCGGGCGGCCAGAGCAACGGCTACAACACCTGGGCCGGCAGCGAGCTGCCGATCCAGGAGGAGGACGTGCGGCTGGCCAAGGCGGGCAAGGCCCATCCGTTCATCATGGTCATGCCGGTGCAGAACTTCAGCAGCGACGAGAAGAGGGCGCTGGACTGCTCGGACATCCCCGGCCAGCCCAAGATGGCGACCTGGATGACCCAGGACATCCCGGACTGGGTCCGTTCCCATTTCCGCACCCTCAAGGGCCGCGACAGCTGGGGCGTCATGGGCGCCTCGACGGGTGGGTTCTGCAGCGCCAAGCTCGCACTGCAGTACCCGGACGTCTACCGGGCCGCCGCGCCGATCGACGGCTACTTCGTCCCGGACTCGCGCCTGTGGCAGGGGCACGAGGCGGAGAAGGCGGCCAACAGCCCCGACCAGCTGGTAGCCCAGGGCAAGGCCGACGTGAAGATGCTGGTCACGGCCGGCGGGGCGGACGCGTACGAGAAGGGTGTGGTCAAGAGCTGGATGGCCAAGGCGGCCCCGCCGGTCGCCATCGAGTACTACGAGCAGCCCGGCGGCAAGCATCTGACCTCGGACTTCAAGAAGATGATCCCGGACGCCCTGCAGTGGTTCACCAAGAACCTCGAGGGCCCCGCCCACGACTGACGCCCCGGGGGACCGCTACTGCCGGCCCTTGCCGACGACGAGGTCGGTGTTCCAGGTGTCGCCCGCCTTGATCTTCTTGCCGGTCTCGTCGGTGAAGTCCTCGGTGTAGATGCCGGTCAACGGCAGCGTCTCGCCCGGCGAGGCGGACTGGAGCACGTCGCAGACATCCGCGTAGGAGGCCACCGGGTTGTCCTTCATCTCGGTGATGACGTCGAGTTGCTGCAGTTTCGCCTTCTGCGCGGCCGAGTTGGTGGTCACCTCCGTGACGATCATGCCTTCGACGTCCGGGAACCGCTTCTGGATCTTCTCGACCGCGGGGGCGTCCTCCGCCACGAAGGAGTCGGGCAGCGCGGGGTCGTGCAGGTACGACAGCTCCCACCCGGGATCGTTTCTCTTCTCGCCGGCGGCCAGCGTGTCGATCAGCGGCCGGGCGTGGTCACTGCTGATGGCGTAGAACTGCCCCTCCACTCCGGCGCTCCCGTTGCCGAGCGTGTTGATCCCGACCACTTCGGCCTTGCCGTTGAGCAGCGGACCACCGGAATTGCCGGGATTGACGGTGGCGGAGTGCTGCAGCGTGGAGGGGTAGCGCGGCAAGGACGGGTCCGGGGCGGCGTCCTTCACGTCAGGATTCTGTACGGCACCCGTGGTGAAGACGGGCTTCTGCGAAGTCCCCTGTTCCTCGAACGTGGCGGGATATCCGAGCGCGGTCACGTTGTCGGCGAAGGCGACGTCCTTGCTCTTGCCGAACTTGAGTTCCTTCAGGTCCGGTTGGGGGGACGAGAACGCCAGCACCGCAAGGTCCTCGCAGGGGTCGATGCCGAGCACACGGGCGCTCACGGGCGCCCGGTCCTCCACCTTGACCCGCAACGAGGGCTCCCCCTGAACGACGTGGGCGTTGGTGACGATGAGCCCCTTGGCGGCGTCGTAGATGATCCCGCTGCCGCTTCCCTTCGGGCCGGTGATCTTCACCGTGGCAGGTGCGGCCCGTTCGTAGATCTGCTTGGGGGAGAGGTCGTCGGCGAACACCATCCCATGGCTGCTGGTTGCGAGTACCGCCATCGTGGCGATCGCCACGGTGGTCCCGGCGCGTCCCTTCATGAGCCCGCCGCCTTTCTCCACGCACGGACGACCCCTGTTTTCAGGCTAGCCCCGCCACCGGAAGGTGTCTCGCCGACGCCCGGACGGCCGGGTTCACCTCGGCGTCACCCGGTGTCCCGCCGGACGTCGGGGGCGGGCGGTGGGTCCCGACGGCCCGCCGTGATGAGATGGGGGCATGATCGATGAGTTCCTGGCCCAGGGCCTGCCCGAGGTGGAAGAGGCCGTCCGCAAGGCGGCGGCGGTCGAGATCATGCCGCGGTTCCGGCAGCTCGCCCAGCACGAGGTCGACGAGAAGAACGGCCCGCACGACCTGGTCACCGTCGCGGACCGCAAGGCCGAGGAGCACCTCACGGCCGCGCTGAGCCGGCTGCTGCCCGGCTCCGCCGTCGTCGGCGAGGAGGCCGTGCACGCCGACCCGGAGGTCTACACGGCACTGCGCGGCGACGCGCCCGTGTGGATCGTCGACCCGGTCGACGGCACCCGGCAGTTCGTGGAGGGCGACCCCCACTTCTGCACCCTCGTCGCCCTCGCGCGGCACGGTGAGATCCTCGCCTCCTGGACCTACGCCCCGGCCCTGGACCTGCTGGCCACCGCCGTGCGCGGGCAGGGCGCGTACGCCAACGGCGAGCGGATCCGCAGCGGTTCGCCCGAGCCCGGCGCCGATCTGCGGGTGGCGACCGCCCACCCGCTGTACACCTCCGAGGAGGACCGGCGCTTCCTGTCCCGCCTCGACGTGCCCGGCATCGCCGCCCGGCCCTGCGGCTCGGCGGGCCTGGAGTACCTGCGGGTGGCGCGCGGCGAGATGGACGCGCTGGCCTTCACCTGGCCCTCCGCCTGGGACCACGCGGCCGGGCTGCTGCTGGTGGCGGAGGCGGGGGGCGCGCAGAGCACCGTCGACCGGGTCCCGTTCCGGATCGACCGGGACAACGCCCTGCCGTTCGCGGTGGGCCGTGACCAGGCCACCACGCTCCGCATCCGCGAACTGCTGCGCGGCGAGGACCGAGGAGCCACCAGCCCCACCCCCTAGGCTGGGGGCAGTGGCCGACGTCGGACGAAGGAGCTCTCAGTGCCGTCGATTCTCGACGCAGTCGTGGTGGGGGCGGGGCCCAACGGCCTGACGGCCGCGGTCGAACTGGCACGCCGGGGCCACTCGGTGGCCGTGTTCGAGGCCGCCGGATCGGTCGGCGGCGGGGCCCGCACCGAGGAGCTCACCCTCCCCGGCTTCCGCCACGACCCCTGCTCGGCGGTGCACCCGCTGGGCGCCGGCTCCCCGGTGTTCAAGACGATGCCGCTGAAGCGCTACGGGCTGGAATGGCTGCACGCCCCGCTGCCCATGGCGCACCCCTTCGACGACGGCACGGCCGCCGTCCTCTCCCGTTCCGTCGCGGAGACGGCGGCCTCCCTCGGGCCCCGGGACGCGGGGGCGTACCGGCGCCTGGTGGAGCCGTACCTCGGCCACTGGGACACCCTCGCCCGGGACTTCATGTCCCTGCCGAACACCGCCCTGCCCCGGGACCCGCTCCTGCTGGCCCGTTTCGGCCTCACCGGCCTGCCGCCCTCCACCTGGCTGATGCGCCGCTTCCACGACGACCGCGCCCGCGCCCTGTTCGCCGGGCTCGTCGCGCACGTCATCGCCCCGCTCAGCGGGATCGGCACCGGCGCCGTCGGCCTGGTCTTCGCGCTGGCCGCGCACGCGGGCGGCTGGCCGGTGGCGCGCGGCGGCTCGCAGTCGATCTCCGACGCCCTGGCCGGCTACCTCGCCGACCTCGGCGGCGCCGTCCACACCGGCTTCGAGGTCAAACGGCTCGACGACCTCCCGCCGGCCCGCGCGTACGTCTTCGACACCTCCCCGACCGCGCTGGCCAGGATCGCCCGGCTGGGCCGGGCCTACGACGGCTACCGGTACGGGGCCGCCGCCTTCAAGCTCGACTACGCCCTGGACGGCCCCGTCCCCTGGACCGCCGAGGCCCCCCGCCGGGCCGGCACCGTCCAGATCGGGCCCGGCAGCCGCGACATCGACGCCGCCCTCCAGCTGGCCACGGGCGGCCGCGCCCCCCGCAACCCCTTCCTGATCACCGCCCAGCCCAGCCTGGCCGACCCCGGCCGGGCGCCGGAGGGCAAGCACGTCTTCTGGGCGTACGGGCACGTCCCCGCGGGCTGGGACGGCGACCTCACCGAGGCGGTCGAGCGCCAACTGGAGCGGTTCGCCCCCGGCTTCCGCGACCTGGTGCTGGCCCGCGCCACCGCCGGCCCGCCGCAGCTCGCCGCCCGCAACCCCAACTACGTGGGCGGGGACATCGCCTGCGGCTCCGCCGCCGGACTCCAGCTGCTGCTGCGGCCCAGGATCACCCTCTCCCCGTACACCACCGCCCACCCGGCGGTGTTCCTCTGCTCCTCGGCGACCCCGCCCGGCCCCGGCGTGCACGGCATGTCCGGGCACAACGCCGCCAAGGCGGTCTGGCGCCACCTCAGGAAGGGACAGTGATGGCCAGGATCACCCTCGTCCAGGGCGACATCACCGCACAGGAGGTGGACGCGGTGGTCAACGCCGCCAACTCCTCGCTGCTCGGCGGCGGTGGCGTGGACGGCGCCATCCACCGGCGCGGCGGCCCCGAGATCCTCGCCGCCTGCGAGGACCTGCGCCGCTCCCACTACGGCAAGGGCCTGCCGACCGGCCGGGCCGTCGCCACGACCGCGGGCCGCCTCCCGGCGCAGCACGTCATCCACACCGTCGGCCCCGTCTGGTCGCGCACGGAGGACCGTTCGGAGCTCCTGGCCTCCTGCTACCGGGAGTCGCTGCGGGTCGCCGACGAGCTGGGGGCGCGGACGGTGGCCTTCCCCGCCATCTCCACCGGGATCTACGGCTGGCCCATGGACGACGGCGCCCGCATCGCCGTGGAGACGGTCCGGGGTGCCGGGACCGAGGTCGAGGAGATCAGGTTCGTCCTGTTCGACGAGCGCGCCTACGAGGTGTTCGCCGCGGCGATCGGTTCTTCTTGACAACGGGCGAATTTCCGCGAGCTCTCGGGGCAGCTCGTCGCCCCGGCCTGAGGCCGGACCGGCCGGGGCGCCGGCGTCAGGTGCGCTCGAAGCCGTGGTGGCGGCCGATGGCCGTGAACCCGCGGCGCTCGTACCAGTGGCGCGGCCAGTCGTCCGCGTCGGCGATCAGGAAACGGGTGGCGCAGTGCGCGTCGGCGGCCCCGCGCAGGGCGGTGGCCAGCACCGCGTCGGCGTAGCCCCTCCTGAGGTGGAGCTCGGAGGTGATCAGGTCCTCGATCTGGGCCGTGCC
This sequence comes from Streptomyces sp. NPDC001594, assembly GCF_042893675.1. Taxonomy (NCBI): domain Bacteria; kingdom Bacillati; phylum Actinomycetota; class Actinomycetes; order Kitasatosporales; family Streptomycetaceae; genus Streptomyces; species Streptomyces sp. NPDC001594. The sequence continues at coordinate 179,886 of NZ_JBIAVB010000007.1, read as the reverse complement.
CGAGGCCGGGTCCAGGTAGAGGTCGGCCCACGCGGCGACCTCGCCCTCCGGGGTGCGGGCCCCGATGAACCGCACGGTGTCCGCCCCGCGCCGGGTGGTCTCCCGCCGGTCCACGAGCTGGCGGATCACCTCCTCGCCGACGTCGGGCAGATAGCCCCGCCAGCGGCGGGCCAGCGGCGCGCGGAGCGCCTCCAGGTCCACCTCCCGCGCCCCGCCGCCGGGCGGCACGGGGCCCTGGTGCAGCATGACCAGATAGGTGGAGCGGGTGTACCCGGCCCGGACCAGCGGTCCGGCGCAGGCCTCGCCCGCCTCGTCGTCCAGGACCGTGATCAGGCGGTGCGACAGGTGTCCCATGACCTCGTCGGCCAGGGCCGGCAGCGCCTCGGGGTCGGGCGTCCCGTCGACGACCACCTGGTTGTTGGAGTAGGACAGTGCGAACTCGTCGTCGAGCGCGGCGAATCCGCCGGGGAACGCGACGGTCCGCGCGGCCCTGCGGCGTGCGAAGCCCGCGAGGAAGGTGTTGATCTGGTGCATCTGCGAGCCGGCCATGGGGCGAGCGTAGGCGCCCGGCCCCCGTGACCGCCGCCGAATTTTCCCCCGGTCCGTGGCCTGTGCAACTAGGGTGGCGCCGTGGAGACGTCACCGGAGCCCGAAGAGGACTGGGCCGCCACGCGCGCCTGGGTGGAGAAGACGCTGTCCGGCGGGGAGCGAGTCGAAGGCGCGACCCCGCTGCGGGGCGGATGGACCTCGCGGATGCGCAGACTTCAGCTGACGGGCGGGGCGGCGGGCCCGCGGTCCCTGGTGCTGCGTTCCTTCGTGCGGCCCTTCTACCTCCGGGCCGCCGAAGGGCTGTTGACGCGAGAGGCGGACGTCCTGCGGCTGCTCGGCGGCACGGACGTGCCCGCCGCGGCCCTCGTGGCCGTGGACGCGACGGCCGAGCACTGCGACCACCCCTCGCTGCTGATGTCCCTGCTGCCGGGAACCGTCCGCCTCGACGGTGCGGAGGCGGACCCGCGCGCCGTGCTGATGGCCCGCCGGCTGCTGTCCGTCCACCGGCTGGAGGTGGACGAGCGGGACCGGCCCCGCGCCTACCAGGCGTGGACCTCCCCCGAGCGGGTGAGCGCGCCGGAGCACACCCGCCGGCCGGAGCTGTGGCGGCGGGCCGTGGACGTCATCCGCCGCGAACCCCCGCGGCACCGGGCCTGCTTCCTGCACCGGGACTTCCACCCCGGCAACGTCCTCTTCGAGGGCACCGGCGCGCAGCTGCGGATCAGCGGGGTCGTCGACTGGGTGGAGACCTCCTGGGGCCCGGCCGACCTCGACGTGGCCCACTGCTCGACCGCCCTGGCCCTGCTGCACGGGGTGCCGGCGGGCATGGCCTTCGCCGACCGCTACCTCGCGGCGGGCGGGACCCTGGCCGAGGACCCGGCCGACCACCTCTACTGGCGGCTGCTCGACGCGCTGGCCTTCGCCCCGGACGCCGAGAAGGTCGCCGTGCCCTGGCGCGCGCTGGGCCGCACCGACCTCACCCCGGCGGTGACGGCGGCCCGGCTGGAGGACTACCTCGACGCCCTCTTCGCCCGCTACGGCTGAGCCGGGGGCGGGCCGCCCGCCGCCCCCAGGACCGCCGCCAGCAGCCGCTTGTCCGGCTTGCCGACCTCGGTCAGCGGGATCCGGTCCACGGTGTGCACGGCCCGGGGCGCGTACATCGCCCCCTTGTGCCGGGTCACGTACGCCCGGATCACCCCGGCTCCCGCGTCCCGCCCCGGGACGGGCACGACCGCGGCGTGCACCTCCTCGGTCCCGTCCTCCCGGCGCACCCCGAACACCGCGCAGCGGGCGACGGCGGGATGGGCGAGGAGCAGCTCCTCCACCTCCGCCGGGTGGACGTGCCCGCCGACCACGACGACCCGGTCCCCGAGCCGGTCCACGACGAACAGGTGCCCCGAGGCGTCGAGGCAGCCGACGTCCCCGGTACGGATCCAGCCGTCGCGCAGCACCTCGGCGGTCGCCGCGGGCTGCCGCCAGTACCCGCTCATCGTCATCGGCGTCCGCACGACGATCTCCCCGGTCTCCCCGGCGGGCAGGGGCCGCCCGTCCGCGCCGCGGATCCCGATGGTGACGCCGGGTGCCGCCCGCCCCGCCGTCGGCCGGCCCCCGGGGCCCGTCACCCCGTGCTCGTGCGGCAGCACCTCGGCGATGTTGCCCGCCTCGGTCTGCCCGTACCAGCCGTGCAGCACCGGCCCGAACGCCCGGGCGGCCTCCCGCAGCCGCCCCGCCGAAGCGGCGGTGCCGCCGTAGAAGACGCGCCGCAGGGCGGAGAGGTCGGCCGCCGGACGGTCCGGATGGTCCAGCAGCTCGTAGAGCAGGGGCGGCAGGAGCCAGATGTCGGTGACGCGCTCACGGGCCAGGGCGGCGAGCACCTCGCCCGCCTCGAAGGCGGGCCGGAGCACGACCGTGCCGCCCGCCAGGAGGGTGATGTCCGCCAGGATGCCGGCCATGTGCGCGAGCGGGGTGCAGGCGAGCGCCCGGGGCCGGCTCCCGGCCGGGATCCGGCCCGCGTAGAGGGCCAGCATCGCGGCGTACGGGCCGTGCGCCATCCGCACGCCCTTGGGGATCCCGGTGGTGCCGCCGGTGAAACGGACGCACCAGTCGTCCCCGGGCCGGGCCGCGGCCGCCACCGGCCGGGGCGGGCGCAGCGCCGCGGCCGCCGTGACGTCCTCGAAGTCGGGGGAGGGCCCCAGCGACAGCACGGAGGGCACCGCCGCCCGGGCGAGGAGCTCCCCGGCGGCGGCCTCCGCGCCGGGTGCCATGAGCAGCGTCACCGGGTCGACGCCGCGCGCGATCCGGGCCCGGGCCTGCGCCGCCATGCCCTCGCCCAGGAACACCACCCGGGCGCCGAGCAGGTTCACCGCGTACCGGGCGAGGAGCGCCGCGGGCTGATTGCCCGTCAGGAACGCTACGGACGAGCCCCGTCCGACACCGCGCTCCGCCAGCTCCGCCGCCGTCCGCAGCACCCCCGCACGGAACTCCCCGGCGCGGACGGCGGGTCCGTCGGCGGGGACCAGGAGCTCCCGCCCGGGCTCACGCCCCAGCACCTCCAGCACGGCCTCCACGTAACTCATGTCATCGGTCATGTTCCGCAGGCTAGGAGCGCACCGCTCATGCGGTCCAAGACCGGTTCGGCCATGTAAGGATGCCTACACGGTTATGAAGGGGGACACCGCGATGGACCTGCTCGCCCTGCGCTGCTTCCAGGTCGTCGCACGCCACGAGCACATCAGCCGGGCCGCCGCCGAACTGCGCGTGGCCCAGCCCTCGGTGAGCCGCACCGTCGCCCGCCTGGAAGCCGAACTCGGCGTGGACCTCTTCGAGCGCCGCGGCCGCCGGATCCGCCTCAACCGGCACGGTGCCGCCTTCCTGCGGCGCGTCGACCGGGCGCTGGCCGAACTGGAGGACGGCCGCCGGGAACTGGCGGAGGCGGCCGGAGCCGGCAGCGGCGGCGTGACGGTGGCCTCCGAGACCCTGATGACCCTGGCCGCGCTCCTGCCGGGCTGGCGCCGGGCCCGCCCGGGCATGGACCTGCGGCTGCGCCAGTGCCCCGCCGACGCGATGGCGCACCTGCTGCGCACCCGGGAGGCGGATCTCTGCCTGGCCTCCGAGCCGCTCACCGGATCGGGACTGGAGTCGGTGGAGCTGCTGCGCGAGGAGGTGCTGCTCGCCGTGCCCGACGGGCACCGGCTGGCCGGGCGGGAGGACGTCGCCATGGCGGAGCTGGCGGGGGAGCCGTTCCTCACCCCCGGGCCGGGGCACTGGCAGCGGGAACTCGCCGACCGGCTGTTCGCCCGGGCCGGGCTGCGGCCGGCGGTCGTCTGCGAGGGGAACGAGCCCGGCGCGCTCCTGGACCTGGTCGGCGTGGGCCTGGGGGTCGCCCTGCTCCCGGCGATGGCCCGGGACGCCGGTCTGCGCGCGGACGTGGCCTGGGCGCGGCTGGAGGACGACGGGGCCCGGCGGGTGCTGTGGCTGGTCCGCGACCGCGAGGCCTTCGCACCCGCCGCCGTCCGGGACTTCGCCGCCTTCGCCGTCGCCCACTTCACGGGGGCGCCCACCGCCGGGAAGGCCTGACGCCCGGAGCCGTCAGACGGTCCGTGCGGCGGCCCCCGGAGTGGGCCGGGGGTAGGTGAGGGACCGCTTGACGCTGCCGAACGCGAAGCTCGACTCGATCGAGGCGATCCCGGGGATGGCGTGGATCCGGTGGCGGACCAGGGCCTCGTACGCCTCCAGGTCCTCGATCACCACGCGCAGCAGGTAGTCGCTGCTGCCCGCCATCAGATAGCAGTCCTGGATGTGCTCGATCACCGCCACGTGCTGCTCGAACTCGGCGACCGCCTCCTTGGTGTGCCGCTCCAGGCGGATCCGGACGAAGACGGTGATCGGCAGCCCGAACGCCACCTGGTCCACCACCGCCGTGTAGCCGCGGATCAGCCCCGCCTCCTCCAGCCGGCGGACCCGGCGCAGACACGGCGAGGGGGACAGCCGCACGCGGTCGGCGAGGTCCTGGTTGGACAGCCGCCCGTCCGCCTGCAGCTCCCGGATGATCTGGAGGTCGACGGCGTCCATGGCCACTCCCGGGGTTCCTCGGCGCCCTCTTCGGCGATTCTTGGCAGATCCTGCCCCAAACGTATGTCCGAGCGGCAGAACTGGCAATCGGCTGCCCCCGCCCAAGCCCTAACGTTGCCGGTGAACGGGCCGGACCGGTCCGCTCTCACAGGCAGGAGTGCATCCCTTGGTCGCGACCAGAACCGCCGGCGCGTCCGCGCCTGTCGAACCGGCGGGCCCGCCGGCCGGAGACACCGGCCGGTTCGGGCTCTCCCCGAACGGCCAGGGCATGCTCGCCCTGGCCGTGACCGTGGCCATCTGGGCCGCCTTCGCGCTCAGCGCCCGCGCCCTGAGCGCCTCCACCCTGCTGCCCGCCGACGCCGCCCTGCTGCGCTTCGGCGTCCCCGTCCTCGTCCTGGCCCCCGCCCTGTGGCGGCGCAGGCGCGCGATCGCCGCGGTCCGCCCCGGCGCCGCCCTGAAGATCGTCTGCGGGGCCGGGGTGCCCTTCTTCCTCGCGGCCATGCACGGCGGCTCCCTGACCTCCGCGGCCTTCGTCGGCTCGATCGTCCCCGGGATGGTCCCGCTCTTCGTCTCCGCCCTGATGGCCGCCCGCGGCCGCGGACTCCCCCGGGGCGCCCAGGCGGCCGGGCTGGCGCTGATCGCGGCCGGTGTGGCGGCCCTGGTCTGGCGCTACGTCGTCCCCGTCGACGCCGCCGTACTGGAGGGGACCGCCACCCTGCTCGTGGCCAGCGGCCTGTGGGCCCTGTACACCGTGGGGCTGCGCGAGGTGGAACTCGACCCCGTCGGCTCGATCGGCCTGCTCTGCCTGCCCTCCTTCGCCGTGATCGCGCTGCTGGTCCTCACCGGGGTCCTCCCGACGGGCCTGGCGCACGCGGCGGGCGCCGACATCGCCCTGTTCCTCGTGGTGCAGGGGCTGGGCGTCGGACTGTGCGCGGGCCTGCTGTACGCCTTCGCCATCCGCCGGCTCGGCGCCGAACGCAGCTCCGCCGTCGGCAGCCTCAGCCCCGTCGCCGTGGTCCTGCTCGCCGTCCCCGTGCTCGGGGAGTCCCCGACCGCCGCCGTACTCGTCGGCGTCCCCCTGATCACCGCCGGTGTCGTCCTCGCCCACCGGCGCCCCGGTCCCCGGACCCGTCCCTCCGCCCGCCCCCGTCCCGAGGTCCCCGCAGATGCTTGAGCTCCTCCCCCCGCCGCCCACCGACCCGCTGTGGGACCTGACGTACGAGTTCGGCTCCGACCAGCGGGCCGAGCGGCTGAACCTGGTGCTCGGCGTCTACCGCGACCACACGGGCCGCACGCCCGTCATGGCCGCCGTCCGCGAGGCGGAGATACGCCTCGCCGACCGCTCCGAGTCCAAGGAGTACCGGGGCCTGTCCGGCAACTCCGCCTTCAACCGGGCCCTGCTCAGCCTGGTCCTCGGCGACACCGGCCCGCAGGGCCCGGCCGGCCGGGCCGCGGCCGTCCAGACCGTCGCGGGCTCCGGCGCGCTGCGGCTGCTGGCCGACCTGATCTGCCGCACCCGCCCGGGCGCCACCGTGTGGATCAGCGACCCGGCGTACGTCAACCACCGCCCCATCCTGGAGGCGGCCGGGCTGGAGGTGCGCACCTACGGCTGGCGCGACGCCGAGGGCCGCTTCGACGCGGCCGGCGTCCTGCGCGACCTGGCGGCGGCCACCCGCGACGACGTGGTGCTGCTCCAGGGCTGCTGCCACAACCCCACCGGCGTCGACCCCGAGCCCGAGGACTGGGAGGCCCTGGCCGCACGGGCGGCCCGCGACGGCTGGGTGCCGTTCGTCGACCTGGCCTACCACGGACTCGGCGACGGGCTGGAGGCCGACCTGCGGGCCACCCGCCTGCTCGCCGAGCGGGTGCCGGAGATGCTCGTCGCCGTCAGCTGTTCGAAGAACTTCGGCCTCTACAGCGACCGCACCGGCTGCGCCATCGTCCTGGGCGCCTCGGAGCGGGCCGTGCGGCACGCCGAGACGGCCCTGCAGAACGCCGCCCGGACCCTGTACTCGATGCCGCCCGAGCACGGGGCCGCCGTCGTCACCACCGTCCTGGAGGACGAGGGGCTGCGGGCCGTGTGGCGGGCCGAGCTGGAGGTCATGCGCAGCCGCATCGAGGCCCACCGCACGAGCCTCGCCGCAGAACTGGCGGAGCTCGGCTGGGGTGCGCAGGCGGCCTCGCTCGCGCGGCAGCGGGGGATGTTCTCGATGCTGCCCCTGACCCCCGAGGAGATGCTCCGGCTGCGCCGGGAGTACGCCGTCTACGGGACCACCGCCGGGCGGATCAACATCGCGGGCATCGAGGCGGGCCGGATCCCCGGCCTCGCGCGCGCGGTGGCGGGCGTCCTCGCCGGCCGCTGACCGGACGGAGCGGTGCAGGTCGAAGGCCTCTGGAGAATGGCCGGATAGAACTCACAGAGGACGGTGGGCAGTTGGCCGTGTGGCATCATGGCCGCGTTGTCGACCGCTGGGTTCGCCGGAGGACTGAGGGATGAAGTTACCTGGCTCCGCGTTACCGGCGTCGGAGGACCGCAGGCTCAGGCGGCGGCTGAAGAGGGTGCGCCGGACCTGCGAAGGGCTGCTCGCGGAATGGGGCATGGAGCACGGCTGCGGCATCGACGAGCTCCACGCGCACCTCAGCGAGCGGCGCGGGCGTCCCATCCACCTGATCCCGACGGCCTTTCCCGAACGCCACCTGTTCGGGATATGGCTGAAAACGGATGACTTCGACATCATCGCCTTCGAGAAGGCGGCTTCGGCGTCGCACAAGGAACACATCATCGCCCACGAACTCGCCCATATCGCCTTCGACCACCAGGGGTCCCTGCAACTGGACCAGGCCGGACCCGCGACGCGGGCGCCGGAGGGGGCCGGCGGCGGGGGCGAGGCGGGGGCGCTGTTCTCCGACGTCGACCCCGAGGCCGTGCGCGGCGTCCTGATGCGCTCCCGCTACAGCGACGACGAGGAGCAGGAGGCCGAGACCATGGCCTCCCTGATCCTGGCCCGGGCCAACAAGCGGTGGACCGAGCCCGCCTGGGGGGTGCCGGAAGCGGCCGCCGAGATAGTGGCCCGGATAGAGAGCGGCCTGGGCAGGCCCGAGCAGGGGCCGGCGTGATCTACGCGATCCTCGCGTGGGTCTGTGCCTTCGTCGGCCTCGCGGCCTTCGCCTACCGGCTCCCGGACCTGCTGCGCCGACGGCACGACATCGCCCTGTGGGCGCTGTGCACCTACTTCCTCTGCTCCGGGATCAGCTTCCTGGTCGACCTGGACCTGCTGCGGCTGCACATCTCCGCCTTCTTCGGGCTGCCGAACATCACCTCGCTGATCACCCAGGCGGCGGTCGTGGTGCTCACCGCCGCGCAGCAGGTGGTCCTCGTCTACTGGTCCTCACCGCCCGCCGAGGCCCGCCGCATGGCCCGCCGGCGCGTCCTCGGCTTCGGCGGCGCGCTCGCGGTGCTCGTCGTCTCCTCCTTCTACGTCGGCCCCGTGGCCCACTCGGAGACGGCGACCTCCACCATCCTGCTCAGCATCCAGCACGGCGGATACGCCGTGTACATGTCGTTCTACCTGCTGATCTGCGCGGTCGGGCAGTTCGAGACCGTGCGCCTGTCGCTGCGCTTCACCACCATGGCCAACCGCCAGTGGCTCAAGGTGGGCATGCGCACCGTCACCGTCGGCGCCAGCATGATCCTCGTCTACTGCGTCACCCGCGGCGTCCAGATCGCCGGGACCCGCCTGGACTTCGACGGCAGCGCCCTCGACCCCATCCAGTGGACGGCCGGCAGCGTCGGCGCCCTGCTCCAGATCGCCGGCTGGACCATCCCCTCCTGGGGCATCCGCATCACCCGTGCCCGGGGCTGGATCCGCTCCTACCGCTCCTGGCGGCGGCTGCGGCCCCTGTGGTGGGCGCTGTACCAGGCCTCGCCCGACATCGCCCTGGACCCGCCGCGCTCCCGGCTGCGCGACCTCGTACCGCCCCGGGACCCGCACTACCGCCTCTACCGCCGCGTCATCGAGATCCGCGACGGCCAGCTGATCCTGCGTACCTCCCTCTCCCTGGAGGACTTCTCCCGCGTGGCCCGCTCCCTGGACCTCCCCGAGGACCCGACCTCGCCCCTGGGCGAGGCCCTCCAGGTGCGCGCCGTCCTCAGCCGGCCCGCCGAGGAGCGGGCCGAGCGCGCCGACGCCTCCGAGATCCCCGCGCGGCCGCCGTACGAGGACTTCCGCGACGAGGTGGAATGGCTGAGCCAGGTGGCCTCCTCGTTCAACCGGCTCGGCCAGGGCCGCCCCGGTCCGGTCGACGCGGGCCTGCCGTCATGACGGCACCCGGGCGGGAGGCGGGGGCACCCGCGGACCCCGCGGACCCCGCAGACCCCGGCGCCCTGGTCCCCCTGGCCGCGGGGGCCGTCGCACGCCTGGTCGCCCTCGACGCCGGGCGGGGCGCGACCGCCGCCGTGGCCGCCGTACGGGAGGCCGTGCGACCGCTCCCGCAGCTGGCGGCCGCTCCGCACACCCTGCGCGGGCTCGGCCCCGAGCCCCTCGCCGCCCTCGCCGAGCTGGCCGAGGTCATCGGCTGGATCCTCTTCGACGCGGGCCGCTACCGCCGCGCCCACCGGATGAACGCGCGCGCCCTGGCCCTGGCGGCCCTGTGTGGGGACCGCTGGACGGCCCGGCTCACCCTGCTCAACCACAGCATGCTCACCACCCACACCGGCCACCCCCGCGCCGCCCTGGACGCCGCCGCACGGGCCGCGGCCGGGTCGCGCCCGCTGCCCGCCCGCGTCGCCGGCCTCGTCCTGATCCGCCGGGCCCACGCCACCGCCCTGCTCGGCGCGGACCGCGAACCCCTGCGGCTGATCGCCCGGGCCCAGAGCCGCTTCCTCGACGGGATCTCGGCCCGCGACCCGCACTGGGCGTGGTGGATCGACCAGACCGAGCTCCTCGGCCACCTGGGCTGGGTCCATGCCCGGCTGCGCCGCTGGGACCGGGCCATCCCCCTGCTGTACGAGGCCGCCACCGCCCCCGGCCCCTCCTACCGGCACCTGTTCACCGCCGAGCTCCTCGCGGCCTTCGCCGGAGCCGGTGCCTGGCGGGAGGCGGAGGAGCTCATCGGGCGGATCGCCCCCCGGGCCGCCGCCATCGGCTCGGTCCGCACGACCGAGACGCTGGCCGCCACCGCGGTCGGCCTGCACCACCGCCGAGGGGCCCCGGCCTCCCTCCGGGACGCGGCCGTCCACCTGCGGCAGTCCCTGCCGGCCTAGCCGGCCCCCGGCCGCCCCCGGCGCGACGGACCCGCCGGGCGGCCCCCACCACGCGCGACACGGACCCACCACCCACCACTCCACAGATCGGACGACCCCATGCGCTCTCCACGGATCTCGACGCCCGCCGCCGGCCTGCTGGCCGCGGCGGCCCTCCTCTTCGCCTTCGGCGGTCCGGTGTCCCAGGCCGCCTTCGGCACGCCCACGGCCTCCGCCGCCGCCCCGGCCGCACAGCCCGCCGCCGACCTGCAGGGCACCCCGTACATCTCCACGCACCTCTACTTCGGCACGGGCCGGCACAACGGCAACCCGCCGATCACCGAGGCGGAGTTCAACAAGTTCCTCGCCGACGTCATCACCCCCCGGTTCCCCTCCGGGCTCACCCTCCAGGAGGGCCGCGGCCAGTGGCGTGACAAGGAGGGCGACATCAACAGCGAGAGATCGTACGAGCTCACCGTGATGTACCCGGTGCGCGAGGCCGCCGCCCGCAACGCCGACATCGAGTACATCCGCAGGCTGTACTGCAAGACCTGGGAGCTGGAGTCCGTGGGCCGGGCCGACGTCCACGCCCAGGTCGACTTCTGACCGTCCGGATCCAGACCGCTGCGGCGGACGCCCGGCGCCGGGGGAGCGGCCCCGGCGCCGGGCGCCCCCGCGCGCGCCGCCGCGCCCCCTCCGTTCCGCCCCCGCCACAGCGCCCCGCACCGAGCGCTCGGATAGGGTGAATCGGTACGAATCGGACCCCTCGGGGTGAGGTCGGTGCCTTGGACACGTACCAGTCGGCGAGCAGGGTGCCCGATCCGCCGGAAGCGGCCGTCGGGTACGCGGGCGTCCTGCGCGAGCTGCTGCCGATCGCCCTGTGGCGGGAGGACGCGGACGGCATCGTCGTGGAGTGGTCCCTGGCCGCCCAGGAACTCCTGGGCCACCGCCCCGAGGACATCCTCGGCCGCCCCGGCACCGCCGTCCTCGTCCCCGAGGCCAACCACGGGCTCGCCGACGACCTGACCCGCCGCGTCCAGGCGGGCGAGACCGTCGTCGGCACCCTCCCCGTCCGCCACCGCGACGGCCACCCCGTCGCCATGGAGATGTGGATCGTGCCCGCCGCCGACCCCCGCGGCCGCCGGGGCGCCATGCTCATCGCCGTCGAGACCTCCCAGGTCCTGCGCATGCGGGACTCCCTCGCCGCCCTCCAGAGCCTCTTCACCCAGTCCCCGATCGGCCTCGCCACCCTCGGCCCCGACCTGCGCTTCCTGCGCGTCAACGACGCCCTCGCCCGGATGAACGGCGTCCCCGCCGCCGACCACCTGGGCCGGCGCCTCACCGAGGTGGTCCCGGGGGTCAACGCCACCGCCCTGGAGGCCACCATGCGCCAGGTGCTGGAACGCGGCACCGCCGTTCTCGACGTCCGCCGCACCGGCCGCACCCCCGCCGACCCCGGCCACGACCACACCTGGTCCTGCTCCTACGCCCCGCTCCTCGACGGCAGCGGCCGCACCCTCGGCCTGATCGCCTCCCTCATCGACATCACCGAAGGGCAGCGCGCCCAGCTGGAGGCCGAACGCGCCCGCACCCGCTTCGCCCTCCTCGCCGAGGCCGGCACCCGCATCGGTACCACCCTCGACCTGGGCCGCACCGCCCAGGAGATCGTCGACGTGCTGGTCCCGCAGCTCGCCGACTCCGCCGACGTCCAACTCCTCGAAGCCGTCCTCGACCCCGACGAGACCCACGCCGCGCCGGCCGCGACCCACGGGGTCATGCGCCGCCTGGCCGCCACCTTCCCCGACCCCGCCGCCCCCACCGCCCGCCTGGCCCCCGGCCAGACCCTCCAGATCCCCGCCGGCTCCGTCTACGAACGGGTCATCGCCGAGGGCGTGCCCATGAACCTCTACGCCTCCGACGTCCCCGCCCTGATCACCGACCCCCGCGCCGACGCACTGCGCGCCTACCTCGCCGGCCTCGGCTCCGCCCGCATGGTCCCGCTCGTCGCCCGCGGCAAGGTGCTCGGCGCCGTCGCCGTCACCCGGCTGCGCAGCCGCGAACCCTTCGACGCGCAGGACTGCGTCCTCGTCGACGAACTCGTCGCCCGGGCCGCCCTCAACATCGACAACGCCCGCATGTACACCACCCAGCGGCACGCCGCCCTCACCCTCCAGCGCAGCCTCACCAACAGCGCCCTCCCCGAGGTCCCCGGCCTCCAGCTCACCGGCCGCTACCTGCCCGCCAGCGACCACGACGTCGGCGGCGACTGGTACGACGTCATCCAGCTGCCGCGCGGCCGCACCGGCCTGGTCATCGGCGACGTCATGGGCCACGGCATCCACGCCGCCGCCGTCATGGGACAGCTGCGCACCGCCGTGCGCACCCTCGCCCGGCACGACGTGCCCCCCGCCCGGATGCTCCGCTCCCTGGACGCCGCCGTCCGCGACCTCGGCGAGGACGAGATGGCCACCTGCGTCTACGCCGTCCACGACGCGGCCACCGGCTGCTGCGTCATCGCCCGCGCCGGGCACACGCCGCCCGCCGTGGTCGCCGCCGACGGCACCGTCGCCTTCCTCCAGGGGCCGCCCGGCACCCCGCTGGGCACCGGCGGCCAGGACTTCCGCACCGAGACGGTCCGGCTGCCCCCGGGCACCCTCCTCGCCCTCTACACCGACGGGCTGATCGAGGCCCGCGACCGGGACCTCGACGAGGGCATGGACCGCCTCGCCCGCGCCCTGCGGCAGCCCGCCCTGCCGCTGGAGGAACTGTGCGAGGGCGTCCTCGCCCGGCTGCTGCCCGCCGCCCCCCAGGACGACGTCGCGGTCCTGCTCGCCCGCACGACCTAGGCCGGGCGGCTTCCTACCAGGCCAGGTCCCCCAGCGCGTCCAGGTCCAGGCCCGGCGGCAGCTGCGGTTCCCCGCCCGCCGCGGGGGACAGCTCCGCCCAGATGACCTTGCCCCGTTCCGTGTAGCGGGTGCCCCAGCGCTCCGCGTACTGCGCGACGAGGAACAGCCCGCGGCCGCCCTCGTCGGTGGTGGCCGCGTAGCGCAGGTGCGGGGAGGTGCTGCTGGCGTCGGAGACCTCGCAGATCAGGTTCCGGTCGTGCAGCAGCCGGACCCGGATCGGCTCGTTCCCGTACCGGATCGCGTTGGTGATCAGCTCGCTCAGGACCAGCTCGGCCGTGAACGAGAGCTCCTCCATCCCCCACGCCTCCAGCTGCCCGGCCGCCGCCCGGCGCACCCGGGAGACCGCCGAGGGGTCGTCGGGCACCTCCCATTCGGCGATCCGGTGCGGATCCAGCCGCCGGGCCTCGGCGATCAAGAGGGCGATGTCGTCGCTGGGCGCCGGGAACAGCATCGCCGCCAGCACGTCCGCGCAGGCCTGCTCGGGGCTGCGGCCCGGCCGGGCCAGGGTCCGGCCCAGCAGCTCCAGCCCGGCGTCGAAGTCCCGGTCCCGGTCCTCCAGCAGCCCGTCCGTGAACAGCACCAGCCGACTGCCCTCGGGCAGCGCCAGCCCCGCCGCCTCGAAGGGCATCCCGCCCACCCCGAGCGGCAGCCCGGTCGGCAGCTCGGGGAACTCCACCCGCCCGTCGGGGTGGACCAGGGCCGGCCCCGGGTGGCCGGCGCTGGCCATCACGCAGTGCCCCGACACCGGGTCGTAGACGGCGTACAGGCAGGTGGCGCCAGTGATGCCGGCCGGCTCCTCCACCCCCTCGCCGGACTCCTCGCCCCCTGCCGGCTCGACGCCCTCCAGCTGGTCGATCCGGTCGATGAGCTCGTCCAGGTGCCCCAACAGCTCGTCCGGGGGCATGTCCAGGGTCGAGAAGTTGTGCACGGCCGTCCGCAGCCGCCCCATCGTCGCCGCCGCGTGCACCCCGTGTCCCACCACGTCACCCACCACCAGCGCCACCCGCGCCCCCGGCAGCGGGATCACGTCGAACCAGTCCCCGCCCACCCCCGCCTTCGCCGGCAGGTAGCGGAACGCGGTCTCCACCGCGCTCAGGTCCGGCAGCACCCGGGGCAGCAGGCTGCGCTGGAGGGTCACGGCGGTGGCGTGCTCGCGGGTGAAGCGGCGGGCGTTGTCGATGGAGACGGCCGCCCGCGCCCCCAGCTCCTCCGCGAAGGACAGGTCCTCCTCGTCGAAGGCCTCCGGGGTGTCCGCCGCCCGCCAGAAGTTCGCCATCCCCAGCACCACGCCCCGCGCCTGCAGCGGTACGGAGATCAGCGAGTGGAACCCGTACTCCAGCGCCACCCGCGTCCCGGCCGCGTCGGCCGCCCGCCAGCCCATCGCCGCGTTCAGGTCGGCGGCGAGCACCGCCTGCCCGGCGTCCAGGGCCTCCGCCATCGGGGCGTTCGGCACCGCGAAGAAGATCGTGTCGCCGACCGGCTGGAGCGGCTGGTCGGTGCGCACCCCCGTCATCGCCGCCCGCTGCATCCGGGCGTGCATCCCCGCCACCGGCGTGGGCTCGTCCCCGCGCAGCACCGGCTCCAGCAGCTCGACGGTGACGAAGTCCGCGAAGCGCGGCACGGCCACCTCCGACAGCTCCTCAGCGGTGCGCACCACGTCCAGGGTGGTGCCGATCCGCACCCCAGCGTCGTACAGCAGCTGGAGCCGTTCCCGGGCCACCTCGGCGCGGCCGGAGAGCGCGGCGAGCTCGGTGGTGTCGCGCAGGGTCATCACGCTGCCCGAGGGCCGTCCGGCGAAGGGCGCGGTGGGCCGTACGTTGACGGCCAGCAGCCGGTCGCCCGCCAGGTGGACCTCGTCCGTCGCCACCCGCCCGGACAGCAGCAGTTCCGCGGTGCGCGGATCGAGGCCCAGCTCGCCGACGTCCCGCTGTTCGGCGTCGGGCGGCAGGTCCAGCAGCCGGCGGGCCTCGTCGTTGGCGAGCAGCAGCCGGTGGTCGGCGCCCATGATGAGCACCCCCTCGCGCACGGCGTGCAGCACCGCCTCGTGGTGCTCGTTCATCCGGGCGAGTTCCGCGGCCCCCAGGCCCCGGGTCTGGCGCCGCAGCCGCCGGCTGACCAGGCCCGCCCCGGCGGTGCCCAGCAGCAGGGCGCCCACCGCCGCCCCGATCAGCAGCGGGAGCTGCCCCTCGACCACATGGCCCACGTTCTCGATCTCTATGCCGGTGGAGACCAGCCCGACCACCTTGCCCCGGTCGTCCCGCACGGGAACGACCGCCCGGACCGCGTCACTGGGCGCCCCCCGGAACACCTCGGTGAAGGGCTGCCCCGCGACCGCCCGGGCGAGGTCGCCGGTGGCCCGCTTGCCGATCAGGTCGGGCCGGGCGTCGGTGTAGCGGACGCCGTCGGTGGTCAGGACGGCGACGAAATCGAGCCCGGAGGCCTTGCGGGCGGCGTCGGCCAGCGGCTGGAGCTCGGCGGTGGGGTCCGGGGAGGCCAGGGCGGCGGGCAGCCCGGGGGCGTGCGCGAAGGCCTCGGCGGCGGCCAGCGAGCGGTTGCGGGCGTCCTTCTCGCCGTCGTAGCGGGCCTGGAAGAACAGGGCCAGCGAGGCCGCCGTGATCAGCAGCAGCACGATGAGCGCCTGGAGGGAGAAGACCTGGCCGGCGAGACTGTTCCGGGCCAGGGAGAGGCGCGCGAGCAGGCTCGCCGGCCGCGTCTCCCTGTGCCGACCCGAACGTCCGGTCATGAGCCATTTCTAACACTGTCACCGGTTGTGGGAGCGTTGGCCGCCGCCGTGCGGTACGCGCGCGGGCTGCGCCCGAAGGCCGCCGCGAAGCGCTGGCGGAAGGTGACCTCGCTGGCGAACCCCGCCCGGCGGGCCACCTCGGGCACCGGGTGGTCGGTGCGCTCCAGCAGCTTGCGGGCCTCGTCCAGCCGGCGGCTCAGCAGCCATTGGTGGGGCGTGGCGCCGGTGGAGGCCGCGAAGTGCCGGGCGAAGGAGCGCGGGGACATCCCCGCCCAGCGGGCCAGCGTGGCCACGTCCAGCGGCTCGTGCAGCCGGCGCAGGGCCTGCTGGCGTACGGCGGCCAGCGCCTCGGCGGTCCGGTCGGCGGCCGGGACGGGCCGGTCCAGGTACTGGGCGTGGTCCCCGGCGCGGAACGGGCCCGTCACCATCGAACGGGCGACGGCGGCGGCGGCCTCCGCCCCGTGGGCCTCGCGCACCAGGTGCAGGCACAGGTCGATGCCCGAGGCCACCCCGGCGGAGGTCCACAGCCCGTCGTCCTCCACGAACAGCGGGGCCTCCTCCACCAGCACCGCGGGGTACCGGGCGGCCAGCTGCGGGGCCAGCCACCAGTGCGTCACCGCCCGCCGCCCGTCCAGCAGCCCCGCCTCGGCGAGGACGAACGCCCCCGCGCACAGCGCCGCCACCGGCGTGCCCCGGGCGTGCACCCGCCGCAGCGCGGCCAGCACCGGCCCCGGCGTCGGGTCGGAGGGCTCCGCCAGCGCCGGCACCACGACCAGATCGGCCTCGTCGAGCCACTCCAGCCCCCGGTCGGGGGCCAGGGTGAGCCCGCCGGGCAGGGCGATGGGGCCGGGCTCCAGCGCGCAGCGGCGCAGCTCGAACGGGGGCACCCCGCTGCGGCTGCGGTCGGGTCCCCAGACCTCCGTGACGACGGCGAGGTCGAAGGCGCGGATCCCGGGCTGGGCGACGATCGCGACGCGGTGCATGCGGCCACTCTGCCAGAGCCCGTCCCGGGGTTCCTGCCAGGCTGGCAGGAACCCATCGTTTCGGGTCCCCGCCGCCCCTGGGGCGCCCGGCTCCCGCCGGACATGATCGAGCCATGACCGAGAACGCGATCGAGATCGCCCCCGACAGTGCCCTGATCGTCATCGACGTGCAGAAGGGCTTCGACGACTCCTCCTTCTGGGGCCCGCGCGACAACCCGGCGGCCGAGGGGAACATCGCCGCGCTGATGGACGCCTGGGAGGAGTCCGGCCGCCCGCTGGTGCTGGTCCGGCACGCCTCCCTGCGGCCCGGGTCCGTCCTCGCCGCGGACAGCCCCGGCCACGCCTTCAAGGACTTCGTCGCCGAGCGGGCCGGCCGGGAGTCCCTCCTGGTCACCAAGACGGTCAACTCGTCCTTCTACGGCACGCCGGACCTGGGGGAGTGGCTGACCGCCCAGGGCATCCGCCAGCTGGTGGTCGTCGGCATCCAGACCAACATGTGCGTCGAGACCACCGCCCGGATGGCGGGGAACCTGGGCTACGAGGTCCTCGTCCCGCTGGACGCCACCCACACGTTCGACCTCACGGGTCCGGGCGGCCTCACCCTGACCGCCGCCCAGCTGGCGGCGGCCACCGCCGTCAACCTCCACGGCGGCGGCTTCGCCCGCGTGGTCAGCACGGCCGAGCTCCTGACGGCGGCCGAGGCGTCGTAGCGGCACCGCCCCGAAATGCCGGGGCCCGGCACCCCACTAAGGGGTACCGGGCCTCGGGAGCGGCGGGCGGCCGGGTCAGAGGACCTCGGCGGCGATGTTCTCCGCGACACGCTCCAGCAGCGGACCGGCGTTGGGGATGGACTTCGCCGGGTCGGGCTCCAGGTCCGTCAGCGGGTACGCCTTGCGGATGCCCGCGGCCTCCAGCGCCTCCTGCCCCAGCAGCAGCCGCCCGCACACCGCCACCACCGGCTTGCCGGCGGCCCGCGCCGCGGCCGCGACACCGGCCGGGGCCTTGCCGTGCAGGGTCTGCTCGTCCAGGGAGCCCTCACCGGTGATCACCAGCGTGGCCCGCTCCAGCGCCGGGGCGAAGCCGAGCACCTCCAGCATCAGCTCGATGCCCGGCCGGAAGCTCGCGCCCAGCAGCAGCGCGCCGTAGCCGATACCGCCCGCGCCGCCCGCACCGGGGGAGGCGGCGAGCTCGGCGGCCTTGGGGCCGATCGCCTTCTCCAACACCCGCGCGTAGTGGCCGAGCGCCGCGTCCAGGGTCGCCACGTCCTCCGGCGAAGCCCCCTTCTGCGGGCCGTACACCGCCGCGCAGCCCTTGGGACCCGTCAGCGGGTTGTCCACGTCGCTGGCCAGGACGAAGTCCACGTCCGCGAACCGCGGGTCCACGCCCGACAGGTCCGCCGACGCCAGCGAGGCCAGCGCCCCGCCGCCCGGGCCCACCGGCTCGCCGTCCGCGTCCAGGAACACCGCGCCCAGCGCGGCGAGCATGCCCGCGCCGCCGTCGGTGGTGGCGCTGCCGCCCACACCGAAGACGATCGAGCGCGCGCCCGCGTCCAGCGCGGCCTTCAGCAGCTCGCCGGAGCCGTACGTGGTCGCCGTCAGCGCGGCGAAGGTCCCCGCCGGGAGCAGCTGCAGCCCGGAGGCCTCGGCCATCTCGACCACGGCGGTGCCGTCACGGAACGCGAACGCGGCCGTGACCGGCTCGCCGAGGGGACCGGTGACCCGGACCTCCCGGCGTTCGAACCCGGCCGCCACGGCGGCCGCGACCGTGCCGTCGCCGCCGTCCGCGACGGGGAGGGTCTCGACCTCCACGCCCGGTACGGCCCGGCGGAGCCCGGCCGTCACCCGCTCCGCGACCTGAACGGCCGTGAGCGAGCCCTTGAATTTGTCCGCGGCGATGAGCACGCGCGCGGCCTCAGTTACTGCTCCGTCCGTCACCTTGCTAATCCCTTGCTATCGAACAGTGCAGTCGCGCCGCCATGAGCTTATCCGGAGGATCCTCCTATGCCCATGAGTGGCCTGGGCCACATGCGGCGCGTCATGCACCTAAATAGGGATATATGCCTGCATAGTGTGGCCGCATGAGCGCGGAATCACTGGAACAGGCCCGTCCGGACGCCCCCGGCGCGGGGCCCGGCGGCGGCCCGCCGGACGACCGGCCCGACGGGGCGGTCGTCACCGTCGGGGTGGTCGCCGTGCTGGCCGTCGTCGCCTGGGCCGCGCTCGGCAAGGGCTCGTTCGACAGCGCCTCCGGCTCCGCCCTGGCCTGGGTGCTCGACAACTTCGCCTGGCTCTTCGTGATCGCCGCCGACCTCTTCCTCGTCCTGTGCGTGGTCCTCGCCCTCAGCCGCTTCGGCCGCATCCGGCTCGGCGCCGACGACTCCGAGCCCGAGTTCGGCAACCTCGCGTGGATCGCGATGATGTTCAGCGCGGGCATGGGCATCGGCCTGATGTTCTACGGGGTGGGCGAGCCGCTCACCCACTACCTCGCCCCGCCCCCCGCCAGCGGCGCCGCCCCCCGCACCGGCGACGCGGCCCGCGCGGCCCTGGACTACTCGTTCTTCCACTGGACCCTCACCCCCTGGGCCATCTACGGCATCGCCGGCCTCGCCCTGGCCTACGCCACCTTCCGCAAGGGCCGCGGCAACCGCCTCAGCTCCGCCTTCGTCCCCCTCATGGGCGCCCGCCGCGCCGCCGGATGGCCCGGCAAGGCCATCGACCTGCTCGCCGTCTTCGCCACCGTCTTCGGCACCGCCACCAGCCTCGGCCTCGGCGCCCTCCAGGTCGCCAAGGGCCTGAACCTCACCACCGGCGTCCAGGACTCGACCACCCTCGAGCTGGTCATCATCGGCTCCCTCTCCGCCGCGTTCGTGCTGTCCGCCTTCTCCGGCCTGCACAAGGGCGTCAAATGGCTCAGCACCCTCAACGTGGTGCTCGCCGCCGCCCTGATGCTGTTCGTCTTCGTGCTCGGCCCGACCGTCTACGTCCTCGACGTCATCCCGGCCAGCGTCGGCAGCTACCTGCACGAGCTGCTGCCCATGGCCAGCCGCACCGGCGCCTTCACCGACCGCGCCTGGCTCGGCGCGTGGACGATCTTCTACTGGGCGTGGTGGCTGTCCTGGGCGCCCTTCGTCGGCACCTTCATCGCCCGGATCTCCCGGGGCCGCACCATCCGCGAGTTCCTCGTCGGGGTGCTCCTCGTCCCCTCCGGCGCCACCGTCGTCTGGTTCTGCGTCATGGGCGGCACCGCCATCCGCCTGGACTCCACCGGCGCCGCCGACCTCGCCGCCAAGGCCAAGGAGGGCGCCGAGGCCTCCCTCTTCGGGATGCTCGACGCCCTGCCGCTCGGCACCCTCACCTCCTGGGTGGCCATGGCGCTGGTGATGACCTACTTCATCACCAGCGCCGACTCCGCCTCCCTGGTCATGGGCTCCCTCACCAGCCGCGGCTCCCTGCACCCGCCCACCTGGCTCGTCGTCACCTGGGGCGTGCTGATGGCCGCCGTCGCCGCCGTCCTGCTCGTCGCGGGCGGCCTGAAGTCCCTGCAGACCGCGACCATCCTCGTCGCCCTGCCGTTCGTGATCGTCATGCTGCTGCTGTGCTGGGCGCTCCTGCGCGAACTGCGCGAGGACCCCGGCGCCGGACCCGCCCGCCACCCCGCCCTGCACGGGCTGCGGGACGCCGTCCGCGCCATGGTGGGCGAGGCCGTCAGCGAGAGCGGCCCGGCCCGCCACCCCCGGCTCCGGCGCGTCGCCGAGACCCGGGCGCGGGACCGCGAGGACGGGCCGGACCCGCAGGGGTGAACCACCCGGAACGGGCCCCGGGCGGGCCCGTTAGGGTGGCGGCGTGACCACCACGGATGACTACGCCACCTACATCGCGAGCCTGCCCCGGGTGCTGGCCGGCGCGGCCGCCCTCTTCCGCGACGAGCGGGGCCGCGTCCTGATCGTGGAGCCCAACTACCGCGAGGGCTGGGCCCTGCCGGGCGGCACGGTCGAATCCGACCGGAACGAGTCCCCGCGCACCGCGGCCCGCCGGGAGAGCGCCGAGGAGATCGGCCTCGACCTGCCGCTGGGCCGGCTCCTCGCCGTCGACTGGAGCGTGGGCCCGGGCCGCCCGCCGCTGGTGGCCTACCTCTACGACGGCGGAGTGCTCGACGCCGAGCAGCTCGCCTCGATCACCCTCCAGGAGGCGGAACTGCTCTCCTGGAAGCTCGTCGAGCCCGCCGAACTCCCCGCCTACCTCCTCGGATCGCTCGGTCTGCGCACCCAAGAGGCCTGCCGCGTGCTGGAGTCGGGCGAGGGCACCGTGGAACTGGAGAACGGCCGGCCTGTCCCGCACTCCTCCACCCAGGGCAGAATCAACCGATGATCACGATGTACGCCTGGCCGAGCACGGCCGACGGTCCCGACGCACTTCCCATGGTCCACTTCACCACCGAGGAGCAGTCGGGCGGCGAACTCTCCCCCGAGGGGATGCCGGTCTGGCTCTTCGACACCGCCATCCGCGAGGGCGGCTGGGCCTCCTTCGAGGACTTCGAGGCCTGGTCCGCGCCGGCCGAGGGCTGGCAGGCCTTCTACCGGCGCGAGGACGACGTCCTCGCCGTCACCGGCCCGGGCCCCTGCGAGGGCTGGTACCAGGGCCGGCTGGGTGCCGACGACGAGTGGGTGAAGGCCGCCGCGACCCAGCAGAGCGTGGTCCTGCTCGCCGCGCCGGTCCAGCACCCGTCGCTCTACGCCTACGCCGTCGAAGCGGGCGCGGGCTTCGCCCTCCTGGTCCCCCTGGCGGTGGTCTAGGGGGCTGGGGCCTACCGGGTCCCGGCGCCGCGGCTCTCGAACTCCAGCAGGCGCACCTTGCGCTCGATCCCGCCGCCGTAGCCCGTCATCGAGCCGGAGGCGCCGATCACGCGGTGGCAGGGCACGATGATGCCCACCGGGTTCTTCCCGTTGGCCAGGCCCACCGCGCGGGAGGCGCCCGGCTTGCCCAGCTCCTCCGCCAGCCGCCCGTACGACCAGGTCTGCCCGTACGGGATCCGGACGAGCTGCTCCCAGACGCTGCGCTGGAACGCGGTCCCCTCCAGCTTCACCGGCACGGTGAACTCGGTCAGCTCCCCGGCGAAGTACGCGGCCAGCTGCCGCAGCACCTCCGGGAACGGCTCCTCGTCCGCCGCCACCCGCTCGCCGAAGGACTCCTCGTCCGGGCGGTGGCGCTGGCCGGTCATGTACAGCCCGCTGAGGACCCCGTCGGTGGCGACCAGGGTCAGCTCCCCGTACGGGCTGGCGACAACGGTGTGCTGCCTGCTGCTGTTCACGACTGTGCTCCTTCTCCTGCTGCGGGCATGCGGTTGATCGCGTGGTCGTCGGTCGCCCAGAGGTACTGGACGGCGTAGGCGCGCCAGGGCCGCCAGCCGGCCGCCCGGGCGGTGAGCGCGGCGGGCGTGGACGGCAGCCCCAGACCCCGGGCGGCCTTGCGGACGCCGAGGTCGGACGGCAGGAAGGCGTCGGGGTCGCCCAGGGCCCGCATCGCGATGACCTCGGTGGTCCAGGGCCCGAAACCGGGCAGGGCGTTCAGCCGGGCGCGGGCCGCCTCCCAGTCGCTGTCGATGCCCAGCGGCAGCGAGCCGTCCGCGAGCGCCGCGACCAGGGTGGTGAGCGTGGTGCGGCGGCTGCGCGGCATGGACAGCGCCTCGGGGTCGAGGCCCGCCAGCGCCTCCGGCGAGGGGAACAGGTGGCTCAGCCCGCCCTGCGGGTCCTCGACGGGCTCCCCGTAGGCGGTCACCAGGCGGGCCGCGTGGGTTCGCGCGGCGGCCGTGGACACCTGCTGGCCGAGCACCGCCCGTACGGCGAACTCCGCCGCGTCGACGGTACGGGGCACCCGGCGCCCCGGGGCCTTGTCCACGAGCGGGGCCAGCAGCGGGTCGGTGCGCAGCTGGTCGTCGACGGCCTCGGGGTCGGCGTCCAGGTCGAGCATCCACCGGCAGCGGCTGATGGCGATGGTCAGGTCCCGCAGGTCGGTCAGGGCGAGCCGGCAGCCGATGTGCTCGGGGCCGGGGGTGAGGGCGACGATCCCGGAGCCGTGCGGCAGGCGCAGGGTCCGCCGGTAGGCCCCGTCGCGCCACTCCTCCACGCCGGGGACGGCGGTGGCGACGAGGTGCCCGAAGAGGTTGTCGGGAGTGAGCGGGGCCCGGTAGGGCAGCCGCAGGCTGAGGGTGCCGGGGACGCGGGGCTCCCGCCTCCCCGCCCGGGCGGCGCGGGCCCGCAGCTCGCCGGGGGTGAGGGCGAAGACCTCCCGGACCGTCTCGTTGAAGTTGCGGATGGAGGAGAACCCGGCGGCGAAGGCCACGTCGCCCATCGGGAGCTCGGAGGTCTCGATGAGCAGCCGGGCGGTCTGCGCGCGCTGGGCGCGGGCCAGGGCGAGGGGGCCGGCGCCGAGCTCGGCGTTCAGCTGCCGCTCGACCTGCCGGGCGGAGTACCCGAGGCGCGCGGCGAGCCCCGGGACCCCTTCGCGGTCCACGACCCCGTCCTGGATGAGCCGCATCGCACGGGCGACGGCGTCGGCGCGGGCGTTCCACTCGGGGGAGCCGGGGCTGGTGTCGGGCCGGCACCGCTTGCAGGCCCGGTAGCCGGCCTGCTGGCAGGCGGCGGCACTGGGCAGGAAGCTCATGTTCTCGACCTTGGGCGGCACGGCCGGGCAGCTGGGCCGGCAGTAGATGCCGGTCGTCCGGACCGCGGTGAAGAACCACCCGTCGAAACGGGCGTCCTTCGACTGCACGGCCCGCACGCAGCGGTCGGTGTCGGTGTACATGGCTCCAGCATCCCGGCAGGCCGGGCAGCGGGCTGGCGGTTTTCCGACATCAAGCCTAACCGTCCCGGGGGCGGGTGTGCCGCTGCGCGGGGCCGTCCCCTACCCGCCCTTCCACCGTTCCCAGGGGCTCCGCCCCTGACCCGATACCGGACGCTCCGCGCCCGGTGCGCTCAAACTCCCCCAGACCCCCGCGCAGCCCCGCGTGGGAACGGAGAAGGCCCCGGGGGCCAAGTGGCACCCCGGGGCCTTCGAGACACACGCGCGGCAGCGCTACGGCAGCTGCGCCGCACGCGCCTCGCGCCGGTTGTGGCGGAACGTGTTCGCGCGACGGGTCGTCGCGAACAGCGGAATCGTCGCCGCCAGGGCGATCTGCAGCGCGCACCCCGTCTGGAGCAGCAGCTGCCCGCCCGGCGCGTCGAACGCCCACGCCGCCAGGAGCCCCATGGCCCCCACGATCCAGCTGAGCATCGCCGCCGCGAGAGCCCCCCGCGGCTTCGGGTACTCGACCCGGCTCACCATCAGCCAGGCCACGCCCACGATCGCCAGCAGGGTCGGCACGAACGGCAGCTCCAGCAGCACGATCGAGACGACCGTCAGCGCGCCGAAGGGGCTCGGCATGCCCTGGAACATGCCGTCCTTCATCGTCACGCAGCTGAACCTGGCCAGCCGCAGCACGACCGCCAGCAGCACCACGATCGCCGCCAGCGCCGACACCTTCTGGTGCGCGTCGTCGGCGACCATCCCGTAGACCAGCACGAAGTACGCCGGCGCGAGGCCGAAGCTGATCAGGTCGGACAGGTTGTCCAGCTCGGCGCCCATCGGGGAGCTGCGCAGCTTGCGGGCCACGATGCCGTCGAAGAGGTCGAAGACCGCCGCGAGGAGCATCAGTATCACCGCGGTCGCCGCGCTGTGCCGGGCCATGCCGGACTCGCCGCTGCCGGTGAGGTGCGGGATGAGGATCCCGGTGGTGGTGAAGTACACCGCCATGAATCCGCACGTCGCGTTGCCCAGGGTGAGCGTGTCCGCTATCGACAGCCGCAGCGAGAGCGGCATGTCGTCCTCGGCGGACTCCTCCGGGGCGGACTCGGGCACCCAGCCGGTGGCAGGAGTCTCGGGGTCAGTCACGGTCAATTCGGGTCACCCCCGCGGTGGTGGCCTGACCGACCTCGACCGCGACCTCGACGCCCTCCGGGAGGTAGATGTCGACGCGGGAGCCGAAGCGGATCAGACCGATGCGTTCGCCCTGCTCCACCTTGGTACCGGCCGGCAGGTACGGGACGATGCGACGGGCGACGGCGCCGGCGATCTGCACCATCTCGATGTCGCCGAGCTCGGTGTCGAAGTGCCAGACGACGCGCTCGTTGTTCTCGCTCTCCTTGTTGAACGCCGGGACGAACCCGCCGGGGATGTGCTCCACGGACGTCACCGTGCCCGCCAGGGGCGCGCGGTTGACGTGGACGTTCAGCGGGCTCATGAAGATCGCGACGCGGGTGCGCCCGTCCTTCCACGGCATGATGCTCTGCACCACACCGTCGGCCGGCGAGATGACGCGGCCCTGCGCGATCTCGCGCTCGGGGTCGCGGAAGAACCACAGCATGCCCGCCGCGAGAGCGGTCGTGGGCACGGCCACGGCGGCCCATCGGCCGGACTTGCGGGCCCGGGTCAGGCTGAGGGCCGCGGTGGCAACGGTCGGCAGAAGCCACGGCGATGCTCCGCGCGCGAGGCGTACGCCGAGTCGGCTGTCGCGAGGTGCAGAGGTTTGGCTGTGGGGCATGGATGACCTTCGTAGCGGGTGATTGCCGCGCCGCAAACGGGGGGACGGGACGGCGGCTTTACTGGAATGCTATCGGTTGCGCGCAACAACTGGGCAAGCCAGAAGCCGAGTCGATGGCCCCCAGCCAGTGACTGGCAGTGATCCTCCCACGGAAAACCGTGGGAAGAATCACTGCAAAAGGGACTTTCAGCCCTGGACTCGGTACTCCTCGAGCAGGCGGCGCCCGATGATCATTTTCTGGATCTCGGCGGTACCCTCACCGATCAGAAGCATC
Source organism: Streptomyces sp. NPDC001594 (assembly GCF_042893675.1). Lineage (NCBI taxonomy): Bacteria > Bacillati > Actinomycetota > Actinomycetes > Kitasatosporales > Streptomycetaceae > Streptomyces > Streptomyces sp. NPDC001594. The sequence goes on along the minus strand of NZ_JBIAVB010000007.1, from coordinate 154,544 downwards.
GGGGCCTCCCGGTAGAGGCGCTCGATCTCGTACTCCTTCGAGAATCCGTAGCCGCCGTGGATGCGGAAGGCATCTTCGACGACCTCCTTGCAGTATTCGGAGGCGAGGTACTTCGCCATGCCGGCCTCAAGGTCGTTTCGTTCCCCAGAGTCCTTTTTGCGTGCTGCGTTCACCATCATGGCATGGGCCGCTTCGACCTTGGTAGCCATCTCGGCCAGCTTGAACTGGATGGCCTGGTGCTGGGCGATGGCCTTGCCGAAAGTGTGACGTTGCTGGGCATAAGAGACACCCAGCTCGAACGCACGCTGCGCGACGCCGCAGCCACGGGCCGCCACGTTGACGCGGCCGACCTCGACCCCGTCCATCATTTGGTAAAACCCTCGGCCGGTCTGGCCGCCGAGTACCCGATTGGCCGGAATGCGCAGTCCGTCCATGATCAGCTCGGTGGTGTCGACGCCCTTGTAGCCCATCTTGTCGATCTTGCCCGGGATGGTCAGGCCCGGACGGACCTCACCGAAGCCCGGCTCCTTCTCGACGAGGAAGGTGGTCATCGACTTGTGCGGGGCCGTGCCCTCGGGGTGTCCTTCGTCACTCCGCACCAGGACGGCCACGAGGGTCGACGAGCCGCCGTTCGTCAGCCACATCTTCTGGCCGTTCAGGACGTACTCGTCGCCGTCCTTCACCGCCTTCGACGTGATCGCCGACACGTCCGAGCCCAGGCCCGGCTCCGACATCGAGAACGCGCCGCGCACCTCGCCCAGCGCCATGCGGGGCAGGAAGTGGTCCTTCTGCTCCTGCGTGCCGTGCTGCTTGAGCATGTACGCCACGATGAAGTGGGTGTTGATGATGCCCGAGACGGACATCCAGCCGCGGGCTATCTCCTCGACGCACAGGGCGTAGGTGAGGAGCGACTCGCCGAGACCGCCGTACTCCTCGGGGATCATCAGGCCGAAGAGGCCGAGCTCCTTGAGGCCGTCGACGATCTGCTGCGGGTACTCGTCGCGGTGCTCCAGCTCGGTCGCGACCGGGATGATCTCCTTGTCGACGAACTCCCGGACGGTCTTCAGGATCTCCTGCTGGACGTCGGTGAGTCCGGCGGTCTGGGCGAGTCGGGCCATGGCTACTTCTCCTGCGTCTTCAGCTCCGGGCGGCCGGGCTGTTCGCCGCCGCGCGCCTTGATGTACGTCTCGGTCGGGACCATCACCTTGCGCCGGAAGACGCAGACGAGGGTGCCGTCCTGCTTGTAGCCCTTGGTCTCCACGTACACGATCCCGCGGTCGTCCTTGGACTTCGACGGGGTCTTGTCGAGGACCGTGGTCTCGCCGTAGATCGTGTCGCCGTGGAAGGTCGGCGCCACGTGCCGCAGGGACTCGATCTCCAGGTTGGCGATGGCCTTCCCGGAGACGTCCGGCACGGACATGCCGAGCAGCAGGGAGTAGATGTAGTTGCCCACGACGACGTTCTTGCCGAAGTCGGTCGTGTTCTCGGCGTAATTGCTGTCCATGTGGAGCGGGTGGTGGTTCATGGTCAGCAGACAGAAGAGGTGGTCGTCGTACTCCGTGACCGTCTTCCCGGGCCAGTGCTTGTAGACGGCCCCGACCTCGAACTCCTCGTACGTGCGTCCGAACTGCATGGCCCTACGCCTCCGGGATCTCGAACTTGGTGGTGCGCTGCATGCCGGCGGCGCGGCCCTTGCCCGCGATGACCAGGGCCATCTTGCGGCTGGCCTCGTCGATCATCTCGTCGCCGAGCATGGCCGAGCCCTTCTTGCCGCCGGCCTCGGAGGTGCACCAGTCGTACGCGTCGAGGATCAGCTCGGCGTGGTCGTAGTCCTCCTGGGAGGGGGAGAAGACCTCGTTGGCCGCCTCGACCTGGCCCGGGTGCAGCACCCACTTGCCGTCGAAGCCGAGGGCCGCGGCGCGCCCGGCGACCTCGCGGTACCCGTCCACGTTCTTGATCTGGAGGTAGGGGCCGTCGATCGCCTGCAGGTTGTTGGCGCGGGCGGCCATCAGGATCTTCATCAGGATGTAGTGGTAGGCGTCCGCCGGGTAGCCGGGCGGCTGCTCGCCCACGACCAGCGACTTCATGTTGATGGAGGCCATGAAGTCGGCCGGGCCGAAGATGATCGTCTCCACGCGCTGGGAGGCCTGCGCGATCGCGTTGACGTTGTTGAGGCCCTGGGCGTTCTCGATCTGCGCCTCGATGCCGATCTTGCCGACCTCGAAGCCCATCGTCTTCTCGATCTGCGTCAGCAGGAGGTCCAGCGCCACGATCTGCTGGGCGTCCTGGACCTTCGGCAGCATGATGCAGTCGAGGTTCTGCCCGGCGCCCTCCACGACCGTGATCACGTCGCGGTAGGTCCAGTGGGTGGTCCAGTCGTTGACGCGCACCACGCGGGTCTTGCCGGTCCAGTCGCCGTTGTTCAGCGCGTCCACGATGGTGTGGCGGGCGCCTTCCTTGGCGAGCGGGGCGCAGGCGTCCTCCAGGTCGAGGAAGACCTGGTCGGCCGGCAGGCCCTGGGCCTTCTCCAGGAAGCGCGGGTTCGATCCCGGCACCGCGAGGCAGGAGCGGCGCGGCCGCAGCCGGTTCACGGGAGACGTGGGCGTGGTCATGCGGGGACCTCCAGAGGGTCGAGCTTGTTCGCTTTCCGGATCTCGTCGACGATACGGCCGATGATCTCCGTGATACCGAAGTCCTTGGGTGTGAACACGGCGGCCACTCCGGCCGCCTTGAGGGCGATGGCATCGGCGTTCGGAATGATGCCGCCGAGGACCACGGGGATGTCACCCGCCCCCGCCGTACGCAGGCGTTCCAGGACGTCCGGGACGAGCGCGCTGTGCGAACCGGACAGGATGGACAGTCCCACGCAGTGCACGTCCTCGGCCAGCGCCGCCGTCGAGATCTCCTCGGGCGTCAGCCGGATGCCCTGGTAGACCACCTCGAACCCGGCGTCGCGGGCCCGGACGGCGATCTGCTCGGCGCCGTTGGAGTGCCCGTCCAGACCCGGCTTGCCGACCAGCAGGCGCAGCCGACCGGAGCCCAGGTCCTCGGCGGTGCGGGCGACCTTCTCGCGGACCAGGGCCATCGGGGTGCCCTCCTCGGCGGTGACCGCCACCGGGGCCGAGGAGACCCCGGTCGGGGCGCGGAACTCACCGAAGACCTCGCGCAGGGCGTTGGCCCACTCGCCGGTCGTGACACCGGCGCGGGCGCACTCCAAGGTGGCCTCCATCAGGTTCTCGGTCCCGGCGGCGGCCTCCTTGAGCCGGTCCAGGGCCTGCATCACCGTCGGGAAGACGAAGGGGTCGCCGTTCCCCTGGCGGTCCGAGGACTCCTGCCGCTCGGCCCGCCAGCGGACGATCCGCTCCACGGTCAGCGCCTCGGTGGCCGGGTCGACCGTCATGATGGCGCCGTCCAGGTCGGCCGTCAGCGGGTTCTCCTCGGACTGCTCGAAGCAGTTCACCCCGACGATCTTGTCCTCGCCGGACTCGATCCGGGCGCGCCGCTCGGCGTGCGAGGCGACCAGCTCGCCCTTCAGGTACCCGGACTCGACGGCGGCCATCGCGCCGCCCATCTCCTGGATCCGGTCGATCTCGGCCAGGCAGTCGGCGACCAGGGAGTCGACCTTGGCCTCGATGACGTGGGAGCCGGCGAAGATGTCCTCGTACTCCAGCAGGTCGCTCTCGTGGGCGAGGACCTGCTGGATGCGCAGCGACCACTGCTGGTCCCAGGGCCGGGGCAGGCCCAGCGCCTCGTTCCAGGCGGGCAGCTGCACCGCGCGGGCGCGGGCGTCCTTGGAGAGGGTGACGGCCAGCATCTCCAGGACGATGCGCTGGACGTTGTTCTCCGGCTGGGCCTCGGTCAGGCCGAGGGAGTTGACCTGGACGCCGTAGCGGAAGCGGCGCTGCTTGGCGTCCTCGATGCCGTAGCGCTCCCGGGTGACCTGGTCCCAGATGCGGCCGAAGGCGCGCATCTTGCACATCTCCTCGATGAAGCGGACGCCCGCGTTCACGAAGAAGGAGATCCGGGCGACCACCTCGCCGAAGCGCTCCTCGGGCACCTGGCCCGAGTCGCGCACCGAGTCCAGGACGGCGATCGCGGTGGACATCGCGTACGCGATCTCCTGGACCGGGGTGGCCCCGGCCTCCTGCAGGTGGTAGCTGCAGATGTTGATCGGGTTCCACTTCGGGATGTGGTTGACCGTGTACGCGATCATGTCCGTCGTCAGGCGGAGGGACGGTCCCGGCGGGAAGACGTGCGTCCCGCGCGAGAGGTACTCCTTGACGATGTCGTTCTGGGTGGTGCCCTGGAGCTTGGCGATGTCCGCGCCCTGCTCCTCGGCGGCCACCTGGTAGAGCGCCAGCAGCCACATGGCGGTGGCGTTGATCGTCATCGAGGTGTTCATCTGCTCCAGGGGTATGTCCTGGAACAGCCGCCGCATGTCGCCCAGGTGGGAGACCGGGACCCCGACCCGGCCGACCTCGCCGCGGGCGAGGATGTGGTCCGGGTCGTAGCCGGTCTGCGTCGGCAGGTCGAAGGCCACCGACAGGCCGGTCTGTCCCTTGGCGAGGTTGCGGCGGTACAGCTCGTTGGACGCCTCGGCCGTGGAGTGGCCGGCGTACGTCCGCATGAGCCACGGACGGTCCTTCTGGCGCTCTGTCATCTCAGGCGATCCTTATGGCCTTTGAGCGGACTCAGACGTTGCGGAAGCGGTTGATGGCGTCGAGGTGCTTGGCGCGCAGCTCGTGGTCGCGCACGCCGAGGCCTTCCTCGGGGGCGAGGGCGAGGACGCCGACCTTGCCCTGGTGGAGGTTGCGGTGGACGTCGTAGGCGGCCTGGCCGGTCTGCTCCAGGGAGTAGACCTTGGAGAGGGTGGGGTGGATCTTGCCCTTGGCGATCAGGCGGTTGGCCTCCCAGGCCTCGCGGTAGTTCGCGAAGTGCGAGCCGATGATCCGCTTCAGCGACATCCACAGGTAGCGGTTGTCGTACTCGTGCATGTAGCCCGAGGTGGAGGCGCAGGTGGTGATCGTGCCGCCCTTGCGGGTGACGAAGACGGAGGCGCCGAAGGTCTCGCGGCCCGGGTGCTCGAAGACGATGTCGATGTCCTCGCCGCCGGTCAGCTCGCGGATGCGCTTGCCGAAGCGCTTCCACTCCTTGGGGTCCTGGGTCTGCTCGTCCTTCCAGAACTTGTAGCCCTCGGCGTTGCGGTCGATGACCGCCTCGGCGCCCATGGAGCGGCAGATCTCGGCCTTCTCGGGGGAGGAGACGACGCAGATCGGGTTGGCGCCGCCGGCCAGCGCGAACTGGGTGGCGTAGGAGCCGAGGCCGCCGCTGGCGCCCCAGATCAGGACGTTGTCGCCCTGCTTCATCCCGGCGCCGTTGCGGGAGACCAGCTGGCGGTAGGCGGTGGAGTTCACCAGGCCGGGGGAGGCGGCCTCCTCCCAGCTGAGGTGGTCGGGCTTGGGCATCAGCTGGTTGGACTTGACCAGGGCGATCTCCGCGAGGCCGCCGAAGTTGGTCTCGAAGCCCCAGATGCGCTGCTCGGGGTCGAGCATCGTGTCGTTGTGGCCGTCCGAGGACTCCAGCTCCACCGACAGGCAGTGCGCGACGACCTCGTCGCCGGGCTTCCAGGCGTTGACGCCGGGGCCGGTGCGCAGGACGACGCCCGCGAGGTCGGAGCCGATGATGTGGTACGGGAGGTCGTGGCGCTTGGTGAGCTCCGAGACGCGGCCGTAGCGCTCCAGGAAGCCGAAGGTGGACAGCGGCTCGAAGATCGAGGTCCACACGGAGTTGTAGTTGACCGAGGAGGCCATGACGGCCACCAGGGCCTCGCCCGGGCCGAGTTCCGGCACCGGGACCTGGTCCAGGTGCAGGGACTTGCGGGGGTCCTTGTCGCGGCTGGCGAGACCGTCGAACATCTCGGTCTCGTCCTTGTGCACGGTGATCGCGCGGTACGAGTCGGGCAGCGGCAGCGCCGCGAAGTCTGCGGCGGTGGCGGACTGCGACTGAATCGCGTCCAGGATGTCCTTCACGGTGTTGCCTCCGGCTGAGCGCTGATTGAGGGTGCGCTGAGGGGTGAGGGGTACGCGGTGCGTGGGTGGGAGCGTGGGGCGGGTACTGCGGTGCCGTCGGTCCGGCAGAGCGGCCGCGCCTGTGGTGGGGCGGGCGGGGGCCTGGTGACGCAGGCATCCGGGGCGCGTTCCGTGCCGATTGGGCGAGGACCGCGGGGACGTCCGGACGGGATTCAACGTATGGCACCCCGTGCCACTCGGCAAGGCACTACGTGCCAAGAATTTCTCTCAATTGCCGATTGACCTGCGCATATGAGCGATGATCGATCAGAGTTACCCGCGAGTAGGGGCAACTCGGACAAACAGCAGTGGCCGCCCCCGGAACGGGAGCGGCCACTGTGACGAGGGCGACTTACTTGTTCTTGAGCGCTTCTTCGATGGTCCGCATGACCTCGTCGAGCGGGGCGTCGGTCCGGGCCACCGCGACGAGCACCTCGCCCTCGGTGCGCACCGCGGTCTGCGGGGCCGCTCCGGCGCCGGCCAGGGTGCGGCCCGCGCCGATCCCGGAGCCGAAGGTCTTGCGCACGATGCCGAAGGCGTGGTCCAGCTGCGCCTCCACGTCCCCCTGGCCGCCGGCCCGCAGCCAGCGCCGCAGCACGTGGTTGTGCGCGGTCACCACCGCCGAGGCGGCCACCTCCGCCAGCAGCGGGTCGTCGTTGCCGTCGTGGGGCTCGGTCTCGTCGAAATGGGCCAGCAGGTAGCGGGTGAACAGCCGCTCGTAGCGGGCCACCGAGGCGATCTCCCGCTCCCGCAGAGCCGGCACCTCGCGGGTCAGCCGGTAGCGCTCCACGGACACCGCCGGCGAGGCGGCGTACATCTTCATGACCTCCTTGATCCCCCGGCACACCGTGTCGAGCGGGTGCTCGTGCGCCGGGGCCACGTCCAGGACCGCCTCGGCGCGGATCAGGGTGTCGTCGTGGTCCGGGAAGATCGCCTCTTCCTTGGAGCGGAAGTGCCGGAAGAAGGTCCGCCGCGCCACCCCGGCGGCCGCGGCGATCTCGTCGACCGTCGTGGCCTCGTACCCCTTCGTCGCGAACAGCTCCATGGCCGCCGCGGCGAGCTCGCGGCGCATCTTCAGGCGCTGGGCGGCCGCCCGGCTGCCCGCCGTCCCCTCCGGGGCGTCGGACGCCGAGGCGGCGCGGGGTGAGGTCTTGGCGGGCTGGGACATAGAGCGAAAGTACTTCATCCGGGCGGGCGCGCGCGCCGGAGGGGGGTGGGAGGGGGGCGGATGCGGGGGAGGGCCCGCACTGGGCTCGGGAGGGTATGTCCGCCGTGAGGGTCCGGCGGACCCGAGCAGCCCTCCCCACGCATCCTGCTCAGGGCCCGGCGGGTTACCGGCGGGCGTACTCACGGAAACCGCGGCCGGTCTTCCGGCCCAGGCAGCCCGCCGCCACCAGGTGCTCCAGCAGCGGCGACGGGGCCAGGCCCGGGTCGCGGAACTCCTGGTGGAGCACCTTCTCGATGGCCAGCGACACGTCCAGGCCGACCACGTCGAGGAGCTCGAAGGGCCCCATCGGGTAGCCGCCGCCCAGCTTCATCGCGGCGTCGATGTCGTCGAGGCTCGCGTAGTGCTGCTCGACCATCTTGACCGCGTTGTTCAGGTACGGGAACAGCAGCGCGTTCACGATGAACCCCGCCCGGTCCCCGCAGTCCACCGCGTGCTTGCGGACCTTCCCGCAGACCTCGCGGACCGTGGCGTGCACGTCGTCGGCGGTCAGGACGGTCCGGACCACCTCGACCAGCTTCATGGCCGGCGCCGGGTTGAAGAAGTGCATGCCGATCACGTCCTGCGGGCGCTCGGTGGCCCGTGCCACGGCGATCACCGGCAGCGAGGAGGTGGTGGTGGCCAGCACCGCGCCCGGCTTGCAGACCTTGTCCAGGCCCGCGAAGAGCTGCTGCTTGACCTCCAGGTCCTCGGCGACGGCCTCCACGGCCAGGTCCACCTCGGCGAAGGCCTCCAGCGAGCCGGCCGGGGTGATCAGGTCGAGGGTCTGCGCCGCGGCGTCCTCGGTCAGGCGGCCCCTGGACACCGCACGGCCCAGGGACTTCCCGATCGCGGCCTTCGCGGCCTCCGCCTTCTCCTGGCTCCGGGCGGCCAGCACCACCGGGTAGCCGGCCTGCGCGAAGACCTGCGCGATCCCGCTCGCCATGGTCCCGGAGCCGGCCACGCCGACCGAGTGGACCGGGCGGCCGGAGCCCAGCAGCGAGCCGTCCAGCGGGGTCTGCAGGTCGCGGACGATCTTGGAGCTGCCCGGGGCCTCGTACGTGTAGAAGCCGCGGCCCGCCTTCTGCCCGGTCAGGCCGGCCTCCACCAGGTGGCCCAGGATCGGGGCCGGGGCGTGCAGCCGGTCGCCGGAGGAGGCGTACATGGCCTCCAGGACGGTCCGGGCGGTGTCCACGCCCACCAGGTCGAGGAGGGCCAGCGGGCCCATCGGCAGGCCGCAGCCCAGCTTCATCGCCGCGTCGATGTCCTCGCGGGAGGCGTACTTGGCCTCGTACATGGCCGCGGCCTGGTTCAGGTAGCCGAAGAGCAGGCCGTCGGCGACGAAGCCGGGCCGGTCGCCGACCGCGACGGGCTCCTTGCCGAGCTCCCGGGCCAGGGCGGTGACCGCCTCGACCGCGACCGGGGACGTCAGCACGCTGGAGACGATCTCCACGAGCTTCATCGCCGGGGCCGGGTTGAAGAAGTGCAGGCCCAGGACGCGCTCGGGGCGCAGCGACTCGGCGGCGAGCCGGGTCACGGACAGCGCGTTGGTGCCGGTGGCCAGGAGGGTGTCGGGCCGGACGACCGCGTCCAGCTCCTCGAAGACCCGGTGCTTGAGGTCGTAGTCCTCGGGGACCACCTCGATCACCAGGTCGGCGTCGGCGGCGGCGGAGAGCTCGGTGGAGGTGCGGAAGCGGGCGAGGACCTCCTCGCGCTCCCGCTCGGTGAGCTTCTCCTTGGCCACCGAGCGGGCCGTGGCGGCCGCGAGGGCCCCGGCGGCCCGGCGGACGGCCGCCTCGCTGACGTCGATGCCGACGACCTCGCGGCCGGACCGGGCGAGGACCTCGGCGATGCCGGTGCCCATGGTGCCGAGGCCGACGACGGCGACGGTGCGCAGGGAGGAGGGGAGGGAGGAGGGACTGGACGTGGACGGAAGGTCCATCGCGGGACTCCAGTGGAATGAGGGTGACGACTGGGAGGGCGCGCGCGGTGCACGGTGCGCGCGGGGTGCCGTACGGCCCGTCGTGCGGGCGTACGGGGGCGGGGCATACGGGGCGGTCGGGAACGCGGCGCACGACGCCGTGCCCGGGGGCGTGCGTCGACGCGGTGCGTGGAGAGCCGTACGGCGTGCCGGGGTGGGGCTGCTGCCCTTCGAGGCGGCCCTGGTGGCCGTGCCCGGAGGACGGGCGCGGCGGGCCTGGCGGCACGACCCTGTCCCGGGGTCCTGCCGTGCGTACGGGTGGAGCGGTGAACCGACTGGCACGGGGCGGCTGCGTCACCAGGCCGGTCCCGTGCGTATGGAAGAGACAGTAACTCCGCGGTAACCCGCGCGCCAGAGCGCGGAGATGTGACCTGTACCGCCCAAATGTACCGATCATCGATGATCGATCAGCGGACGTCCGGAACTCCGGCGAACCGGGCGTGGCGCGGCGCGCGGAGCCCTAGGGTGGCCGCGTGAACGAGGTACTGGAACGCCTGCGGGCCGAGTCGGACGGATCCCCCGGGTACGAGGAGCTGCTGGCGGCCGGCCCCGACGGGCTGGCCGCCTCGCTGACCTCGGCCGGGCAGCCCCTGTGGGCCCGCGAGCTGGCCGCGTACCGGCTGGGCATGGCCCGGGACCGGCGCGCCTTCGAGACGCTGGTCCTGCTGCTCAACCACCGCGACCCCGCCCGCTGCGAGGCCGCGGCGCAGGCCCTCGGTGTGCTCGACGACCCGCGCACCGCCCGCGCGGCCGCCGCCCTCGCCACCAACACCCTGCGCACCGCCTACGCCCTGCACCCGGTGCGGCTGCTGGCCGCGCTGCGGGCGCCCGAGTCGGCCCCCGCCCTGATCTCGACCCTGTCGCGGCTGCTGGCCCCGCACGACCCGTACTGGCGGGTGGCGCTGGCCTGCGTCGAGGGCCTGGGCGCCCTGGCCGACACCCGGGCCCGCGACGTCCTGGTCCGCGCCCAGGCCCACCCCCGGCTGGCCCTGGCGGCCACGGACGCCCTCAACCGGCTGATGACCCACCACCCCGACGCGTAGTCCCTGGCCGGGCGGGCGTTCGAGGCGCTGGGGGAGGGTCTGGGGGCGGAGCCCCCAGGAAGCCTCAGCCGCGGAAGCCCAACAGGCCGTGCAGGGCGGCCCCGCCCGCCGAGGACGGGACCGCCCGCGTCTGCGTCGTCGGCTTCGGGGCCGGCTGCGCCGGGCAGGTGGCGTCGGAGGCCTGACCCGTCCTCAGGTACGCCGCCAGCTTCTCGTCCAGGCACTTGTTGCCCGCCAGCGCGATGCCGTGGTTGCCGCCGCCCTGCTCCACCACCAGCGCCGAGCCCGCCAGCCGGCGGCGCATGCTCACCGCCCCCTCGTACGGGGTCGCCGCGTCCTCCGTGGCCTGGAACAGCAGCGCTCCCGGGAGCGCGGTGTTCGTCACGTCCGGGGCCCGGAGCGGCTCCTCCGGCCAGAACGCGCACGGCGCGTTGTACCAGGCGTTGTTCCAGGTCATGAACGGCGCCTTGGCGTGCGTGCGCCACATGTCGGCCCGCCAGGTGTTCCAGTCCCTGGGCCACGCGGAGTCCCGGCACTGCACGGCCGTGTACACGCTGTAGGAGTTGCCCGCCGAGGGCTCCACCGCGCCGAACCGCTCGTACGCCGCCACCAGCGGCTTCGGGTCCTGCTTCACCGCGTACGCCGCGAACGCCTCGGCCAGGTGCGGCCAGTAGCCGTTGTAGTAGCCGCCCGGCATGTACGTGTCCTCCAGCTCGGCCGGGCCCACCTTCCCCCCGGCCGGGGTCCCGCGCAGCGCCTCGCGCATCGCGTACCAGCGCCGCTCGACGGCGGCCGGGTCGGTGCCCAGGTGGTACGTGGAGTCGTACTGCGCCACCCAGGCCAGGAAGGCCTTGTGGCGGGCGTCGAAGGCCTGGTCCTGGGCCAGGTTGTCCTCGTACCAGACCCCGCCGGGGTCGACCACGGAGTCCAGGACGAGGCGGTGCACCCGGTCCGGGTGCAGCTTGGCGTACACCGCGCCCAGGTAGGTGCCGTAGGAGTAGCCGAAGTAGCTGAGCTTCGGCGCCCCCAGCGCCGTCCGCAGCACCTCCAGGTCGCGGGCGGCCGAAACGGTGCCCACGTACGGCAGCACGTCCGCGTGCTTGGCCTGGCAGGACTCGGCGAACGAGCGCACCCGGTCCAGATTGGCCTGCTCCGTCGCCGCGTCCAGCGGTACCGAGTCCGGCCGTACGGGCTTGAAGTGCCCGGCCCCGCAGTCGAGGGCGGGCTCGCTCTTGCCCACGCCCCGGGGGTCGAAGCCGATCACGTCGAACCGGCCCGCCACGTCCTTGGGCAGGGCGGACGCGACGAACCCGGCCAGCGCGCGGCCGCTGCCGCCCGGGCCGCCGGGGTTGACCAGCAGGGGGCCCTGGAAGGAGGAGCCGGAGGCGGTGTGCGGGACCCGGGTCAGGGCCAGGGAGATCTGCCGCCCGGCGGGCCGCTCGTGGTCGAGGGGGACCTTGAGGGAGGCGCACTGCAGCGTCGGGTAGCGGGGGGTCGCGCAGCCGGTCCAGCGCAGCCCCGCGGCGGCCGGTGCGGGGGCCGGGGCGGCGGCGGTGACGGGACTCGCGAGGGCCGCGGCGACCGTGGAGATCGCCAGCAGCAGGGCGGCGCGCCTCTTCACGGGGCCGCGCTGCTTCGGGGGGTGCGGAACGGGGTGGAGCATGGGGCCTCCCAGCCGAGGGGTCTGGGCGGAATCGTCCCGGAAACCGCGCCCGGAAAGCGGGATTGGGCCGCCCATTGGCCCGATGTGATGACCCCTCGGGCGGCGTCCGGGTCACGGCGTCGCCCGCGGTGACGTGCCGGGAGTCCGCCCGGCCCGGCCCGGCCGGGCGCGCCGCGCGCCCCCGGACCGGCCCGCGCACCGCCGGTACCGGGGGCCGCAGATGGAGTACCGCCGGTGCCGCCGCGCCGACCCGGACGGGCCGGGATCCGCCCGGCCCGGATTTGGGCGGCCGCCCCGGAGGTGGTTGGCTTGCCGCGAAGAACGGACACAACTGCTGGAGGAACAGCTATGGCGCAGGTCGAGGCCACCACGGAGCGCATCATCGGGGCCGACGCGGAGACCGTCTTCGACGCGCTGGCGGACTACACCGGCACCCGGGGCAAGCTGCTCCCCGAGCACTTCAGCGAGTACGAGGTGCGCGAGGGCGGCGACGGCGAGGGCACCCTGGTCCACTGGAAGCTCCAGGCCACCAGCAAGCGCGTCCGCGACTGCCTGCTGGAGGTCACCGAGCCCACGGACGGCCAGCTCGTGGAGAAGGACCGCAACTCCTCCATGGTCACCACCTGGACCGTCACCCCGGCCGGCGAAGGCAAGTCCAAGGCCGTCGTCAGCACCGTCTGGAACGGCGCGGGCGGCATCGGCGGCTTCTTCGAGCGCACCTTCGCGCCCAAGGGCCTCGGCCGCATCTACGACACCGTCCTCGACAACCTGGCCCGCGAGGTCGAGGCCTGACCGCCTGACCCCGGCCGCCGGCCGCCGTCAGGGCAACTCCCCACGCGCGGCTCACCGGTTCGGGTGGAATTCCCGGACCCCCGGCGGACGTCCCGGCCGCCCCGGCCGCACCCGCGTCAAGCCCCGCCCCCGCGCCCCGCGCGTCCCGGGCGCGGCCCCCGGGCCGGGGCGCGCCCGGACGGCTAGGGTGGGGCTCCTGTCGACCCGACACCACCGGGGGGCCCGATGAAGATCCTCATCTCAGCCGACATGGAAGGCGCCACCGGCGTCACCTGGCCCGCCGACGTGCTGCCGGGGACCCCGCAGTGGGAACGCTGCCGGTCCATGTTCACCTCCGACGTCAACGCCGCCGTCCTCGGCTTCTTCGACGGCGGCGCCGACGCGGTCCTCGTCAACGAGGCCCACTGGACCATGCGCAACCTGCTGCTGGAGAAGCTCGACGCCCGCGCCGAGATGATCACCGGCCGGCACAAGTCCCTCTCCATGGTCGAGGGCGTCCAGCACGGGGACGTCGACGGCGTCGCCTTCGTCGGCTACCACACCGGCGCCGGCGCCGAGGGCGTCCTCGCCCACACCTACCTCGCCAACTCCCTCACCGGGGTCTGGCTCGACGGACTGCGCGCCAGTGAGGGCGTCCTCAACGCCCATGTCGTCGCCGAGTACGGCGTCCCCGTCATCCTCGTCACCGGCGACGACCTGACCTGCGCCGACGCCGCCGGCTACGCCCCGGACGCCCGCACCGTCGCCGTCAAGGACCACGTATCGCGCTACGCGGCGGTCTGCCGCACCCCGGCCCGCACCGCCGCCGACATCCGGGCCGCCGCCACCGAGGCCGTGAAGCTCGCCGTCCGGCACGAACCGGTGCGCGGCGGACCGCACACGACGGAGGTGGAGTTCGACGCGGAGCACCTGTCGATGGCCGCCACCGTCGTCCCGGGCGTCGAACGGACCGGCGAACGCCGGATCGCGTACACCAGCGGGACCATGTACGAGGCGATCCGCACCTTCAAGGCGGTCACCACGGTCGTCTCGGCGGCTCTGGAGGAGCAGTATGGCTGACATGCAACGGCTGAACGGCGGCCCCGGCGCGGCGGGCCCCCCCGCGACGGACCCCCACGCCCCGGCCGACGCCCTGGACGCGGCGGCGTTCGAGGAGGTGGTCGCGTTCACCTCGGAGCTGATCCGCATCGACACGAGCAACCGGGGCGGCGGCGACTGCCGGGAGCGGCCCGCCGCCGAGTACGCCGCCGAGCGTCTCGCCGCCGCCGGGCTGGAACCCGTCCTCCTCGAACGCACCCCGGGCCGCACCAACGTGGTGGCCCGCCTGGAGGGCACCGACCCCTGCGCCCCCGCCCTCCTCGTCCACGGCCACCTCGACGTGGTCCCCGCCGAGGCCGCCGACTGGAGCGTCGACCCCTTCTCCGGAGAGGTCCGCGACGGGGTGGTCTGGGGCCGCGGCGCCGTCGACATGAAGAACATGGACGCGATGGTGCTGGCCCTCGTCAGGGCCTGGGCGCGCACCGGCGTCCGGCCGCGGCGGGACGTGGTCATCGCCTTCACCGCCGACGAGGAGGACAGCGCCGTCGACGGCTCCGGCTTCCTCGCCGACCACCACCCGCACCTCTTCGAAGGCTGTACCGAGGGCCTCAGCGAATCCGGCGCCTTCACCCTGCACACGGGAGCCGGCCGGGCCCTCTACCCCATCGCCGCCGGCGAACGCGGCACCGCCTGGCTGAAGTTGACCGCGCACGGGACCACCGGGCACGGCTCCAAACCCAACCGGGACAACGCCGTCACCCGCCTCGCCGCCGCCGTCGCCCGCATCGGGGCGCACGAGTGGCCACTGCGCCTCACCGACACCGTCGCCGCCTGCATCACCGAACTCGCCGCCGTCCAGGGCCTGTCCGTCGACCCGCGCGTCCCCGGCACCGACCTCGAAGCGGTCCTCGGCAAACTCGGACCGGCCGCCGCCCTCGTCGAGGCCACCCTGCGCAACAGCGCCAACCCGACCATGTTCAGCGCCGGTTACAAGCTCAACGTGATCCCCGGCCGCGCCACCGCCCACGTCGACGGCCGCACGCTGCCCGGCGGCGAGGCCGAGTTCGCCGCCGTCCTCGACGAACTCACCGGCCCCGGCGTCGACTGGGAGTTCCACCACCGGGAGGTCGCCCTCGAAGCCCCCGTGGACGGCCGGACCTACGCCGTCCTGCGCGAGGCCGTCGAACACTTCGACCCCGACGGGCACGCCGTCCCGTTCTGCATGGCGGGCGGCACCGACGCCAAACAGTTCTCCCGCCTCGGCATCACCGGCTACGGATACTCCCCGCTCAAGCTGCCGCCCGGCTTCGACTACTGGTCCCTCTTCCACGGCGTGGACGAACGGGTCCCCGTCGACGCCCTGCACTTCGGGGTCCGCGTCCTGGACCGCGCCCTGCGGACCCTGTGATGGGGGCCCGGTGATGGCCGCGGCCGCCCCCTGCGCCCCCTACGGCAGCTGGCCCTCGCCGCTCACCGCCGCCCAGGCGGCCGCCCACGACGGACGCCCCGAGTACGTCGGCACCATCGGCCCCGAGGTGTGGTGGACCGAACCCCGCCCCGAGGAGGGCGGCCGCCGCACCCTGGTGCGCCGGCCCGCCGACGGCGGCCCCGCCCGGGCGGTGCTGCCCGCCCCCTGGAACGTGCGCAGCCGGCTCACCGAGTACGGCGGCCTGCCCTGGGCGGGGGCCGAACGGGCCGACGGGGGACCGCTGGTGGTCTTCGTGCACCACGCCGACCAGCGGCTCTACGCCTACGAGCCCGACGCCCCCGGCGCACCGCCGCCCCGCCCGCTCACCCCGCTCTCGGCGGTCGGCGGCGGGCTGCGCTGGGCCGACCCGGTGCTGCGCGGCGGCGAAGTCTGGTGCGTGCTGGAGGAGTTCACCGGCCCCGCCCCCGGCGACGTACGCCGCGTCGCGGCCGCCGTCCCGCTGGACGGCTCCGCCGCCGCCGACCGGTCCGCCGTACGGGAGCTCACCGGCGACCGGCACCGCTTCCGCACCGGTCCGAAGCCCTCCCCCGACGGGCGCAGCGCGGCCTGGCTGGTGTGGGACCACCCCCGCATGCCCTGGGACGGCACGGAACTCCAGCTGGCCGACGTCCGCCCCGACGGCACGCTCGGCCCGGCCCGCACGGTCCTCGGCGGGCCGGACGAGGCCGTCGCCCAGGCGGCGTGGGCGGCCGACGGGAGCCTGCTCGCGGTGAGCGACCGCAGCGGCTGGTGGAACCCCTACCGGGTGGACACCGGCGGCGGCGGGCCCGTCGCCCTCTGCCCCCGCGAGGAGGAGTTCGGCGGCCCCCTGTGGAAGCCGGGGCTGACCTGGCTGGCGCCGCTGCCGGAGGGACCGGTGGCCGTCCTCCACGGCCGGGGCTCCTGCGTCCTCGGCGTCCTCGACCCCGACAGCGGCGACCTCGTGGACGCCGCCGGCCCCTGGACGGCCTGGCAGCCCGGCCTCGCCGTCAGCGGCACCCGCGTCTACGGGGTCGCCGCCAGCCCGCGCAGCGCGTACGAGGTCGTCGAGCTGGACACCGCCACCGGGCACGCCCGGGTGGTCGGCGCCCCGGCCGCGGACCCCGTGGACCCGGCGTACTACCCCGAGCCGCAGAGCCGTACCTTCCCCGGCCCCGGCGGCCGTGAGATCCACGCCCACGTCTACCCGCCCCACCACCCCGCCCAGCGCGCCCCCGCCGAGGAGCTCCCCCCGTACGTGGTGTGGGCGCACGGCGGCCCCACCGACCACGTCCCGCCCGTACTGGACCTGCACATCGCCTACTTCACCTCGCGCGGCATCGGCGTCGTCGAGGTGAACTACGGCGGCTCCACCGGCTACGGCCGCGCCTACCGCGAGCGCCTGCGCGAACAGTGGGGCGTGGTGGACGTGGAGGACTGCGCGTCCGTGGCCCGCGCCCTGGCCGACGAGGGCACCGCCGACCCCGCCCGCCTCGCCATCCGGGGCGGCAGCGCGGGCGGTTGGACGGCCGCCGCCTCCCTGGCCGCCGGCGGCCCGTACGCGTGCGCCGCGGTCATCTACCCGGTCCTGGACCTGCGGGGCTTCGCCGCCGAGACCCACGACCTGGAGTCGCACTACATCGACGGGCTGGCCGGCCCGCCGCAGACCCTGGAACTGCGCTGCCGGGAACGCTCGCCCGTGGCCCGCGCCGACCGGATCACCGCCCCGTTCGTCCTCCTCCAGGGGCTGGACGACCCGGTCTGCCCGCCCGCCCAGGCGGAACGCCTGCTGGCCGCCCTGCGCACCCGGACCCCGGTGGTCCCGCACGCGTACCTCGCCTTCGAGGGCGAGGGCCACGGCTTCCGCCGGGCGGAGACGATGGTCCGTGCCCTGGAGGCCGAACTCTCCCTCTACGCCCAGGTCTTCGGCCTGGACAGGCCGGACGTGCCGCGGCTGGAACTGGACGGGGGCTGAAGCGGCGCCTCAGGCCGGACCGCGGGGGGCGGGGCTCAGGCCGTCTGAAGCCAGACGCGCAGCGGGCCGATCGGGGCGAACCCGGCGCGGACGGCGGCGTCCAGGCCGTCCCCGTGCTCGTAGCCCACCACCGGCAGGCCGGGCCAGTGGCGGGCGGCCGCGTCCAGGGCGGCGGGCCAGGCGGAGTCGATGTCCTCGCCGCTCCGACCGAACACGTTCGAGACGCCCACCACACCGCCGCCCGTGCTGAGGACGGCCCCGGCCGCGATCCGGCCCTCGACGTAGCCGGCCAGGAAGACGATGCCCTCCCGCACCAGCCCGGGGTGGAACAGTCCCGTACCCTCCCCGCCGGACCAGGCCGCCTCCCAGGCCCGCAGCTGCCCGTGGGGCCCCTCGACCTCGTCCCACTCCGGCCCGCCCCCGGCGGAAGCGGCGGCGGCCGGCGCGGCGGCGGCCCCCGCCGGGCGGTGGATCCACTGCGCCTCGAACAGCACCTCGAACCCGGCCGGGGCCAGGTCGAGCGAGGCGAAACTGTCCTTCACCGAGCAGCCGGGCGTGGCGGTGTCGACCCCGGCGAGCACGTCGGCGGCCGACGCCGCGGGGGTGAGCGTGACGGCGTCGGGGTACAGCGGCGGAGTACGCCGGGGACTGCACCACAGGGTGCGGCGGAAGTGCCCGCCACGGGAAACGGCCCCGCACCACTCGGCGTTGTTGCGGGCGGCGGCACGGAGCAGCCCGGAGATGTCCGGTTCGTTGATCACACCCGGGATGCTGCCACGGCCCGTAGCCTGGAGCGATGCCATATTCCACGTCCCCGTACCTGAGCGAGGGCGAGCGGGTCGGGCTGCGCCCCTTCCGGCCCGCCGACGGACCGGAGTTCACCGCCCGGGTCCGCGAGAGCCGCGCGCTGCACGAACCGTGGCTGTACCCGCCGGACACCCTCGACGCGTACGAGCCGTACGCCGCCGGCCTGGCGGAAGGCGGACTCCGGGCCGGCTTCCTGGTCTGCGAGCTCACCGGCGGGGCCATCGCCGGGTTCGTCAACGTCAACAACATCGTGCGGGGCGCCTTCCAGTCCGGGGCGCTGGGGTACGGGGCCTTCGCGCACGCGGCGGGGCGGGGGCTGCTGGGGGAGGGGCTGGACCTCCTCCTCGCCCACGCCTTCGCGGACACCGGCCTGGGGCTGCACCGGCTGGAGGCGAACATCCAGCCGGGGAACACGGCGTCGATCGCCCTGGTGCGGGGGAGGGGGTTCCGGCTGGAGGGCCTGTCCCCGGACTTCCTCCACGTCGCGGGCGCCTGGCGCGACCACGAACGCTGGGCCCGCACCGCCCCGGCACCCTGACGCCGCGCGGCGCCCCCCCGCGCCCGCACCCGGACACACGCTCGGCCGCGCCCCTTTGCGTAATCCTGACCGGTGGTCATGCGCGGAACCCCTGTGCACCGGCCCCACCGCCGTGTTCCATTCCCCCATGGCCACCACCGTCCGACGTGTCCCACTGATCCTCCCCGCCGCCCCCCTGGGCCCCGACAACCCCCTGCCCGCCCTCCGCGCCCCCGACGGGGTGCACGACCTGGACGAGCGCTCGCGCGCGGGGCTGCCGCGCGACATGGCCCGTCAGATCGGGTACGAGCCGCTGCGCTCCCTGCTCCCGGTCCGGATCCGCGACGGGTACGGACGGCGGCGCGAGGAGCGGGAGTTCGAGGCGGTCGTCATCGACAACGGACGGCTGCGCGCCACCGTGCTGCCCGGCCTCGGAGGGCGGATCCACTCCCTCGTCCACCTCCCCACCGGCCGTGAACTCCTCTACCGCAACCCGGTGTTCCAGCCCGCGAACTTCGCCCTCAACGGCGCCTGGTTCTCCGGCGGCGTCGAGTGGAACATCGGCGCGACCGGCCACACCGCCCTGTCCTGCGCCCCGTTGCACGCCGCGCTGGTGCCGGCGCCCGACGGCGGGGTGATGGTGCGGCTGTGGGAGTGGGAGCGGCTGCGCGACCTGCCGTTCCAGGTGGACCTGTGGCTGCCGGAGGACTCGGACTTCCTGTACGTCGGGGTCCGCGTGCGCAACCCGCACGAACGTCCCGCCGCCGTCTACTGGTGGTCCAACACCGCCGTCCCCGAGAACTCCGGCACCCGGGTGCTCGCCCCCGCCGAGGAGGCCTGGCACTTCGGGTACGAGCGGGCGCTGCGCCGGATCCCCGTACCCCGGTGGGAGGACGCGGACCGCAGCTACCCGCTGGACAGCACCTACCCCGCCGACTTCTTCTACGAGGTCGAGCCCGGCGCCGCCGCCCGGCCCTGGATCGCCGCCCTCGACGCCGACGGGCACGGCCTGGTCCAGGCCTCCACGGGGCTGCTGCGCGGGCGCAAGCTGTTCGTGTGGGGCGCGGGTCCGGGCGGCCGGCGCTGGCAGGAGTGGCTGACGGAGCCCGGCACCGGCGGCTACGCGGAGATCCAGGCCGGGCTCGCCCGGACCCAGCTGGAACACGTACGGCTGGACGCCGGGGCGGAGTTCAGCTGGCTGGAGGCGTACGGGCCGCTGTCCGCGGACCCCGCCGCGGTGCACGGCGACGACTGGGCGGCGGCGCGTGCCGCCGCCGGGTCGGCACTGGACGCGGCGCTCCCGCCCGGCACCCTGGACGCGGCCCACGAGGCGTGGCGGCGCGGCTCAGCCGACGCCGAGCCGGACGGCGGGCCCGCGGAGTGGCTGGCGCGGGGCTCGGGCTGGGGCGCGCTGGAGGTGCTGCGCGGGGGCTACTCCCTGCCCGGCACCCCGTTCCCCGAGGCCGTCCTGGAGGAGGCCCAGGAACCCTGGCTGGCGCTGTGGCGGACCGGCGTCCACCCGACGCCGCGGCGGGTGGTCCCGCCGGGGCCGAGCCTGGTCGCCGCGCACTGGCGCGACATGCTGGAGACCGCCCCGGCGGACCCGCTGACCGAGTACCACCTGGGCGTGGCCCAGTGGCACGCGGGGGACACGGCCCAGGCCGTACGCAGCTGGGAGCGCGGGCTGGCGCTGGCGCCGTCGCGGTGGCCGCTGCTGAGGTGCCTGGCGGTGGCGGACGCGCTGGCCGGGGATCCGGAGCGGGCGGCCGACCGGTACGCGGAGGCGTTCGAGGACCTGGCGGCGGAGAGCGGGGGCGGCGAGGCGTGGACGGCGGCGGAGTCGGCGCTGGGCCGCGAGGCGATGACCGCCCTGCTGGCGGCGGGCCGGCCGGCGGGGGCGCGGGCGGTGTGGGAGCGGCTGCGGCCCGACCTGCGGGAACAGGGGCGCTTCCGGCTGCTCGCCGCGCGGCTGCTCGCGGCGGAGGGGCACGTGGGGGCGGCCCGGCGGGTCTTCGAGGAGGGCTTCGAGGCGGCGGACCTCCGGGAGGGGGAGGAGACGCTGGAGGAGGTCTGGTCGACGGTCTCGGCCGCCCCCCTCCCGGCCCCGTACGACTTCCGCATGCGGCCTCCGACGTAGCCCCCGGGGCTGGGGGCTCCGCCCCCAGACCCCGATTGAGCGCACCGGGCGCGGAGCGCACGGTGTCGGGGTCCGGGTCCGGGGCGGAGTTCCGGTGAGGGGGAGAGGGGTGGGGCGGGGACGGCTCCGCGCAGCGGGGTTACGGCGACCCCGTCAGGCTCGGCACAGCAGCTCGCCGTTCAGGACCGAGAACCACGCGTCGGCCGCCGCCCCCCACTCCCGCCACGCGGCGGCGACCCGCTCCAGGTCGCCCCCCACGGCGTGCCCCCCGCCCACGGCCACCTCCGCGTACGACGACGCCGTCGTCCGGTCCGCCCACAGCGCGGACCACCACGCCACCTCCTCCGGCGCCGCATAGCACCAGGCCGTCGCCGACGCCCGCACCTCGGTGAAGCCCGCCGCCCGGGCCCACGACAGCAGCCGCCGCCCGGCGTCCGGTTCGCCGCCGTTCGCGCGGGCGACCCGCCGGTACAGCTCCTGCCACTCCTCCAGCCCCGGCGTGGCCGGGTACCAGGTCATCGCCGCGTAGTCGGCGTCACGCACGGCCACGATCCCGCCCGGCCGGCACACCCGCCGCATCTCCCGCAGGGCCCGTACCGGGTCGCCCACGTGCTGCAGCACCTGGTGGGCGTGGACCACGTCGAAGGCGTCGTCCGGGAAGTCCAGCGCGTGGACGTCCGCCACCGCGAAGTCCACCGCCCCCTCCAGCCCCCGCTCCGCCGCGTACGCGGCCGCCGCCTCCAGGACGTCCGCCGCCGCGTCGACCGCCGTGACCCGCCCGCCGGGAGCCACCAGTTCCGCCAGGTCCGCGGTGATGGTGCCCGGGCCGCAGCCGACGTCCAGCACCCGCATGCCGGGGCGCAGCTCGCCGATCAGGTAGGCGGCCGAGTTGGCGGCGGTGCGCCAGCGGTGCGAGCGCAGCACCGACTCGTGGTGGCCGTGCGTGTAGACGGCCGTCTCGTGCGCCTGGACCTCGCTCATGGTGGGCTCCTCCTCGTCGTCGAAGTGCTGTGATCACCGTAGGGGATTCGCCCGCGATGCGAGATCCTCGTTTTGACATGTGGACACCCTCCTTTCATGCCAAGGGGATTGGCCGGGCCCACGGCAGGGCAGTGGCAAGGGGGTGCGGGGACGAGGACAGTGGGCCGCAGGGGGACGCCGAGGACGGTGAGGACGATGCCGCAGAGCCTGCCGGAGAGCCTGCCGGAACAGCACGCCGCGGCTCTTCGGCTGTTCGGTGAGCGGGTGCGGGCGGTCGCGGACGGCCAGTGGGCGGCCCCGACCCCCTGTAGCGAGTGGACCGTGCGGGACCTGGTCAACCACGTCACGGGCGAGCAGCTCTGGACCGTGCCGCTGGTCACGGAAGGGCGGACGGCGGCGGAGGTCGGCGACGAGCTGTCCGGGGACCTGCTCGGCGAGGACCCCGTGGGGGCGTGGGAGCGGGCCGCGGCTGCCGCGCGGGCGGCCTTCGCCGCGCCCGGCGCGCTGGAGCGCACGGTCGGGCTCTCGTACGGGCCGACGCGCGCGGCGGCGTACTGCGCGGAGCTGACCGCCGACTGCGTCGTCCACGCCTGGGACCTCGCGCGGGCCGTCGGCGCGGACGACCGGCTGCCGGCCGGCCTCGTCGAGTTCTCCCTCAAGGAGGTCATGCCGTACGCCGACGGGCTCGCCGCGAGCGGGCTGTTCGACGCGCCGCTGGAGGTGCCGGCCGGGGCGGACGCCCAGACCAGGCTCCTGGCCCTGCTGGGGCGGCGCGGATGACGCTCCCGGGGCGGGTAGGGGTGGGAAGGATGCGCGGACCACGCACGCGGGTAGCGGGCATTACGGCGGAAATAATCGTATAAAGGGCACGTCTCAAGGGTGCGGGTAGCGGGTAGCGGGAAGGCGGGCACGTGGCGGGGATGGCCGAGGGGACGACGGAAGGACCGGCCGGGGCCGGGGTATGGCGCCTGGCGCCGGAGGGGCGCGGCCCGGTCAGGTACGGGCCGCCGGCCCCCGAACCGGGCCTGCCCGTCCTGCCGGAGCTGCGGGCGGTCCTCGCCGGGGCGGCGGACCGGGCCGCGCCCGAACCCCCGGGTGGCGGCGAGGCCGTACGCGAGGCCGCCTGCCGGCACTGGGGGCGGCGCGGCCTCGCCACCGAGCCGGAGTACGTGGCCGCCGGGCCCGGCGCGCCCGCCCTGCTGCTCGCGCTGCTCGGCGCGTACGGCGGCGACGTGATGCTGCCGCGCCCCTGTCCCGCCTGGTGGACGCCGCAGGTCCGGCTGCTGGGACGGCGGGCCTACCACGTGCCGACCCCGGCCGAGTGCGGCGGCGTACCGGACCCGTACGCCCTGCTGGAGACCGTA
Source organism: Streptomyces sp. NPDC001594 (assembly GCF_042893675.1). Taxonomy (NCBI): domain Bacteria; kingdom Bacillati; phylum Actinomycetota; class Actinomycetes; order Kitasatosporales; family Streptomycetaceae; genus Streptomyces; species Streptomyces sp. NPDC001594. Next base: position 131,527 of record NZ_JBIAVB010000007.1, on the reverse strand, counting down.
CGGCGGGTGCGCGCCGAGGGCGGCGACCCGCGCGTGCTGCTGCTGTCGGTGGCCGACGACCCGACCGGCACCGTGCCGCCGCCCGAGATGCTGCGCGAGGCCTGCGAGGCGGCCGAGACCGCCGGGCTGTTCGTGGTCAGCGACGAGAGCTGGCGCGACACCGTCCACCGGCCGCACGACACGCTCGTGCTGAGCCCCGCCGAGATGCTGCCGGACACGGCGGCCGTGCTGATGGACCTGTCCGGCGCGCTGCTTCCGGGCGGCTGGCCCGCCGCCGTGGCCCGCTTCCCGGCCACCCCGCGCGGTACCTGGCTGCGCGCCCGCACCCTCGACATCCTCACCGCCACCGGCGCCCTGCCGGCCGGCCCGGTCGCGGCGGCCGCCGCGCACGCCCTGGAGGAGCCGGACGCCGTCGCCGGGCGGGCCTACACGGCGGCCGCCCTGCACGGTGTGGTGGCGGCGGCCGTGCACCGGGAGCTGCTGGCCGTCGGGGCGCTCGCCCGGCCCCCGCAGGCCGGGCGCCACCTGTACGCGGACCTCACCCCGCTGCGCACCGGCCTGGCCCGGCACGGGGTGGGCGACGCGATGGAGCTGGAGGACTGGCTCGGCGCGCGGCTCGGCTCGCCCACGCCCGGCGGGCAGCGGTTCGCGGACGAACTGGGCGCGCTCCGCGTCCGGCTGTCGACCGGCCCGCTGCTGGGCGCCACCCCGCAGGAACGGCTCGTCGCGCTCGGCTCCCGCGCACCGCTGGAGCTGCCGCACGTCCGGGGCGCCCTCGACCTGCTCGGCTCGGTGCTGGCCGGGCTGGCCGACTGAAGCCCGACGCCCAGCCCGCCCGGCCGCCGCTGAACGGAGACCGCCAGATGAGGGACCACCCGCAGCCCCCGCCCCCCACCGCCCCCGCCCCGCCCGGCCCCCCGCCCGCACCCGCGGGCCCGTCCCCGTCCGACGCGCCCCGTCCCGAGACCGCCCTACCCCCGGCCGCCGGCCCCCGTCCCCGGCCCCTCGGGGAGGTGCGGAGCTGGCCGCGGTCGTTCGGGGACCGGCTGACCACACCGCTGCCCGGGGTGCGGGCCTTCGCGCGGCTGGCACGGGAAGGGGCCTTCCGGCCGGGCCCCGAGGGGCTCAGGGGGATCCCCGACCTGCCGTACCGGCCCGCGCCGCTGCCCGCCGTGGGGCCCGGCGAGGTCGGTGTGACCTGGGCCGGGCACGCCTCCTGGGTGGTGCGCACCGGCGGGCTGACGGTGCTGACCGACCCCGTCTGGTCCCGGCGGATCCTCGGCACCCCGGCCCGGATGACGCCCCCGGGAGTGCCCTGGGAGCAACTGCCGCCGGTGGACGCCGTGGTGATCAGCCACAACCACTACGACCACCTCGACGCCCCCACCCTGAGGCGGCTCCCCCGGGACACCGCCCTGTTCGTCCCCGCCGGACTCGTCCGCTGGTGCCGCCGCCGGGGCTTTCGCCGGGTGACCGAGCTCGACTGGTGGGAATGCGCCGAACTGGGCGGCGTACGCTTCGAGTTCGTCCCCGCCCACCACTGGTCCAAGCGCTCCCTGCTGGACACCTGCCGCACCCTGTGGGGCGGCTGGCTGCTCACCGACCGGGCCGGCGGCGGCCGCACGGTGTACTTCGCGGGGGACACCGGCTACGGACACTGGTTCGGCGAGATCGGCGCCCGCCACCCCGCCATCGACCTCGCGCTCCTGCCCATCGGTGCCTACGCCCCGCGCTGGTGGCTGCGCGACGTGCACGCCGACCCGGAGGAGGCCGTACGGGCCTTCCTCGACCTCGGTGCCCGCCGGATGGCGCCGATGCACTGGGGCGCCTTCGTCCTCTCCGCGGAACCGGTCATGGAACCCCTGCACCGGGTCCGGGCCGCCTGGGCCCGCGCGGGCCTGCCCCGCGAGGACCTCTGGGACCTGCCGGTCGGCGCCTCCCGCACCCTCGGCGCGGCCGCCGGGACGGCGGGCCGGGGCCCTTCCGCCGCGCGTGAGGCCCCGTAAGATCGACTTCCATGGACCTCCCCAGCGCGGAATTGCGGATGACCGCCCCGCCCCCGGGCCGGGTGACCCTCTCGGACCGCCGCACGCGCCGCAGTTGGGAGGTGGAACTCGCCCCCTACCGGCTCGCGGTGTTCCCCGTCACCCAGGCCCTCTACGCCGAGGTCACCGGCGCCCGCCCGAGCACCGCCCGCGGCGACCGGCTGCCCGTCGAGGGCGTCTCCTGGTGGGACGCGGTGCGCTTCTGCAACGCCCTCTCCCTGCGCACGGGCCTCACCCCCGCCTACGCCCTCCAGGACGGACGGGCCGCCTGGGACCACACCGCCGACGGGTACCGGCTGCCGACCGAGGCCGAATGGGAGCACGCCTGCCGCGCCGGCACGGACGGACCGCACTACGGCCCCCTCGACGAGATCGCCTGGTACCGCGCCAACTCGGCGGAGACCCTCCACGAGGTCGGCGGCAAACGGCCCAACCCCTGGGGCCTGCACGACATGCTCGGCAACGTCTGGGACTGGTGCTGGGACGTCTACGACCCCGAGGTCTACGGTGACTACCGGGTGCTGCGCGGCGGCGGCTGGTTCGACGAGCCCTGGAGCCTGCGCGCCTCCGCCCGCCGCCGCAGCCACCCCGACTTCCGGGTCGACGACGTGGGGTTCCGGCTGGCCAGGTCCGGTCCGGCTGACATGCCCCTGTCGTAGATCACCGGCCTGGCATACCGTGCCACCACGGAACATCCCCGTGGAGGAAGGCGCGTACGCACGTGGACGACGGTGAGCTGCTGTTCCTGGGCGCGGCCCGGCAGGCGGAGCTGGTAAGGGCGGGGAAGGTGACGGCGCGGGCCCTCGCGGAGGCCTCGCTGCGCCGGATCGAGGCGATCGACCCGCGGCTGGGCGCGTTCCGCGTGGTGCGTCCCCGCGAGCAGGTCCTCGCCGAGGCCGATGCCCGCGACGCCGCCCTGGCGGCCGGCGCGGAACTGCCCTTGGCGGGCGTGCCCGTCGCGGTCAAGGACGAGCTCGACGTGGCAGGGGAGGTCACCACCTTCGGCGGCGCCGCCAACCTCACCCCCGCCGCCCGCGACAGCGAGGCGGTGCGGCGGCTGCGGGCGGCCGGCGCGGTGGTCGTCGGCAAGACCGCGATGCCGGAGTTCGGACAGTGGCCGTTCACCGAGTCCGCCGCCCACGGACGCACCCGCAACCCCTGGGACACCACCCGCACCCCCGGCGGATCCAGCGGAGGCAGCGCCGCCGCCGTCGCGGCCGGCCTGGTCGGCGCCGCGCTCGGCGGCGACGGCGGCGGGTCCATCCGCATCCCCGCCGCCTGCTGCGGCCTGTTCGGCCTCAAACCGCAGCGCGGCCGCGTCCCCACCGCCCCGCAGCCCCACCTCTGGCACGCCCTCGGCACCATCGGCCCGCTCACCCGCGGCGTGGCCGACAGCGCCCTGCTCTACGACGTCCTCGGCGGACCGGCGGAGGGCGACCGCTGGGCGGCCCGGCCCACCGCCACCAGCTTCGCCCGGGCGGCCGCCACCGAGCCGGGCCGGCTGCGGATCGCCTGGTCGGCCAAGCCCGCCGTGCCCGGGGTACGCCCCCACCCCGAGCACGTGGCCGCCCTGCGGCGGACCGCCCAGCTGCTGCGCGAACTGGGGCACGACGTACGGGAGGTGACCCCGCACTACCCCGACGCGACGGCGGCGTTCCTCCCGCAGTTCTGCGGGGGCGTGCGGGCGGAGGCGGCGGTCGTGGAGCGGCCGGAGCTGCTGGAGCGCCGCACCCGGCAGACCCTGCGGCTGGCCCGGCTGGTCCCGGAGGCCGCCGTGGAACGGGCCGTACGGGCGGGGGAGCGGCTGGCGGTCCGGGCGGCGCGGGTCTTCGCGGGGGCGGACCTGCTGCTCACCCCGACCCTCGCCGCCCGGCCGCGGGCGGTCGGCGCGCTGGACGGGGCGGGGCTGGCGGGGGCGCTGCTGCGGTCGCGGCCGATGGTGGCGTACACCGCGCTGTGGAACGTCACGGGGCACCCGGCCGCGTCCGTCCCGGCGGGCTTCGGGACGGACGGCCTGCCGCTCGCCGTCCAGCTGGTCGGGCGGCCGCACGACGAACCGACCCTCCTGAGCGTGGCCGCCCAACTGGAATCCGCCCGCCCCTGGACCTCCCGCGTCCCGGCCCTGGCCACCTGAGCCCCGCTGCCCGCCCTTCGCCTCACACGCCGAGGGCTGATCTCAGCCCCGCCGACGTGTGAGGCGCGGGGTCTGGGGGCGGAGCCCCCGGAGAACGGGTGAAGGGCGGGTAGGGGACCTCCGCCCCGCGCAGCGGCGCCTTCCGGCCCCGGTCAGGTGTCGTCCCCCGTGGCCGGGGCGGGGCCGGGAAGGAAGCGGCCCGCCTTCAGGGCGAGTTGGCTCGCGAAGTACGCCGCCGCGTCCGGCCGCATCCGCGCCAGCGCCACCATCCCCGTAATGATCACGTCGCACACCTCGTCGTGCACGTCCTCCCAGCTGTGCGAGCGCCCCTTCCGCGGGTTCGACCCGGTCGCCCCGATCACCGCCTGCGCGGCCTCCCCGAACTCCTCCCCGATCTTCAGCACTTGCAGGACATGGCTCTGCGGCGCCACCACCCCCCGCTCGGCCGCCGCCGCCTCGAAGCGGGCGGCGAGGGCGTGGACCGTCTGCCACGCGGAGTCGGTACCACCGCGGAGTTGATCCGTCATCGGCCGTCGTCACCCCTGTCGTCCCGGAGGGCAGGAGCCTACCCCTCCCGCCGCCGCCCACCCCCCAGCCGCCGCCACACCCCCGGCCCCGCGCTGACCAGCACCGTCAGGACCACCGCCGCGGCCACGCCCTTCCACGGCTCGGAGAACAGCGAGCCGCCCAGGATCCCGATCAGCCCGTACGTCACCGCCCAGGCCAGGCAGGCGGGCGCGTCCCCCCGGGCGAACCGCCGCAGCGGCAGCCCGCCCAGCAGACAGGCCAGCATCACCGGGATCCGGCCCGCCGGAACCAGCCGCGACAGCACCAGGACCAGCACCCCGTGCTCCTCCAGCCCCACCCGCGCCCGCTCCAGCCGCTCCGGCGCGGCCCGCCGGCGCAAGGACTCCAGCATCCGCGAGCCGCCCCGCGAACGCACCCCCCGCCGCCCCAGCCAGTACAGCGCGACGTCCCCGGCGAAGGCCGCCGGCGCCGCCACCGCGCACACCACCAACACCCCCAGCGGCAACGTCCGCTGATGGAACGCCACCACCGCGGCCGAACTCACCAGCGCCCCCGTCGGGATCACCGGCACCAGCGCCCCCAACGCCACCAGCACGAACAGCGCCGGGTACCCCACCGCCCGCTGGGTGGTCTCCGGCGGCACCCGCCCGGCCACCTCCGCCGCCCCCTGCAGCCACCCCGTCACGGCAGCCGCACCCGTTCCCCGTGCGCCGGGACCCGTACCGCCACCTTCGGCGCGAGCACCCCCGCCAGCCGGGCGAACTCCCCGCCCGGCGCGTGGAACTCGTGCGGCCGCACCGCGTCCATGCCGATCGGCCAGTACGTCCCGTAGTGCACCGGGACCGCGGCCAGCGGCGCCAGCCGTGCCAGCGCCCGCGCCGCCCCCTCCGCGTCCAGGTGCCCGGGCCCCAGGTACGGCCCCCAGCCGCCCACCGGCAGCAGGGCCACGTCCAACGGCCCGGTCTCCTCGGCCATGGTGTCGAACAGCCCGGTGTCCCCGGCGAAGTACGTCCGGGCCGCGCCCTGCACCACGTACCCCAGGGCCCGCACCCGCCGCGGTCCGAACGGCACCCGCCGCCCGTCGTGCCGGGCGCTCACCGCCCGCACCCGTACGCCCTCCCCGACCGGGACCTCCTCGCCCGCGACGACCTCCGTCACCACCAGGCCCCGCGCCCGCGCCAGCCGCCCCAGCCCCGGCACCGCCCGGCGGGCCCCGCGCGGCACGACCAGCCGGGTGCCGGGCGCCAGCCGGGCCAGCGACGGCAGGTGCAGGTGGTCGGCGTGCAGGTGCGACACCAGCACCGCCTCCGCCTCGGCGGCCTCCGGCGGCGGCACCGCCCCCCGACGGCGCCGCAGATGGGCCAGCCGCCGCGCGAACAGCGGGTCCGTCAGCACCCGCACCCCCGAGTCCCGCACCGTACAGGTGGCATGCCCCCACCAGGTGATCTCCACCGGCACCCCGCACCCCCTTTCCCTCGCCCCCTTGAGCCTAGGCCCTGTCCGGCCGGATTCGCCTGGAAGCGGAACTCTCCCGCCCCCTCCTCCCCGGGCCCGGATCGGAGTAGGGTTCGGCGCCATGGATGCGCTGCGCGTGGCCGCGATCGCCAGCCTGGCCCCGCTCGAAGACCTCGATGCCGACCCCTTCGCCGTGGACACCCGGAGCCAGCACGCCATGTGCGCGCGCTGGGCCGCGGCCCAGGGCTACGTGGTCACCCGGCAACTGCTCTTCTACGGGCTGCGGGCCGATCACTGCGGGCTCTGGAGCGACGTGGACGCCGGCCAGGTCGACCTGTTCGTCGCCCCCAACCGGAGGGTCCTGACCCGCGCGCTGCGCTCCGTCGAGGAGTTCGCCGCCGAGTGCGCGCGGCGCGGCGTCCGGCTGGAGACGGCCGGACTCGACGAGCCCAGCTACACCCCCGCCATGAAGGCCGAGGTGCACCGCAGGCTGTCCATGCCGACCGCCGGCTACGACGGCACCTGAGACGCCGTCCGGTCCCGTCCCGTCCGCCCCCTCCCGCCCGTCCCCGTACTCCCGTGCGCCATCCGTGACGCGCGGCCTGACGCGCCGCCCTGTGCGACGCTGGCGAGGGGCCCGCGGGCGCGGCGCGGGACCGGGGCACCCCGGAGGGGTCCGGGGGAGACACGAGGCGGGTGCGTCATGGGGCGGTGGCGGGAGCGGTGGCGGGCCATGGGCGGCGCGCTGGTGCGGGTGCTCCTCGTGTGGGCGGTGTCCACGCTCACCCTGCTCGTGCTCGCCGCCCTCCTGCCCGACTTCCGCCTCCAGTCCGCCGACGGAGACAGCGTCACCCGGGTCGGGCTGACCGCCGCCTGGGGCGCCGGCGCCTTCGGCCTGCTCACCGCCCTGGTCTGGCCGGTCGTCGTACGGGCCCTGCTGCTGGTGCCCGCCCTGGTGCTCGGCCTGCTCGTCTTCTTCCTCAACGGCTCCCTGCTGCTCATGGCCCTCAGCCTGATCCCCGACGACCGGGGGGCGGCCGCCGCCCCCGAGACGGCGGTGGTCGTCGCCGCCGCCATGTCCGCCGTCGCCTCGGCCACCTCCACCGCCCTCGCGGTCCGCGACGACGAGGCGTACCGGCGCCGGCTGTACCGGCTGGCCGCCCGGCGCCGCCGCCGGCGCGGACCACCCCCCGGCGGCGGCCCGGGACTGGTCTTCCTCCAGCTCGACGGAGTCGGCTACCGGGTGCTGCGCCGGGCGGCGGCCGAGGGGCTGATGCCCACCGTCGCCGACTGGCTGGAGCACAGCCACCGGGTCATGCCCTGGCGCACCGACTGGTCCAGCCAGACCGGCGCCAGCCAGCTCGGCATCCTGCACGGCACGAACTTCGACGTACCGGCCTTCCGCTGGTACGAGAAGGACACCGGCGAGGTGATGGTCTGCAACCGTCCCACCAGCGCCGCCGAACTCGAGCGCCGGGCCGTGGCGCGCACCCGCGACGGCGGACTGCTCACCCTGGACGGGGCCGGCCGCGGCAACCTGTTCAGCGGGGGCGCCGACCAGCTGGCGCTGGTGCTCTCCGTCGCGGCCCGGCGCGGCCGCGCCAACCGCTCCCGGGCGGGCTACTTCGCGTACTTCTCCGACCCGGCCAACGCCGTCCGCACCGCGCTGTCCTTCGTCGCCGAGGCGGCCCGGGAGATCGGCCAGTCGCTGCGCTCCCGGCTGCGCGACGAGCACCCCCGGGTGGCGCGCGGCGGGCTCTACCCGCTGATCAGGGCCTTCGCGACGGTCGTCGAACGGGACGTGGTGGTCTCGGCGGTGATCGGCGACCTGCTCGCGGGCCGGTCGGCCGTCTACGCCGACCTGGTCGCCTACGACGAGGTCGCCCACCACTCGGGCCCGCACGGGCGGGACACCGACCGGGTGCTCGCCCGGCTCGACCGCAGCCTCGCCCTGATCGCGCGGGTCGCCGAGCACGCCCCGCGCGAGTACCGCTTCGTCCTGCTGTCGGACCACGGCCAGAGCCCGGGGGAGACCTTCGCGGGCCGCTACGGGCTCGGCCTGGAGGAGCTGGTCCGGGCGGGCTGCGGGCTGCCCGTCCCCCGCCGGGCCGGCCGCACCCGCAGCGGGGCCGAGGCCCGGGCGGCGGTGCTGGCGGCCCTGCACCGGCCGGTGGAGGAGGGCGGCGAGGGCGCCCGCCCCGGGCCGGGACCGGACCCGGTGGTGCTCGCGTCCGGCAACCTCGGGCTGATCTCCTTCCCCGCCCTGCCGGGCCGGGCCTCCCGCCGTTGGATCGAACGGGCCCACCCCGCCCTCCTGCCCACCCTGGCCGGCCACCCGGGGGTGGGCTTCCTGCTGGTCGACGGGGAGGTGCTGGGCCCCGGCGGAGCCTCGGCGCGGCTCGACGTCCCCGGGGCGGCGGAGGAACTGCTGTCCGCGTACGGGCCGGGCGCGGCCGACGCGGTCCGCCGGACGGACTCCTTCCCGCACGCCGCCGACATCATGGTCAACTCGGCGTACGACCCCCGGACCGGGACCGTGCACGCCTTCGAGGAGCAGATCGGCTCGCACGGCGGCCTGGGCGGGGAGCAGGGGCGCCCCTTCCTGATGTGGCCCACCGACCTGTCGGCGCCCGGACCGGACCTGGTGGGCGCCGAGGCCGTGCACGAGGTCCTGCGGCGCTGGCTGCGCGAGTCGGACGGCCCCCAGGTCCCCCTCCAGATGCGGCAGGACGATCATCGGCAGGAGGATCACCGGCCGGAGGGCGAATCTAGCGGAGCCTTTCCTTCCGTAGCCGGTGCGGCGCCGGACGAAACCCGGTGATTTGGTGCCGGCTTCCCCGTGGTCAACCATGTGTTCACCTGCCCACCATGTGAGACACCCCGAGGCGCACCACCGATGACCAGCACCGCAGCCCCGCCCGCCGAGCAGAGCACCGCCCCCGGGGCCGCCGGAACCCGTACGCCGGTCACACCCGGACAGGGGCCCGCCCCGGCCGACCGCCACGCCCGCCGTTTCGGCCTCCCCGTCGCGATCTGCCTCGTCATGGGCAACGTCATCGGCGGCGGGATCTTCCTCCTCCCGGCCTCGGTCGCCCCCTTCGGCACCATCAGCCTGCTGGCCTTCGCCGTCCTGACCCTCGGCGCGATCGCCCTCGCGCTGGTCTTCGGCCGCCTCGCCCAGCGCCACCCGCAGACCGGCGGCCCCTACGTCTACGTACGGGCCGCCTTCGGCGACTTCGCCGGCTTCCTGGCCGCCTACAGCTACTGGATGACCGCCTGGGTCTCCAACGCCGCCCTCGCGGTGGCGTCCGTCGGCTACCTCGCGGTGCTCTTCCCGGCGGTGGGGGAGCACAAGTGGTCGATGTGCCTGGCCGCCCTCGCCGTCCAGTGGCTGCCGGCCCTCTCCAACCTGGCCGGCACCCGCTACGTGGGCGCGGTCCAGGTGGTCGCGACCGTCCTGAAGCTGGTCCCGCTGCTGCTCGTCGCCGTCGGCGGGCTGTTCTTCTTCGACCCCGCCAACCTCGGCCCGTTCCAGGCCACCGGCCAGAGCCCGGTCGGAGCGGTCTCCGCCTCCGCCGCGATCCTGCTGTTCAGCTACATCGGCGTCGAGTCCGCCGCGGTCAGCGCCGGCGAGGTCCGCGACCCGGCCCGCAACGTCGGCCGGGCCACCGTCCTCGGCACCGTCGGCGCGGCCACCGTCTACCTGCTCGGCACCCTCGCCGTCTTCGGCCTGGTGAACCACGACGAGCTGGTCTCCTCCGAGGCCCCCTTCACCGACGCCGTGAACGCGATGTTCGGCGGCACCTGGGGCGGCACGCTGGTCGCCGGCGCCGCCGTGATCTCGATGGTCGGCGCCCTCAACGGCTGGACGCTGCTCGGCGCGCAGACCCCGTACGCGGCCGCCAAGGACGGGCTCTTCCCGAAGGTCTTCGAGAAGAAGCAGCGCGGGGTCCCGGTGGCCGGCGTCCTCGTCACGGTCGTCCTGGCCTCGGCCCTGACCGTCTACAACTACACCGCGGGCTCCGCGGCGGTCTTCGAGGCCCTGGTCCTGATCACCACCTTCACGGCGACCGTCCCCTACCTGCTCTCCACCGCCGCCCAGCTGTACTTCCTGGCCTCGGGCCAGTCGGAGCGGGTCCGGCGCGGGCAGCTGGTCCGTGACGGCGTCCTGGCCGGCGTGGCCTTCGCCTTCTCCATGTGGCTGGTCGCCGGATCCGGGTACGCGGCCGTCTACCAGGGCGTCCTGTTCCTCTTCGCGGGCGTCCTGGCCTACGCCCTGATGTCCGCCCGCAAGCGCCGCGCGGCCGCCTGACCGCGACCGGGCCGCCCGCACGAACGGTGAAAAGAGCACGGAGGCCCGCGCCGAACGGCGCGGGCCTCCGTGCTTTCGCCTGTCCCCGGAGGATCAGTCCAGGTAGTCGCGCAGCACCTGCGAACGCGACGGGTGGCGCAGCTTCGACATGGTCTTGGACTCGATCTGGCGGATGCGCTCACGGGTCACCCCGTAGACGCGGCCGATCTCGTCCAGCGTCTTCGGCTGGCCGTCGTTGAGGCCGTAGCGCATGGAGACCACGCCCGCCTCGCGCTCCGAGAGCGTGCCCAGGATCGACTGGAGCTGCTCCTGGAGGAAGGTGAAGGACACCGCGTCCGCGGGCACGACCGCCTCGGAGTCCTCGATGAGGTCACCGAACTCGCTGTCGCCCTCCTCACCCAGCGGGGTGTGCAGGGAGATCGGCTCACGGCCGTACTTCTGGACCTCGATGACCTTCTCCGGGGTCATGTCGAGCTCCTTGCCCAGCTCCTCCGGGGTGGGCTCGCGGCCCAGGTCCTGGAGCATCTGGCGCTGCACGCGGGCGAGCTTGTTGATGATCTCGACCATGTGCACGGGGATGCGGATGGTGCGGGACTGGTCGGCCATGGCGCGCGTGATCGCCTGCCGGATCCACCAGGTCGCGTACGTGGAGAACTTGAAGCCCTTGGTGTAGTCGAACTTCTCCACGGCGCGGATCAGGCCGACGTTGCCCTCCTGGATCAGGTCCAGGAAGAGCATGCCGCGGCCCGTGTAGCGCTTGGCCAGGGAGACCACGAGGCGGAGGTTGGCCTCCAGCAGGTGGTTCTTGGCGCGGCGGCCGTCCTCGACGAGGATCTCCAGCTCGCGCTTGAACGCGGGCTTGTGGTCCTCCTCCTCTTCGAGCTTGTACTCGGAGAAGAGACCCGCCTCGATGCGCTTGGCGAGCTCGACCTCCTGCTCGGCGTTGAGCAGCGGCACCTTGCCGATGAGCTTGAGGTAGTCCTTGACCGGGTCGGCGGTGGCGCCGGCGACCATGACGGTCTGCGCCGGGGCGTCGTCCTCGTCCTCGTCGGACAGCACGAACCCCTGGGCGCCGGCCTTGGGGGCCTCTTCCTCGGGCTCGTCGGCGAGGTCCTCGACCGCCCAGTCCTCGCCCTCGACGGCCGGGGTCTCGGCGTCGTCGGCGTCCTTGGCGGTGGTCTTCTTCGCGGCGGTCTTCTTGGTGGCCGTGGCCTTCTTGGCCGCGGTCTTCTTGACCGTGCGCTTCTTGGGCTCGGCGGCGGCCTCGGCCGACACCTCCTCCGCGGCGGCGGCCGACGGAGCGGATATCGCCGCGGCGGCGGCCGGGGCGGCGGCCGAGGCCTTGCGCGCGCCGATGGGGCGCGGCGCGGCGGCCGCCTTCTTCGTCACGGTGCGGGCCGGGGCGGCGGCTGCCTTGCGGGGCTTCTTGGCAGCAGCCTTCGTGGCGGGGGCGGCGCTGACGTGGAGGGCGACGCCCTCTTCGTCCAGGACCTGGTTCAGGCTGCGCAGGACCCGCTTCCACTGGTCCACCGGGATGCGACCGGCCTCGAAGGCCTGGCGCACGTCGTCACCGTTGATGTGACCCTGCTCGCGGCCGCGCTCGACGAGCGCGACGAGGGCCTCCGATTCGGCGATCTCCGGAGGGAACGTACGGGACGGGCTGAGCGACACAAGGAGCCTCTCGTTGCGAACAGATTAAGGGGTGAGCGGGAATCATCGCGCGGACTCGGGAAACAGTCCCCATGGGGGGCTGTATTCCGGGGCCGCGCGAGGACACCTGTCGGTTCATCGCATGCCCGAGTCGATTCGTTACGCGCTGAATTGAGTGACCTGCGCCACGCTGTGGCCGGGCAACCGATCCGGCGCGCTCACCCTCCCCTCGATCCGGTCACTCCGGCTTGCGGGCCTCGATGAGGAACCGGGCGGTGTGCGCGACGAACGGACCCTCGCGTTCGATCCGTTCGTGGAGCTCGCGCAGCCGGTCGCGGTACTGCCCGACCGTGAAGCCGGGAACCATCCAGATCACCTTCCTCAAGAAGTAGATCACGGCTCCGATGTCGTGGAACTCCGTACGCAGCCGCTCGGAGCGCAGGTCGGTCACCTCCAGGCCCGCCTTCCGTGCGTCGGCCCGCGCGTCGTCGGGGTGGCGGGCGCGCCGGACCTCCTCCGGCTGGGGGCCGAGGAAGTACTCGACGAGCTCGAAGACGCTGGCCGGGCCGACCTGCTGCGAGAAGTAGGTGCCGCCCGGGGTCAGCACCCGGGCGATCTCCTCCCACCAGATGGTCACCGGGTGCCGGCTCACCACCAGCTCGAAGGCGCCGCCGCCGAAGGGCAGCGGCGGCTCGTCCGCGTCCGCGACGACCACGGCGCCCAGCGGGTGCAGCAGCCGGGTGGCCTTCTCGATGTTGGGCGGCCAGGACTCCGTGGCCGCCGTCAGCGGCGGCAGCGGCCCCGCCCCGGCGAGGACCTCACCGCCCCCGGTCTGGATGTCCAGGACCGAGCGGACCCGGGACAGGCGCTCGCCCAGCATCCGCTGGTAGCCCCAGGACGGCCGCTGCTCGGTGGCCCGGCCGTCGAGCCAGGAGAAGTCCCAGCCGTCGACGGAGACGGACTCCGCCTCGGCGACGAGATGGTCGAAAGTGCGCGTCATGTCTCGATCGTCCCAGGCCGGGCCCCGGTCATCCACCGGATAAGCCGGTGGACGGTTCGATTACAGTGGGAGCAGGGCCGTGACTGGCGTTCGGGTGGATCACCACCGGGGAGCGGCCCGGCGTACGCACCTCCCCGTACGTCGAGTGCCGCGCGCCTGGGCGACCGCGATCCGCGAACAGCGATCCGCAGCGACGTTCAGGAGACCCCGTGACGACTGCCCCCTCGGCCACCGCCCAGCTCATGGACGGCACCGCCCTCGCCCGCCGCATCTCCGAGGAGACCGCCGCCCTCGCGGCGAAGATCACCGAGCGCACCGGCACCGCCCCCTGCCTGGCCACCGTCCTGGTCGGCGAGGACCCCGCCTCCGTCACCTACGTGCGCATGAAGCAGAACCGCTGCGCCAAGGCCGGGATCACCTCCCGCCACGTGGCCCTCCCGGCGGAGACCACCACCGAGGAGCTCGTCGCCACGATCACGGCCCTCTCGGAGGACCCCGAGATCAGCGGCATCCTGCTCCAGCACCCGGTCCCGCACCACATCGACGAGCGGGCCGCCTTCGAGGCCATCGCCCCCGGCAAGGACGTCGACGGGGTCACCATGCACTCCTTCGCCGCCATGGGCTTCGGCCTGCCCGGCTTCGTCTCCTGCACCCCCGGCGGCATCATGCGCCTGCTCGCCGAGTACGAGGTGGACCTCACCGGCAAGCACGCCGTCGTGGTCGGCCGCAGCGCGATCCTGGGCAAGCCCGCCGGGATGCTGCTGCTGGAGCAGAACGCCACCGTCACCTACTGCCACTCCCGCACCAAGGACCTCTCCTCGATCGTCCGCCAGGCCGACGTGCTGGTCGCCGCCGTGGGCAAGGCCGAGTTCATCCGGGGCGAGGACATCAAGGAGGGCGCCGTCGTCCTGGACGCGGGCTACAACGAGGGCAACGTCGGCGACGTCCACTTCGAGTCCGCCGCCGCCCGCGCCTCCCTGATCACCCCGGTGCCCGGCGGTGTGGGCCCCATGACCATCGCGGTCCTGCTGGAGCAGACCGTCCACGCCGCGGCCGCCCAGGCCGGCCTGGACCTCGCGGACCTCTGAGCCGGCCCCGAGCCCCGCTCCCCGCTCCCCGAGCGCCCCGGACCCCGGCGGTCCGGGGCGCTCGCCCGTTCTTCCCCGGCACGGAGCGCACGGAGGCCTTGCCGGCGCCTCACCGGGAGGCGGGGCCCGCGGGCCCCGCCTCCCGGGGCGGACCCGCCGGGCCCTCGGGGCCGCCCGCCGGGCCGGCGCCGCCCGCCGTCGCGTCCAGCCCGGCGACCGCCCGCTCGGCGGCCGTCAGCGGCGGGCCCTGGAGCATCCCCCGGGAGGGGGACCGCAGCACCCTCCAGAGCACCTCCGGGCGGAACCAGGCGGTTGGTGCGCTGGACATCGTGATGACCTCGAAGAAGGCGGCCGTGAGCGGCTCCTCGACGGTGGCTCCGGCCATCAGCCGGTTCACGTACGCGTCCAGCAGGCCCCGCCCCGGCCTCGGGCGCACACCGGTGGCTCCCGGGTAGAGGACGTCCTGCGAGGTGGCCAGGCTCCAGGCGGCGGCCACCTGCGGGGTGAGCGCACGCTGCGCCGCCCTGCCGAAGCCGGGCCGCGCCAGCCCCCCGGACCGCAGCAGGGCGCGGACGGCGAGCAGCCCCTTGGCGGCGACCGACATGCCCTGCCCGTAGAGCGGGTTGAAGGTCGCCACCGAGTCCCCCACGGCGAAGAAGCCGTCGGGCAGGGCCGTCCGCTCGAAGTACAGGCGCCGGTTCGCGGTGCCCTGGGTGACGGCCACGTCCGTCAGGGGGGTCCGCCCTTCCAGCAGCCGCCCCACGACCGGGTCCCGCAGGTCCTTGGCGAACGGGACGAAGGCCTCGGGATCGCCGGTCGGCTGCCCGCCCCGGGTACCGGAGAGGGTGGCCTGCCACAGGCCGTTCTCGATGGGGACGATCGTCGCGGTGCGGCCGGGCACGGGAACCCGGGGGTCGGACTGGACGTTGACGATGGGGAAGCCCAGGGCGTGCGCCCCTTCGGGCGCCCGGAAGATCCGTGTCGCGTAGACCAGCCCGGAGTCGACCTCGGCCTGTGGGACGACGCCCGCGCCGAGGTCCTCCAGCCAGAGCCGGGAGCGCGAGCCGCGCCCGCCCGCGTCGACCACGAGGTCGGCGCGGAGCAGCCGGCCCGCCTCCTGCGGCGTGTCGACGCGGACCCCGGTGATCCGCGCGGCCGTGCCCTCCAGGCCGCGCACCCGGCTGCGCTGGAGCACCGTGACCCCGGGCAGCGCGGTCACCCGGGCGCGGACCACGGAGTCCAGCAGGTCGCGGCTGCAGGAGACGGTGAACTGCTTCTCGCCGTAGCGCGGCAGCCAGCCGTGGGCGGTCATCGTCACCACGTCGGTGGGCAGCCGGCGCCGGATCGCCCCGGCCGCCGTCCAGGCGTCCGTGATGCCCGGCAGTATCTCCTCGATGGCGCGCGCCCCGCCCGACCACATCACGTGCACGTGCCGCGCCTGCGGCAGCCCGCGCCGGGGCTCCGGGCCCTCGGGGAGGACGTCGGCGTCGACGACCGTGACCCTCGCGTGCTCGGCGAGGACGGCCGCCGTCAGCAGGCCGGCCATGCTGGCGCCTATGACGACGGCGTGGCGCGGTCGGGAGGACTCGTCCCGGCCGGGCGCATCGCGGCGGGTGGCGGCTCGCACCGGGAGGTTCTCCGTATGTCGACTGGACGTTCGAGGGGGCTCGGTGCGGTGCAGCCTAGCCCCCGGCCCCGCGCCGTTCCAGCGCATCCCCAACATTCGCGCCATACGGACGAGTAGGTTTTCAGCCGCCCCGGAATGTCCCGTTCAGGACCGGTGGGCCGTCATGACCTGCGAGGTAATCGACCTCGCCCGCCCCCGGCGGCACAGTGGAGCCACCGGGTCCCGGGGCCGCGCACTCGTCCCCGGGACCCGCCCCCGGCCCACCGGCTCAGCCCAGGGCGCGCAGGTACTTCACCGTCGCCGGGTCCGCCGGCAGGAAGGTCTCGATCGCCAGCTCGGCGACGGTCACGTCCATCGGCGTGTTGAAGGTGGAGATCGACGACACGAACGACAGCAGGTGCCCGTCGTGCTCGATGCGCAGCGGCAGCGCGACGTACGGCACGGGCCCTTCCGGGCCGGCGCCGCCGGGCCGCTCCGCCACCGGGTACGCGGCCACCTCCTCGTACAGGGCGCGCAGCGGCGCCGAGCGGTCCAGCGCGATCTGCCGTTCCATCTGGGCCAGCAGGTGCCCCCGCCACTCCCGCAGGTTGTGGATCCGCCCGGCGAGGCCCTCCGGGTGCAGGGTGAGCCGCATGGCGTTCAGCGGCGGCGCCAGCAGGTGTTCCGGCAGCCCGTCCAGCAGCATCGCGACGCCCCGGTTGGCCGCGACCACCGTGTACGTCCCGTCCACCACCAGCGCCGGGTACGGCTCGTAGCCGGTCAGCAGCCGCTCCAGCCCCTCGCGCAGGACGCCCATGGCCGGGTCGTCGAGCGGGGTGTGCGCGTACCGGGGCGCGTAACCGGCCGCCAGCAGCAGCGCGTTGCGCTCCCGCACCGGGACGTCGAGGTGGTCGGCGAGGCGCAGCACCATCTCCTCGCTGGGCCGGGAGCGGCCCGTCTCGATGAAGCTGATGTGCCGCGCGGAGGAGTCCGCCCGGCCCGCCAGTTCCAGCTGGCTGAGCCCGCGCCGCACCCGCCAGGCGCGCAGCAGGGGACCCGCGGAGGGGGCGTCCCCCGAGGTCGAGGTCGTCATGCCCACGACGTTAACCGAGGAGCGCCGGCCGGGGGGACGCACCCGGGCGCACCGGCGCGGGAAGGGTTCACTCCGGCGCGCACCGTGGAAAACTGACCGCACATCACGGACGCGGACGAGCAACGAGCACGAGGAGGCTGCGGATGCCCAGTGAACCGCTCTCGCAGAAGGAGATCGAGGACCGGCTCCGGGAACTGCCCGGCTGGGCCTTCGAGGACGACCGGATCCTGCGCACCTACCGGGTGGACACGCACCGCGCCGCCAGCGCGCTCGTGGCCCACATCGCGGTGGTCCAGGACGAGTTGAACCACCACTCCGACCTCACCCTCGGCTACAACACCGTCCGCCTCGCCGTGAACAGCCACGACGCCGGCGGCCGCGTCACCGAGACCGACTTCGCCCTGGCCGAACGCGTGGAGGCGCTGGCGCCGGCCCACGGCGCGAACTGACCCCGGCCCCCCGCCCGGGCGGGGGGCCGCTCACGCCGGCTCCAGCCGCCACCACTGCGACGGCGAGTCGGCGTCCTCGGCCTGCCGGGCCCGGCCCTGGCCGTCGGCCTCCAGCAGCAGGCCGCTGATGCACGCCACCAGCGAGACCACGCCCGGATCCTCCAGGTGCTCCTCGACCACCCACTCCTGGGCGCCGAAGGCGTTGGCCCGCCACACCTGCACCCGCGCCCCGCTCTCGGTCGAGGCGTTCGCGACGTCGAGGCGCCGGCCGTTGTCCTCGCTCACCACGTGGAACACCCCGGCCCCGCTGTGCGTCGGCGCGAGCCGCCACCGCCGGGCGGCCTCCGGCGCGGGCGGCCCGTCGGGACCGACCCGCACCCGGGAGGAGCCCTCCAGCTGGAGCACCAGCCCGCTGCCCTCGTTACGGATCAGGTAGACCCCCTCCCGCGGGCCCGGAGGGCCGGGGCGGCGGCCGGAAACGGCCGAGGAGGCGGCGGAACCGGCGGAGCGGGGAGCGTCCACGTCCACGTCCGCTTCAGACGTCGAAGACGGCCGGGTCCGGACCGATGCGGCGCCCCTCCGCGCCCAGCGCGTCCAGCGCCGCCATGTCCTCGGCGTCCAGCTCGAACCCGAACACGTCCAGGTTCTCCCGGATCCGGGACGGGGTCACCGACTTCGGGATCACGATGGTGCCCAGCTGGAGGTGCCAGCGCAGCACCACCTGCGCCGCGCTGCGCCCGTGCCGGGCGGCCACGGCGGCCACCGCCGGGAGCTCCAGCAGCTCCTTGCCCTGCCCCAGCGGGGACCAGGCCTCGGTCGCGATGCCCAGCCCGGCGTGCAGCGCGCGCAGTTCGGGTTGCGGGAACAGCGGGTGCAGCTCGATCTGGTTCACCGCCGGGACCAGGGGGCTCTCGGCCCGCAGCCGCTCCAGGTCCGCCGGGCGGAAGTTCGACACGCCGACGGCCTTGGCGCGGCCGCTCGCCGCGATCTCCTCGAAGGTCTTCCAGATGGTGAGGAAGTCCTCGCGCATCGGGCGCGGCCAGTGGATCAGGTACAGGTCGACGTGGTCCAGGCCCAGCTTGCCGAGCGAGTCGTCGAAGGCGCGCAGCACCGCGTCCCGGTCCCAGCGCTGCTCCGGCCCGTTCCACAGCTTGGTGGTCACGAACAGCTCCTCGCGCGGCAGCCCCGAGCCGGTCACCGCCCGGCCGGTGCCCCGCTCGTTGCCGTAGACGGCCGCGGTGTCGACGCTGCGGTAGCCGGCCTCCAGCGCCGTCCCGACGACCCGTTCCGCCTCGGCGTCGGGGACCTGCCAGACGCCGAAGCCGAGCTGGGGCATGAGCGTGCCGTTGTTGAGCTTGATGTTCGGGACCTGGTGCACGGTGGGTGTTCCTCGGGGTCGGTGCGGTGCGGGGTGCGCGCGGGCGCACGGGGGCCACAACCGGCCCCCCCGCACACCGTATTCCCGCCACCGGGCACCCCGCCCCCGCACCACCCGGACGGCTCAGCCCGCGCCCTCCCCCCGAGCCCGGTCAGGAAGGGTAGAGCCCCGCGATCTCCTGCGCGTACGCCGACTCGATCGCCCGCCGCTTCAGCTTCAGCGAGGGCGTCAGCAGTCCCCGCTCCTCCGTGAACTGCCCCGCCAGCACCCGGAAGGCGCGGATCTGCTCGGCCTGCGACACCAGGGTGTTGGCCGCCACCACCGCCCGCCGCACCTCCGCCGTCAGCGCCGGATCCCCCACCAGCTGCTCCGCCGGCCGCTGTGCCAGCCCGCGCATCGACAGCCAGTGCGCTATCCCCTCCATGTCCAAGGTCACCAGCGCCGTGACGAACGGCCGGTCGTTGCCCACCAGGACGCACTGGGACACCAGCGGATGCGAACGCACCCGCTCCTCCAGCGCCGCCGGCGCCACGCTCTTGCCGTTCGAGGTCACCAGGATCTCCTTCTTGCGCCCGGTGATCGTCAGATAGCCGTCCCCGTCCAGCCGCCCCAGGTCCCCGGTCGCCAGCCAGCCTTCCCGCAGCACCTCCTCCGTCGCCCGCGCGTCGCCCAGGTAGCCGGAGAAGACATGGGGGCCGTGCAGCCACACCTCCCCGTCCTCGGCGATGTGCACCGTGGTGCCGGGGATCGGCGGCCCCACCGTCCCGTACTTCACCGCCCCCGGCGGGTTCGCCGTGGCCGCCGCGCACGACTCCGTCAGCCCGTACCCCTCGAACACCGTGATCCCGGCGCCGTCGAAGAACAGCCCCAGCCGCCGCGCCATCGCCGAGCCGCCCGACATCGCGTGCCGCAACCGCCCGCCCAGGGCCTCGCGGACCTTGCCGTACACCAGCTTCTCGAACAGCTGGTGCTCCATCCGCAGCGCCGCCGACGGCCCCGGCCCGGTCCCGAACGCCTTCTGCTCCCGCGCCTGCGCGTACCGCACCGCCGTCTCCACCGCCCGGTCGAAGGGCCCCGCCCGCCCCTCCGCCTCCGCCGCGCGGCGCGCCGCCGCGAAGACCTTCTCGAAGACGTACGGGACCCCCAGCACGAACGTCGGCCGGAAGGCGGCCAGATCGGGCAGCAGCTCCGAGGCGGCCACCGCCGGCTGGTGCCCGAGCTTGACCCGCGCCCGGACGGCGGCCACCTCGACCATCCGCCCGAAGACGTGCGCCAGCGGCAGGAACAGCAGGGTGGACGGCTGCTCGCCGGGGCCCGCCCGGAACACCGACTTCCAGCGGGCGACCAGCGTGTCGGCCTCGAACATGAAGTTCGCGTGGGTGAGCACGCACCCCTTGGGGCGGCCCGTCGTCCCCGAGGTGTAGATGACGGTGGCGACCGCGTCCGGGGTCACGGCCCGGCGGTGCCGGTGCACCACGTCCTCGTCCACCCCCCGCCCGGCCGCCACCAGTTCGGCCACCGCCCCCGCGTCGAGTTGCCACAGCAGCCGCAGCCGCGGCAGCCGCTCGATCACCGAACCGACCGTCATCGCCTGGTCCTCGTCCTCCACGACGCACCCCGTGCAGGAGGAGTCGTACAGGATCCAGTGCACCTGCTCCGCCGAGGAGGTCGGATAGACCGGGACCGGCTGGGCCCCGATCGCCCACAGCGCGAAGTCGAACAGGGTCCACTCGTAGCGGGTGCGCGCCATCACCGCGACCCGGTCCCCGAACCGCACCCCCTGCGCCAGCAGCCCCTTGGCGAGTGCGAGCACCTCCCCGGCCAGCTCCCCGGAGGTCACGTCCCGCCACACCCCGGCCGTCTTGCGGCCGAGCGCCACCCCGTGCGGGTCCTGTCCGGCATGCTCGAAGACCACGTCGGCCAGGCCGCCGGCCGGCGGGCCGCTGACCACGGGGGGCACGGTGAACTCGCGCAACATTCCGCTCCTTGGGTCCCGGGCGCCGAGACGCTACCCCACCGCCCCCTCCGCCCGGCACCCCTGCGGAAACCTCCACAAGATCCCCTCGCCCGGCGCCCCCGTGACCTGCGCACTCACCGACCACGGGGGCGAGCGCGCGGCCCGCCCGGGCCGGCCGCGACCGACCGCCCGCCCTACGCCGGCCGGCTCAGCCGGTCCCCGCCCGCCAGCACCGCGGCCGCCAGGGCCTCCGCCGCCGGGGTCGGGCGGCCGCCCTGCACCAGGGCGAACTCCACCGGCCCCAGCTCCGGCAGCCCGCCCACCCGCACCAGACCCGGTGGGATCAGTCCCCGGGTGTGCGCCATCACCCCGAGCCCCGCACGGGCCGCCGCGATCAGCCCGCTCAGGCTCCCGCTCGTACAGGCGATCCGCCAGGCCCGCCCCTCCCGCTCCAGCACCTCCAGCGCCCGCGCCCGCGTGATCCCGGGAGGCGGGAACACGATCAGCGGTACCGGCCGCTCCGGGTCCGGCCGCAGCCCCTCCGCCCCGATCCACACCATCCGGTCCCGCCACACCAGCCGGCCCCGCTCGTCCCCCGGCCCGCGCCGCTTGGCCAGCACCAGGTCCAGGCGGCCCTCGTCCAGCCGCTCGTGCAGGACGCCCGACAGCTCGACCGACAGCTCCAGGTCCACCTCGGGGTGCTCGTGCCGGAACCCCTCCAGGATCTCCGGCAGCCGCGTCAGCACGAAGTCCTCCGACGCCCCGAACCGCAGCCGCCCCCGCAGCCGGGTCCCGGCGAAGAAGGCCGCCGCCCGCTCGTGCGCCTCCAGGATCGTGCGCGCGAAGCCCAGCAGCGCCTCCCCGTCCTCCGTCAGCGCCACGCTGTGCGTGTCCCGGGCGAACAGCGGCCGGCCCGTGGCCTCCTCCAGCCGCCGCACGTGCTGGCTGACGGTGGACTGCCGCACCCCCAGCCGCCCCGCGGCCTGGGTGAAGCTCAGCGTCTGCGCCACCGTGAGGAAGGTGCGCAACTGGACGGGGTCGTACACGCCCCCAGCGTAGTACCGCTCATCACGGCACGCGATGGCAGTCAGAGCGGTGTGCGCATTTCCCGATGACCGCGCACCGGCGACGATGGAAGCCGCCCGCCGCCACCGAGCGCGCCCGGAACGACAGCAAGCGAGCCAAGCCCATGCGACGCCCCCGACCCCCCGCCCGGCTCCCCCTGGACCCCTACGTACTGGCGCTCCTCGCCACCGTGGGCCTCGCCGCGCTGCTCCCCGCCCGGGGCCCCGCCGCCACGGCCGCCGACGGCGCCTCCACCGCCGCCGTGGCCCTGCTCTTCTTCCTCTACGGAGCCCGGCTCTCCACCCGCGAGGCCCTCGACGGACTGCGCCACTGGCGCCTCCACCTCACCGTGCTGGCCTGCACCTTCCTGCTGTTCCCGGCCCTCGGCCTGGCCGCCCGGCTCCTCGTCCCCACCCTGCTGACGCAGCCCCTCTACAACGGACTGCTCTTCCTCTGCCTGGTCCCCTCGACCATCCAGTCCTCCATCGCCTTCACCTCCATCGCCCGCGGCAACGTCCCCGCCGCGATCTGCGCCGGCTCCTTCTCCAGCCTCGCCGGCATCGTCGTGACCCCCCTGCTCGCCGGCGCCCTGCTCGGCGGCGACACCGGCGGCTTCTCCGCGGACTCCCTCCTGAAGATCGTCGTCCAGCTGCTGCTCCCCTTCCTCCTCGGCCAGGGCCTGCGCCGCTGGGTCGGCGGATTCCTCACCCGGCACAAGCAGGTCCTCGGCTACGTCGACCGGGGCTCGATCCTCCTCGTCGTCTACGCCGCCTTCAGCGCGGGCATGGCCGCCGGGGTCTGGCACCGGGTCAGCCTCCCGCGCCTCGGCGTGCTGATGGCCGTGGAGGCCGTGCTCCTCGCCGTCATGCTCCTCGTCACCTGGTACGGGGCCGCCCGCCTCGGCTTCGGCCGCGCGGACCGGATCGCCATCCAGTTCGCCGGGTCGAAGAAGAGCCTGGCCGCCGGACTCCCCATGGCCAGCGTCCTGTTCGGCGCGCAGGCCTCCCTCGCCGTGCTGCCGCTGATGCTCTTCCACCAGATGCAGCTGATGGTGTGCGCCGTCCTCGCCCGCCGCCGCGCCGGCGACCCGCGGGAGCCGGACGGCACCCAACTCCCGGACCACCCTGTGGCGGAGGTCTCGCCCCGGCCCCAACACCCGGCCGCGCGGGGCCGGTAACGTGCGGCGGTGACCTGGATACGCCCGCTCGCCGCCCACGCCCCCCGCCCCTGCACCCTCGTGGTCTGCCGGGGCTGCTGCTGCGGGGACCCCCGCAAGAACCCCGGCACCGACCACGCCGGCCAGCTCGCCCGGCTCCGTGAGGCCGCCGACGCCTCCGGAGGCCGGCTGGCCGTCCGGACCAGCGACTGCCTCGGACCCTGCGAGCGGGCCAACGTGATCGTGGTCCAGCCCACCACCGAGGCCCGCCGCCGGGGCGCCCGCGCCGTCTGGTTCGGCTGGGCCCTGGACGACACCGCGACGCAGGAGATCATCGCCTGGGCCGAGTCCGGCGGCCCGGGCGCCACCCCGCTCCCCGCCACCCTCGACCTGCACCGCATCGACCCCCCGGAGCCGAAGCCGGCCGAGTCCGCGCCGCGCCGGGGCAGGCGCCGGAAGTAGGCGGTGTCGTGTGGACCAGGCGTCGCGAGCCCGGCCTGGTCCACACGACACCGTCTGGGGCTACTCCGCCTCGGGGGCGGGCAGGAGGATCCGCTCCTCACCCGCGTAGATGTTCATGTCCGGCCCCCGCAGGAAGCCCACCAGGGTCAGCCCCGCGTCCGCCGCCAGGTCCACCGCCAGCGAGGACGGCGCCGACACCGCCGCCAGCACCGGCAGCCCGGCCATCACCGCCTTCTGCGCCAGCTCGAAGGAGGCCCGGCCCGACACCAGCAGCACCGCCCCGGCCAGCGGCAGCCGGCCGGCCTGCAGCGCCCGCCCGACGATCTTGTCCACGGCGTTGTGCCGCCCCACGTCCTCCCGCACGTCGAGCAGCTCGCCCTCCGCCGAGAACAGCCCGGCGGCGTGCAGCCCGCCCGTGCGGTCGAAGACCTTCTGCGCCCCGCGCAGCCGGTCCGGCAGCTCCGCGAGCAGCTCCGCGCGCACCCGTACCGGATCGGCCGCGAGCCCCGGGAAACGGGTCGCCGTGCGCACGGCGTCCAGGCTGGCCTTGCCGCACAGACCGCACGAGGAGGTGGTGTAGACGTTGCGCTCCAGCGTGATGTCCGGCACCGGAACCCCGGCCGCCAGCTGCACGTTGACCACGTTGTAGGTGTTGGAGCCGTCCTCCGTGGCCCCTTCGCAGTAGGTCACGGCCTGGACGTCCGACGCCCGCGCGATCACGCCCTCGCTGACCAGGAAGCCCGCCGCCAGCGCGAAGTCGTCACCGGGGGTGCGCATCGTGATGGCCAGCGGCTTGCCGTTCAGCCTGATCTCCAGCGGCTCCTCCGCGACCAGGGTGTCCGGCCGGACACCGGCCGCCCCGCCCCGGACCCGTATGACGCGGCGCCGTTCGGTGACCCGTCCCATAGCGATCAGCCCCGCCCGTTCCGTACTGCGTCCCGTACTGCGTCGTGCACCGGATCGCGCACCTGACGAGGACATTCTCCCGGATCGCGGACGGGCCCGGTCTCCGGGCTGGGGGATGCTGGGAATTCTCCAAATTCCGAGGCCCCAATCCTGTCGGGTTGCACGCAGACGTACTCATCGGTAGCAGGAGAAGGTGAATGATCCTGTCTGCCTACAAAGGGGGATCCCGCCCATGACCGGTTCACGCGTGGTGGCGCTCGGGCACTACCAGCCCGCGAAGGTGCTCACCAACGAGGACCTCGCGGGCATGGTCGACACCAGCGACGAGTGGATCCTCTCCCGCGTCGGCATCCGGACCCGGCACATCGCCGGCCCCGACGAGCCGGTCGACGAGCTGGCCTACCAGGCCGCGGCCAAGGCCCTCGCCAACGCCGGCCTGATCCCCGACGACATCGACCTCGTCCTCGTGGCCACCTCCACCGCCATCGACCGTTCCCCCAACATGGCCGCCCGCGTCGCCGCCAAGCTGGGCATGGCCAGCGCGCCCGCCGTGATGGACCTCAACGTCGTCTGCTCCGGCTTCACCCACGCCCTGGCCACCGCCGACCACGCGATCCGCTCCGGTTCCGCCACCCGCGCCCTGGTCATCGGCGCCGACACGATGGCCGGGATCACCGACTGGAGCGACCGCACCACCTGCGTGCTGACCGGCGACGGCGCCGGAGCCGCCGTCGTCGAGGCCTGCGCCGAACCGGGCGTCGGACCGGTGCTGTGGGGCTCGGTCCCGGAAATGGGCCACGCGGTGCGCATCGAGGGCACCCCGCCGGTCTTCGCGCAGGAGGGCCAGTCCGTCTACCGCTGGACCACCAGCCGGCTGCCCGCCCTGGCCCGCAAGACCTGCGAGAAGGCCGGGATCACCCCCGAGGAGCTCGCCGGGGTCGTCCTGCACCAGGCCAACCTGCGGATCATCGAACCCCTCGCCGCCAAGATCGGCGCCGTGAACGCCGTCGTCGCCCGCGACGTGGTCGACTCCGGCAACACCTCGGCGGCCAGCATCCCGATGGCCCTCTCCAAGCTGGTCGAGCGCCGCGAGATCCCCAGCGGTGCCCCCGTCCTCCTCTTCGGCTTCGGCGGCAACCTCTCCTACGCCGGCCAGGTCATCCGCTGTCCCTAGGGGGCGCCCCCCGGCCGCCGGGCGCGCTGTCCCGGGGAGGTGCCCGGCCGCAGGTCAGCGCGGCGTGGCGGGCCGCGGGCCGGGCCGGATATCTGGTCGGAGGGCCGCCGATCCCCTGCTATTGTTGTCCATGTCGCCGCGGGAAACCGGGGTCGGCCACCGGTCCGGGTGGCGGAATGGCAGACGCGCTAGCTTGAGGTGCTAGTGCCCTTTATCGGGCGTGGGGGTTCAAGTCCCCCCTCGGACACCAGCTGAGACCCCACTTCATGTGGGGTTTTCTGCTTTTCTGGGCGGTGGCGTGACCAACCACGTGACCAACGGCCCAGAGATTCCCCAGGTCAGACCAGGGACGACAGGCCGAGTCGGCCCGCACCGGAGGCGGCCAGTCGGCGCGCTCCGTCCTTACGAGAGTGCCCGTACCGGGCCATCGTGTAGCCCGGCGAGTGGTGCCGGACGTTCGCGGAGACCTCTACGGGGTTCTCCCCGGCCTCCAGGTCGTTCGTGACCTTGCTGTGCCTCCAGTCATGGATTCGGAAGTCCTCCGGCAGGTGCAGGCGCGTCCGGAGGGTGCGCCAGCGTGCCGAGACCTTCTCGGGGTCCTGCGGGCCTCCTGCCTCACCCCGGTAGAGCTTGAAGCCGTCCCGGGCGAACACCAGGTCGTGATCCGTCCACGCGGGGCCGAGCCGCTTCCGCTCCTCGTCCTGTCGCTGCTTCTGCCACTTGAGGACGTTGATCACGGACTGGTCCACGTAGATGACGGCGTTGTCGTCGCCGTCCTTGGTCAGCTTCCGAAGCCGGTAGGCGTTACCCTCCTCCACCACGACCCAGCCCAGTTCGATGGAGCCCTCGTCCCAGTTCACGAGGGACCACTTCATGCCAAGGGCCTCGCTGCGGCGGACGCCGGTTGCGGCGTAGACGGTCCACAGCGGGGCGTCCCGGAGGCAGTGGTGAGTCAGGCCCCCGTCACAAGCCCGGTTGCCGCACGGCTCCCACACCGTCCCCAGGAACCGGGCCGTCTGCCCGTCGTCCAGGGTGGGGTACTTCTGCTCCTGGGCCCGGATCTGCCGGGCCGTGGGCGGGTGCGCCGTCGCCGCCGGGTTGGCGGGTATCAGCTTGGGCACCGCCGCCCCGAGAGCACCCGAGAGGATGTTGTGGACGTGCCGGACGGACTTGGCCCCGAGCGGCTTGCCCTTGTTCGTCGAGCACGGCGCGGTCTCCAGCAGCCGGTACAGGTCGTCAAGGGTGTCGTCCGTGACCTCGCACAGCTTCACGCCACCGATGTGCGGCTTGATGTGCAGACGGATCTTCGTCTCGTACCCGGCCACGGTCGTTCCCTCCTTTCTGTGGGTGCTCAGCCACTTGTCGAGCCACGGAAGAACGGTTGGCCGAACCTCCCCGTCCAGGGTCGTGTCCCGATGAACGTTCGCCATGCCTTCGAGCTGGCCCACCGGGAGCCTGTCCAGGGAAAAGCGGCAGCGGCCTGAGTGTCGCGCCCACGGTGACGGCCGCTGACTGCGGCCGTCACCCCGGGCCCCGTGATCTGAGCGTGTGGAAGAGCGCCAAGGCATACGGGGCCGAGTCGAAACCGTCCAAGGGCAACTGCACGCCCGGTTCCTGGATCACCTGGACCACGCCCAACGGCAGGCAGCGCACGGGGGTCGTGAGCAACGACCCCGCCACGGTGGCCACCGTGAGGCGACATGTCCCGATGGACAAGGTGACCCGCTGTACCGCCGTGATCATCCCGGCGGACGGGGGCGACGCGCTCCCACTGCTGCGTAAGACAGCCAAGGAACCCAACGCTCAGACCAAGGACGAGGGCCGGTGGCGGTCCGTCGCCCCTCTCAACCGAACCAACTCCCAGGAAGCGACAGCAGCATGAGCAGCCCCGTTCTGTACGGTCCGATCGGCCGAGCAGTCCGCAAGATCGCCCCGTTCCTCGAAGCGGACGCCCTTGGGGTGTACGTGGCCGCCCTGTCGATGTGGTCGGCCGCCATCAGCGGCACCGTCAAGGTCTCCTCCCGTGGCTCCGCCCGCCCCGCTCTGCTGTGGTCCGCTCTGGTGGCCGGCACGGGGCGCGGGAAAGGGACCGCGCTACGGGCAGCGCTTCACGTCCTGGACCCTTCCCTGGGACGCTTCCTCGCTACGCACACCACATCCGGGATCACTTCCGGTGCCAGTCTCGTCCATCACCTGTGGGAGCAGCAGGAAGCGACCGCCGAGACGGAGCACGGGCGCGACATCCGGGCCCTGGTGGTCGAGGAGGAATGGACGGAGGTCTTGAAGCGGGTCAAGCGCGACGCGTCGTTCACCACGAAGCTCCGAGCGGCGTGGGACGGGGCGACGCTCCGCAACACGACCAAGGAAGAGGCCCAGGAAATCCGAGATCCCGCCATGGTCCTTCACGCGCATATCACTCCGTCCGACTGGGCCAAGTACGTAGGCGAGTCGGAGGCGGCCGGAGGGTCGTACAACCGCATCCTGCCCTTCCTGCTCGGTGCGGTCCCGATGCTCGACGATGACCGCGTGAGCCTGCCCAAGGTGGACGGACGGGAACTGTCCGACGCTTACGGATGGGCCACCGCCCGACCACGCGTGATCACCCTCTCCGAGGACGCCCGCCCGCTCTGGCGGATCGTGAGGCGCTACGCCCGCATCCTGGCGGAATCCCTGCCCGAGGCTCAGGCCGTGTACGTCGAACGGACCGCAGAGCAGACCCTCAGGGTCGCGGCCTGCCTCGCCGCGTCCGACTGCTCCGAGAACATCACGGAAGAGATCCTGTCGGCCGCCTTCACCCTGGTTCGCCGTTCCGTCCAGGACGCGGTACGGATCACCAAGGGAGCCGACGCCCCGAGGGCGAAGCGGCAGCCGATCAGCCTCTCGGACAAGGTCCGGGCCCGCATCGAACTGCACGGCGGACGCGCCACCTCCTCCCAGGTCCTCCCGTACGTGGGGGCGAGCGCCGAAGAGGTCAAGGCCCTGCCCGGAATCGTCGTCACCGTGGAACGGTCGGGGAAGACGGGCCGACCTGCGACCGTTTTCACGCTCCGCGGTGACACTTCCGTTCACACAGAGCAGCCGAACCCTTCTCCCACCCCACAGCCGGCCAGCGCGGAGCGTGAGGAGAACCGCGCCACAGTGGTCCGCCTGGACTCCTACCGCCCGACCCCGAAGCCCGTTCCGGTGGACGTGCCGGTGAAGCGGTCCGCTTCTCCGGTCTCCGCTTCCAACCCGTTCCGCGCTCTGCTCTAAACAGTCCACCAAACCAATCAAGCCCCGGCCGATCGGCCGGGGCTTCTTTCGTTGGTTCGGCTACTGCAACCTGAGCTACGCTCGGTAGAGCGAAGGACGCTCAGCTACCTGATCCGGGCTGAGACCGTCCACGGTCAGGTTGCCGGTCCACAGATGATCTCGGTTGGCGTAGGTGGCTTCGAAGCTGACGCGCTTCCCACCGGGCTCCAGCTTCCAACCCTGGTCAGGGAACTGCGCGATACGGTCGCTGCCGCAGACGAACGCCCGGGTCGCCTGGATCAGGATCCACTGTGCGAGTTCGGTTTCCTTGGCTGCGGGCCTGCCGCAGGAACGGGCCATCTGCCACAGCCGTGGCCACTCGACACCAGGGGTCAGAGGGCCGATCACGGCCACGTCCCCGATCCGTCGTTCGTCGAGATGGTGTGTGGCGTAGCCGAAGACCGTGCCGAACATCGCGAACACAGTGACCCGACTGCGTCCGGTCAGGCCCTCGTCATTGCTGCTCATCTTTGGAACCCTTGGCTGTGGCGGTCCGGGCGCCTTAGCCACGCCCGGACCGCTTCCGTTCAGTGGTGGCTCAGCAGCCGTCGCCGTCACCGCAGCACGCGGGCGGGTTGCAGTCCTTCGCCGCGCCCCACAGCCGTTCATCGACGTGGAACCCGGCGGCCCTGACGCGGTCCACCACGGAACCGATCAGCGGGCGGGTGCGGACGGTGGCCTTGGGCTCGTGTCCGAGGAAGAACCCGAACTGCTCGTCGCACCAGGTGGCGTACGCCTGGGTGTGGAGCACGAACGAGTGCCATCCGGGGTCGACGGCGTCGGACGGGGTCATGTCGAACGCGCGGGTGTCGCCCATGACCTTGAGGAAGGCAAGGGCCTGGTCCACGATCCGGCGGGCGGTGGACAGTTCGTGTCCGTATTCCTCCGCGCAGAACTCCGACACCTTCTCGAACAGCTCGGGACTGACGAGGTCCCGCCCGTGCCGTAAGGCGACGGGGGATTCCAGCATGGTCGTCACTGGTGGTTCCCTTCTGTGGTTGAGGACTGGCCGGTCAGGCGGCGGGCGGGGGCGGGAACTGCTCGCCGCCATCCTTCTCTCCGGGGTCGGTCATCTCTGCACCTCCTCTCGGTGCGTGTGCCGGCCGAAGTCCCGCCCCCGCAAGGGGCGGAAGTTAGAGGGGAGTTGCGGGCAGGCGAAGAGCTTCGGCGATCTGCTCAACCACATCGGCCGGGATCTTGCCGAAGTCCACGTAGGCCCCTCCGTTGTGGGTCACCGTGGGCCGAAGGCTGTTCTGCACGGCCTCAGAAACGCCGAGGGCGGCCAAGGCCGCGCGTATGGACTCCGAAGCGTTTTCGGCTCGGCCCCAGGAGTCCCGCCACGTCTGCATTTCCATCAGTGGCCCGTACCGTGCATCCGCATGAGGATGTCGCAGTCCGTAGAAGTCGTCTGGTCGCTCTCCAGCTCTGCGGCCTTACGGAGCTGTGCCAACCGCGCGCACTCCGGGCAACCCGGAACCGGCCGGGGGCGCGGTCGCAAGGGGACGGTCCCCGGGTCTTCATGCCTCTGAGTGGGTTCCGTCTTCATCGCGCCGCGCCCCTCCCGATCGCTTCCAAAGTCGATGGAACGACCCTAGGAAGTGGCGAATCCACGCGGCTACGCTCTTGCACGAGCTTGCACGGGAACTACCCGAGAGACGTAATCGCCTCTGAGATCAGAGCCCGAGCGGCAGCACCGTGTACCGCGATCTTGGACAGCTGTGAGAACGCCTTCGCGTAGGTGGCAACCTCGCTGGGGGCAGTCACGTTCACGGCGGCCGTGAGCAGCTCGACGCTCGCTTGGCGGCTGTCGAACAGGTAGAAGGCTTCCAGGGGCCAGACACGGCGCTGAGTCGTGAACGGGATGACTCCAAGGCTCACGTTCGGCAAGGCCATGACTGCCAGGAGATACCCGAGCTGGCCGGCCATGGTGGCCTCGTCGCCGATCCGGTAGCGGAGCACCGTTTCTTCCAGGAGCAGAGCGAACCGGTGGTCACCCTCGTGGAGAACTCGTGAGCGTTCGATCCGGGAGGCGGCGGCCGTCTCCGAATCGTCTGGGGTTCCTTGGAAGGCCGCGATGGTCGAGAGCAGGGCCGCTGCGTACGCCTCGGTTTGAAGCATCCCAGGGACCACGTTCGAGCAATACACGCGGAAGTGGCGCGTTTGCTCGTACAGGGGAACGACTTCCTCTTGTGCCCGGCGCATGCCGTGCCGGTGGAGCTTCTGCCAGTGCACGTACATCTGATCGGCTTGCCGATTCGCCGCGATCAGGTCCTCTACCTGGCCCTCAGCTCCGCACGCCTTGCACCAGGCGCGGATGTCGGCGTCAGACGCGGGTGTCTTGGCCCGCTCGATGCGTGACGACTTGGCCGGACTCCAGCCACAGCGAAGAGCCAGCTCATGCCCGGTCAGCTCCGCCTCTCTGCGCAGGCCCCCGAGACGGGCGGCGATGGCTTCACGGGCAGCCTGGGCACTGGACGAGGGGGATGCAGACATGAGTTGGCTCTTCGCGATTCGTCAGGTCAGACCGAGTACTTCTCGTGTGGGATACCGCGCTCCCACACTGTCTCGAACGCTGCGGAGGCCAGTGCTGCAACGGCTGGTTCGGACCGTACCTCCCAACCGGGCTCGGACCAGCTCCCCTCCCCGGTGAAGTGGTTGAAGAGCACGATCTCCCCGTCGAACACCCAGCAGTCGTTCCCAGGGAGTGCGATGTCGGAAGCCTGACGGCGGGGGAGCCAGCGAACCTGTTCCCCGGCGTGGAGGTTCACCACGGTGCCAGCATGCTCGTACCGGATGTACTCCGTGACCGGCTCCGACACCACACGGGCCCGGCGGACGACGACTCCCCGGGCCACGGTGCCGCGAATCAAATCAACCCAGGGCGCCCAGTAGGCAGAGGCAGGGTCCACGTCGCGTTGGCCTGTGCGCTGCCAGTTCTCGAAGTCCTCGGCCTCGTCGCCCACCCCGTACGAGTCGCGCATCTCCAGGTGCAGCGCCGAGTGCCGGGCCGCCGCCAGCAGCTCGTTAAAGCCCGGTTCCTTCTGCGACATCGCACGCCTTCCTCAGCATCGGCACCATGCGGGCCGGAATCCGGATCACTGCTTCGTGTGGCGGAATGCCCGGCGCATGGCCGGGAACCTCGAACGCGGCGCACTCCGCCTCTAGCTTCTCGTCTGGCTTCCAGCCTTGAAGCACCAGCTCCCCCTTCTCCTCGTCCACCCATACGGTGGGGGAACCCTGCTGCCCCGTGTCTGGATCTTGTCGAGTGGCTTACGCCAACTTGCACGAGCTTCGTTGCGGCGGCATCGGAGCGTCAAGGCTGACTGCCGCTCGCAGAGCCCTCGTGAGCGGTTCTCGGCCATGCGGCAGGCCCGCCCATCAGGCGTTGGCTACGTGACCAACGCATGACCAACAGCGGGCGGGAACGGACGGGAACGCCAGGTAGCGGTGACCAACCGCGCCATCGGTGAAGGGCCTTCTGGAGTACGTTTCCCCAGATCAGAAGACAAAAGGGCTGGTGCCCGAGAGGAGAGTTCAAGTCCCCCCTCGGACACAGACAGAGAACCCCACTTCGGTGGGGTTCTTTTTCGTGTTCCGGAGCGGAGCCCGGTGGCCGGATCCGCCGGTGCGGCATCATGGGCCCGACCGGGTCGAGGGGGAACAGCGTGCCGCAGGACGCACCGCGCAAGGACGTCGTGATCGCCGGGCGGTACCGCCTGGGGAAGAGGCTGGGCCGCGGCGGCATGGGGACCGTCTGGAGGGCCTCCGACGAGCTCCTGGGACGCGCGGTCGCCGTGAAGGAACTCCACGTCGGCGAGGACGCGGAGACGGCGGGGGCGCTGCGCGAGGCGCGGACCGTCGCCCAGGTCAGGCACCCGCACGTGGTCGTCGTGCACGACGTCGTCGAGGACGACGGCCGGCCGTACATCGTCATGGAACTCGTCGAGGGCGGCTCGCTCGCCGACCGCCTCACCACCAGCGGCCCCCTGGACACCGGGGAGACCGCCCGCGTCGGACTCGCCCTGCTCGGGGCCCTGGACGCGGCCCACGGGCGCGGGGTGCTCCACCGCGACGTCAAGCCCGCCAACGTCCTGATCGAGGCCGGAACCGGACGGGTGGTGCTCACCGACTTCGGCATCGCCCGCCTCGCCGGCTCCACCACCATCAGCGAGACCGGCGCGTTCGTCGGCTCACCCGAGTACACCTCTCCCGAACGGATGCAGGGGGCCGACGCCGGCCCCGCGTCCGACCTGTGGTCCCTGGGCGCCCTGCTGTGCGCCGCGCTGACCGGCGAGTCCCCCTTCCACCGCGACTCGCTGGGCGGGGTCCTGCACGCCGTCGTCCAGGACGAGATCCGCCCGCCCGCACAGGCGGGCCCCTTGGCCCCGCTGGTCCGCGGCCTGCTCGAACGCGACCCGGCCCGCCGGCTGGACGCGGCGCAGGCGCAGCGGATGCTGTCGGCGTACGTGACCACCGGCACCCTCCCCGTCCTCGGCCCCGCCCCCGAGCGGCCCGCCGGCCCCGCCCCGGCGGGCTACACGCCGACCGAGCGCGCCACCGTGCCGAGCGCCCCCGCGCGGGCGGGGACGTCCCGGCCGGGTCTGCACGGCGGAGTGGTCGCCGCGCTCGTCGTGGCGGCCGTCGCCGGCGCCGTGGCCGTGACCTCCCTGGTCTCCCGCCCGGAGGGCGGCCAGGACACCGCGCGGGACGACCGGCCCGGCCCGACGGCCCCCGCCGCGACCGCCCCGCCGCTCCCGGCCGTGGGCCCGGCCGCTTCCCCCGCGCCCGCGACGGCGACCGCGACCACCACCGTGACCGCGCCGGCCCCGGCCCCGCCCGCCGGGAAGCCCGCGCCCGCCGGATACCGGTGGGCCGCCGACCCGGCGGGGTTCGTCCTCGCCGTGCCCCAGGACTTCCAGCGCACCACCGACGACCAGCGGGTCTTCTACGTCTCCCCGGACGGGGCGATCCGGATCGGCATCAAGGTGACCTCCGCCGCGCCGGGCGGGCCGCTCGCCGCGATGCGGCGGTCCGACACGAACGGGCCGTCCAACAACCCCGGCTACCGCGACGCCTCGGTCGTCCCCACCACCCACGACGGACTGCCCGCGGCCCTGTGGGAGTTCACCTGGGACGGGTTCAGCACCGCCGAGGGGCCACGGCACACCTACGACCTGGGCTGGGACCGGAACGGACGGATGTACGACGTCTGGGTCTCGGCCCCCCTCGGCCGCCTCGCCCAGGCCAGGGCCCACTTCGACACCGCCCTGGACTCCTTCAGGCCCTAGCCGCCCCGGCCGCCCGGGCCGGCCCTCAGGTGCCCAGGACCAGCAGCCCCTCCTGGGCGGGGAGGCTGCCCGGGGCCAGCGGGCCCAGGGTCTGCGGCAGCGCCAGGCGCGGGCCGTCGCCCTCCTGGCCGGTGCCGAACAGGTACGCCGCCCCCGAGGCGGAGTCGCTGACCAGGTGGGGGCCGGCGGCCGACGCCGCGAACCGGGTCAGCCGGGTCCGGAACAGCCGGCCCAGGTGGCGCAGGGTCTCCGGGGCCGGGGCGGCGTCCGGGGCGGGCGGGGCCCCCGCCGGGGCGTCCGGCGGGATGGCGCCCGACAGCAGCAGCGCCAGCAGCACCGGCACCGCCTTGCGCCGCAGGGCCTGCGTGGCCTCGTGCAGGCGGTGGGCGTGGGCGGCGGGCAGGGAGAGGGCCAGGCTGCCGGCGGCGCCGCCCGTGGCGATGGGCACCGCCGCGCAGACGACCCCGGGGGAGTACTCGCGCAGGTCGAAGACGGGGGCCCCGGGGGCCACCGAGTCGAGGGCGCTGAACAGGACCCGGCTGTCGGTGATGGTGTGCGGGGTGAGCCGGGCCGGGCGGTGGCGGGCCACGTGGTCGGCCCGGACCTCGTGGTCGAGCTGGGTCAGCAGGCACTTGCCGACCGCGCTGGCGTGCGCGGCGGCCCTGAAGTCCACCCACTCCCGCACCGGCGGCGCCCCCGGCCCGTCCGCCATCTGGGTGATCCGGACCTCGCCCTCCGCGTACCGGCTGAGGTAGACGGCGGCGCCCGCGCTGTCCCGCGCCAGCGCCAGGGTGCGCTGGAGCTGACCCGCCAGACCGCCGCCGCCCGGGGCCGCGAGCCGGTCCAGGGCCGGGCCGGGCGCGTACACCCCGGCCCCGGGGCGGAAGGCGTACTCCTCCTCGCACAGCATCGACAGCAGCGGCCGCAGCGCCGCCTCCGTCAGCCCGGCCCCCCGCGCGAGCTGCCCGGCGCGCACCCCCAGCGGGTGCCGCTCCAGGACCCGTACGACGTCCAGCGCGCGGCGCGCCTGCGCCAGGGCCTCCCCGGTGTCGTTCCGCACCGCCGTGCCCCGGGCGGCCGCGGTCAGCGCGGGGTGGCGCAGCGGGCCCGCGGTGGGGCGGGGCCGGGGCGCCGGGAGCGGGGGCGGCGCCAGGAACGCGGCCAGCACCCCGGGAAGCTCCGGCCCGGGCAGCGGCACCGGGCCCAGATCGGCATCGTCGCACTGGACGACGTACCGCAGGACGGCCGCCTGGGCGCACAGCCGGACCTCGCGCAGCTCCCGGCGGCCCCCGGGCCGGAAGCCGCGGCGGCACAGCTCGCGGGCCCACAGGCGGGCGTCGTGGTGCTCCCCGCGCCGGGAGTGGTCCAGGAACAGGCAGTGGGCGGCGGGGGCGGTGCGCGCGCTCCCCGAACCGGCGGCGAACTGCCACCAGAACCGGGCGCCCTCGCGCAGCCCCGCCAGGTGCAGCAGGCAGCCGAAGACGAGCGCTCCGGGCGGGTCGGCGTGGCCGCCGTCGACTTCCACGAAGCGGCCGAGGTCGCGGCGCGCGAGCGGATCGCAGACCACGGCGAGGCAGGCGGCCCGCAGGTCCCGGCGGGCCCGCTCGGAGTCCAGCGGACGGTCCCGGGCCGGGTCGGCCCAGCCGAAGGGGCGCCGCCTGCTGCGGCCGGCCGGCGCGGCGGGGGCGCCCGAGGCGCGGGGGACGCGCAGCAGGCGGGCCTCGGCGGCGCCGAGGTCGTAGTGCGGGTAGCGGTCGCGCACGGCCGCGCGCAGCAGGAACTCGGACAGGGGGCGCCGGCCCGCGGTGCGGCCGCCCTCCGCCCCGGTGCGGTCGCCGTCGGCGGCGCTCATGATTCGGGGGCGGCGTCGAGCAGCCGCGCGAGGCGCCGGTGGGCCTGGCCGAGCTGCGAGCGGACGGTGGCCTCGTCGACGCCCATCACGGCGGCGGCCTCGCCCGGGGTGCACTGGAGCCCGTAACGCAGCATCACGGTGTCCCGCTGGCGCTCGGCGAGGCGGGAGACGGCCTGGTAGAAGCGGATGGTGTCGGTCAGTACCTCGTACTGGTCGGGGTGGGCCTCCTTGAGGGCCGCCTCGAAGGCGCTGATGTCCATCGGCTCGGGCCGGCGCAGGCGGGGGTCGCGGCGCCGCTGCCAGTCGACGATGCGCTGCTTCAGCACGGTCCAGGCGTAGGCGTCGAGGCGGTCCATGTGCAGCATGCGGAGCCATTCGTGCATGATCGAGTCGAAGGTGGCGTCCACCGCGTCCTCGGCGTCCGCGTCGGAGCCGAGCTGGAGGTACGCGAAGCGCATGTACGCGGGCCGCCGGTTGCTGTGGAAGGCCCAGTACGACAGGCGCGCGGTCGGGTCCCACTGGCTCATGGGCGTCGGCTGCCGCCGCCGGCTGGGCAGCCCCACGGCCCCGCCGGACTCCTCCGGTCCGCCATCGTTCACCGTTCCCCACCTCATCCCCTGGTGCCGGTCCATGAGAGCACCACCGGCGCACTCGGGGGGCGCGGATGAGGAAGCTGAAGGGATTACGTCGGGCGGTGACCGGTTGGTGAGCGATCCCGATCAGGCGGAGGGCCGGTCGGTACGTACGCATATGCAGAGGCATATGCCGAGGTGCAAGCCGGGCCCCGGCGTCCGCCCTCCGGATACCGGTCGGGGTCCGTGCCCGCGGTTCGATACGATGAACCGCCTCACCATGCGTACACGGCAGGGCACGCCCACGGCAGGTCCGAGGGGGGCCGCCGCCGCATGGATCCGTAGAAATGAACTGAAATGGAGCATCCGAGGATGGCTCGACACCTGATCACCAGCGCGCTTCCCTACATCAACGGGATCAAGCACCTGGGCAACATGGTCGGGTCGATGCTTCCGGCGGATGTGTACTCCCGGTACCTCCGCCAGCGCGGCCACGACGTCCTGTACATCTGCGCCACCGACGAGCACGGCACGCCCGCCGAACTCGCCGCCAAGGAGGCCGGGATCTCGGTCGCCGAGTTCTGCGCGCAGGCCCACGACGCCCAGAAGGCGGTCTACGACGGCTTCGAGCTGTCCTTCGACCACTTCGGCCGCAGCTCCTCCGCGCAGAACGCCGAGATCACCCAGCACTTCGCGCGGCAGCTCCAGGCGAACGGCTTCATCGAGGAGCGCGCGATCCGGCAGGTGTACTCGCCCGCCGACGGCCGCTTCCTGCCCGACCGCTACGTCGAGGGCACCTGCCCGCACTGCGGCTACGACAAGGCCCGCGGCGACCAGTGCGAGAACTGCACCCGCGTCCTCGACCCCACGGACCTGATCGACCCCCGCTCGGCCATCTCCGGCTCCACCGAGCTGGAGGTCCGCGAGACCAAGCACCTCTTCCTCCTCCAGTCCAAGCTCCAGCACGAGGTCGAGGCCTGGGTCGCGCGCCACGAGGAGGAGTGGCCGCAGCTGGCGTCCTCCATCGCCCGCAAGTGGCTGACCGAGGGCCTGCACGACCGCGCCATCACCCGCGACCTCGACTGGGGCGTCCCGGTCCCGGCCGACACCTGGCCCGAACTGGCCGCCGAGGGCAAGGTCTTCTACGTCTGGTTCGACGCGCCGATCGAGTACATCGCCTCCACCAAGGAGTGGGCCGACGCCGACCCGGCCAACCGCGACCACACGTCCTGGTGGTTCGAGGCCGATGACGTCCGCTACACCCAGTTCATGGCCAAGGACAACGTCCCGTTCCACACGGTGATGTTCCCGGCCACCGAGCTCGGCACCCGCGAGCCCTGGAAGATGGTCGACTACGTCAAGGCCTTCAACTGGCTGACGTACTACGGCGGCAAGTTCTCCACCTCGCAGAAGCGCGGCGTCTTCACCGACCAGGCGCTGGAGATCCTCCCGGCCGACTTCTGGCGCTACTTCCTGATCGCCAACGCCCCCGAGTCCGACGACTCGTCGTTCACCTGGGAGCACTTCGCGGCCACGGTCAACAAGGACCTCGGCGGCACCCTCGGCAACTTCGTCAACCGCGTCCTGACCTTCTCCCGCAAGAAGTTCGGCGACGAGGTCCCGGCCGGCAGCCCCGCCGGCGAGGCCGAGGCGAAGCTGGGCGAGCAGATCGCCGAGCTGCTGGCCGAGTACGAGGGCCACATGGAGACCCTCCAGTACCGCAAGGCCGCCGCCGCGCTGCGCGCCCTGTGGTCCGCGGGCAACGCCTACCTGGACGAGAAGGCCCCCTGGCTGGAGGTCAAGACCGACCTGGAGGCCGCCGCGCTGACCCTGCGCACCGCGATGAACCTCATCCACCTCTACTCGGTGGTCTCCGAGCCGTTCATCCCGGCCTCGGCGCGCGCCATGCGCACCGCGTTCGACCTGCCCGGCGACACCGCGACCTGGGTGACCCCGGAGCAGGCGAAGGCGCTGGACGCGGTCCCGGCCGGGACCCCGTTCACGGTGCCGCCGGTGCTGTTCGCCCGGGTCACCGAGGAGGACCTGGAGTCCTACCGCGAGCGCTTCGGCGGTTCCCCGGAGGCCTGAGGCCCGTGTGAACGCCGCCCGAAGGGCGCGACCCCGTCCGGGGCCGCGCCCTTCGGCGCGTCCGAACCCGGCCGGGGACGGGGGCGGACGGGGCGGAGGGTAGGGAAAACCCCACCGTGAAAGCTCCGCCCAGGCGTGCAGACCCGGCCGGCGCGGCGCGGCTGGAATGGGCCCATGACCCCTTCCCGTACCGCCCGGTGGACCGCCGGCTGGCTGCTGGCCGCCGTGTGGGCCCTGTCCTTCCCGCTGTTCTCCGCCCTGGCCCCGCACCGCCTGTGGGGCTGGTGCGCGGCCGCCGGATACCTCGCCGCCGCCGCGGCCACCGCCCTCGGCCGGCGCCGGGAGGCGCTCGGCGCGGCCCTGCTGGGTGCCGTCGCCGTCCCCCTCCTGTACCTGGTCCTGACCGGGCAGGGGCAGTCCGAGGTCGGCGTGATCGAACGCTCCGGGCGGCTCCTCCTCGACACCGGGAAGACGTACGTCGACCACCCCGCCGGGGTCGGGGAGTACACCCCCTACCTCCCGGCCATGTCCCTCCTCGGCGTCCCCCGCGCCCTGCTCGACGGCGCCTTCGGCGGGGGCGGGGGAGGGGCCGTCCGACTGCTGGGCGACGCCCGCATCTGGTGCGCGGCCGTCCTGGCCGGCGGCATGTGGGCCGGCCGTCGCCTCCTCGGCGCGGCCCCCTCGCCCCTGCTCCCGCTGCTGGTGGCTTCGCCGGTGGTGGCACTTCCGCTGGCGGTGAGCGGGGTGGACCTGCCGCTGGCGGGCCTGTGCTGCCTCGCCCTCGCGGCGGCCGCCTCGGGCCGCCCGGGGGCGGCCGGGGCGGCCCTGGGGGCGGCGTGCGCCCTGAAGTGGACGGCGCTGCCCGCGGTGGCGGTGGCGGCGGCCCTGCTCGGCTCCCGCTCCGGTGCCCGGGCGGCGGTCCGCTGCGCGGTGGCGGCGGGAGCGGTCACGGCCGCCCTGGTGCTGCCGGGCGCCCTGCTCCAGCCGGCGGAGCTGTGGCGGCAGGTGTTCGCCTTCCCGACGGGCCGGGCCGAGGTGGCGACCCCGGCGGGCAGCCCGCTGCCGGGGCACCTGCTGGCGGGGCTCGGGCCCTGGGGCTGGTACCTGACGGTGGCCCTGCTGGCGCTGGGCGGGCTGGGGGTGGCCCTCTCGCTGTGGGTGCGCCCGCCGCGCACGGTGGTGGCCGCGGCGGACCGCCTCGCGCTGGGGCTGACCCTGGCCTTCCTGCTGGCCCCGGCGGGGCGGTTCGGCTACCTGGCGCTGCCGGCGCTGCTGGTGGTGTGGGCCCGCTCGGCCGCCCCGGCGCGGGGCGTGCCCTCGCGGGTGGTGGCCCGGTCGGGGGCGCCGGGTCAGGGCGCGGCGGTGGCGCCCTCGTACCGGTCCACGTTCCGCCCGACCGCGTCCTGGAGCGGTCCCAGCCGGTCGGCCAGCCGCTGGAGGTCGGCGCTCCGGCCGTCGGACCACTGCCCGAGCCCGACGACCGCGACCCGGCCGACGCCGGTGAAGGACTGCACCCGTCCCGTCCCGGGTCCCGGGAGGGCCAGGCCGGCTCCGGGCGACGGGACGGGTACGCCGACCTGATGGTCCTCGTGGGCCTCCGTCAGCCCGGTCACCACCCTCAGCGTGTCCCGGGGGTCCGCCAGGGTGAAGACGGCGAGCCCGAACCGGTCGTCCCGGGCGTCCTCGTAGAGGGCGACCTGCTCGCCGACGCAGCCCTTGCCCTCGGCGATCATCGCGGCGAGGCGCGGGCCGACGGAGTCCGCTTCGGTGCAGGAGCCCAGCACCTTCGCGTCGACCCGGGTGAACGTGCCGCCGGAGCCGTCCGGGACCTCGGGCGGGAACACCTCGGCCAGCGGGACCATCGGCCGGCCCGCGGCCGAAGGGGCCGGGGCCGCGGGGGCGGGGGTCGCGGTGGCGGCGGGGGTCCTCCTGGGCCTGGCGGTCACGCGCTCCTCGTCGGCGGGGTCCGACATCTCCAGCGTGACCAGGGCCAGGACGCCCATCAGCAGGAACAGGCCGAGGACCAGCGGCCACGTCCGCGTGCGCCCCGCGGCGGACTCGTGGATCGAGGCACCGCGGACGAAGTCCTCGTCGAGGACCACGTTCCACTCGTCCTCGTCCGGGCCGTCCGGTCCGTCCGGGCCGCCGGGCGCGGGGGGCATCGCATCGTTCTTCGCCACCCTGCGACCCTAGTAGCCGTCCCACCGGTCTGAACACCCGCAGGTCACGGCCGACGGGAGGTCAGTCCGCGGCGGCCCGCGCGCCCGCGCGGCGCAGGTGGGCGAGGACGGCCAGGACGCGGCGGTTGCCCTCCGTCGGGTCCAGGTCCAGTTTGGTGAAGATGCTGCCCGCGTGCTTCACCACCGAGGCCTCGGTGACGAACAGCCGCGCCGCCAGGGCCTGGTTGTTGAGCCCCTCCGCCATCAGGGCCAGCACCTCCCGTTCGCGCGGGGTGAGCCGGTCGAGGGGGTCGTCCGCCGGCCGGGGCGCCAGCAGGACCCGGACCACCTCGGGGTCGATGACCGTCTGCCCCTCGTGCACCCGCCGCAGGGCGTCGAGGAACTCCTCGACCTCACCGACCCGGTCCTTGAGGAGGTAGCCCAGCCCGGCCGCCGAACCGCCGCCGAACAGCTGCGTGGCGTAGGCGGTGGCCACGTACTGCGACAGCACCAGGACCGGCAGCGCGGGGTCGGCGCAGCGCAGGGCG
Source organism: Streptomyces sp. NPDC001594 (assembly GCF_042893675.1). Lineage (NCBI taxonomy): Bacteria > Bacillati > Actinomycetota > Actinomycetes > Kitasatosporales > Streptomycetaceae > Streptomyces > Streptomyces sp. NPDC001594. The sequence continues at coordinate 90,271 of NZ_JBIAVB010000007.1, read as the reverse complement.
AGCGCGGCCCGCAGCCCCTCGTCGCGCAACCCGGGCGGCATGCGCACGTCCGTCACCACCACGTCGGGCCGCTCGGCCTCCACCGCCCGCAGCAGGGCGGGGGCGTCGCCGACGGCGGCGAGGACCCGGTGGCCGCCGAGCGCCAGCAGCTCCGTCAGCCCCGCGCGCAGCAGGACGGAGTCCTCGGCCAGGATCACCCGGAGCACGGCACCTCCACCCGAAGCTGTGTCGGCCCGCCGACCGGGCTGCTCACCGTCAGCCTTCCCCGCAACATCGCCACCCTGTCCGCGAGCCCCGCCAGGCCCGCCCCAGCGCCGGGATCGGCCCCGCCGCGGCCGTCGTCCGTGACGGTGAGCGTGAGCCGGCCGTCCTCGACCCTGCCGGCGACGCCGACGCGCGAGGCGCCGCTGTGCTTGGCCGCGTTGGCGAGGGCCTCGGTGACCGTGAAGTACGCCGTGACCTCGACCGGTTCGGGCAGCCGGGGCACCTCCAGGTCCACCGTGACCGGCACCGGATGGCGCAGCGCCACCTCGGCGACGGCCGCGGCCAGCCCGTGGTCGGTCAGCACCTGGGGGTGCATCCCCCGTACGAGGTCCCGCAGTTGGGCGAGGGCCAGCTTGGCCTCGTCGCGTCCCCGGCGCACCAGGGCGGCGGCCGCGTCGGTGCCGGGGGCCTTGCGCAGCTCCAGCTCGGCGAGGCCCAACGTCATGCTGAGGGCGACGAGTTGCTGCTGGGCCCCGTCGTGCAGGTCCCGTTCGATGCGGCGCCGCTCCGCCTCGAAGGCCTCCACCAGCCGGACCCGGGAGCGGGTCAGCTCCAGGACCCGGGCGTCCTCCTCGCGCGGCCCGAGCAGCAGCCGGGCCGTCCGCACCTGCACCCCGGTGATCAGCGCGGCCGCGTACGCGGCGAGGGCCAGTCCGGCCAGGCCGACGGCGGTGCCGCCGAGGGCCTCCAGCGGGCCGGCCGCCGCCTCGCCGGGTATCAGCATCACCGGCTCCGGGGCGAGGACCCACACGATCACGGGGGAGGCCACCAGCATCAGCGAGAGGGCCACCAGGGCCAGCACCCCGAACCCGGCCGCCCCGAAGACCAGCCCGAACAGCACGGCGTACCCGAACTCCCGCCAGGTGGCCCGCTCGCGCAGCCGCGTCCGCAGCCAGGCCCCCGCTCCGGCGCCGGCGAGCGAGGTGTGCGGATCCGCGACGGGTTCCGGCTCGACCCAGCGCAGCCGCCGCCGCTCCAGCTCCCCGAGGGGCACCGCCCCCGCCGGGGCCCCGGCCAGCAGCGCCAGCCCGATCCCCGCGACCGCCAGCAGTACCCCGAGCCCGAGCAGCAGCGCCAGCGCGCACAGCACCCCGTACCCCAGCGCGAACCCGCTGCCGAGGTAGGCCCAGCACCGCCAGGGCCACCAGGACACCAGGAACCGCAGCGGCCGCCGCAGCGACCGCCAGACCGCGACGGGCGGTTCGAGGGGCAGGGCGGGGTCTGGAGCGGTGGATCCGGGCACGGGTACCACCCTAGGTGATGGCGTACCGCCCCCGACGGGCCGTCACACGGCCGCCCCCAGCGCCACGAACCCGCAGATCAGCACCAACAACACGGCCAGCAGCGGCCAGACGAAGCGCAGGTAGGTGTCGTAGCCCACCTTCGCGAGGGCGACCCCGCCGATCGTGACGGCCGTTGTCGGGACCCAGAGGTTCATCCAGCCGCTGGCCGCCTGCCAGGCGGTCACCACCACTGCCCGGGAGACCCCCGCGAAGTCGGCCAGCGGGGCGAGCACGGGCATGGCCAGGGTCGCGTGGCCGGAGGTGGAGGGGATCAGGAAGGCCAGCGGCAGGTTGACCAGGAAGACGATCACCGCGAAGAGCCCGGACGAGGTCCCCTTCACCACGCCCTCGATGGAGTGCAGGACGGTGTCCGTGATCCGCGCGTTGTTCATGATCACGGTGACCCCGCGCGCCAGCATGATCACCAGTGCCGGGGAGACGAAGTCAGCGGCCCCGCGGATGATCGTCGAGCTGAGCCGCGCCTCGCCCAACCGCGCCACCAGCCCCACCAGCACCGCCGCGCACAGGAACAGCGCCGACAGCTGCGGGAAGGACCAGCCGAGCTCCCAGGCGTACGGGGTGGCGTCGGCCCTCCCGGTCAGCGCGCTCGACCACGGCACCACCGAGAAGATCATGAAGGCGAAGACCAGGACGAGCAGCACCAGCACCGCCTGGTGCAGCCGCGTGAGCCGGGGCTCCGCGTCCGCGTCGGCCTCCGCCTTGAGCGTCAGGTCGCCGGGGAGGAACCCGCACAGGGACCGGTCCGGGTTCCGCTGGACGCGGCGCGCGTAGCGGATGACGTAGAGGACGGTGACGGCGGTGAGCACCACCCACATGGCGAAGCGCAGCACGATGCCGTCGCCCAGTGAGATCCCCGCCGCAGAGGAGGCCACTCCGGTGGCGAAGGGGTTGACGGTGGAGCAGAGCACGCCGATGCCGGCGCCCAGGATCGAGGCGCCGACCGCCACGAGCCGGTCGTAGCCGAGCGCCAGCATCATCGGCACCAGCAGCCCGTAGAAGCCGAGCGTCTCCTCGGCGAAGCCCTCGACGGTGCCGAGGACGGAGAAGACCACCATCACCGCGGCGATCAGCAGGGCCCCCCGGTCGCGCAGCCGGTGCGCGAGGCGGGCGATGCCCCGGTCGAGGGCGCCGGTCTCGAAGACCACGGTGATGAACGCGCCGATGGCCAGGACGAACAGGAAGACCCCGGCACTGCCGTACAGGGCGCCCGTCAGGCTCGGGCCGACCTCGTGGGTCGCGGGGTCCTGGATGCCGTAGAGCCCGTTGACGGGGGCCAGGAAGAGGTCGTTCAGGCGGTCGGTGAGGCTCCGGTCGCCCGCCACCCGCCGGTAGGTGCCGGCGATCGGAGCGCCGTCGGCGCTCCGGTCGTACCGGCCCGCCGGGATCAGGAAGGCCAGCAGCCAGATCGCGACCGTGACCAGGGCCAGGACGGTCAGGGCACTGGGGAGGCGCAGGCCCCGGGCGGGGGCCGCGCCCGCCTGCTCCGGGCCGCCGGCCGGGGGCGCCGTCACCGGTGCGCCCCCGCCGGACCCCGCCCGCCGTCCGCCATCCGTGCCACCGTCCCTCGGCCGAGCCGTGAACCCCTTCCTCCGAGCATGGGCCGGGGCGGCGGCGGGCGCGGGGGTGGAGTGGTCCGTCAGGGTGAGCGGGCCCGGCGGCGCGGGCCGCACGCGTCACCCGCCCGGCCCGAAGTCACCCCTCGGACAAGGATCTTGACCCGTCCGGCGCGTGTCGAACCGGGCCCTTGATCGTTTCTTCAGCCGTAACCCCCATATCGGCTGCCGAATCGGAGGACCGCGGTGACGGCTTGGCAGTACTACGCCGGGGCGGGCATGGTGGCCGCGCTCTGCCCGCTGCACGGCCACGTGGCGGTCGCCGGCGACGGGCACGGCAGTGGGGCCCGGGTCGACATCTGCGTCCCGGCGGGGCGGCCCGCGCGGCCGCCCATGCCCCCGCCGCCCGTGGCCCGGCCGGGCAGCCCGGCCGTGGTCCCGCCCGCCGTACGGGTACGGGTGCCCGGCGCCGAACGGCCCGCCGTGCACCACCCCGGCGAGGCGCCGGGCCTGCCCGGGACCCCGGAACCCGGGCCCCCGGCGCCGGACGGCGTCGCGCAGCCGGCCCCGGCTCCGCCGGCGTCCCCGCCGGACGCGCGGCCGGCGCCGGCCGCAGCCTCCGGTCCGGCCGCGCCCGGGACCGCCGCGCCGGCGCACGCCTTCCACGTGCGCCCGTACCGCTCCGTGGCCCTGGAGCGGCGCGGCCCGAACGGGCTGAGCACCATGATGCTGATGGTGGTCGTCACCACCCCGGCCGTGCTCGCCGCCGCCGCACTGCGCCCCCGCTCCAAGAGCCGCGGCGCGGCCTCCTGAGACACCGCCGCACCGCGGCTCCGAGCGGCTCCGAACCGCCGGCACACCGACGCATCCACGAACGGGAGATCCCTCGTGTCCGAATGGCTGGTCCTGGCCATCGCCATGGCGCTCGTCTGCGCCCTCGTCCTCGCCATGACCGTGATCCGGCACCGCCGGGTCGCGGACGACGAGGACACCAGCGAAACCCCCGACGTCATCGAGTACATGACGATGATGGTCGGCGTGGTGTACGCGATCGTCCTGGGCCTGGCCATCGCGGGGGTCTGGGAGGCGCGCGGCGCCGCCGAGGACAGCGTGCGCCGCGAGGCCCAGTCGCTGTACGAGGTGACCCAGCGGGCCGACGTCTACCCGGCGCCCGTCCGCGACCGGATCCGCGGCGAGGTGGACGCGTACGTCGCGCACACCGTCAACGTCGACTGGCCGCGCCTGGTCGCCGGCCGGGAGGCCTCCCCCGAGGGCGCCCAGCTGCTCGGCAAGCTGCGCACCGACGTCACCCACCAGAGCCCCGCCAACGAACTCCAGGCACAGGCCTACCAGCCGCTGCTCGACCAGATCGCGGCCGCCGACGACGCCCGGCACTCGCGCACACAGAGCGACGAGTCCACCCTGCCGAGCGTGGTCTGGGTCGGGCTGCTGGTGGGCGGTGTCGTCACCATCGGGCTGATCTTCACCCTGCAGATCCGCCGCTCGGGCCGCGAGCTGCTGCTGGCGGGCCTCTTCAGCGCCCTGATCGTGTTCCTGCTGTTCATGGTGTGGAGCTTCGACGCCCCCTTCGGGCGGGCCGGCACCGACTCCGCGGGCGCCTTCCAGGACCTGTTCCCGGCCCTGTCGGTGACGGCGTCCCGCTGAGGCCCCCGGGCCTCCCGCGGTTCCGCGGCCCCGGCGGGTTCAGCCCCCCGCCGGGGCCGCCTGCCGCCGGGCGGCGGCCACCAGCGGCGAGTGCCGCAGCGCGTGCGAGATCCGGACGAGGTCACGCGGACCGTCGGCGGTGACGAGCACCCGGTCGGCGGCCGCTTCCTCCTCCTCGGTCCCGGCCACCGCCTGCGGGTCGGCGGCGCAGACCAGTACGGCGGCCGCCACCATCGCCGCGTCCGCGACGGCGCGGGCCGTCTCCTCGTCCGCCCCGGCCTGCAGGGCCCGTGCGTAGGCGGTGTCGCGGTGGCGCCGGTCGAAGCAGGGGCCCAGCCTCAGGAACCCGTCGTGGATGTCGGACTCCCGCTGGATCACCCGGATCTCGGCCGGGGACCACCAGGACATCCGCACCCCCGGCGTGTCGCTCGGCGCGGTGCTCTGCACCTCGTGCCACAGCGCCCCCAGGTGCCGGTAGGTGCTCCAGGTCCGCCAGCTGTCGGACACCCGCTGGTAGAGCAGGGGCAGTACGAAGCCGACCGAGCTGACCAGCGCGCCGGCGGAGGCCAGCGGCGGGGCGACGAAGGTGCTCAGGAAGTCCAGGTCGTGGCCCAGCCAGCGGGCGGCGACGGCGGACATCTTCGCGGCGTCGTAGGCCAGGCTGATGGCGTAGCCGGAGACGATGATCAGCAGGCCGGCCCGGAGCCAGCCGCAGACCTGGAGGGACCAGCGCCAGCACATCGAGACCATCATCATCACGGCCACGTTGTGCGCCAGCAGGTAGGAGGCGACCATCAGCCGGATGTAGGGGGTGTTCGCGTAGTACGTGTCGAAGTCGCGCAGCCGCTCGACGGGGGCCGAGCCGAGGGCGAACAGGATGACGATCGCCGTGATGACCACGGAGTAGCCGGCGATCCAGCGCATCGAGGTGTGCCGGATGTCCTCGGCCGGACCGCCGCGCCAGTTGAACACCAGGACGAGGCAGGAGGCGCTGAAGGCCGTCATCAGGCAGTAGACGAGGGGGGCGGAGAAGTTGGGGATCCCCGTCCACCGGTTGACGGCCTCGATGGTGGGCGGGGCGGCGAAGGTGAAGACCGCGCCGGCGAGGAGGAGCAGGAAGCAGACCGACCGCAGGAGCGGATCGCGCCAGTTGGTGCGCAGGGCCGGCAGCTTGCAGACGAGGGAGATCGCCATCGCCGCCGCCGGGATGTAGTAGTCCGGTCCTTTCAACGGTCGTTCCTGTGCCCCCGGTAGCCGAGGGAGGTCTCGATCCGTCCCGCCAGCTCGTCCCGGCGGCCGGCCGGGCGTCCGCCGGAGGACCCGGCCAGCCAGGTGCGGCATCTGCTGCCGAGGAGGAGGCCGAAGGTCTCGGCCTCGGTCTCCTCCCGGACGTCGGCGCGGGTGCGCGCGGCGACGCTGCGGACCGTCTCGCCGAGGTCGGCCCCGTCGGTCAGCAGCCGGGCCGCGACGGCGGCGCCGTCGACGTGGTGGCTGCAGTGGCCGGCCTGCATGTGCCACAGCTCGTGGCCCAGGATCACCAGCTGGTGGTCCGGCGCGGTGCGCTCCTCTATCACGACCAGGTCCCGGTCCGCCATGTCGAGCCACAGGCCGCTGGCGGTCCCCTGCGGGAACGCCGCCATCCGGAACTGCACCGGGCGGCCCCGGTGCCTGCTCATGCCGTCGCAGAGGGCGGTGTAGAGGTCCACGGGTTCCACGGGGCCGGCCAGCTTGATGCCGGACACCAGCTCCGCGCACAATCGCCGCTGCGCTCTGCCTATGCTCACCGTTCTCCCCGTCGACGCGGATCCGGATCAGGACTCAAGGATCAGATCCAGACTTTCGACTGGGTCATGATTCGTTCGGTTTGACGCTTTCGAGAAGCATGTCCAGCCATTCGGTCACCTTGTCCCGGTGCTTGTCGCTGGGCAGTTGGGCGGCGCGCCAGGCGATGCCCCGGACCCCGTGGTTCTGCAGGAGCCGGGCGAGCGGGTCGCCGGCCGCGGCGGCCTCGGCCGGCACGGGCTGGCGCTCGCGTCCCGCGAAGTCCTGGAGGAGCTGCTGCTCGGTGCGCTGGAGGGCGTCGGTGAGCGCGTCGGCGTCATGGGCGGTGAGGAAGCCCGCGTGCACCCCGAAGAAGCGCTGGATGGCGTCGCAGTGCTCCATGGTGGGCCGCCGGTCGCCGTTGATGAGGGCGCCCGCCTGCTGCCGCGACATCCCGGCGCCGTCCGCGATCTCCTGCTGGGTGTAGCGGCGGCCGTTCGGTTTCACCCGGGTGCGCCGGAGCAGGTCGAGGCGCTGGAGGAAGCGCGCCTGGAGGTCGGGTTCACCGGCCCGCCTGCCGTCCAGGAGGGACCTGATCACGTCCGTGGGGACCCCGGAGGCCTCCGAGAGGCGGCGGAGGTCGAAGACCTGGTTCGGGTCGCGGCCCATTTTGTTCGCCAGCTCGGCGACCCGCGTGACGGTTGCCGCCAGGGGCGCGTTGGCCACCGCGACGGGAGCCGGGAAGCCGTCTGTCACCAGTGGTTCTCCTAGATCGCGCGAGGTCAGTGGGCACGTGGTCGGCCTCAGGGAATCTATCCGGTTTGTTTTGGGAGAGCCATAACTTGCCACAGCTGTGGCGCGAATGAGCTGTCGCCAGGCTGGAATTGCCACAATAGTTGACACTCGAATGAAGTCGGTAGCAGGATCGCCACACGGAAATGAAGATCCAGACCGTTGAGGAGGGGGAGCTCTCGGTGCCACATCTCGCAGCGGTGGGCCCGTCTGATGGCCTCGTCCGAGCCGGTGAGGAGCGCCTGGCGGGCGACGAGTCCGCCCGTGGCGCAGTGCGGTCGGAACGGCGCAAGGAGATTTTGCGCCAACGCCGCGAAGAACTGGGCCTGAGTCAGGAAGACCTCGCGGCGCGTCTGCGTATCAGCGTACGCGCGTACGGGAACTGGGAACGCGGCCTGGTCAAGGAATGGACGGACCGCAAACTCCTCGCCCTGGCCGAGGCCTTGGAGATGAGCGAGCGGCAGTGCTTCTGGCTCTTCCGGATCATGGTCGACCGGGACCCGCCGCCCACCTGGCGCGCGGCCGAGGAGAACCGGCTGCCCCAGGACCCGGCCCAGCGCGACTACCTGGTCGACTACGCGGCCCTGATGGAGGCCGTGCCCTACCCGAGCTTCCTGGTGGACCACCGCTGGGACGTGGCCCTCACCAACTCGGCCTTCGACCGCCTCTTCCAGACGGTGAGACCGCACCCCACGGCCCTGCCGGACGACAACTTCCTGCGCTTCGTGCTGTTCCATCCGGACGCCGCGGCCGTGCTGGAGGACCACGAACCGGCCTGGTGCGTACCGCTGCTGGCCCAGTTCGCCACCGCGCTGGCGGCCGCCCCGGAGGACGAGGGGCTGCGCAGCATCCGCCAGGAGGTGGCCCGCGACCCGTTCATGGAGGCGGCCTACCGCTACGGAGTCCCGCACTGGCTGACCACGCACGGGCAGGAGGCCGCCGAACAGGACGGCGCGGTGCGCACGGTGCGCCACCCCGACCCGGGCTGGGGCCTGGTGCGCTGCCGGATGGTGGCCGAAACCAGCCGGATGCTCGACGGCATGGGGCTGACCCGGATCACCCTGGTGCTCTCCGCCCCGCAGGGCCTGCCGACCGGCCCGGTGCGCGGCGGCGCCCGGTTCCCGCAGCAGCAGGGGGTCCGCCTGCGGGCGGTCCCGACGCTGGGGGAGTAGCCGGCGGGATCCGGCGCCGCTCCGGCCTGCCACGGCCGGGCGCCGAGGATCGCGTGCGAGCATCGGATGCCACGATCGGCGACATCGAGTGGATGTCGCCGATCGTGGCATTCGTGCCGTCGCCCGGGGCGTCCCGCCCCGGGCCGTGGCGGTGTGGGGTACCTCGAAAGGCCGGAAGGACGGTAGGGGCGTGCGGTTGACCATCCTCGGCGGGGGCGGATTCCGCGTCCCGCTCGTCTACGGAGCGCTGCTCGGCGACCACGCGGAGGGCCGGGTGACCCGGGTGACCCTCTACGACGAGGACCCCGCGCGGCTCGCCGCGATGGCCCGGGTGCTCGCGGACCAGGCCGCCGCCTCGGGAGCGGCGGACGCCCCGGAGGTCACCGCCACCCGGGACCTGGACGAGGCCCTGCGCGGGGCCGACTTCGTGTTCTCCGCCATCCGCGTCGGCGGCCTGGAGGGGCGCGCGGCGGACGAGCGGATCGCCCTGGCCGAGGGGGTGCTCGGCCAGGAGACGGTGGGCGCGGGCGGGATCGCGTACGGGCTGCGGACCGTTCCGGTGGCCCGGGAGCTGGCGCGCAGGATCGCCCGCACCGCCCCGGACGCCTGGGTCATCAACTTCACCAACCCGGCCGGGGTGGTCACCGAGGCCATGTCCGAGGAACTGGGCGGCCGGGTCATCGGCATCTGCGACTCGCCGGTCGGCCTCGGCCGCCGGATCGCCCGGCTGCTGGGCGTGGCCCGCCCCCAGGAGGCCTGGATCGACTACGTCGGCCTCAACCACCTGGGCTGGGTGCGCGGCCTGCACGTGGGCGGGCGCGACCAGCTGCCCCGGCTGCTGGCCGACGACGGGGCGCTGGAGTCCTTCGAGGAGGGACGCCTCTTCGGGGCCGAGTGGCTGCGCTCGCTGGGCGCGATCCCCAACGAGTACCTGCACTACTACTACTTCAACCGGGACACGGTACGGGCCTACCAGGAGGCCAAGCAGACCCGCGGGGCATTCCTGCGCGACCAGCAGCGCGGGTTCTACGCCGAGGCCGGCCGGGCGGGGCAGTCCGCCGGGGCGGCGCTGGCCGCCTGGGACCGGACGCGGGCCGAGCGCGAGGCCACGTACATGTCCGAGAACCGCGAGGTGGCGGGCGTCGGGGAGCGCGAGGAGAGCGACCTGGAGTCCGGCGGCTACGAGAAGGTGGCCCTGGCGCTGATGCGGGCCATCGCCCGCGACGAGCGGGCCACGCTCATCCTCAACGTCCGCAACGGCTCGACCCTGTCCGTGCTGGACGCCCAGGCGGTGATCGAGGTGCCCTGCCTGGTCGACGCGAACGGCGCCCACCCGGTGTCGGTGGCCCCGCTGCCGCTGCACGCGGTGGGACTGGTGACCTCGGTGAAGGCGGCCGAGCGGGCGGTCCTGGCCGCCGCGGCGAGCGGCTCGCGGGCGGACGCGGTCAAGGCCTTCGCGCTGCACCCGCTGGTGGACTCCGTGTCCGTGGCCCGGCGGCTGCTGGAGGGGTACGCGGCGCAGCACCCGGGGCTGTCCTACCTGCGCTGAGCCGGGCCGCCAGGCGCCCGCGGCGGGTTCCCCCGTACGGCGGCTTGCGGCATGCGGGGAGGGCGGGCGGCTGTGACAGTGCGAGGGTGACCACTGCCCCCGCCGCGGCCGCGGCGCCGCCCGTGCTCGACCGGCGGCGGCGCAACGTCGTCTTCGGCACGATCATGCTCGGCGTGCTGCTGGCCGCCCTCGACCAGACGATCGTGGGCACCGCGCTGCCCACGATCGTGGGGGACCTCGGCGGCGGGGACCACATGGCCTGGGTGGTGACCTCGTACCTGCTGGCGGAGACCGTCGCGACCGTGCTCGTCGGCAAGTTCGGCGACCTCTTCGGCCGCAAGGTCGTCTTCCAGGTCTCCGCGATCGTCTTCATCACCGGCTCCTTCCTCTGCGGGCTCGCCGGGAACATGTCCCTGCTGATCCTGTGGCGCGGGGTCCAGGGCATCGGCGCCGGCGGCCTGATGGTCACCTCCATGGCGCTGATCGCGGACGTGGTGCCGCTGCGCGAGCGCGGTACCTACCAGGGCGCGATCGGCGCCGTCTTCGGCGTCGCCACCGTCATCGGCCCGCTGCTCGGCGGGCTGTTCACCGACCACCTGAGCTGGCGCTGGGCCTTCTACGTCAACGTGCCCGTCGCGGTGCTGGTGGTCGCGGCCGCCGCGCGGACCATCCCCTCGGTACGGGCGCGGGGCCGGCCCCGGATCGACTACCTGGGCATCGCCCTGGTCGCGGTGGGGTCCAGCGCGCTGATCCTGGCCACCAGCTGGGGCGGCAACGAGTACCCCTGGACCTCCGGGGTGATCGTCGGGCTGCTGGCGGGCGGGGTGCTGGCGCTCGCGCTGTTCTGCCTGGCCGAGACCCGGGCCGCCGAACCGATGCTGCCGATGCGGCTGTTCCGCAACCCCGTCTTCACCGTGTGCTCGGTGCTCAGCTTCGTCGTCGGCTTCGCCATGCTCGGCGCGATGACGTTCCTGCCGACCTACCTCCAGTACGTGGACGGGGACTCCGCCACCCTGTCGGGCGTACGGACCCTGCCGCTGGTCGTGGGCCTGCTGATCGCCTCCGTCTTCAGCGGCAACGTCACCAGCAGGACCGGCCGGTACCGGATCTTCCCCATCGTGGGCTGCGCGGTGATGGGAGCCGGCCTCTACCTGCTGTCGCGGATGGACGCGGACACCGGGGCGTGGCTGGAATCCGTCCACATGTTCGTGCTCGGCGCCGGGATCGGCCTGTGCATGCAGGTGCTCACGATCGCCGTGCAGAACACCGTCGACTACGCCGACCTCGGCACGGCCACCTCCGGCGTGACCTTCTTCCGCACACTGGGCAGCGCCTTCGGGACCGCCGTGTTCGGGACCATCTACGCCAACAGCCTGGCCCCCGAGCTGAAGGCCGCCGTGGCGGGTGCCGCCCGGGCCACCGGCCAGGACCCGGCGCGGCTCGCGGCCGCCGCGCAGAGCCCGCAGGGGGTGCACGCGCTCGACCCGGCGGCGTCCGGCCCGATCGTCGGCGCGTACACCGAGGCCCTGCACACCGTGTTCCTGTGGACGGTGCCGGTGGCGGCCGTCGGCTTCGTCGTCGCGCTGTTCCTCAAGCAGGTCCGGCTGCGCGACAGCGCCCGCGCCGCGTCCACGGACATGGGCGACGGCTTCGCCTCGCCGGCCACGGCCTCCGGGGACTCGGCCAAGCTGCTGGAGCTGGCGGTGGGCAAGCTGGTGCGGAACATGGGCCCGCAGCAGGCCCGGGGGATCGTCGAGGCCTCCGACACCCGGCTGGACATGGCCGGGGCGTGGGCGGTCATGCAGGTGGACCTGCTCACCCGTACGGTCGGGCACGCGGGCCTGGGGCTGATCGCCTCGCGCCGGTCGCTGCCGCCGGAGGTGCTGCTGCCGGTCTTCGACCGGATGGTGGAGGAGGGCTACCTGACCCGGCAGAACGGATTCTTCAGCCTGACGCGGGGCGGGCAGCGGGAGGCCGACGTCATCTCCGCCGCGTGGGCGCGGTGGCTGGGCGACCAGCTGGAGCGCGACCGCGGCCGCCCGCGCAGCGCGGAGCTGCGGGCGGCGGCGGACGCGATCGCCAAGCGGCTGCTGGCCGAAGACCTCCGCGAGGGGAACTTCGCGCCCCGCCAGGGGGTCTAGGTCTTGTCCGCCGGCCGGGCGGCGTAGTCGTGGCCGGGGGCCTCGGGCAGGGAGGTGAGACCGGGCTGCCAGGCGTGCAGGACCGCCGCCGAGGGGGCGTACAGGGCTGCCGGGATCTCCTCGGGGGCGAACCAGCGCCACCGGGCGATCTTGTGGGGTTCGGTGACGGCCGGGGTGCCCTCGGCTGAGCGGGTCAGGGCGGCCGCCGTCAGCCGGGTCACCTCGGTCTCCGTGGCGGCGATCTGGACGGCCAGGACCTCGATCGCCTCCGGGGCGGTGCGCAGGGACGTCTCCTCGGCGAGCTCGCGCGCGGCGGCCTGCTCGAAGCCCTCCCCGGGGTCGACCTTGCCGCCGGGCAGTTCCCAGCGCCCGTCGTGCGCCTGGCCGAGCAGGACCCGGCCGTCGGGGCCGAGCACGATCAGGCCGACGCCGACGACGGCGTTGGGCTGGGGGACGGCCCGGGCGGCGCCGGCTTGGGCTTCGGGGCGTTGGGGAGTCACGCGAGGCTCTCCTGTCCGTCGTGCGGCGGTGGAACGGTCATTGTCCCATCCACCGCCGTCAGGAGACGGGGCGTCAACCCGGGGCGCGGCCGACCCCTCGGACGGGTGTGCGAGTTTCGGCCAGGGGCCGTGCGTGCAGGCTCTGGCGGTCCGATCGTCGTACGTACCTCGGCTCAGGGGGCGCGCAATGGCACATGTGCTGGTGATCGGCGGCGGGGTCGCGGGACTCGCGACGGCCCTGCTCGCGGCCCGCCGGGGACACACCGCCGAGGTCTTCGAACGCGACCCCCGGGCCCCCGCCGCCACCCCCGCCCGGGGCTCCCTCGAACGGGACTTCTTCGACCGGGACTTCTTCGGCTGGCAGCGGCCCGGCGTCCCCCAGGCGACCCAGCCGCACGTCCTGCTCGGCGCCGCCCGCGCCGTGCTCCGGGCCGAGCTGCCCGACGTGTACGCCGCCATGCTCCGGCTCGGCGCCCGCGAGCGGCACGAACTCGACTGGTTCGACACGAGACCCCCCGAGCTCCCCGGCGACGAGGACCTGGTGCTGGTCCAGACCCGCCGCATCGTCCTGGAGAGCGCCCTGGCCACCGCCCTGCGCGCGCAGCCGGGCGCGGTGGTGCGCCACGGGGAGCCGGTCATGGGGCTCACCGCGACCGTGGGCCCGCAGCCCCGGATCACCGGCGTGACCACCCCCGGCGGCGGGTACCGGGGCGATCTGGTGGTGGACGCGGCGGGCCGGCGCGGCGGTTCCGCGTCCCTGCTGGCCACGGCCGGCTGCCGCCCGGGCACGGTCGAGCGGCACCGGACCGGCCTCGCCTACTTCTGCCGCTGGTACCGGCTGCCCGACGGCGTGGACGAGGGGCCGCGCCGCCCCTGGACGGTGACCGGCGGGGCCTTCGCGGGCTGCGCCGTCTTCCCGTCCGACAACCGGGTCTTCGCCGTGACCGTGTTCGCGCACACCGGCGACCCCACCCGGGGCGCCCTGCGCGACCCGGCCGTCTTCGAGGCCGCCGCCCGGGCCTTCCCGCCCGGCGCGGCCTGGCTGGGGCTGGGCGCCGAGCCGCTGTCGGGGGTACTGGCCACGGCGGGGCTGGACAACCGGTGGAGCCCCCTGGCCGACGGGCGCGGCCCGGTCGTGAGCGGGATGGTCCCCGTCGGGGACGCCCTCACCCACACCAACCCGACCCTGGGCCAGGGGACCTCGCTCGCGCTGTGGGCGGCCGACCGGGTGACCCGCACCGCCCACCGCGACCCCGGATCCCCCGGCTTCGCCGCCGGCTACCACGGCTGGGCGCTGCGCACGCTGAAGCCCTGGTTCGACTTCCAGGCGGGCGCGGACGCCGCCGTCGGGCAGCGGTTGGCGGCCGGGGCGGGGGCCCTCGTGCCGGGCGGCGGCGCGGGGAGCCTTCGGCCGGGCCTCGCCGGGCGGGCGCGGGAGGCGGCCGCGCTGTTCGAGTGCGCGCTGGAGGACCCGGAGGTGATGCGGGCCCGGGCCAGGGTCCGACACCTGGCCGAACCGCCCGCACGGGCCTACGCGGACCCCGCCGTCCGGGCCCGGGTGGCGCGCTGGCTGGCGCGGCGCCCCGGCTGGACGCCGAACGCCGTGGGCCCGGACCGCGCCTGGTGGGAGCACCTCACCGCCCCCGCCACCCCACCCCCTCAGCCGGCCCCGCCCACCACCCCGGCCAGGTCGTAGCCCGGTCCGGCCGTCGACGCCCTCGGGCAGGATGTCGGCGTGCCCGGCGTGCCGGACGGTCTCGCCGGGGACATGGACCAGGACGGCGAACAGGTTCGGGTTCGGACAGGGCTCCGACCACCAGGGCACGTGACCGGGGGCGTCGAGTGCGAGCTCGTCGAGCGTCGCGTCCGAGTGTTCCCAGGTGCGCCGGTAGAACCCGATCATGTGGCACGAGCCTGCCACGGGCAGCTCATGGCTTCAAGATCCCGTGCACGGTCCGCGACTGCGAGGAGTTCAGGAGCCCAGCACCTCGGCCAGGTCGTAGCCGACGACCTCCTCCAGCTGCTCGTACGTGCAGCTCTCCGCGGTGCGGTCCGGGCGCCAGCGGACGAACTGCGCGGTGTGGCGGAAGCGGTCGCCCTCCATGTGGTCGTACCTCACCTCGCAGACCCGTTCGGGACGCAGCGGGACCCAGGACAGGTCCTTCTTCCCCGTCCAGCGGCTCTGCGCGCCGGGCAGCCGGGCGTTCTCGTGGGCGGCCTCCTCGGTCCAGGAGGCCCACGGGTGCCCCGTGGCGTCCGGCATGCGCAGCGGTTCGAGCTCCTCGACGAGTTCGGCGCGGCGCTTCATGGGGAAGGCGGCGCAGACGCCCACGTGCTGGAGCGCGCCGTGGGCGTCGTACAGGCCCAGGAGCAGCGATCCGATGATCGGACCGCTCTTGTGGAAACGGAAGCCCGCGAGGACGACGTCGGCCGTACGCTCGTGCTTGATCTTGAACATCAGGCGGGCGTCGGGCCGGTAGGGCAGATCGAGGGGTTTCGCGACGACCCCGTCCAGCCCGGCGCCTTCGAACCGCTCGAACCACTCCCGCGCGAGCGCGGGGTCGGTGGTCGCGGGCGCGAGATGCACGGGGGGCCGGGCTGTGGACAGGACGTGGACCAGGGCGCTGCGGCGGTCGGCGAGCGGGGTGTCGAGGAGGGACTCGTCGCCGAGGGCGAGCAGGTCGAAGGCGACGAAGCTGGCCGGGGTGGCCCGGGCGAGCAGCTTCACCCGGGAGGCGGCCGGGTGGATCCGCTCGGTCAGCCGGTCGAAGTCCAGCCGCCCGCCGTGGACGATCACGATCTCCCCGTCCACCACGCAGCGGTCCGGCAGGTTCTCCTTCAGCGCCGCCACCAGCTCCGGGAAGTACCGGTTCAGGCTCTTGCCGGTGCGGCTGCCGACCTCCATCTCGTCCCCGTCGCGGTGGACGATCGCCCGGAAGCCGTCCCATTTGGCCTCGTACTGCATGCCGGGCGGGATCTTCGCCACGGATTTGGCGAGCATCGGCTTCACGGGCGGCATCACCGGCAGGTCCATACCGCCGATTCTGCGGTGGTACGTCCGGGCCCGCTCGGTGTGCGCGTCCGCCCGTGCCCGCCTACCGTGGCGCCCATGGGTGCTGGCGCGGGCGGTGCGATCGAACTCGACGCGGGCGGCCGGGCGGTACGCCTGTCCAGCCCGGACAAGGTGTACTTCCCGGAGCGCGGGTTCACGAAGCGGGACGTCGCCGAGTACTACCTGGCCGTCGCCCCCGGGATCGTCCGCGCCCTGCGCGACCGCCCCACCACCCTGGAGCGCTACCCCGAAGGGGTGGAGGGCGAGTCCTTCTTCCAGAAGCGGGCCCCCAAGAACCTGCCCGACTGGATCCCGACCGCCCACATCGCCTTCCCCAGCGGGCGCACGGCGGACGAGATCTGCCCCACCGAGCCGGCCGCCGTCCTGTGGGCCGCCAACCTGGGCTGCCTCACCTTCCACCCCTGGCCGGTGCGGCGCGGGGACACCGACCGGCCGGACGAGCTGCGCATCGACCTGGACCCGCAGCCGGGCACCGACTACCACCACGCGGTGGCCGCGGCACACGAACTGCGCGCCCTCCTGGACGAGGTGGGGCTGCGCGGCTGGCCCAAGACCTCCGGCGGACGCGGGCTGCACGTCTTCGTACCGATCGAGCCGCGCTGGACCTTCACGGAGGTCCGACGGTGCGCGATCACCCTGGGCCGGGAACTGGAGCGGCGGATGCCGGGGAAGGTCACGACGGCCTGGTGGAAGGAGGAGCGCGGCGAGCGGATCTTCGTCGACTACAACCAGACCGCCCGCGACCGGACCATCGCCTCGGCGTACTCCGTCCGCCCCCGCCCGCACGCCCCGGTCTCGGCGCCCCTGCGCTGGGAGGAGGTGGACGACGCGGAACCGCGCGACTTCGACATCGCGACGATGCCGGCCCGCTTCGCCGAACTGGGCGACCTGCACGCCGACATGGACGAACACGCCTTCAGCCTGGACCCCGTCCTGGAACTCGCGGCCCGCGACGAACGCGACCACGGCCTGGGCGACATGCCGTACCCGCCGGACTACCCGAAGATGCCGGGCGAACCCAAACGCGTCCAGCCGAGCCGCGCGAAACACCAGGACCCGCACGAGTAAGCCGCCATAGGGTGCACCCATGCCGGCCCCCGCCCCCACCGATCCGGCGGTCAGTCGGACGTGAGGTGGCGGTAGAGGGTTTCGTGGCCCTCGGGGGAGGGGTGGATGCCGTCCGTGAGGAGGTCGGGGCGGCTGTGGAGGGGGGCCCACAGGTCGATGTGGTCGACATGGTGCTCCGTGCACCAGGCGCGCAGGGTCTCGCGCAGGGTCAGCGCGCGGGCCTCGGTGAAGCGCAGCCCCTCGTAGTCGGCCGTGCGGGACTCGTCCAGCCAGAGGGGGCCGAGGACGACCAGGCGGGCCCCCCGGTCCCGGGCCGTGGCCGCCAGGGAGGCGAGGCTGTCTGTCAGGCGGCCCGCCAGTCCGTCGGGGGTCTCGTGCGGGGCGGAGGCGGGGACGGCCGAGTCGTTGATGCCGGCGGCGATCAGCAGGGTGTCCGGGCGGCGGGCGGCGAGGAGGGCCGGGGTCTGCTCGGCGACCTCTGCCAGGGTGCTGCCCGGCACGGCCAGGTTGAAGACCCGGTGGTCCCGCTCGTTCACGGCGATGTGCCGCGCCGCCAGCCGGGCCGCCCAGCCGCCCCGCGGGTCGCAGCGCCCGTACGCGATGCTGTCGCCCGCGATCACGATCCGGGCCGCCGGGCGCAGCGGATCCGCGTCCAGGTAGGCCCAGGCGCTCTCTCCGGAGGCCAGCAGCACCCGCCGGCGGACGTAGTCGTCCACCTCGTAGGCGTCGGCGGCGGCCAGCTCCGCGTCGGTCAGGCGCAGGACGACGCCCTCGACCACGGAGCCCAGCCGGCACTCCAGGGTCAGGTGGACGTCCAGGCCGCTGGCCGCGATCACGTCCGGGTCGGTGATCTTCAAGGGTCGGGTGGCGTAGCCGGCGAGCGCGGCCGGCGCGGCGGGCACGGTCCGGCCGAAGAGGGCCGTCTGGACGTGCGCCTCCTTGAGCGTGCCGAAGGAGAACAGGGCGTGGGGGCGTGACTCGGTCACCGTGAGGACCGGGGCCTTTCTTCAGACGATGATCATCACTTCACCCTATCGGCCCCCTCGGGCGGTGTTGATCGGGCGTTGATCGGATGTACATCGGCCCCGTCCAGGATCGCCGCATGTCGATGAACACCACCACCACCGCCGCCCCCGCCTGGTACGACCTCGCCCTGTGCGCCCAGACGGGCCCGAGCTTCTTCTTCCCGGACCCGGGCTCCTCCGTCCAGGACGCGAAGCGGCTGTGCGGGGAGTGCGAGGGCAGGGCGGCGTGCCTGGAGTACGCCCTCGCCAACGACGAGCGCTTCGGCGTCTGGGGCGGCCTCTCGGAGACCGAGCGGCAGGCCCTGCGCCCGCGCGGCTGAACCGCCCGGCGGGCCTCAGCCCTTGCGGGCGGCCAGGCGCGCGGCGCG
Organism: Streptomyces sp. NPDC001594; assembly: GCF_042893675.1. NCBI lineage: Bacteria > Bacillati > Actinomycetota > Actinomycetes > Kitasatosporales > Streptomycetaceae > Streptomyces > Streptomyces sp. NPDC001594. The sequence continues at coordinate 72,036 of NZ_JBIAVB010000007.1, read as the reverse complement.
CGCGGCCAGGCGCTCGTCGAACTTGCGGGCCTCGGTGTCCAGGCCGTTCATGAACAGCCCGAGCTCCTCCTGGGCCTTCTGCCCCTCCGGACCCAGCCCGTCGATGTCCATGATCTTGAGGAAGCGGATCACGGGGCTCAGCACGTCGTCGTGGTGGATCCGCAGGTTGTAGACCCCGCCGATCGCCATCTGCGCGGCCATCCGCTCGAAGCCGGGCATACCGTGTCCGGGCATCCGGAAGTTGACGACCACGTCGCGCACGGCCTGCATCGTCAGGTCGGGGGCGATCTCGAAGGCCGCGCCCAGCAGGTTCCGGTAGAAGATCATGTGCAGGTTCTCGTCCTGCGCGATGCGGGCCAGCATCCGGTCGCAGACCGGGTCGCCGGACTGGTGGCCGGTGTTGCGGTGCGAGATGCGGGTCGCCAGCTCCTGGAAGGCCACGTACGCCACCGAGTGCAGCATCGAGTGGCTGTTGTCCGACTCGAAGCCCTCCGACATGTGCTGCATCCGGAACGCTTCCAGCTTGTCCGGGTCCACGGCGCGCGAGGCCAGCAGGTAGTCGCGCATCACGATGCCGTGGCGCCCCTCCTCGGCCGTCCAGCGGTGCACCCAGGTGCCCCAGGCGCCGTTGCGGCCGAAGAGCGTCGCGATCTCGTGGTGGTAGCTGGGCAGGTTGTCCTCGGTCAGCAGGTTCACCACCAGCGCGATCTTGCCGATGTCGGTGACCTTCGACTGCTGCGGGTCCCAGGCCTCGCCGTCCTCGAAGAAGCCCGGGAAGTTCCGGCCGTCGCTCCACGGCACGTACTCGTGGGGCATCCAGTCCTTGGTGACCTTCAGATGGCGGTTGAGCTCCTTCTCGACCACCTCTTCCAGCGCGTACAGCAGCTTGGCGTCGGTCCACGCCTCCGAGCTGCCGAGGTGGGGAGAGGTGATCGTCACGGGTGCTCCTGGGGACAAAGCGAAATACCTACGGTTCCGTAGCCTACGGTCTCGTAGGTTAAGCGCGACATCAGGGCGAGCCAAGCCCCAGCCGTGGTTGTGTCCGGCTACATCCCGTTATCTACGCAGTTCGAGGGTGTGGCAGGGGCTTGCTGAAGGGTGAGAATCACGCCAGAAGGTGGCCGGCCCCTCCGGCCTTGACGGTCGGAGGGGCCGGAACGGGGGCCGTGGCGGCCCGGTGGATCAGTCCTGCCAGAGCGAGGCGCGGACCTCTTCGGCGGTGGTCGCCCGCAGCCCCCGCTCGCCGTCGAGCAGCAGCCACCGGGTGATCCCGACCGACTCCAGGAACGGCACGTCGTGGCTGGCCACGATCAGCGCCCCCTCGTACGACTCCAGCGACTCCCCGAGCCGGCGCACGCTCGCCAGGTCCAGGCTGTTCGTCGGCTCGTCCAGCATCAGCAGCTGCGGAGCCGGCTCCGCCAGCAGCAGCGCGGCCAGCGCCGCCCGGAACCGCTCGCCGCCCGAAAGGGTGCCGGCCGCGCGGTCCGCCCGGCCGCCCCGGAACAGGAAGTGCGCGAGCCGCGCCCGGATCAGGTTGTTGGAGGCGTGCGGGGCGAATCGCGCCACGTTCTCCGCCACCGAGCGCTCGTCGTCCAGCACGTCCAGCCGCTGCGGCAGGAACCGCGCCGGAACGTGCGCCACCGCCTCACCCGACACGGGAGCCAGCTGCCCGGCGATGGTCCGCAGCAGCGTCGTCTTGCCGGAGCCGTTCGCGCCGACCAGCGCGATCCGCTCCGGACCGCGCAGCTCCCACTCGCCTTCCACGCCCGCCCCGTGGGCCGGCCGCAGAGCGGTCAGGGTCAGCACCCGCCGGCCCGGGGGGACCTGCGTGGCGGGCAGCTCGATGCGGATCGCGTCGTCGTCGCGCACCGCCTCCACCGCCTGGTCCAGCCGTTCGCGGGCGTCCGCCAGCTTCTCGGCGTGCATCGTGTGGTGCTTGCCCGCCGACTCCTGGGCGGCGCGCTTGCGCCCGTTCATCACGATCTTCGGTTCGCGCTTGGTGTCGTACATCTTCTGCCCGTAGCGCTTGCGGCGGGCCAGTTTCATCTGGGCGTCGGCCAGTTCGCGCTTCTGCCGCTGGACGTCGGCCTCGGCGACCCGGACCATCCGCTCGGCCGACTCCTGCTCGGCGGCGAGCATCTGCTCGTACTCGCCGAAGTTCCCGCCGTACCAGCGGACTTCGCCGTCGCGCAGGTCGGCGATCTGGTCGACCCGCTCCAGCAGCTCCCGGTCGTGACTGACCAGCACCATCACCCCCGACCAGGACTCGACGGCCGCGTACAGGCGGCGCCGGGCCCGCAGGTCCAGGTTGTTGGTGGGCTCGTCCAGCAGCAGGACGTCCGGCCGGGCCAGCAGCAGGGCCGCCAGCCGCAGCAGGACGCACTCGCCGCCGGAGAGTTCGCCGACGGTGCGGTCCAGGCCGATGCCGGCGAGCCCGAGCTGGTCGAGCACGGCCAGGGCCCGTTCCTCCACGTCCCAGTCGTCGCCGACGGCGGCGAAGTTGGCCTCGGTGGCCTCACCCGCCTCGATGGCGTGCAGGGCCGTGCGGGCCGCGCGGATACCGAGTGCCTCGTCGACGCGGAGGGCGGTGTCGAGGGTGGCGTCCTGCGGGAGGTAGCCGAGGGTGCCGGCCACGGACACCTGACCCCCGGACGGGGTCAGGGCGCCGGCGACGAGCTTCAACAGGGTGGACTTGCCACAGCCGTTGAGCCCGATCAGGCCGGTGCGGCCGGGGCCGACGGTCCATTGGAACCCGTCGAAGACGGGGGTTCCGTCGGGCCAGTCGAAGGAGAGGGCGGAGCAGGTGACGAAGGTGGGGGTATGACTCATGGAGGCCTCCAGGTTGCGTGAGTGGTGCGTGCAACGCGGGGAGACAGCCGACTGTCACAAGAGGTGTGGTCGTGGTGGTCGGTGTCTCGGACCTCAGAAGAGCAATGTCCTACTCCGTTTCGGCGGCAATGTGGCACGGACGAAATTACGGGCGGCCGGAGCCGCCCGCAACCGAATAACGCCGCCTTGGCAGGCTCAGCAGGAGCCGCGCATCAGCTCGTCCAGGCTGTGGTCCATGTCCAGGTAGCGGTGCTCCAGCCCCGGCGGGACGAGCTCGCGGGAGCGCTCCAGGAATCTCTGGATCTCGGCCGTGCTCATCAGCACGATCGCCACCCCCTCCGGAGCGTGGAACTCGACGGTCGTGCGGTCCCCGTCGTACGGGCGCACGCGCACGTCGCCGCAGCCGGCCGGGTGCTGGATCCCGGACATCAGCAGCTCCCGCGCGAAGGTCCACGAGACCTCGACGCCCTCCAGCGTGGCGAGCGCGGGGAAGGCCATGCGGACGGCGAAGGGATCCGAGCGGTCGTAGCAGAGGGTGACGGGGACGGTCTCGACCTTCGGGGCGGTGGCGACCAGTCGTGCCTGTACGGCCTGCTCGATGACAGTGATCAAGGCTCGCTCCCTTGCAGCGGATCTGCTGCCGGGCTGTGGGGTGGAACCCGGCAACCGGATAGACGCCGGAATCGGCAAATCCGTGCAGGGCGGATGACGTGAGCTGCATCACCGATTGGCCGGATCCCGCCCGTGTGATCGCACAGAGTGATCGGGAGGGGGGTGTGGGGAAAGGGGTCTCACTCCTTTCCGCAGGCTCCCGAGTGATCGCAATAAGGCTGGTTACCGCTCACTCCACAGGCGCAAAGCACCGCTCTGGTCTCCGTCCGCACCGCTCCCGTGGCGGTGGTCACGCTGAGTTGTCCCCGCAGGAACAGTTGGCCGAGAGGCGACCGTACGACGCTGGTCGGCCGGTCCCCCTCCTCCGCCGGGCCGGCGGACAGCCGGTACTGCAGCGCCCCGGACGGACAGCGCCGGACCACCTCGGCGACCCGCTCCGGCGCGGCCCCGTCCGGCTGGATCCAGGGACGCAGGCCGGTGTCGAACACCTCGGGCAGCCCGCCGACGCACCGGGCGGCGTGCAGGCAGCGGCCCGCGTCGTAGGTGACGGTGATCCCCGCGCCCGCGTACGCCTTCGGCCGCGCGGGCCCTGCCGGCTCGTCCGGCTGGTCTGTCTCGATGGAAGCCATGGGCCCACGCTGGGAACGCGCGGCCCGGAACGCACCCTGGACGGCGAAATACGGGTGCGTTAGCTTCCCGCGCCATGAGACTTCTGGCAGTTGGCATGTGCGCGGCGGTCCTGTCGGCGGCGGTGACGGCCGGGCCCGCCCGGGCGGACGCCGGAGCGGGGCCCGGAGCCGAGGACCTCTCCGCCGCCGGGCTCCAGGGCGTCGGCTGGGCCCTCAAGGACACCGGGGCGGCGGCCGTGAACGGGGTCCGCTTCCGCGGGCTGGCCGCCGTCGACCGGCGCACGGCCTGGGTGGCCGGCACCCGGGGCACGGTCCTGCGCACCAGCGACGGCGGCCGCACCTGGCAGGACGTGTCGCCGCCCGGGGCGGTCGCGGACGGGCTGGAACTGCGCGACATCGAGGCCTTCGACGCGCGGCGGGCGGTGGCCCTGTCCATCGGGGAGGGCGTCGCCTCCAGGATCCTGCGCACCGAGGACGGCGGAGCGACCTGGACCGAGGCCTTCCGCAACCCCGACCCGCGGGCCTTCTACGACTGCCTGACCTTCTTCGACTCCCGGCACGGGCTGGCGGTGAGCGACCCGGTGGACGGGAAGTTCCGCATCCTGGCCACCGACGACGGCGGGCGCGGCTGGCGGGTACTGCCGGACACTGGCATGCCGGCGGCCCTCCCGGGCGAGGCCGGTTTCGCCGCGAGCGGGCAGTGCCTGGTGGCCTCCGGGCCGCACGACGTCCGGCTGGCCACCGGGGGCGGGGCGGCCGCGCGGGTGCTGCACTCCGCGGACCGGGGGCTGACGTGGCGGGTCGCCGACTCCACCGTCCCCGGCGGGGATCCGGCGCGCGGCGTCTTCGCCCTGGCCTTCCGCGACCGTTCGACGGGCCTCGCGGTCGGCGGCGACTACCGCACGGGCCAGGCCTCGCCCCAGGCCGCGGCCCGCTCCACGGACGGCGGCCGCAGCTGGACCCGGGCGGCCACGCCACCGGCCGCGTACCGGTCCGGCGCGGCCTGGTACCCGTACGGGCGCACGGTGGCCCTGGCGGTGGGGCCGACGGGCACGGACGTCACGGCGGACGCGGGGCGGAACTGGCGGCCGCTGGACGGGGGCTCGTTCGACACGGTCGCCTGCGCGGCGGACGGGGGCTGCTGGGCGGCGGGGGAGAAGGGCCGGGTGGGTCGCCTGGAACGGCTCCGCTGACGCGGCCCGCCGCGCGGTGCGAAGCTCCCCGCCCCGCGCGGCGGGAGCGCTACGAGGGGAGGGACTCGCGGACCGAGGAGAGGTCCGCGGAGGTCTTCGTGGCGATGAACTCCGTGATCCGGTACTCGCACACCCCGGCCACCACGAACGGATCCCCGGCCGCGATCGTCTCGATCTCCGCCCGCGACACCCCGCCGGCCAGGATGACCCCGCCCTGCCGCGGGACCTGGCGCCCCGAGGCGAGGAACACGCCGGACGCGTAGTACCCGTCCAGCCACGCGACGTGCGCGTCCAGCTCCTCTTCGACGGCTTCGATGGGCGCGATGTAGGTGAGCTCCATGACGAACATGATCGTCAGGCTACCCTCGCACTCCATGACACGTGTGAAGACCCCCGCCGACGAAGCCGAGGCCCGGGCGATACAGGACGAACTGCGCGAGGGCCTGGTGCTCGACGAGCCCGGCCCGGAACCCGGCCGCGGGCTGGTCGCCGGGGTCGACGTGGCCTACGACGACGACCGCGACCTCGTCGCGGCCGCCGCCGTCGTCCTCGACGCCGCCACCCTGGAGGTCGTCGCCGAGTCCACCGCCGTCGGGCAGGTCAGCTTCCCCTACGTGCCCGGCCTGCTGGCCTTCCGCGAACTGCCCACCGTCCTCGCGGCCCTCGACGCGCTCCCCATCATCCCCGGCCTCGTCGTCTGCGACGGCTACGGCCTGGCCCATCCCCGCCGCTTCGGCCTCGCCTGCCACCTCGGGGTGGTGACGGGCCTGCCCAGCATCGGCGTCGCCAAGAACCCCTTCACCTTCACCCACGAGGAGCCCGGCGCCCCGCGCGGCGCGACCTCGCCGCTGCTCGCCGCCGACGGCGCGGTCGTCGGGCGGGCGCTGCGCACCCAGGACGGGGTCAAGCCGGTGTACGTGTCCGTCGGCCACCGCGTCTCCCTGGACAACGCCTGCGCCCACGTCCTCGCCCTGAGCCCCCGTTACCGGATCCCCGAGACCACCCGGCACGCCGACTCCCTGTGTCGGCGGGCCCTGCGCGAGGCCATCGGACGAACCGTCATCTGATCTCATTGATCACCGACGGACGGTGTGCGAAGCTGCCGCCCCCAAGGGGGCGGTGGCGGGAAGGCGTGCCGGCGGCCTACGACTCCGCCGCCACCCGGAAGCGGATGCCGGCCTTCTGTAGGCGGTCCAGCAGGGCGTCACCCATCGCCACCGCCGTCGTCAGCTGGCCGCAGGCCTCCGGCAGGGCGTCGTACGCCAGGCACAGCGCGGACTCCGCCAGCATCTTCGCCGTCTCCCCGTAGCCCGGGTCCCCGCCCGACACCTCGGTGAACACGCGGCGTCCGCCGCCCTCCCCGACGAAGCGGACGGTGAACCAGCTGCGGGCGCGCCGCTCCGCGTCCGGGCCGTTGCCCGGCTCCCAACGGGCCATCAGCCACCGCCGCGCCGCCGGGACCTGGGCCAGCGCGGCCGCCGCGCCCAGCGCCGCCGTCCCGCCCAGGGCCACCGGCAGGTGTCGCACGGAGGCGTAGTGCCGGTAGCGGAAGTCCGGCCCGTAGCGGTCCAGCGCGGCCGCCGACCGGGTCACCACCCGGGGGTCCAGCGTGGGCAGCGGCAGCGCCCAGGTCCCGGTCTCCCGGCTGAACCTCGGCACCCCCACCGGGCCGCGCACCCGCCGCCCCGGCAGCCGGGGCTGGTACAGCCTGCGCTCCCGCGCGGCGGCCAGGGTCTGCGGGCCCCGGCCCAGGGCGGTGAGGGCCGAGGCCAGCGTGCCGCCGGAGGCCAGCGCGGAGGAGCGGACGAACCCGTCCACCCGCAGCGGCACCCCGTCCGGCAGCAGTCCCACCGTGAAGTACGCCCCCAGGTCGGCCGGTACGGAGTCGAACCCGCACGCGTGCACCAGCCGCGCCCCCGTCTCCCGGGCCCGCGCGTCGTGCGCCACGTACATCCGGTCGACGAACTCCGGCTCCCCGGTGAGGTCCACGTAATCGGTACCCGCCTCCGCGCAGGCCGCGACCAGCCCCGCCCCGTACCAGACGTACGGCCCGACGGTGGTGGCCAGCACCCGGGTGGCGGAGGCCAGTTCGCGCACCGCGCCCGCGTCGGCGGCGTCGGCGCGCAGCAGCGGCAGGCCGGCGCAGGCCGGGTTCAGGGCGGTCAGCCGCTCGCGCAGCCGCTCCAGCCGGCCGGGGTCGCGCCCGGCCAGGGCCCAGCGGCAGCCCGCCGGGGCGTGCCGGGCCAGGTACTCGGCGGTCAGCGCCCCGACGAAGCCGGTCGCGCCGAAGAGCACGAGGTCGAAGTCCCGTTCGGGACCCGGATGAGGGCGGCTGCGGCGGACGTGCTCGGTCATGGAACGTTCCTCCCGGCTGGTGTCGGTGGCTGAGGCTAGCGTGAGAGTCGACTGTCCGTGCGAGCAGGTGTGACCTGCGGTAAGTAGGAGGGTGCGATGAAGGCTGCGGTGCGCAAGTGGGAGACGGTGCGCGCGTTCGCACGGGGCCTTCCGGAGGCCGTGGAGGAGCATCCCTGGGGGCCCGAGGACGGGGTGGTGAAGGTCAACAAGAAGATCTTCGTCTTCCTGGGGAACGCCGACGGCCCCGAACCGCCGGGCCTCTCGGTCAAGCTCAAGGACGAGACCCTCCACGGGCACGCGCTCGCCGCCCCCGGCGCCCGGCCCACCGGGTACGGCCTCGGCCGGTCGGGCTGGGTGTCGGTGCCGCTGGGGGAGCCGGGGGCGCCCTCGGCACAGGTGCTGTGCGAGTGGGTGGAGGAGAGCTACCGCACGGTCGCGCTCAAACGCCACGTCAGGGAGCTGGACGCGAGACGCCCGGCCTGACGGCGGGGAAGATCGAGCCAAACGGCTAAGCGCTTGCTCTTGTGCTGAGTGGGACGCCTTCCTAGCATCGCTGGTGTTACATCAGTTGTGTCACACACGCACCAGGGACGCTGGGGGCCCCATGACAGAGGCGAAGGCGAAGACAGGGACCGGCCCGCTCGCCGGGGTGCGCGTCGTGGAACTGGCGGGCATCGGGCCCGGCCCGTTCGCCGCCATGCTCCTCGCCGACCTCGGCGCCGACGTCGTCCGCGTCGACCGGCCCGGCGGCGGCGGGCTCGCCATCGACCCGGCCTACGACGTCACCAACCGCAACAAGCGCTCCGTCCTGGTCGACCTCAAGTCCCCCGACGGCCCCGCCCGGGTGCTGGAACTGGCCGAGCGGGCCGACGTGCTCATCGAGGGCTTCCGCCCGGGCGTCGCCGAGCGGCTCGGCGTCGGCCCCGAGGACTGCCTCGCCCGCAACCCGAAGCTGGTCTACGGCCGAATGACCGGCTGGGGCCAGCAGGGCCCGCTCGCCCACACCGCCGGGCACGACATCGCGTACATCGCCGTCACCGGCGCCCTCGGCATGATCGGAAGCCCCGACGGGCCCCCGGCCGTCCCCGCCAACCTGGTCGGGGACTACGCGGGCGGCTCCCTCTACCTGGTCATCGGCGTACTCGCCGCGCTCCGGCACGCCCGCACCCCCGGCGGCACCGGCCAGGTCGTGGACGCGGCGATCGTCGACGGCACCGCCCACCTCACCGCCATGATCCACGGGATGGTCGCGGCCGGCGGCTGGCAGGACCGGCGCGGCGCCAACCTCCTCGACGGCGGCTGCCCCTTCTACGGCACCTACGAGACCTCCGACGGGCAGTACATGGCCGTCGGCGCGCTGGAGCAGCAGTTCTACGACACCTTCGTCCGCCTCCTCGGCATCGCCGACGAGGCCCCCGCCCGCAAGGACCTGGCCCGCTGGGGCGAGCTGCGCGAGGCCGTCGCCGCCCGCTTCAAGACCCGTACGCGCGCCGAGTGGACCGAGGTCTTCGACGGCACCGACGCCTGCGTGGCGCCCGTCCTCTCCCTGGCCGAGGCCCCGCACCACCCGCACCTCGCCGCCCGCTCCACCTTCACCGACTTCGGCGGGATCACCCAGCCCGCCCCCGCACCCCGCTTCTCCGCCACCCCCACCGCCGTGACGAGCGGTCCGGCGCGGCCGGGGGCCGACACCGCGTCCGTGGCCCGCGACTGGGACCTGCCGGGCCTGACGAAGGGCACCTGATGGAACTGTCCATGCTCCTCGACTACGCGGGCGACCCGCGCCGGGCCGCCGACGAGGCCGCCGCGCTGGAGTCCGCCGGCCTCGACGCCGTCTGGGTCGCCGAGGCCTGGGGCTTCGACTCGCCGACCATCATGGGGTACCTGGCGGCCCGGACCGAGCGGATGAAGATCGGCTCGGCCATCGTCAACGTCTACTCCCGCACCCCCGCCCTCATCGCCCAGACCGCCGCCGGACTCGATGCCATGTCGGGCGGCCGGGCCCTCCTCGGCCTCGGCGCCTCCGGCCCCCAGGTGATCGAGGGCTGGCACGGCAAGCCGTACGACAGGCCGCTGGGCCGCACCCGCGAGACCGTCGAGCTGTGCCGGCGCATCTGGCGCCGCGAGACCATCGACCACCACGGCATCACCGACATGCCGCTGCCGCCCGAACGCGGCGGCCGGCACGGCAAGCCGCTGAAGATCCTCACCCGCCCGGTCCGCGACCGCATCCCCGTCTACGTCGCCTCCCTCGGCCCGGCCAACGTGGCCCTGACGGCCGAGATCGCCGACGGCTGGCTGCCCACCCTCTTCCTCCCCGAGAAGGCGCACGCCGTCTGGGGGAGCGCCCTCGCCGAAGGCGCCGCGAAGCGGCCCGCCGAGCTCGGCCCGCTCCAGACCGTCGCCGGCGGCCTGCTGGCCATCGGCGAGGACGCGGCGAAGGCCCGCGACCTGGCGCGCCCGCAGATCGCCCTGTACGTGGGCGGCATGGGCGCGGTCGGCCGCAACTTCTACAACGACCTCGCCGTGGCCTACGGCTACGAGGAGGAGGCCCGCACGATCCAGGAGCTCTACCTCTCCGGCCGCAAGCGCGACGCGGCCGCCGCCGTCCCCGACGAGTTCTGCGAACTGATGACCCTCTGCGGACCCGAGGGGTACGTCCGCGAGCGCGTCGAGGCCTTCCGGGAGGCCGGCGTCACCATGCTCAACGTCACGCCCGTCGGCCCCGAGCCGGCCCGGCTGATCGAAACCGTCAAGAGCTGGCTCTAGGGGGACCCATGCAACGCCGCATCTACGACGCCGACCACGAGGCGTTCCGCGAGACCGTCCGCACCTTCCTCACCAAGGAGGTGCTGCCGCACTACGACCAGTGGGAGAAGGACGGCATCGTCAGCCGCGACGCCTGGCGGGCCGCCGGCCGACAGGGCCTGCTCGGTCTCGCCGTGCCCGAGGAGTACGGGGGCGGCGGCAACCCCGACTTCCGTTACGCGGCCGTCCTCGCCGAGGAGTTCACCCGCGCCGGAGCCCCCGGCCTGGCCATCGGCCTGCACAACGACATCATCGGCCCCTACCTCACCTCGCTGGCCACCGAGGAACAGAAGCGCCGATGGCTGCCCGGCTTCTGCTCCGGCGAGACCATCACCGCCATCGCCATGACCGAGCCGGGCGCCGGCTCCGACCTCCAGGGCATCCGCACCACCGCCGAGGACCGCGGCGACCACTGGCTGCTCAACGGCTCCAAGACCTTCATCTCCAACGGCATCCTCGCCGACCTGGTCGTCGTCGTCGCCAAGACCACCCCCGAGGGCGGGGCGCACGGCCTGTCCCTGCTCGTCGTCGAACGCGGCATGGCGGGCTTCGAACGCGGCCGCAACCTCGACAAGATCGGCCAGAAGTCCCAGGACACCGCCGAACTCTTCTTCAACGACGTCCGCGTCCCCAAGGAGAACCTGCTCGGCGAGCTCAACGGGGCCTTCGTCCACCTGATGACCAACCTCGCGCAGGAGCGGATGGGCATCGCCATGGCCGCCATCGCCGCCGCCGAGCACCTGCTGGAGATCACCACCGCGTACGTCAAGGAACGCGAGGCCTTCGGCCGCCCGCTCGCCAAGCTCCAGCACATCCGCTTCGAGATCGCCGAGATGGCCACCGAATGCGCCGTCACCCGCACCTTCCTCGACCGCTGCATCACCGACCACGCGAACGGCGAACTGGACCACGTCCACGCTTCCATGGCCAAGTGGTGGGCCACCGAACTCCAGAAGCGGGTCGCCGACCGCTGCCTGCAACTGCACGGCGGCTACGGCTACATGACCGAGTACCGCGTGGCGCGCGCCTTCACCGACGGCCGCATCCAGACCATCTACGGGGGCACGACCGAGATCATGAAGGAGATCATCGGCCGCTCCCTCCTCGGCTGACCCTCCGCCGCCCCCGCCCCCGCCGCATCCCGGACCTCCCCCGAAAGGCAAGACCTGTGAGCACCGAAGCGTACGTGTACGACGCGATCCGCACCCCGCGCGGCCGCGGCAAGGCCAACGGCGCCCTGCACGGCACCAAGCCCATCGACCTGGTCGTCGGCCTCATCCACGCCCTGCGCGAACGCAACCCCGGCCTCGACCCCGCCACCATCGACGACATCGTCCTCGGCGTCGTCGGCCCCGTCGGCGACCAGGGCTCCGACATCGCCCGTATCGCCGCCATCGCCGCCGGACTCCCCGACACCGTCGCCGGCGTCCAGGAGAACCGCTTCTGTGCCTCCGGCCTCGAAGCCGTCAACCTCGCCGCCGCAAAGGTACGTTCCGGCTGGGAGGACCTGGTCCTCGCGGGCGGCGTCGAGTCCATGTCCCGCGTCCCCATGGCCTCCGACGGCGGCGCCTGGTTCGCCGACCCGATGACCAACTGGGACACCGGATTCGTCCCCCAGGGCATCGGCGCCGACCTCATCGCCACCATCGAGGGCTTCACCCGGCGCGACGTCGACGAATACGCCGCCCTCTCCCAGGAGCGCGCCGCGACCGCCATCAAGGAGGGTCGCTTCGCCGGCTCCGTCGTCCCCGTCACCGACCGCAACGGCCTGGTCGTCCTGGACCACGAGGAGTTCGTCCGCCCCGGCACCACCGCCGACACCCTCGCCAAGCTCAAGCCCTCCTTCGCCGACATCGGCGACCTCGGCGGCTTCGACGCCGTCGCGCTGCAGAAGTACCACTGGATCGAGAAGATCGACCACGTCCACCACGCCGGCAACTCCTCCGGCATCGTCGACGGAGCCTCCCTCGTCGCCATCGGCACCCGCGAGGCCGGAGAGCGCAACGGACTGCGCCCCCGCGCCCGTATCGTCTCCGCCGCCGTCTCCGGCTCCGAGCCCACCATCATGCTCACCGGCCCCGCCCCCGCCACCCGAAAGGCCCTCGCCAAGGCCGGGCTGAGCATCGACGACATCGACCTCATCGAGATGAACGAGGCCTTCGCCGGCGTCGTCCTGCGCTTCGTCAAGGACATGGGCGTCTCCCTCGACAAGGTCAACGTCAACGGCGGAGCCATCGCGCTCGGCCACCCCCTCGGCGCCACCGGCGCCATGCTCCTGGGCACCGTGGTCGACGAACTGGAGCGCCAGGACAAGCGCTACGGCCTCGTCACCCTCTGCGTCGGCGGCGGCATGGGTGTCGCCACCATCGTCGAACGCGTCTGATCCGTCCTGATCCCTGATCCCACCTCTGACACGGAAGTAGCGAACATGAGCGAGTCCACCACGATCCGCTGGGAACAGGACGAGACCGGCGTCGTCACCCTCGTCCTCGACGACCCCAACCAGTCCGCCAACACGATGAACCAGGCCTTCAAGGACTCCATCGCGGCCGTCGCCGACCGCGCCGAAGCCGAGAAGGACTCCATCCGGGGCATCATCTACACCTCCGCCAAGAAGACCTTCTTCGCGGGCGGCGACCTCAAGGACATGATCGGGCTGCGCCCCGAGCACGCCCAGCTCGCCTTCGACACCGGCACCGAGATCAAGCGCTCGCTGCGCCGCATCGAGACCCTCGGCAAGCCCGTCGTCGCCGCCATCAACGGCGCGGCCCTCGGCGGCGGTTACGAGATCTGCCTCGCCTCCCACCACCGCGTCGCCCTCGACGCCCCCGGCTCCAAGATCGGCCTGCCCGAGGTCACCCTCGGCCTGCTCCCGGCCGGCGGCGGCGTCACCCGCACCGTCCGCCTCATGGGCATCGCCGACGCCCTCCTCAAGGTCCTCCTCCAGGGCACCCAGTACAACCCGCAGCGCGCCCTCGCCAACGGGCTCGTCCACGAACTGGCCGCCACGCCCGAGGAGATGCTCGCCAAGGCCCGCGCCTTCATCGACGCCAACCCCGAGTCCAAGCAGCCCTGGGACGTCCCCGGCTACAAGATCCCCGGCGGCACCCCGTCCAACCCGCGCTTCGCCGCCAACCTCCCGGCCTTCCCCGCCAACCTCAAGAAGCAGCTGAACGGCGCCCCCTACCCGGCCCCGCGCAACATCCTGGCCTGCGCCGTCGAGGGCTCCCAGGTCGACTTCGAGACCGCCCTGACCATCGAGGCCCGCTACTTCACCGAGCTGGTCACCGGCCAGACCGCGAAGAACATGATCCAGGCGTTCTTCTTCGACCTCCAGGCCGTCAACGCCGGCCGCAGCCGCCCCCAGGGCACGCCGCCCCGCAAGGTCCGCAAGGTCGCCGTCCTCGGCGCCGGCATGATGGGCGCCGGCATCGCCTACTCCTGCGCCCGCGCCGGCATCGAGGTGGTCCTCAAGGACGTCACCCCCGAAGCCGCCGCCAAGGGCAAGGCCTACTCCGAGAAGCTGCTCGACAAGGCCCTCGCCAAGGGCCGCACCACCGAGGCCAAGCGCGCCGAACTGCTGGCCCGCATCACCCCGACCGCCGTCGCCGCCGACCTGGCCGGCTGCGACGCCGTCATCGAGGCCGTCTTCGAGGACACCTCCCTCAAGCACAAGGTGTTCCAGGAGATCCAGGACGTCGTCGCCCCCGACGCCCTGCTCTGCTCCAACACCTCCACCCTGCCCATCACCGGCCTGGCGGAGGGGGTTTCGCGCCCCGCCGACTTCATCGGGCTGCACTTCTTCTCGCCCGTCGACAAGATGCCGCTCGTGGAGATCATCAAGGGCGAGCGCACCGGCGACGAGGCCATCGCCCGCGCCTTCGACCTGGTTCGGCAGATCAACAAGACCCCGATCGTGGTCAACGACTCCCGCGGCTTCTTCACCTCGCGCGTCATCGGCCAGTTCATCAACGAGGGCGTCGCCATGGTCGGCGAGGGCATCGAACCCGCCTCCATCGAACAGGCCGCCGCCCAGGCCGGCTACCCGGCCAAGGTGCTCTCCCTGATGGACGAGCTCACCCTCACCCTCCCGCGCAAGATCCGCAACGAGACCCGCAAGGCCTTCGAAGCCGAGGGCCGCGCCTGGACCGAACACCCCGCCGACACCGTCATCGACCGCATGGTCGACGAGTTCGAGCGCCCCGGCCGCAGCGGCGGCGCCGGCTTCTACGAGTACGACGAGAGCGGCAAGCGCACCCGCATCTGGCCCGGCCTGCGCGAGCACTTCGCCAAGCCGGACGCGGAGATCCCCTTCGAGGACATGAAGGAGCGCATGCTCTTCGCCGAGGCCGTGGACACCGTCCGCTGCCTGGACGAGGGCGTGCTCACCTCCATCGCCGACGCCAACATCGGCTCCATCATGGGCATCGGCTTCCCCGCCTGGACCGGCGGCGTGATCCAGTACATCAACGGCTACGAGGGCGGCCTGCCCGGCTTCGTCGCCCGCGCCCGCGAACTCGCCGCCACCTACGGCGAGCGCTTCACCCCGCCGGCCTCCCTCGTGGCGAAGGCCGAGCGCGGCGAGACGTACGCGGACTGACCGGCCCCTTCGCGCACACCGGGTGCCGAGATGCGACGGCACCCGGTGCGGCGCACCATGGACGGGGCACGTGTCCTTCTCCGACCATGCACAGCTGGGGGGAACACCCGTTCACGTACGAAGAAACGGGGAGACCCATGAAGAAATCCCTGGTGGCCGCCTTCGCAACCTCCGTCATGGCCGTCACGCTGGCCGCTCCGGCCACTCCCGCGACCGCCGCTTCGGCCTTCTGCAACCAGACGAGCCCGAGCACCTCCCTCGCGGCCTACAACAAGGACACCGGAGCCGTGGGCACCGGCACCCTCTCGGCCGGGCACTGGACCTACGGATCCAACATCAACGTGCCCGACGGGTACACGCACGCCGTCGCCAGCCGCGACTCGCTGCTGTTCTACAACGCCGACACGGGGGCCGGCGAGACCGGCACCTTCAAGAACGGCAAGTACACCCGCGTCCAGACCTACAACAACTTCTCGACCGGGTGGACCATCGTCGTGGCGTCGGGCGACTCCGCGCTCTTCTACAACGCGGACAACGGTCAGGGCGGCACCGGCACGCTCAAGAACGGCCGCTACCACCACGTCCAGTCGTACAACAACTTCAGCACGGGCTGGGACTCCATCGCGTCCTCATGCGACACGGCGGTCTTCACCAAGTCCGGCGAAGTCGGCTACGGCACCCTCAAGGGCGGCGTCTACACCCACAAGGGCCTCAGGAACACCGCGGACGACCTCGGCACCCTGGTCGCCACCAAGGACACGGTCCTCGCGCTGGAGAACACCGGTTCACAACTCAAGTACCGCACCGCCCGGGCGACCGACGGCAACGTCGGCGACTTCCGCGACATCGGCACCTCCGGCGTGTGGGAGGAGGAGGGCCGCACCGGGGACAGCCTGTTCTTCTACAAGACGGACGGCACCGCGTGGACCTCGAAGCTCAGCGGGAATTCCTACGCGAACGTCGGACCGCTCGCCAATGTCTCCTCGGACTGGTCGTTCCTCGCGGGCGGTGTGTGACCCCCCCCCGGCACAGCCCCTGTGGGCGGCGTTCACCCGGATTCCGATTCCGGGTTGAACGCCGCCCTCAGTTCCTCTCGGAGCGAGCGCTGGAAGGCCGTCACCAGCGCCTGCACCACCATCGGCTGCATGTGGGCGGACAGTGCCTTCATGGACTCCACCCGCTCCGGATCGCTCTCGCCCCGGGTGAACGGCCCCCACACCTCGTCCCGGAACAGCGCCGTCAGCTGGTGCGCCGCCGTCCGCGCGTGCTCCAGCAGGATCCCCCGCGCCACCAGCAGCGTCTCGTGCGCGATCGGCACGTCGAGCAGCGCCACCCCCAGCCGCAGCAGGCCCAGGTCCACCCGGAAACCCTCACCCGCCTCCGCGAGCACGTTCATCGCCGCCAGCCGGCGCAGGTCCCCGTCCGACAGGGCGCGCCCCGCCCGCCGCTCCAGCTCGTCCCGCGCCACCTCCCGCGCCGCGTCCGGCGCCCAGGTCGCCACCAGCGCCCGGTGGATCGCCAGATCGTGCGCGTTCAGGTCGTCCGGGAGCGCGTCCAGGTAGCGCTGGATCGCCGACAGGGTCATCCCCTGGTGCTGCAGCTCCTCGATCAGCGCCAGCCGCGACAGGTGCTCCGGGCCGTAGTGCCCCACCCGACGGGGTCCGATCACGGGAGGGGGCAAAAGCCCGCGCGTGCTGTAGAACCGTACGGTGCGGACGGTGACACCGGCCTTGGACGCCAGCTCGTCGACGGTGAGCACCGGCTCGGTCGCCCGGTCGTCGGCCATCGTCCGCTCCTCGCTCTCTGCTGCACCGCTTGGGTTCAACAGTATTGCTGTCGCACCAACGATGTGAAACGGCCAGGAGCTGCCCATGACCACGAACCTGCGACTGCCCGGACGGCCCGAAGACCTCACCCTGCCCGCCCTGCTCGCCCGCAACGCCGCCGAACACCCCGACCTGCCCGCCCTGTCCTGGCGCACCGGAGGCGAGGGCACATGGGAGACCCTCAGCTGGAGCGAGGCCCGCCGCCGGATCGCCGTGCTCGCCGCCGGATACACCGCCCTCGGCGTCGCGCGCGGCGAACACGTCCTGCTCATGATGGGCAACCGGCCCGAGCACTGGCTCAGCGACCTCGCCCTCGTCCACCTCGGGGCCGTCCCCGTCACCGTCTACGGAACCTCCGCACCCGAGCAGATCGCCCACATCGCCCGCCACAGCCGCGCCCGGCTGGCCGTCGTCGAGGGTGCCCGCGAACTCACCCGCTGGGCCCCGCTGCTGGACGACCCCGACACCCCGCTGGAACGGCTCGTCGTCGCCGAGGCCGCCGAAGCCGGCCCGCACACCGCCTACGGCTCCCTCTACGCGAGCGGCGCCCGCCTCCACCGCCCCGACGCCTTCGAGAAGGCCTGGCAGGAGAGCCGGCCCGAGGACCCGCTGACCGTCGTCTACACCTCGGGCACCACCGGCGACCCCAAGGGCGTGCGGCTCAGCCACCGCAACATCCTGCTCCAGTCGGTACGCCTCGACCGGCACGTGGAGCTCCCCGAGCACGCCGAGCACATCTGCTACCTGCCCTTCGCCCACATCGCCGAACGGATCCTCGGCATCTACCTGCCGCTGCTGCGCGCCGCGCACGTCCGGCTGGTCGCCGACCCCACCGCCGTGGCCGGCGCGGTGCGCGAGCTGCGGCCCGTGCAGTTCTTCGGCGTGCCCCGGGTGTGGGAGAAGCTCGCCGCCGGTGTACGGGCGGTGCTGGCGGGCCTCCCGGAGGAGCAGCGGCGGGCCATCGAGGGGGCCGGGGACGTGGCCCGGGCCCGGGCCGGGCACCGGGAGCGCGGGGAGGAGGTCCCGGCCGCGCTGGAGGCCTCGTACGCGGAGGCGAAGGAGCGCGTCCTGGACCCGCTGCTGCGGCTGGCGGGGCTGGACCGGCTCGTCTGGACGGCCAGCGCCACCGCGCCGATGCCGATCGACGTGGTCCGGTTCTGGGCGGGGTGGGGGATCACCATCATGGACGCCTGGGGGCTGACGGAGACCTCCGGGGTGTGCACGGTCAACAGCAACGCGCCCGGAGGCTTCCGGCTGGGCTCGGTGGGCCGGCCGATCGAGGGGCTGGAGCTGAGGCTCGCCGAGGACGGGGAGGTGCTCACGCGCGGAGCCACCGTCTTCGACGGCTACCTGCGGCCCGACGGCACGGTGGAGGACGCGGCCGACGCGGAGGGGTGGTTCCCCACCGGGGACATCGGCCGGCTGGACGAGGACGGCTTCCTGTGGCTGACGGACCGCAAGAAGGAGCTGATCATCACCTCGAACGGCAAGAACGTGGCCCCGGCCCTGGTCGAGAACACCGTCAAGGAACACCCCCTGATCGGCCAGGCCCTGGTCCACGGAGACGGCCGCTCCTACCTGGTGGCCCTACTGGTCCTGGACCCCGAGCTGGCCCCGGCCTGGGCCGCCGCCCGGGGCATCGAGGCGCCCACCCTGGCGGCCCTGGCCGCCCACCCGGCGATCCTGGAGGAAACGGCCCGCGCGGTGGAGGCCGCCAACGCCCGCCTCAACCGCACGGAACAGATCAAGCGCTACCGCCTGCTGGCGGAGGAATGGGGCCCGGAGACGGGCGAACTCACCCCGACCCTGAAACTCCGGCGGCGGGTGGTGAGGGAACGCTACGGGGCCCTGATCGAGGGGCTGTACGAGGGGGAGTGAGGCGGGGGGCGCCCCGGGAGCGGGGCGGGGAAGCCGGGCGGCGTGGGGGAGGTCGGGACCTGACTCGGCGGTCTCAGGGAGGGGTTGGGGCTTTTCCGTCAGTCCCACTGTCCTTCCGGTTCGGGCCGGCCTGTCAAGGGCGCTCCTTCGTCGCGTCGCTACGCGATGGCCTTCGGCCACCCTTGACAGCCCGTCCCGCCCCGGAAAGACAAGGACAGCCGGAAAACCCCCAAAAGGACGGCACGGTCGTACCTGAGACATCCGGCCCCCATGTATGCCGTTCGGGGCCGCTCTCCGCGCCAGATCGCTACGCGCTCCTCTCGTCTCGGCGTCCGCCGCCCGTCTGGGGTCGCTGCTGTCGCCAAAGGCCAACCGGATCGTCATCCGGGCCGGTGGGCGCGTCAGATCGCTACGCGCTCCTCGGATTTCGGCGGCCGGCGGCCGTCTTGGGCCGGGATGCGCTGCCGGTCGTCCGGTGGGGCTATCCGGCGGTGCCGATCACCGTGTCGCGCTTGGCGTACCAGCGGAGGGAGTCGCGGATGCCGTCCTCGATGGAGTGTTCCGCCTTCCAGCCGAGGAGTTCGCGGGCTAGGTCGACGCGGGCGTAGGCGCCCGCCGAGTCGCCGGGCCTGCGGTCGGTCTCGACGGCCGTCAGCGGGGTTCCGGTGACGGCTTCGAAGGCGGTGACGAGTTCGCGGACGGTCGTTCCGCGTCCGGTGCCGAGGTTGATGACGCGGTAGGGGGTGGTGCGGGTGACGTCCTCGAACCGTTCGATGGCCTTGATGTGGGCGGCGGCGAGGTCCCAGACGTGGACGTAGTCGCGGATGCCGGTGCCGTCGTGGGTGGGGTAGTCGGTGCCGGTGACGGAGAACGGTTCGTTCGCGTGGTGGACGTCGATCATCTTGCCCAGGGCGTGGGTGGGCGTGCGGATCTGGAGGCCGGTGCGGAGCTGGGGGTCGGCGCCGATCGGGTTGAAGTAGCGCAGCGAGATGACGTTGAGGGTTCCGGCGTCGGCGACGTCGCGCAGGATCGTCTCGAACGTCGCTTTGGTGCGCGCGTACGGGCTGAGGGTTTCGAGGGGGGACTGCTCGTCGACGGAGAAGTCCGAGGGGTCGGCCCGGTAGATGGAGGCCGAGCTGCTGAACAGGAGGTTGCGGCAGCCGTTGCGGACGAGGTGTTCGAGGAACTGGATGCCCTTGGCGACGTTCTCACGGTAGTAGCCGAGCGGGTTGGCGACCGAGTCGGGGACGACGATCAGTGCGGCGCAGTCGACGGCGGTCCGGATGTCGGGGTGCTCGGTGAAGATCCGGTCGAGGAGGGCTCCGTCGCTGATGTCTCCCTCGTAGAAGATGCGGCCGTCGGTGAACTCGCGTCGGCCGGTGGCGAGGTTGTCGAGGATGACGGGCGTGATGCCGTTGTCGATGCAGGCGGAGGCGATGGTGCTGCCGATGAAGCCGGCGCCCCCTGCGATGAGTACCTTCAAGATTCTTTCCTCGTTCGTGCGGGTGCTGCTGGCATCGTGCCCTACGTTCAGCACTGCCAGAGGAAGGCCGTCTGGGAGCAGGGTGCGCAGGCGACCGTTGTCGACTGCAGCGAGCCCACTGAGATCGACCGCACGGCAAAGGGCTTCCATCGGGCCGTCGCCGGAATGGCCGCAGGCGGTAACAACCTCGTGGTGCGGACACCAGCCCAAGACGGGTCGCGGACGCCGAACGGAGAGAAGCGCGTAGCGATCTGAGGCGCCCTCTGCCCCGTTTGCCGCGCAGGTTGGCATGTGGTGCGGGTATCAGCCCCAGACGAGCGGCGGACGCTGAGAAATGAGGAGCGCGTAGCGATCTGGCGCGTGGCGGCGGCCCCGCCGGGGAGGGATGGCCGCCCGGATGCCCGGTCTGGCGGCCCCCGACGACCCCGGAGGGTCGCTGATACGGCCGCATGTCCATTTCCGGACCGTCCCGTTCCTTTGGGGGTTTCCCGGCAGTCTTCGTTTTTCCGTGGCGGGACGGTCTGTCAAGGGTGGCCGAAGGCCATCGCGAAGCGACGCGACGAAGGAGCGCCCTTGACAGGCCGGCCCGACGCGGAAGGACGATGGGACTGACGGGAAACCCCCAACCCTTCTCCGAGACCGCTCAGTGACGTCCCGGCCCCCCCGCCGCCGCTAGCGGCCCACCACCGGGTAGTGGTCCGAGAGGTTGGAGTACGTGTACGACGTGCCCCAGCTGGAGACCGTCCAGGGGGTCGTCTCCTCCTTGACCACGTTGTTCTCCCAGCCCGACGGGCGGGCGTTGCCCTTGCGGTAGAGGACGTAGTCCAGGTCCTCGCGGGGGTCCGTGGGGTAGCGGTAGTTGGCGATCGAGTTGAGGGCCGTGTCGAAGGAGTACGGGTGGCCCGTGCGCGTGTCGGCGGGGGCCAGGTCGAGGTCCGTGAGCATCGAGGAGTACTCCGGGCTGCGGGAGTCGACGTTCATGTCGCCCGCCACGATGACCCGTTCGCCCGCCGGGATGTTCTTGGCGTCCAGGAAGGCGTCTATCGCCTTGAACTGGCGGCTGCGCATCTGCGCCGCCTCGCCCGTGCCGCAGCCGGAGTCGGTGGACTGGGCGTGCGTGCCGACGACGTGCACCTTGGTGCCGTTGACGTCCAGGACCACGTACGCGAAGCCCTTGTTGGACCACCAGTCGGCGCCGCACGCGTCCTTGTAGATCACCTGCTCCTTGCGCAGGATCGGCCACTTGCTGAGGACCGTGACGCCGCCGTCCTCCGGGGTGGTGGCGGAGTAGGAGCCGCCCGTCGCGTCCCAGCCGTTCTTGCCGCGGCCCACGACCGGGGTCTGGTACGGGTACTGGGCGGAGGCGTTCGCCTTGAGGGCGTCCGACGCGCCGTTGTCGAAGGCCTCCTGGAGCACCACCACGTCGCGGCCCTGGAAGAAGGAGGCCTTGGGGATCTCGGCCGCCCGGTGGTCCTGGCCCCAGTTCGGGTAGAGGTTCTTGCTCATCAGGAACGTGTTGTACGTCAGGACGCTCAGCCGGGGCGCGGAGCCGCTCTCGGCCGCCGTGGCGGCGGGGGCCGAGGAGAGGGCGAGGGCTGCTGCGGCTGCGGTCGCGGCGACGGCCGTGGCGGCGGCGCGGCTGCGGTGCGAGATCTGCGGCATGGAGGTCTCCAACATGTCCGGCGGAATCCCCGGGAATCCTGCGGGGGGAAGATCGACGTCGTCATCCAAGCAGCCACGGTTACTTCGGGGTAACACCCGTGACAAGACTTTCTGTCCGGGCCGCGACTTCTCGCGCTCGCATAATTGACCTCATGAACCACACTGGTCACAACACCCCCCAAAGCCCCACCAGGCGGCTCGATCCCGAGCCCCCGCCGCCGGGCGGGGTGCTGTGGACCACCGCCGGGGACATCCGCTCCCTGCTGACCCTGCCCGCCGCCTTCACGATGCAGGTCGCCCACCCGGCCGTCGGGGCCGGGGTGGACCAGTACTCGGTGTTCCGCACCGACCCCTGGGGGCGCGGCGAGCGCTCGCTGCGCTCGGTGATGCTGTGGGTCTACGGCGGGGACGAGGCCGCCGCCGAGGGCCGCCGGGTGCGCCGCCTGCACAAGGAGATCCAGGGCACCGACACCCGGGGCCGGCGCTACCACTCCCTCGACCCCGCCTGCTACGCCTGGGTGCACGCCACCGGCTTCCCCGTCGCCCGGTACGCCGGCCGCTACCTGTTCCGCCGCATCACCCCCGCCCAGGAGCGCCAGATGTACCGGGAGTGGCTCCAGGTCGGCCGGATCCTGGGGCTGCGCGACCGGGACATGCCGCAGACGGTCGAGGAGTTCTGGCCGTACTACCGCCGGATGCTGGCCGAGGAGATCGAGCCGACCAAGGTCGCGCGGGAACTGGTCGCCGTCGACGCCGACCTGCCCCGCCCCGAGCCCGCCTCCCGGGCGTTGCGGCTGCTGCTGCGGCTCACCTGGCCGCTCCTGAGCACCGGCTACCTGCGCTTCCGGGCCTTCGTCACCGTCGGCTACATGCCGCCCGACGCCCGGGCCGCCATCGGCCTGGAGTGGACCCCGGCCCAGGAGCGGCGGCTGCGGCGGTTCAGCGCCGCGGTACGGATCCTCGTGCCGCTCCTGCCGGAACGGCTGCGCTACCTCCCGCGGGCCCGCGCCGCCCGGGCACAGTGGCGCGCCGGGACCCGCTGAGGGGTCCCGGCGCGCGGCGGGCCGGAGCGTCGTGGATCAGTGCTCGTGGACGGTGTTCGTCGCCTGGATCTTCTTCCAGGACTTCGGTTCCGCCGCCGGCTTCGCCGGGGCCAGGGAGCGGGCGCCCGGCTTGGCGGCGGGGGCGCCGAAGGCCGGCTTGCCCGGGGTGTACAGCCAGGTGTCGAAGAGCTGGGCGAGCGGCTTGTTCGAGACCTTCTCCGCGTACCGGACGAAGTCCCCGACCTTGGCGTTGCCGTAGGCCCGCTCGGTCGGCCAGCCCTTGAGGATCTGGAAGAACTTCTCGTCGCCGACCTCGTTGCGCAGCGCCTGGATGGCGATCGCGCCCCGGTCGTAGACGGCCCCGTGGAACTGGTTCTCCGCGCCCGGGTCACCCGGCTTGACCTGCCAGAACGGGTCCTCGGCCGGGCGGGTGTCGTACGCCCACTGGGCGAGCTCCTGCGCGGTGCCCTCGCCCTCCTTCTCCGACCACAGCCACTGGGCGTAGCGGGCGAAGCCCTCGTTGACCCAGATGTCCTTCCAGGTGTCCACGGACACGCTGTCGCCGTACCACTGGTGTGCCAGCTCGTGCACGACGACCGAGACGTTCGCGCCGTTCGCGAACTGGCGCGGGCTGTAGAACGGCCGGGTCTGCGTCTCCAGCGCGAAGCCGGTGGGCACGTTCGGGACGTAGCCGCCCAGCGCGTTGAAGGGGTAGGGGCCGAACACCGACTCCAGCCACTCGGCGACCTCGCCGGTCCGCTCGACGCTCGCCTTCGCCGCGCCCGCGTTGTCGCCGAGGTCCTTGCTGTACGCGTTGAGGATCGGCAGGCCGCTCGCCGTCTTGTCGGTGGTGATGTCGAACTTGCCGATGGCGAGGGTGGCCAGGTAGGTGGCCTGCGGCTTGTTGGAGCGCCAGTTGTAGCGGGTCCAGCCGAGCCGGGAGGTCTGGGACTGGAGCACGCCGTTGCTGATGGCCTGGGTGCCGTCCGGGACGTTGATCGAGACGTCGAACGTGGCCTTGTCGAGCGGGTGGTCGTTGCTCGGGAACCACCAGACCGCCGAGTCCGGCTCCTGGGCCGCGATCCCGCCGTCCGGGGTGCGCTGCCAGGCGGACCAGCCGTCGATCTTGAACTCCGAGGGCTTTCCGGCGTACTTGACGACCACGGTCGCCTGCTTGCCCTTGGCCAGCGGCTGCGCCGGGGTGACCTCCAGCTCGTGCGCGCCGGAGGTGGCGAACTTGGCCTTGGCCCCGTTGACGCGGATCTCGCTCACCTTCAGGCCGAAGTCCAGGTTGAACCGGGACAGGTCCTGCTTGGCGGTGGTCAGGAGGGTGGCCGTGCCCTCCAGCAGGTCGGTCTTCGGCTGGTACTGCAGGCGCAGGTCGTAGTGGGAGACGTCGTAGCCGCCGTTCCCGCTCTCCGGGTAGTAGCTGTCGCCGATCCCGGGCGCACCCTGGACGGTGCCGGCCGCCGACGCCGGGATCACCAGCAGGAGGGAGGCGGCCAGCACGCTCGGGGCGATCACTTTGCGGTACACGAAGAGCTCCAAGGGGTAGGGGAGGCAGATCGGTTCGACGTCCGTCGTGGGTGGTCCGTCGTACGTCGTTCGACCGTATTCACCCGTGGCGACTCAGGTCATGTCCATGGCCCCTGCTGTCACACGATCGCCATTCGGCCGTCACGATCACGGCCCCGCACGCCGCCCCGCCCCCGCGGCGCGCGGCTGACGAGGCCCTTTCCGGCGTCCGCCCGGCCCCGCGGGGCGGGGCGCAGGTTGGCGCGAATGCGCCCGCCCGGGCGCGGGGGACGCCCGGCAGGGCAGGGGTGTGCGCCATACCGGCTAGTCGGTAGGCTGCGGCCATGACGATCGACGACCCCCACGCCGCACGCCGCTGCTGGCACGCCGCCATCAACCCCCTGCACGCCACGAGCTACTTCTCCCCGGAGCTCTTCGAGGAGCTCGGCGCCCTCGGCGTCACCCACCGGGTGGCCGTCAATCTGGCCAGCCGCTCCGCGGCCATGGGCGCCGTCGGCCCCGGCACGGTCACCGCGACCTTCTACAACTACCGCCACGACCTCGTCACCCGGCACCTCCCGGCCGTCTGGGACACCGCCACCCCCGAGCAGGTCCTCGCCGCCCGCCTGCGCGCCGTGGACCGGTCCCTGCGCCGCCTCCTCGGCCCGGAGACGATCGCCTCGCCCGAGCTCGCCGAAGCCGCCGACCTCGCGATACGCGCCACCGAGGCCTGCACCCGGCACGGCCGCACCCTCTACGCCGCCCACGCCGACCTCCCCGTCCCCGAGGAGCCCCACCTGCGGCTGTGGCACGCCACCACCCTCCTGCGCGAGCACCGCGGGGACGGACACCTCGCCGCCCTCCTCATCACCGGCCTCGACCCGCTGGAGGCGCTCGTCAGCCACACCGCCACCGGCCGCGGCATGACCGCGAAGTGGGTCAAGTCCATCCGCGGCTGGGAGCAGTCCGACCTCGACGCCGCCGCCGACCGGCTCCGCGCCCGCGGCGTCCTCGACGCCGCCGGGGAGCTCACCGACGAGGGCCACGCCCTGCGCGAACGGCTGGAGACCGAGACCGACCGCCTGGACGCCGCCCCGTACGAGCACCTCGGCGCCGCCGGCACCGCCCGGCTGCACGCGCTCGGCGGGGCCCTCGTCGCGCAGGTCATCGGCGCGGGCGCCTTCCCGGCCGACCTCTTCGGAAAGGGCTGAGGGGCTCCCCGCCGCCGTCACCTGCACCTGCCACAATTGCAGCCTTCCACGCACACGCACGAAGGCACGAAGGCAGGCGGGACCGCAGTGACGACGATGTCCATCGAAGGCAGGATCGCCGAGGAGCTCGGCGTACGGGAACGGCAGGTCAAGGCCGCCGTCGAGCTGCTCGACGGCGGCTCCACCGTGCCGTTCATCGCGCGCTACCGCAAGGAAGCGACCGAGATGCTCGACGACGCACAGCTGCGCACCCTGGAGGAGCGGCTGCGCTACCTGCGCGAGCTGGAGGACCGCCGCGCGGCGATCCTCGACTCCGTCCGCGAGCAGGGCAAGCTCGACGCAGAGCTGGAGGCCCGGATCAACGGGGCCGACACCAAGGCCCGGCTGGAGGACATCTACCTGCCCTTCAAGCCCAAGCGGCGCACCAAGGCCCAGATCGCCCGCGAGGCCGGTCTGGAGCCGCTCGCCGAGGGGCTGCTCGCCGACCCCTCCGTCGAACCGGCCGCCGCCGCGGCCGCGTTCGTGGACGCCGGCAAGGGGGTCGCGGACCCGGCGGCCGCCCTGGAGGGCGCCCGCGCCATCCTCACCGAGAAGTTCGCCGAGGACGCCGACCTCATCGGCGACCTCCGCGAACGCATGTGGGGCCGCGGCCGGCTCGCCGCGAAGGTCCGCGAGGGCAAGGAGGAGGCGGGCGCCAAGTTCTCCGACTACTTCGACTTCGCCGAGCCCTTCACCGCCCTGCCCTCCCACCGCGTCCTCGCCATGCTGCGCGGCGAGAAGGAGGACGTCCTCAGCCTGGACCTGGAGCCCGAGGAGCCGTCCGAAACCCCCGGCCCGTCCACCTACGAGGGCCTGATCGCCCGCCGCTTCGGTATCGCCGACCGGGCCCGGCCCGGCGACAAGTGGCTGGCCGACACCGTCCGCTGGGCCTGGCGCACCAAGATCCAGGTGCACCTCGGCATCGACCTGCGGACCCGGCTGCGCGCCGCCGCCGAGGACGAGGCCGTACGGGTCTTCGCGGCCAACCTCCGCGACCTGCTCCTCGCCGCCCCCGCCGGCACCCGCGCCACCCTCGGGCTCGACCCGGGCTTCCGCACCGGCGTGAAGGTCGCCGTCGTCGACGCCACCGGCAAGGTCGTCGCCACGGACGTGATCCACCCGCACGTTCCCGCCAACAAGTGGGACCAGTCCCTCGCCACCCTCGCCCGGCTGGCGAAGGAGCACGCCGTCGAGCTGGTCGCCATCGGCAACGGCACCGCCTCGCGCGAGACCGACAAGCTCGCCGGGGACCTCATCACCCGCCACCCCGAACTCGGGCTCACCAAGGTGATGGTCTCCGAGGCCGGCGCCTCCGTGTACTCGGCCTCCGCCTTCGCCTCGCAGGAACTGCCCGGCATGGACGTCTCCCTGCGCGGCGCCGTCTCCATCGCCCGCCGCCTCCAGGACCCGCTCGCCGAACTCGTCAAGATCGACCCGAAGTCCATCGGCGTCGGCCAGTACCAGCACGACCTGTCCGAGGTGAAGCTCTCCCGCTCCCTCGACGCGGTCGTCGAGGACTGCGTCAACGGCGTCGGGGTGGACGTCAACACCGCCTCCGCGCCGCTGCTGTCGCGGGTCTCGGGCATCAGCGGCACCCTCGCCGAGAACATCGTGGCCCACCGCGACGCCAACGGCCCGTTCCGCAGCCGCAAGGGCCTCAAGGACGTGGCCCGCCTCGGCCCCAAGGCGTACGAGCAGTGCGCCGGCTTCCTGCGCATCCGCGGCGGCGACGACCCGCTCGACGCCTCCGCCGTGCACCCCGAGGCCTATCCGGTGGTGCGGGCCATGGGCAAGAAGGCCGGCGGCGAGGTGGCCGCGCTGATCGGCAACACCTCCGTCCTGCGCTCCCTGCGCCCCGACGAGTTCGTCACCGAGGCCTTCGGCCTGCCCACCGTCACCGACATCCTGCGCGAGCTGGAGAAGCCCGGCCGCGACCCGCGCCCCGCCTTCAAGACGGCCAGCTTCAAAGAGGGCGTGGAGAAGATCGGCGACCTGGCCCCCGGGATGGTCCTGGAGGGCGTCGTCACCAACGTGGCCGCCTTCGGCGCCTTCATCGACATCGGCGTCCACCAGGACGGCCTGGCCCACGTCTCCGCCCTGTCGAACACCTTCGTCAAGGACCCGCGGGACGTCGTGAAGCCCGGCGACATCGTCAAGGTCAAGGTCCTGGACGTGGACATCCCGCGCAAGCGGATCTCCCTCACCCTGCGGCTGGAGGACGAGGCCGGCGCGGAGCGCGGAGCCGGCGCGCCCCGCCAGCGCGACGAGCGCCGCGGCGGCGGCCGTCCCCCGCAGCAGCGCGGCCAGGGCCAGGGACGCGGCGAGCAGCAGGGCCAGGTCCAGGGGCAGGGGCAGGCCCGGCGCGGCGGCGGCCAGCGCCAGGGCGGCCAGGGCGGCGCCGGTCAGCGCTCCGGCGCCCCCGCACCCGCCAACAGCGCCATGGCCGACGCCCTGCGCCGCGCCGGGCTCACCGGAGGCGGCCAGGAGGACCGCCGCAAGCGGTAGCGCGGCGGCGGGCGGGGTCGGCAACCCTGGCCGAATAAAGCCCCCGGGGGAGTGCCGACCTTGCCAACTCCCGCAAGTGATCTGTAGGCATGGTGGAACGCCCGTTCGTCTCGCGCGGACGGGCGTTCCGCGTTTCCCCTCAGGGACCGCACTCCCGAGGCCGCCTCAAGGCACAGGATGTTAATGCCGATGCCCACCCACGCCTACCGACGCTGCCCGAGAAAGGGTCCGAAGAGGGAACACATGCCCTACCGGAATCTCAGCCTGCGCAGACGCTGCGAGATGATTCTCGGTCACATGGATCTGACGCACCCCTTCTCCCTGGACACCCTGTGCGCCCGCATAGCCGACCGGAGAGGCCGTCCGATCCGGCTCCACCCGCTGCCCCGCGAGGCCGCCGAATCCGGCGTCTGCGGCCTGTGGGTGGGCACCGAGACCGTCGACTACGTCTTCTACGAGGCCCACACCACCCCCCTGCACCGCGAGCACATCGTGCTCCACGAGCTGGGGCACATCCTCTTCGGCCACCACTCCCTGGAGGGCGAGGAGATCGACGGCCAGGCCCCCGTGGTCCTCGGCCGCACCAACTACACCACCCGCCAGGAGCAGGAGGCGGAGATGCTCGCGAGCATGATCCGCATCCACACCTCGGGCAGCGGCCACCCCCGGCCCGCCCCCGGCCCGCGCGGCGCCCTCGCCCGGTTGGAGTCCGCCATGGGCTACGAGCGGGGCCACCACGATGGCAGCTGACCTCGCCTCCTTCGGCGACAGCCTGGCGGTCCCCAGCGTGGTGTGCCTGTGGGCCGCCGTCCTGCTGCGCGCCCCCGGCGCCCTGCGCTCCCCGCAGCAGCGCGGGCTCTGGCTCGCCGTCGCCACCGCGGCCGCCGCCATGACCCTGAACCTGCCCGACGTCGTCACGTACGCCATGACCCGCGGCGCCGGCTACGCCCACACCATCGGCCTCGTCCGCAACCTCATCGGCGTCCTGTCGGCCGGCGCCGTGCTCTACTTCGTGGCCGCCGCCACCCGCGGCCGGCGGCTCCCGCTCGCCTCCTGGGTGGGCACGGTGGTCTGGCTGGGCACGCTCGTCGCCCTGGACACCGCCGCACCGGCACACGGCACGCACACCATCCCGAACTCCGGGGCCCCCGTGCCCTCCCTGCCGTACTGGCTCGTGCTGATCTCCGCCCACCTCATCGCCAACACCATCTGCGTGTACGTGTGCTGGCGCTACAGCCTGCGCACCGAGAGCCGGGGCCTCGCCGCCGGACTGCGCCTGTTCGGCCTGGGCACCGGCCTGGCCTGGCTGTTCTGGTTCGCGTACCTGCTCAAGGCCCTGTTCGCCAGCACCTGGGCGATGCCCGTCCTGCCGCTGCTGATGAACCTGCACGGACTGCTGCGCGCCGCCGCGATCCTCGTCCCCACCCTCTTCACCCTCCGCCACACCCTCGCCGACACCGCCACCGCGTGGCGGCTGTGGCCGCTGTGGCGGGACCTGGTCCAGGCCGTCCCGCACGTGGTCCTCTCCCGGCCCCGCGCCGGACGCGTGCTGGAACTGCTCTGGCCGCCCGTGCCGCGCAACATGCTCGTCTACCGCAAGGTCATCGAGACCCGCGACGCGATCCTGATCCTGGGGGAGTACGTGGCCCCCGGCGTGCCCGAGCTGGCGCGCGGCCACGTCGCCGGCAGCCGGATCCCCGAGCACCGGCACACGGCGGCCGCACTGGCCTGCGTACTGAAGGAGGCCCGGCGGGCCAAGCTCGCCGGACTCCCCGGACAGCCGGCGCAGGCCTGCGCCCTGGAGCTCCCGGCCGCGATGCAGACCACCGCCGAGGGCGGCGGCCTCAAGGACGAGGCCCGCTTCCTCGTGGACGTCGCCCAGGCCTACGCCTCACCCGAGACCTCCGCCTTCGCACCGGGACCGGCCGCCGCGTGAACCGCGTGACCCCCGTGGACCACCGGGCGCCCGTCCGCAACACCGAGGAAGTGAAACCCCTTTGACCACCACCGTTCTGATCACCGGGGCCAGCGCCGGC
The DNA here is from genome assembly GCF_042893675.1 of Streptomyces sp. NPDC001594. Classification (NCBI taxonomy): domain Bacteria; kingdom Bacillati; phylum Actinomycetota; class Actinomycetes; order Kitasatosporales; family Streptomycetaceae; genus Streptomyces; species Streptomyces sp. NPDC001594. The sequence goes on along the minus strand of NZ_JBIAVB010000007.1, from coordinate 41,812 downwards.
CTCGGCGCCGCCTTCGCCCGCGGCTTCGCGGCCAAGGGCTGCGCCCTGGTCCTCGTCGCCCGGGACAAGGCCCGTCTGGAGGCCGTGGCCGCGGAACTCCTCCGGGACTTCGGGACCCTCAGCGAGGTGCTGCCCGCCGACCTCCTCGACCCCGACGGCTGCGCGGCCGTCGCCGGCCGGCTCGCCGACACCGCGCGGCCCGTCGACGTCCTGGTCAACAACGCCGGGTTCGGCCTGCCCGCGCCCTACCCGTACAACCCCGTCGAGGACGAGGAGCGGATGCTCGACCTCCTGGTGAAGGTCCCCCTGCGGCTCACCCACGCCCTGCTGCCGGGCCTGCGGGAGCGCCGCCGGGGCGCCGTGCTCAACGTCTCCTCCGTCGCCGGACTGCTGCCGACCGGCACCTACGGCGCGGCCAAGGCCTGGCTCACCGCGTTCAGCGAGTCCCTCCGGGTCGACATGGCCCCGTACGGGGTCCGGGTGCTGGCGGTGGTGCCGGGCTTCACCCGCACCGAGTTCCAGCAGCGCGCCGGGTCGGACGTCAGCTCCCTGCGCGACTCCGTGTGGCTGGAGCCGGAGGCGGTGGTGGCCAAGGCCCTGCGCGACCTCGCGCTGCGCCGCCCCGTCAGCATCACCGGCCGCCGCTACCAGGCGTACGCCCTCGCGGTCCGCCACCTCCCGCGCACCTTCGTGGCCGGCCGGATGGCCCGCAAGCGCAGGGCCCCCGCGGACCGGACGGGCTGAGCCGGCCGGGCCCGGCCGGCCCGTCCGGTTTGGGGTGCCGCCCGCGGGGCAGCCGCCGGGCGAGGGGGAGACGGCGGCACGGGCTGCGGAGGAGGACCTGTCATGGACGATCAAGGCGGCGCCGGAGGTGTTCCCCTCCACGGCGACGACGACGCACAGCGGCAGCGCAAACCCCATGCGCAGCGGTCCGGCACCGGACGGGAGTCCCGGCCGCACCCGGCCCCCGGACCGGTCCGGCGCGAGGACACGGACGAGGCCAGCCGCCTCGACCGCCCCGGCACCGAGGAGCAGGCGGACCTCCGGGACCGGCGCGGCCACGGCCACGGTCACGACTAGGAGGTCCGGCCCGCCCCGCCCCCGGCACACCGGGCGCGGTCCCGAGCGGGCGGACGGCCCGGGCACCCGGAGCGTTCCAGGGAGCCCGGGCCGTCGCGCTCAGAGCTCGGTGACCTTGCCGTCCGCGACCTCCAGGCGGCGGGTCACGTGCACCGCGTCCAGCATGCGGCGGTCGTGCGTCACCAGCAGCAGGGTGCCCTCGTAGGCCTCCAGCGCCGACTCCAGCTGCTCGATCGCCGGCAGGTCCAGGTGGTTCGTCGGCTCGTCCAGGACCAGCAGGTTCACCCCGCGCCCCTGGAGCAGCGCCAGCGCCGCCCGGGTGCGCTCGCCCGGGGACAGGGTCGCCGCCGGGCGCAGTACGTGCGCCGCCTTCAGGCCGAACTTGGCCAGCAGCGTCCGCACCTCCGCGGGCTCGGTGTCCGGGACCGCCGCGCAGAAGGCCTCCAGCAGGGGTTCCTCCCCGAGGAACAGCCCCCGCGCCTGGTCGACCTCGCCGACCAGGACCCCCGAGCCGAGCACGGCGGAGCCGGAGTCCGGAGCCAGCCGGCCCAGCAGGACCGCGAGGAGGGTGGACTTGCCGGCGCCGTTGGCCCCGGTGATCGCCACCCGGTCCGCCCAGTCGATCTGCAGGCTGGCGGGGCCGAAGGCGAAGTCCCCGCGCTTGACGGCCGCCTCGCGCAGGGTGGCGACGACCGAGCCGGAGCGTGGGGCCGCCGCGATCTCCATGCGCAGCTCCCACTCCTTGCGCGGCTCCTCGACCACCTCCAGCCGCTCGATCGCCCGCTGCGTCTGGCGGGCCTTCGCGGCCTGCTTCTCGCTGGACTCCCCGCGCAGGGACCGGCCGATCTTGTCGTTGTCGGAGGACTTGCGGCGGGCGTTGCGCACGCCCTTGTCCATCCAGTTGCGCTGCATCTGCGCGCGGCCCTCCAGGGCCGCCTTCTTGTCCGCGTACTCCTCGAACTCCTCGCGGGCGTGGCTGCGGGCCCGCGCGCGCTCCTCCAGGTACGACTCGTAGCCGCCGCCGAAGAGGTTGATCTGCTGCTGCGCCAGGTCGAGTTCGAGGACCTTCGTGACGGTCCGCGCCAGGAACTCGCGGTCGTGGCTGATGACGACGGTGCCCGCGCGCAGTCCCGTCACGAACCGCTCCAGCCGCTCCAGACCGGCCAGGTCGAGGTCGTTGGTGGGCTCGTCGAGGAGGAACACGTCGTAGCGGGAGAGCAGCAGGGACGCGAGGCCGGCGCGGGCGGCCTGGCCGCCGGACAGGGCCGTCATCGGCAGGTCCAGGCTCACCGCCAGGCCCAGCTCGTCCGCGGTCTCCTGGGCCCGCTCGTCCAGGTCGGCGCCGCCGAGGTCCAGCCAGCGGTCCAGGGTCTCCGCGTACGCGTCGTCGGCGCCCGGGGTGCCGTCCACCAGCCCCTGCGTGGCCTCGTCCAGCGCCGCCTGCGCGGCCGCGACCCCGGTCCGGCGGGCCAGGAAGTCCCGTACGGTCTCGCCCTCCCGCCGCTCCGGCTCCTGCGGGAGGTGGCCGACGGCCGCGCCGGGCGGGGAGAGCCGCAGCTCACCGGTCTCGGGGGTGTCCAGCCCGGCGAGCAGCCGCAGCAGGGTCGACTTCCCGGCGCCGTTGACACCGACGAGGCCGATGACGTCGCCGGGCGCGACGACGAGGTCGAGGCCGGCGAAGAGCGTGCGCTCGCCGTGCGCGGCGGTGAGGTTCTTGGCGACGAGGGTTGCAGTCATGATGCCCCGATCCTATCGGCGCGCCGCCGGACCACGGTCTACCCGCCGGTCAGCCGCAGCCCGGCCCACAGGGCGGCCACCGCCGCCGCGAGGGCCGCCGGGGTGGTGAGCAGCCCGAGGCGGGTGAAGTCGCCGAGGCGGACGTCCTCGCCGTGCGCGTGCAGCATCCGCCGCCACAGCAGGGTGGCCAGCGAGCCCGCGTAGGTGAGGTTGGGGCCGATGTTCACCCCGATCAGCACGGCCAGCACCACGCCCGGGCCGCCCGGCGCGGCGAGCGGCAGCAGGGCGAGGACCGCGGGGAGGTTGTTGATCAGGTTGGCGAGCACGGCGGCCACCCCCGCCACGGCCAGCAGCGCGGGCAGCGCGTCCCCGTCGGGCAGCAGCCACTCCAGCCCGTCGCCGAGCCCGTGGTCCACCACGGCCCGGACGACCACGCCCAGGGCGAGCACGAACAGGCAGAAGGCGGGCGCGGTGGAGGCCACCAGCCGCCTCGGGGTGGTCTCCCGGCGCCACAGCGCCCGCACGCCCAGCGCCACCGCACCGGCCAGCGCGGCCCAGGCCGGGCTCGCCCCCGCCAGCGAGGCCACCGCGAAGCCCGCCAGGGTCAGCGCCAGCACGGCCGTCGCGAACCGGGGCAGCGGCGCGGGCTCCGCCGCCCCGGGCACGTGCTCGGGCGGGGCGGCCAGGTCGGCCCGGAAGTACCGGCGGAACACCGCGTACTCCACGCCGATCGCGACGGCCCAGGGCAGGGCCATCAGCGCCGCGAACCGGGTGAAGGACAGCCCGCTCGCGGCGAAGGCCAGCAGGTTCGTCAGATTCGAGACGGGCAGCAGCAGCGAGGCCGAGTTCGCCAGGTGGGCGGTGGCGAACACGTGCGGGCGCGGCCGGGCGCCCAGCCGGGCGGACGTGGCCAGCACCACCGGGGTCAGCAGCACCACCGTGGCGTCCAGGCTGAGCACGGCCGTCACCGCCGCCGCCACCAGGAACACCCCGCCCAGCAGCCCCGCCGCCCCCCGCCCGGCCGCCCGCCGGGCCACCGCGGCCCCCGCCGCCCGGAACAGCCCCTCGTCGGCGCACAGCTGGGCGAGGGCCAGGATCACGGCCAGGAACCCGACCACCGGCAGCAGCCCGCGCAGCTGCTCCCACGCGTCGGCCGGGGACACCACCCCGAGCGCGACGAGCAGCCCGGCCGCCGGCACGGCGGCCGCCGCCTCGGGCAGCCCGCGCGGGCGCAGCACGGCGAAGGCCAGCACGAGGAGCAGCAGGACACAGGACAGGGACTCGGCGAGGGCGGTGTTCAGGGCGGCACTCCGGACGGCGCGGGAAGGACCGGCCAAGGATCGCACGGGCCGGCGCCGTGTCCGGATAGGTGGGATGCCCGTCATTGCGGCCATCGGGGCCGGGTCACACCATGGAGCCATGCCGCAGCGAAACGTGCTCGTCGTCCTCTACGACGGGGTCCAGAGCCTGGACGTGACCGGCCCCGTCGAGGTCTTCGACGGGGCGGGCCGCTGCCGCCCGGGCGACGGCGGGTACGCGATCCGGACCCTCTCCCCGGGAGGCGGTCCGGTGCGCACCGGCAGCGGGCTGACCCTGGTCCCGGACGGGGACCTGGAGGGCGCCCGCCCCGGCCCGGACACCACCCTGCTGGTGCCCGGCGGCCGCTACACCGGGGACTTCGACCCGCGGATCACCGACTGGCTGCGGGCGCACGGGGGCCGTGCGGGCCGGCTGGTGTCCGTCTGCACGGGCGGCCTGCTGCTGGCCGAGGCCGGACTGCTGGACGGGCGGCGGGCGGCCACGCACTGGTCGGTGTGCGAGCGGATGGCACGGGACTACCCGCGGGTGACGGTGGAACCGGACCCCATCTACGTCCGGGACGGCCACGTGGCCACCTCGGCCGGGGTCACCGCCGGGATCGACCTGGCGCTGGCGCTGGTGGAGGAGGACCTCGGGCAGGACGTGGCCCTGCTGATCGCCCGGCACCTGGTGGTGTTCCTGCGCCGGCCCGGCAACCAGGCGCAGTTCAGCGCCCAGCTGGCGGCGCAGACCGCCCGGCGGGAGCCGCTGCGGGAGGTGCAGCACTGGATCAGCCGGCACCCGGGCGGGGACCTGCGGGTGGAGGCCCTCGCGGCCCGCGCGGCACTGTCCCCGAGGCACTTCGCGCGGGCCTTCCAGGCCGAGACGGGGGTGACGCCGGGGCGGTACGTCGAGCGGGTGCGGGTGGAACACGCGCGGCGGATGCTGGAGGAGTCGGGGGAGGGGGTGGCCCGTATCTCCCGCGCGTGCGGCTACGGCACCCCGGAGGCGCTGCGGCGCGCCTTCCTCCGGACCCTCGGCCAGTCCCCGACCGAATACCGCCGCCGCTTCGGTCCCCCGCCGGCGTAGCCGGAGCCCGTCTCCCCGCCCCACCCCGTCGCGCGCAGCGCACACGGCGTCCGCCCCGTCGGGGCGGCAACCCACGACACAGCCACCCCTCCGGAGGAGACATGCAGATCGCCGTCCTGCTCTACGACCGCTTCACCGCCCTCGACGCCATCGGCCCCTACGAGACCCTCAGCCGCCTCGACGGCGCCGAGACCGTGTTCGTGGCGGAGCACAAGGGCCCCGTACGCACCGACAACGGCGCCGCCGTCCTCGTCGCCGGGAAGTCGCTGGACGAGGTGCCCCGCCCCGACATCGTCATCGTCCCCGGCGGCCCGCACCCCGAGGTGGAGATGAAGAACCCCGCCGTCCTCGACTGGCTCCGCTCCGTGGACGCCACCACCACCTGGACCACGTCCGTCTGCACCGGCTCGCTGCTCCTGGCCGCCGCCGGCCTGCTCGACGGGCGCCGGGCGACCAGCCACTGGCTGTACCTGGACCACCTGACCCCCTTCGGGGCCGAGCCCACCGGCGAGCGGGTGGTGTTCGACGGCAAGTACGTGACCGCCGCCGGGGTCTCCTCCGGCCTGGACATGGGGCTCGGGCTGCTCGGCCGGATCGCGGGGGACCAGTACGCCCAGACCGTGCAGCTGATGTGCGAGTACGACCCCCAGCCGCCCTACGACGCCGGCTCCCCGGCCAAGGCCCCGGCGGAGATCGTCGCCCGGCTGCGTTCCGCTAATCCCCTGGCGGGCCAGGGCGCCAGCTGAACACCGGGTCCCGGCGTTCCAGGAAGGCGGCGACCCCCTCCGCGGTGTCGCCGCTCGCGGCCGCCTGGGCGCTCCAGTACGCGTCCCGGTCGGTGCGCCCGTCCGCGAACTCCTTCGCGGCGGCCTGCGTCAGCCGCGAGCGCGTGGTCAGGGTCCGGGTGAACTCCGCCACCCGCTTCTCCAGCCCCCCGGCCGGCAGCAGCTCGTTCAGGAACCCGGCCCGCAGCGCGGTCTCGGCCCCGATCAGCTCGGCCGAGAAGAGCAGGTACTTGGCCCACGCCGGGCCCACCAGCGAGGCCAGCCGGCGGGTGGAGGAGGCCGGGTAGACGATGCCCAGCTTCGCCGGGGTCACCCCGAACCGCGCGCCCTCCTCCGCGAACCGCAGGTCGCACGCCGCCGCCAGCTGGCTGCCGCCGCCCACGCAGAATCCGCGGACCGCCGCCACCGTCGGCTTGGGGAACGCGGCCAGGGCCTCCTCGGCCGCGACCGCCAGGGCCTGCGGGTCCTCGTCCCCGGTCAGGGAGGAGATGTCGGCGCCGGCGCAGAAGGTCGGACCGGCCCCGGTCAGGACCAGCACCCGTACGGCCGGGTCGGCGGCCAGCTCCGGCAGCAGCTCCGGCAGGGCGCGCCACATGGCGGCCGTCATGGCGTTGCGCTTGGCGGGGTGGGCGATGGTGACCGTGGCCACCCCGTCGGCGACCGTGTGGCGGAGGGCCGCTTCCCGGGGTGCCTCCCGGGCGGCGTCCATGGCTGCGTCCATGCGCCGGATGCTATCCCGGGGCGACGATCCTATGATCAAGGGGACTCCGTCCCCCCGGGGGGGGTGCGAGGAGGTGGCCCGCCCATGGGCGTGGACCGGAAGGCCGAGCGGAAGCGGCCGCAGCAGCAGGAGAAGAAGAAACTGGGCCGCAGCTTCGGGCTGCTGGCGCTCCTCGGAGTGGTCCTGGTGCTGGCCGGGCTGGTGGGCCTGGTCTACGCCGGGGTGGCCACCTTGACCTCGATGTTCCTCTTCGGCTGGCTGCTGCTGCTCGGCGGGCTGGTGGGCCTCGCCCAGGCGGTCCAGTCGCGCAGGAGCAACTACTTCTGGCTGGCCGTCGTCGTGGCCGCGGTCAACCTCGCCGCCGGGTTCGTGATCCTGCGCCGCCCCGAGGCGAGCGCCGAAGCGCTGACCATGTTCGCCGCGCTGCTCTTCCTCACCGGCGGGGTGTTCCGGCTCGCGGGCTCCCTGGTGGTGCGCGGGCCCAACTTCGGGCTGTCCCTGATCCAGGGCGCCTTCGGGGTCCTGCTCGGCATCCTGATCCTGTGGGAGTGGCCCGGCAGCAGCCTGTACGTGATCGGGACCTTCTTCTCCCTGGCGCTGCTGTTCGACGGGTTGAGCCTGGTGGCGGTGGGCATGGGCGCCCGGCGGATCCTGGGTCTGGTCAGGGAAGACACGGTGAGCGGGCAGGACACGGCAGCCGCTGCCAAGCGGAGCGTGGCGGATCAGGATCAGTCCAACAACTGACTCCGTCATACGCCGACGGTCAGAAAGCGTCCGATTGCTGCTGACTTCTGGTCAGCGGAGCGGTCCGGAGCAGGTGTCTCGCCACTCTTGACGCGTGGAGACGATCGAGCGCGAAGACGGGGGTCGGAAGATGGACGACAGCGGGAGCATCCCGCCGGCCAGAGGAGGTGAGACGGCGGCTCCGGCCGACCCCCTCATGTACGAGGGAGTGTGGCGTTTCACCGCGCCGGCGGTAGAAGAATCCGTTCCCCAGGCCCGGCGGGCGGTCCGCGACCTGCTCGGCCGCCAGGGGGTGCCGGCCTCGCAGGACCTGGTGTACTCCCTGCTGCTGATCGTCTCCGAGCTGGTGACGAACTCGGTCCGGCACGCCGCCCTGCTCTCGCCGGAGGTGGCCGTCGAGGTGGCCGTGGGTCCGGAGTGGGTACGGGTGGCCGTCGAGGACGACCACCCGTACCGGCCCAAGGCGCTCGAGGCCGACTTCGGCCAGACCGGCGGCCGGGGGCTGCTCCTGGTCCGCGAGGTCACCCTCGAGGCCGGCGGGGTGTGCGACGTCGAGCACACCTCCACCGGCGGCAAGGTGATCTGGGCCGCCCTGCCCCTGAACGCCCCGGCCCGGCCCCTCTGAGACCCCGGCCCGCCGCACCGGGCCCCGCACCGCACCCGAACGGCGCAGCGGCTACCAGCCGGCCGCGTCGCCGGTCAGTTCGCGGATCGCGGGACGCGCGGCGTCGAGCACCGTCATGAACCACGCCGAGAACGGCGCCTCCGCGTGCCGCTTCGCCAGCTCCTCGGCCGTGACGAAGGCGGTGTCGCCGACCTCCTCCGGATCCGGGTGGAGCGAGGCCTGGGCGAGTCCCACGAACAGGTGGTTGTACTCCTGCTCGACCAGACCCGAGGCGGGGTCCGGGTGGTTGTAGCGCACCGTCCCGGCCTGTGCGAGCAGGGAGGGCGAGAGCCCCAGCTCCTCGTGGGTGCGCCGGGCGGCCGCCGCGAACGGGGACTCGCCGGGGTAGGGGTGACCGCAACAGGTGTTCGACCAGACGCCGGGGGAGTGGTACTTCCCGAGGGCGCGCTGCTGGAGCAGCAGCCGCCCCTGCTCGTCGAAGAGGAACACGGAGAACGCCCGGTGCAGCAGACCGGGGGCCTGATGGGCGGAGAGCTTCTCCGCCGTGCCGATGGTGTTGCCGGACTCGTCGACCAGTTCGAGCATGATCGATTCTTGAGCGCCGGTGCCGGCGGACGCGCTGTTGTCGGCGTCAGTGGCTGATGTGGTCGGCATACCCATCCTTCGCTTCGGACTTCGGTCTTCAGTCTGCCGTACAAAAGGGGCTTGTCCCCACTTCGGCCATCCGCGCATGTCCGGCCCCCGCCGCGTGGTAACGGCGGGGGCCGGACGGCCGGTCAGGGCCTCAGACGCCGAAGGGGGCCGGATACCCGATCGTGCCCACGGGCACCGGAACGGAATCGTCCAGCACCAGCGCCATCATGGCCTCGTCCGGCACCTCGAACGGGGCCCGGATCCCGTAGCGCGAGGCCGGGACGAAACCGAAGCGCGGGTAGTACGACGGATGCCCCAGGACCAGCACCAACGTCTCCCCCCGCGCCGCGGCGGCCGCGAGCAGCGCCCGTACCACCGTGCTGCCCGCGCCCGAGCGCTGGAGCGCGGGATCGGCCGCCACCGGCGCGAGCGCGAGCGCCGGCGCGCCGTCCACCGCGCAACGGGTCAGCAGGGCGTGCGCCGCCACCGACCCGTCCGGGCCCTCGGCCACGTACGACAGCCCGGGGAGCCAGGACCCGTCGGCGCGCAGCGCGTCCACGAGATCAGCCTCCAGCGGGGTATCGAAGGCCGCCAGGTTGACGGTCCGCACGGCCGCCGCGTCGGCGGCGGTCTCGGGCCGGGCCCGCCAGCGGCCCCCGGCCGGGGCCGGGTCACCGGCGGTCACCGGGGCCAGCACCCAGCCCCGGTAGCCGTACTCGTGCCCGTGCCGTTCCCGTACGGCGAGCTCCTCGCGCACGCCGGCCAGGGCGGCCGCCTCGGCGGGGGTGGCAGGGGCGGCGGCCGCGGCCCGCTCGCCGAGCGGCCCGTAGTACTCCGCCCAGTCGGAGTCCGGCTGGAGGACGTCGCCCAGCAGCCGGTAGCCGGCCGCCTGGACGGCCGCGGTGTTGCGGGCGGTGGAACGCAGCGGGTACTGCGGGTCCCAGAAGGCGCGGGCCCCGGCCGAGGGCTCCTCGGCGGTCCACTCGCACTCGCTGAGCACGAGCCGGCCGCCGGGGACGAGGAGCCGCTTCCACTCGGCGAGCGCCCGGTCGAAGCCGAGGGAGAAGGCGGAGCCCTCCGCCCACACGAGGTCGAAGGAGCCGTCCTCGAAGGGGAGCGCGCCCATGTCGGCGCGCACCGCGCGGACCCGCCCGTCGAGGCCCCGGGCCGAGGCGGCGGAACGCAGCTCCTCCAGGAACGGCTCGTACAGGTCGACGGCGGTCACCTCGGCGCGGCCCGCCCCGCCCGCCTCGGCGGCGAGCAGCAGGGCGCTGCGGCCCGGACCGCAGCCGATGTCGAGGACGCGCGGCCGCTCGGGCAGCGGTCCGCACAGGGACAGCAGGTGCCGGGTGGTGGTGTCGGAACCGGGGGACTGCCGGGGCAGCCCGCGGTGCAGCTCCATGAACGCCGCGAAGACCTCGTCGGCGGAGCTGTCGTGAGTGGTGTCGCTGGTGGTGTCGGTCAACGTGAACCCTTGAACGGGGGCTCCGGCCGACGGGGGCCTGTCGTCGTGTGAGGAAGAAGAGGATCAGGCCCGGCCGGACACCCGGGAAGACGGGGAGATGTACCGGAGTTCGCCGCGCACGGCAGCGATCGCTGCGACGGTCATCAATCCACCTCTTCCACGTTCGGAGTCGGCGTCCACCTTAACATCCGTCCGCAAACCGGACGGATGGGGGCCGAACGGCTGATGAATGCCGTCTTCCATTCATCCGATAGCCTCTGCCGACAGCCGCAGCCGCCGTGTCGCCGCGCTTTCTGCCGCCGCCCACGGGGCGCCCGCCCGGAACGTTCGTTGCAAGGAGTGAGTCCGTCTGTCGACCGTCATCCTCACCGGCCTGCCGGTCCCCGGATCACCGCTTGAAGACGAGCTCCGTTCGCTCGGGTTCGACGTGCGCCCGGTCCCCGCTCCCGAAGACGCACCCCGGGCGCTGGCCGCCGTGCCCGCCGGACAGCGGGTGGCCGTCGTCGACAGCGGCTTCGTCGGGCACCCGCACGCGCTGCGCCTGGCCCTGACCGACCCGCGCTTCGAGGCCAGCGCCGTGACCGGCGCCTTCGCCGTCCAGCCCGGCGCCCGGGCCGCCCTGGAGCGGGCCGCGGCGCTCGCCCCCGACGGCGAGGGCCCGTACGCGGACCGGCTCGCCGCGGCGGTCGAGGCCTCCGGGACCACCGTCCGGCGGCCCGAGCTCGGCACCCTCGTCGCGGCCGTGCCCGCCGGGGAGGCGGAGCGCGCCGAGGCCCTGGCCGCCGTCGCGGCCGTGGACGACGAGGCCGTACGGCTGCGCGGCGCGGTCAAGGCCCGGGACGGGTTCTTCACCACCTTCTTCATCAGCCCGTACTCGCGCTACATCGCCCGCTGGTGCGCGCGCCGCGGCCTGACCCCCAACCAGGTCACCACCGCCTCCCTGCTCACCGCGCTGCTCGCGGCGGGCTGCGCCGCGACCGGCGAGCGCTGGGGCTACGTCACCGCGGGCGTGCTGCTGCTCGTCTCCTTCGTCCTGGACTGCACCGACGGGCAGCTCGCCCGCTACTCGCTGCAGTACTCCACGATGGGCGCCTGGCTGGACGCGACCTTCGACCGGGTGAAGGAGTACGCCTACTACGCGGGCCTCGCGCTCGGCGCGGCCCGGGGCGGCGACGACGTCTGGGCGCTCGCGCTCGGCTCGATGATCCTGATGACCTGCCGGCACGTGGTCGACTTCTCCTTCAACGAGGCCAACCACGACGCCACGGCCAACACGAGCCCCACGGCCGCCCTCTCCGGCCGGCTCGACAGCGTCGGCTGGACCGTCTGGGTCCGGCGGATGATCATCCTGCCGATCGGCGAGCGCTGGGCGATGATCGCGGTCCTCACGGCGGCCACCACCCCGCGGACCGTCTTCTACGCCCTGCTGATCGGCTGCGCCTTCGGCGCGCTCTACACCACCGCCGGCCGGGTCCTGCGCTCGGTGACCCGCAAGGCGAAGAGGACCGACCGGGCCGCACGGGCGCTGGCCGACCTCGCGGACTCGGGCGTGCTCGCCTGGACCGGCGCCCCGCGCCCGGGCAAGCGGGCCTCGGCCGCCGCCCTGCCGACGGCCGCCGGGGCGGCCGTGGTGATGGCCGGCGGGGCCCTGGTCCGCGACTTCGGCTCGACCTCGCTGATCGCGACGGCGGGGCTCTACGTCTTCCTCTCGGGGGCTGCGGTCTCCACGCCGCTCAAGGGCCCGCTCGACTGGCTGATCCCGCCGCTGTTCCGCTTCGGCGAGTACGTCACGGTCCTCGTCCTCGCCGTCAAGGCGGACGTCCCGGGGGCCCTTCCGGCCGCATTCGGACTGGTCGCGGCGGTCGCCTACCATCACTACGACACGGTCTACCGCATCCGCGGTGGCTCGGACGCCCCCCCGCGCTGGCTGGTGCGGACGACGGGCGGCCACGAGGGCAGGGTCCTGCTGGCCACGCTCCTGGCCGCCGTCCTCACCCGTGACGCGTTCCCCGTCGCGCTCACGGCCATGGCCGTGTTCGTGGCCGTGGTCGTGCTCGTGGAGAGCATCCGTTTCTGGGTCTCCGCCGGAGCACCCGCCGTACACGACGAAGGAGAACCCGCATGATCGGCCTTGTCCTCGCTGCCGGTGCCGGACGCCGTCTGCGTCCCTACACCGACACCCTGCCCAAGGCCCTCGTGCCCGTCGGCCCCGAGGGGCAGGAGGACAGCCTCACCGTCCTCGACCTGACCCTGGGCAACTTCGCCGAGGTCGGCCTGACCGAGGTCGCCATCGTCGTCGGCTACCGCAAGGAGGCCGTGTACGAGCGCCGCGAGGCGCTGGAGGCCAAGTACGGGGTCAAGATCACGCTGATCGACAACGACAAGGCCGAGGAGTGGAACAACGCCTACTCCCTGTGGTGCGCGCGTGACGTCCTGAAGCAGGGCGTGATCCTCGCCAACGGCGACACCGTCCACCCGGTCTCCGTCGAGAAGACCCTGCTCGCCGCCCGCGGCAACGGCCAGAAGATCATCCTCGCCCTCGACACGGTCAAGAACCTGGCCGACGAGGAGATGAAGGTCGTCGTCGACGGCGCCGAGGGCGTGCGGAAGATCACCAAGCTGATGGAGCCGTCCGACGCGACCGGCGAGTACATCGGCGTCACCCTCATCGAGCCGGAGGCCGCCGAGCAGCTGGCCGAGGCCCTCAAGACCACCTTCGAGCGCGACCCCGACCTCTACTACGAGGACGGCTACCAGCAGCTCGTGAACGACGGCTTCACCATCGACGTGGCCCCCATCGGCGACGTGAAGTGGGTCGAGATCGACAACCACGACGACCTCGCCAAGGGCCGGACGATCGCATGCCAGTACTGACGCGGCTGATCCCCTCGCCGGTCGTCGTCGACATCAGCCGCGGGGCGATGGACAAGCTGGACGGCATCCTCGCCGACCAGCGGATCTCCGCGTCCGGCCGGCTCGCGATCGCGATCAGCGGGGGCTCCGGGCAGGCGCTGCGCGCCCGTCTGGAGCAGGCCCTGCCGCACGCCGACTGGTACCCGGTCGTCGACGGCACCATCGACTCGGCGGTCAAGCTCGCCGACGACATAAAGGGCCGCCGCTACGACGCCGTCGTGGGCCTGGGCGGCGGCAAGATCATCGACGTGGCGAAGTACGCCGCGGCGCGGGTCGGGCTGCCCATGGTGGCCATCGCCACCAACCTCTCCCACGACGGCATCTGCTCCCCGGTGTCCATCCTGGACAACGACAACGGCCGGGGCTCCTACGGCGTGCCCACGCCGATCGCCATGGTCATCGACCTCGACGTGATCCGCGAGGCGCCCACGCGCTTCGTCCGCGCCGGCATCGGCGACGTGATCTCCAACATCTCGGCCATCGCCGACTGGGAGCTCTCGCACCGGATCACCGGCGAGGCCGTGGACGGCCTGGCCGCGGCCATGGCCCGCACCGCCGGGGAGTCCGTCCTGCGCCACCCCGGCGGCTGCGGCGACGACGAGTTCCTCACCGTGCTCTCCGAGGCGCTCGTCCTCTCCGGCATCGCCATGTCGATCAGCGGCGACAGCCGCCCCTCGTCCGGCGCCTGCCACGAGATCAGCCACGCCTTCGACCTGCTCCACCCCGGGCGCTCCGCGCTCCACGGCGAGCAGGTCGGCATCGGCGCCGCCTTCGCCATGCACCTGCGCGGCGCCCGCGAGCAGTCCGGGCTCTTCGTCGAGGTGCTGCGCCGGCACGGCCTGCCGGTGCTGCCCGAGGAGATCGGCTTCAGCGCCGACGAGTTCGTCGCGGCCGTGGAGTACGCCCCCCAGACCCGCCCGGGACGGTTCACCATCCTGGAGCACCTCAACCTGTCCGCCGCCGAGATCAGGGACGCTTACGCCGACTATGCCCAGACCATCCGTAGCTGAACTGCGCCCCGTCGTTCACCCGGCGGGCGTCAAGGACCGGCGCAGTGGCGAGCACTGGGGCGGCCGCCTCTACATGCGCGAGATCTCCCTGCGCATCACCCGCCTGCTGGTCACCACCAAGGTCACGCCCAACCAGCTGACCTACGTGATGACGCTGAGCGGAGTCCTGGCCGCCCCGGCCCTGCTGGTGCCGGGCATCTGGGGCGCCGTCCTCGGTGTCCTCGCGGTGCAGGGCTACCTGCTGCTCGACTGCGTCGACGGCGAGGTCGCCCGCTGGAAGAAGCAGTTCTCGCTCTCCGGCGTCTACCTGGACCGCGTCGGCGCCTACCTGTGCGACGCCGCCGTCCTCGTGGGCTTCGGGCTGCGCGCCGCCGACCTGTGGGGCGGCGGCCGGATCGACTGGCTGTGGGCCTTCCTGGGCACCCTCGCGGCCCTCGGCGCGATCCTGATCAAGGCCGAGACCGACCTGGTCGGCGTCGCCCGCCACCAGGCGGGCAAGCCCGTGGTCCAGGAGTCCGCCGCCGAGCCGCGCTCCTCCGGCATGGCCCTGGCCCGCCGGGCCGCCGCCGCGCTGAAGTTCCACCGCCTGGTCCTCGGCATCGAGGCCTCCCTGCTCATCCTGGTGCTGGCGGTCCTCGACCAGGTCCGCGGCGACCTGTTCTTCTCCCGCCTCGGCGTCGCCGTCCTCGCCGGCATCGCCCTGCTGCAGACGGTGCTGCACCTGGTGTCCATCCTCGTATCGAGCAGGCTGCGGTGAGCGCCCCGCTGCGCGTCGGCGCGGTGATCATCACCATGGGCAACCGCCCCGACGAGCTGAAGGCGCTGCTGGACTCGGTGGCCCGCCAGGACGGCGACCCCGTCGAGGTGGTCGTCGTCGGCCAGGGCGTCGAGGTCACCGGCCTGCCCGACGGCGTCCGGACCGTGCACCTCCCCGAGAACCTGGGCATCCCCGGCGGCCGCAACGTCGGCATCGAGGCCTTCGGCCCCGGCGGCAGCGACGTGGACGTGCTGCTCTTCCTCGACGACGACGGGCTGCTGGAGCGCACCGACACGGCCGAGCTGTGCCGGCAGGCCTTCGACGAGGACCCGAAGCTGGGGATCGTCAGCTTCCGGATCGCCGACCCGGACACCGGGGCGACCCAGCGCCGCCACGTGCCGCGGCTGCGCGCCTCCGACCCGATGCGCTCCTCCCGCGTGACCACCTTCCTGGGCGGCGCCAACGCCGTCCGTACGAAGGTCTTCGAGCAGGTGGGTCTCCTGCCGGCCGAGTTCTTCTACGCCCACGAGGAGACCGACCTGGCCTGGCGGGCCCTCGACGCCGGATGGCTGATCGACTACCGCGCGGACATGGTGCTGCTGCACCCGACGACCGCGCCCTCCCGGCACGCGGTCTACCACCGTATGGTGGCCCGTAACCGGGTGTGGCTCGCCCGGCGCAACCTGCCCGCCCCGCTGGTACCGGTCTACCTGGGGGTCTGGCTGGCGCTGACGCTCGTACGCAGGCCCTCGGCACCGGCCCTCAAGGCCTGGTTCGGCGGGTTCAAGGAAGGCTGCACCACCCCCTGCGGTCCCCGGCGCCCCATGCGGTGGCGTACGGTCTGGCGGCTGACGCGACTGGGCCGACCGCCTGTCATCTGAGAAGCTCGCGTCTGGGACCATAAGCCCCGATCACGGGTCCGGCGCTCCAGGCCCGACGCCCCACCTGCGCATCTGGAAGACGGAAAGTTTCAACTTGTGAGTGACACAACCCCCGACGGCGCCCTCGCCACGAGCAAGCCGCCGTCCGACGACGCGGGGCTGACCCCGGCGCAGCTCGCCGACAAGTACGGCCTGTCCGTCAGCGGCGCGCGGCCCACCCTGGGCGGATACGTGCGCCAGCTCTGGGACCGGCGCCACTTCATCATGGCGTTCTCCCGGGCCAAGCTGGTCGCCCAGTACAGCGAGGCGAAGCTCGGGCAGATCTGGCAGGTGGCGACCCCGCTGCTCAACGCGCTGGTCTACTACCTGATCTTCGGCCTGATCATGAACGCGGGCCGCGGCATGCCGAAGGGGGTCTACATCCCCTTCCTGGTGACGGGCATCTTCGTCTTCACCTTCACCCAGAGCTCGCTGATGGCGGGCGTCCGGGCCATCCCCGGCAACCTCGGACTGGTCCGCGCCCTGCACTTCCCACGCGCCTCCCTGCCGATCTCCTTCTCGATGCAGCAGCTCCAGCAGCTGCTGTACTCGATGATCGTCGTGCTGATCGTCACGATCTCCTTCGGCAACTACCCGCGGCTGTCCTGGCTGCTGGTCGTCCCGACGCTGGCGCTGCAGTTCGTCTTCAACACCGGACTCGCGCTGATCTTCGGGCGGATGGGCGCGAAGACCCCCGACCTGGCGCAGCTGATGCCGTTCATCACGCGCACCTGGATGTACGCCTCCGGCGTCATGTTCTCGATCAGCGGGGCGCTCAAGGACCGGCACGTGCCCGGCTGGGTCACCGACGTGCTCCAGTGGAACCCGGCGGCGATCTACATGGACCTCATCCGGTACGCGCTGATCGACGACTACGGCCGGCACCACCTGCCGCCGCACGTCTGGGCCTTCGCCGTCGGCTGGGCCGTCGTGATCGGCCTCGGCGGTTTCGTGTACTTCTGGAAGGCTGAGGAGCGTTACGGCCGTGGCTGACAACACCCAGGGCCGCGTGCCCACCGTCATCGCCGACGAGGTGCACATCGTGTACCGCGTCAACACCGGCAGCTCCGGCAAGGGCAGCGCCACCGCCGCGCTCAGCAAGATAATGCGCCGCGGCAAGGGCGACGCCCCGGGCGTGCGCAAGGTCCACGCCGTCCGCGGGGTCTCCTTCACCGCCTACCGCGGCGAGGCCATCGGCCTCATCGGCTCCAACGGCTCCGGCAAGTCCACCCTGCTGCGCGCCATCGCGGGCCTGCTGCCCTGCGAGTCCGGCAAGGTCTACACCGACGGCCAGCCCTCGCTGCTGGGCGTCAACGCCGCGCTGATGAACGACCTCACCGGCGAGCGCAACGTCGTCCTCGGCGGCCTCGCGATGGGCATGACCCGCGAGCAGGTCAAGGAGCGCTACCAGGACATCGTCGACTTCTCGGGGATCAACGAGAAGGGCGACTTCATCTCCCTGCCGATGCGCACCTACTCCTCCGGCATGGCCGCGCGCCTGCGGTTCTCCATCGCCGCGGCCAAGGACCACGACGTCCTGATGATCGACGAGGCGCTCGCCACCGGTGACCGCAAGTTCCAGGTCCGCTCCGAGGCGCGCATCCGCGAGCTGCGGGAGAAGGCGGGCACGGTCTTCCTGGTGAGCCACAACAACAACTCCATCCGCGACACCTGCAGCCGGGTGCTGTGGCTGGAGAAGGGCGAGCTCCTGATGGACGGGCCCACCGAAGAGGTCGTCGCGGCGTACGAGAAGGCCAGCAGCCACTGACCCGCCGCCCCCTGGCGTCCAGGCCCCCGCCGCTCCCCGCGGCGGGGGCCTCGCCATGCGGCCGACATTCCGGGCGTGGTGGGCACCCGATAGACCCCCGTGGTGTTGTACGGCGTAAGCTGTACCAGTTCTGAATCGCGGCAAGAGGGGACGATTCCCCGCAGCCGGTTCCCCCGGGCCACTCCGGGATACTCCCCGGTAAACTCCGCGGCGTGTCCGAAATGGGATGACTTGGGTCGGCAGTGTAGAACGGGAGACGTGACGGCAATGGCTACGGGAATTCTGCGGCCCCCAGGCACAGCGGCCGTCCCGGTCCCGGGCGGCGGCCGGTGACCCCCGGGCACGGCGTCCGTCACCCGTCGGCCCCGGCCCCCGGCGACGCCCCCGGCGCGCACGCCGGCGCCACCCTCGCCAAGGCCGCCTCGGAGAACTTCCCCGTCGCCCCCGCCTTCCTGCCCCGCGCCTGGCGCCACGGCCTCATGGCGGTCTACGGCTACGCCCGCCTCGTCGACGACATCGGCGACGGCGACCTCGCCCCCGGCGGCCGCGACGCCGTCCTCCTCGGCCTCGACCCGGCCGCCGCCGACGACCGCCTGGCGATGCTCGACGCGCTCGAGGCCGACCTGCTGCGCGTCTTCGGCGGCACCGACGGCCCGCCGCGCCACCCCCTGCTGCTCGCCCTCCAGCCCGTCGCCCGCGAGCACCGCCTCAGCCGCGAGCACTTCCTCGGGCTCATCGAGGCCAACCGCCAGGACCAGCGGGTGGCCCGCTACGCGACGTACGGGGACCTCCTCGCCTACTGCGAGCTCTCAGCCAACACCGTCGGCCGCCTCGTGCTGGAGCTCACCGGCACCGCCACCCCCGAGCGGATCCGCCGCTCCGACGCCGTCTGCACCGCCCTGCAGCTCGCCGAACACCTCCAGGACGTCACCGAGGACCTCGCCCGCGACCGGATCTACCTCCCGGCCGAGGACATGCGGCGCTTCCACGTAGCCGAGGCCGACCTCGGGGCCCGCTCCGCCGGAGCGTCCGTGCGTTCCCTGATCGCCTTCGAAACAGAACGCACATACGGACTCCTGAATGAAGGCACCCCACTCGTGGGTAGCGTGCACGGCAGGCTACGGCTGTTGCTCGCGGGGTTCGTGGGAGGGGGGCGAGCCGCCCTGCGGGCGATCTCGGCCGCCGGCTTCGACGTCCTGCCCGGCCCGCCCAAGCCCACCCGAGGCCTGCTCCTCCGCGAGGTGGCCGCCGTCCTGCGCACAGCGCCGAGAAAGGGGTGAGCCCGAACGTGGAGGGCCCCAACCACGCGTCCGTCCCGTCCGCCCCGGTCCTCGCCGCCTACAGCTACTGCGAGGCCGTGACCGGGACCCAGGCGCGCAACTTCGCCTACGGCATCCGGCTGCTGCCCACCGACAAGCGGCAGGCGATGTCCGCGCTGTACGCCTTCTCGCGGCGCGTCGACGACATCGGCGACGGCACCCTCGCCCCCGAGGCCAAACTGGCCCGCCTGGAGGACACCCGCGCCGTCCTCGGCCGGATCCGGGCCGGGGAGGTCGACGAGGACGACACCGACCCGGTCGCCGTCGCCCTCGCGCACGCAGCCCGCCGCTTCCCCATCCCGCTCGGCGGCCTCGACGAGCTCATCGACGGGGTCCTGATGGACGTCCGCGGCGAGGAGTACGAGACCTGGGACGACCTCAAGGCCTACTGCCGCTGCGTCGCCGGCGCCATCGGCCGGCTCTCGCTCGGCGTGTTCGGCACGGTCGGCCCCGGCGAGCACGCCGAGGAGTACGCCGACACGCTGGGCCTGGCCCTGCAGCTCACCAACATCCTCCGCGACGTCCGCGAGGACGCCGGCAACGGCCGCACCTACCTGCCCGCCGAGGACCTCGCCAAGTTCGGCTGCTCCGAGGGCTTCCGCAGCGGCCGCCTCCCGGCCGGCTCCGACTTCCCGGGCCTGGTCCACCACGAGGTCCGGCGCGCCCGCGCCCTGTTCACCGAGGGCTACCGGCTGCTGCCCATGCTCGACCGGCGCAGCGGCGCCTGCGTCGCGGCGATGGCCGGCATCTACCGCCGCCTGCTGGACCGCATCGAGCGCGAACCCGCCGCCGTCCTGCGCGGACGCGTCTCGCTGCCGCCCCACGAGAAGGCGTACGTGGCCGTGCGCGGCCTCTCCGGCCTCGACGCCCGCACCATCTCCCGCCAGACCGCCCGGAGGCGCGCCTGATGCCCCCGACCCCGGCCCCGGCCTGTGCCCCGGTGCGCCGCACCGACGCCCCGGCGGGCCCCGCCCGGGCCGGTTCCCGAGCCGCGACGGCGTACCGTCCCGCGGCGGGGCGCGCCGACCGGTCCGGCGGTCCGGCCCCGGTTCCCACGCCCGGGTACGGCGGCGGTCTGTCGGACGGCGGCGGTCTGTCCGACGGTTTGGGCCGCGGCCTCCCGGGCGCCCTCGGCGGGCACGCCCCCGGCCGGGGGGACCGTGCCCTCGTGCGGGCAACCACGGGGGACGAGGCCGCGTCTGACCGGGCGGGCCTCGCGGCACCCGCCGCCCCGGCAGGCCGGTCCCGTACGACACACCCGGGCCCGGCGGGCCCGCGCACCACCCCGGAGGCATCATGAGCGGCAGCGGAACCGGCGGCGACGGACGTGCCGTCGTCATCGGCGGAGGGCTCGCCGGTGTCACCGCGGCCCTCGAACTCGCCGACGCCGGACTGCGGGTCACCCTCCTCGAAGGCCGCCCCCGGCTCGGCGGCCTCGCCTTCTCCTTCAAGCGCGGCGACCTGACCGTCGACAACGGCCAGCACGTCTACCTGCGCTGCTGCACCGCCTACCGGTGGTTCCTCGACCGGGTCGACGGCGCCGCCCTCGCCCCGCTCCAGGACCGCCTCGACGTCCCCGTCCTCGACGTGGCCCACCCCGCCGGGCCGCGCCTGGGCCGGCTGCGCCGCAGCGCTCTGCCCGTCCCCCTGCACCTCGCCGCCTCCCTGGCCCGCTACCCGCACCTCTCCCTCGCCGAGCGGGCCTCCGTCGGCCGCGCCGCCCTCGCCCTGCGCCGCCTCGACCCCGCCGACCCCGCGCTCGACGGCCTCGACTTCGCCACCTGGCTCGCCCGCTACGGCCAGAGCCCGCGCACCGTCGAGGCCCTGTGGGACCTCGTCGGCATCGCCACCCTCAACGCCACCGCCGCGCAGTCCTCCCTGGGCCTGGCCGCCATGGTCTTCAAGACCGGCCTGCTCTCCGAGAACGGCGCCGCCGACATCGGCTGGGCCCGCGTCCCGCTCGGCGAACTCCACGACACCCTCGCTCGCAAGGCCCTCGACTCCGCCGGCGTCCGCACCGAACTGCGCACCCGCGTCACCGCCGTCACCCGCGGCGAGGACGGCGACTGGCGGGTCGACACCGACGGGGAGTCCCTCGACGCCGGGACCGTCGTCCTCGCCGTCCCGCAGCGCGAGGCCCACGGCCTGCTGCCCCAAGGCGCGCTCGCCGACCCCGACAAGCTCCTCGACATCGGCACCGCCCCGATCCTCAACGTCCACGTCGTCTACGACCGCAAGGTGCTCCGGCAGCCCTTCTTCGCCGCCCTCGGCACCCCCGTCCAGTGGGTCTTCGACCGCACCGACTCCTCCGGGCTCACCGACGGCGGCCAGTACCTGGCCCTGTCCCAGTCCGTCGCCCAGGACGACATCGACGAGCCGGTCTCCGTCCTGCGCGCCAAGTACCTGCCCGAACTGGAACGGCTGCTGCCGGCCGCCCGCGGCGCGAAGGTACGGGACTTCTTCGTCACCCGCGAGCGCACCGCCACCTTCGCCCCCACCCCCGGCGTCGGCCGGCTGCGCCCGGGCCCCCGGACCGACACGCCGGGGCTCTATCTCGCCGGTGCGTGGACCGCCACCGGCTGGCCCGCGACCATGGAGAGCGCCGTCCGCAGCGGCCTCGGCGCGGCACACGCCGCGCTCGCCGCGCTCGGCCGCCCCCGCGAACATCCTCTGCAGGAGGCGGTATGACGACCACCACGAGCACCAGCAGCACCACCAGCACGACCCGCACAGCACGTACAGGAACCAGAGGAGAGCCAGTGAACCCGGGGAACCCGGCTGTCGAGAACACGGATGCCGACGCGGGCACGGCCGGCGCGGGAGCGGAGAAGACCGACACCCTCGCCCTCCTCGAACGCGGCCGCACCCTGTCGACCCCCGTGCTCCGCGCGGCGGTCGACCGGCTCGCGGCGCCCATGGACACCGTCGCCGCCTACCACTTCGGCTGGATCGACGCCCAGGGCAACCCGGCGGACGGCGACGGCGGCAAGGCCGTGCGCCCCGCCCTCGCCCTGCTCTCCGCCGAGGCGGCCGGGGCCCCGGCCGAGGTCGGCATCCCCGGCGCCGTCGCCGTGGAACTCGTCCACAACTTCTCGCTGCTGCACGACGACCTGATGGACGGCGACGAGCAGCGCCGCCACCGCGACACGGTCTGGAAGGTCCACGGCCCCGCGCTGGCCATCCTCGTCGGCGACGCCCTCTTCGCCCTCGCCAACGAGGTGCTCCTGGAGCTCGGCACCGTCGAGGCCGGCCGCGCCACCCGCCGGCTGACCACCGCCAGCCGCAAGCTCATCGACGGCCAGGCCCAGGACATCTCCTACGAGCACCGCGAGCGCGTCAGCGTTCGAGAATGCCTCGAGATGGAGGGGAACAAGACCGGAGCCCTGCTCGCGTGCGCGGTGTCCATCGGCGCCGTCCTCGGCGGCGCGGACGACCGCACGGCCGACAAGCTGGAGGAGTACGGCTACCACCTCGGACTCGCCTTCCAGGCCGTCGACGACCTCCTCGGCATCTGGGGCGACCCCGAGTCCACCGGCAAGCAGACCTGGAGCGACCTGCGCCAGCGCAAGAAGTCCCTGCCCGTCGTCGCGGCCCTCGCCGCAGGTGGACCCGCATGTGAGGAGCTCGCGAGGCTGCTGGCGGACGACGCCAAGAGCAACGACTTCGAGAACTTCTCGGAGGAGGAGTTCGCCCACCGCGCCGCCCTGATCGAGGCCGCGGGCGGCCGTCAGTGGACCGCCGACGAGGCGCGCCGCCAGCACGCGATCGCCGTTCGAGCGCTCGACGACGTGGACATGCCCCAGCGGGTGCGCGAGCAGCTCGTCGCGCTCGCCGACTTCGTCGTCGTGCGCAAGAGGTGATCTTCGCCGGAAAGTGGATATGAATCGCGAGTCGCCGGCCGGGCGCCCCTCCTCCTGAGAGGCCCCCGGCCGACGGCAGACCCTGGCACAGCCGACGAACGGTACGAAGGGGAAGCCATGACAGCGACGACCGACGGCGGCGGTGCGATCACCGACGGCGCCGATCCGCGACACGACAGCACGGCGGCCCCCGCCGCCACGGCCACAGGCCCGTCCGGCGAGGACACCGGCCTGCTCAAGGGAGTCAAGGAGGCCACCGACCGGGCCGTCCGCGAACTGCTGGACCGCCAGGACGCGGACGGCTGGTGGAAGGGCGACCTCCAGACCAACGTCACCATGGACGCCGAGGACCTGCTGCTGCGCCAGTTCCTGGGCATCCGCGACGAGGCGACCACCCGGGCCGCCGCCCTCTTCATCCGCGGAGAGCAGCAGCCCGACGGCACCTGGGCCACCTTCCACGGCGGCCCGCCCGAACTCTCCGCCACCATCGAGGCGTACGTGGCCCTGCGGCTGGCCGGGGACCTGCCCGACGCCCCGCACATGTCCCGCGCCTCCGCCTGGATCCGCGAGCAGGGCGGGATCGCCTCCGCCCGGGTGTTCACCCGCATCTGGCTGGCCCTCTTCGGCTGGTGGAGCTGGGACCACCTGCCCGAACTCCCGCCCGAGCTGGTCTTCCTGCCGTCCTGGGTGCCGCTGAACATCTACGACTTCGGCTGCTGGGCCCGCCAGACGATCGTCCCGCTGACCGTCGTCTCCGCGCTGCGGCCCGTCCGCCCGGCCCCCTTCACCCTCGACGAGCTGCACACCGACGCCCGCGACCCGAACCCGTCCAAACCAACGGCCCCGCTGGCCAGTTGGGACGGGGCCTTCCAGCGCATGGACAAGGCCCTGCACTTCTACCGGCGCGTCGCCCCGCGCCGGCTGCGCAAGGCGGCGATGGCCGCCGCCGGCCGCTGGATCGTCGAACGCCAGGAGAACGACGGCTGCTGGGGCGGCATCCAGCCCCCCGCCGTGTACTCCGTGATCGCCCTGCACCTGCTCGGCTACGACCTCGGGCACCCGGTGATGCGGGCCGGACTGGAATCCCTCGACCGCTTCACCGTCTGGCGCGAGGACGGCGCCCGGATGGTCGAGGCCTGCCAGTCCCCGGTCTGGGACACCTGCCTCGCCGCCATCGCCCTGGCCGACGCGGGCGTGGACCCCGGCCACCCGGCGCTGGTGAAGGCCGCCGACTGGATGCTCGGCGAGGAGATCCGGCGCAGCGGCGACTGGGCCGTGCGCCGCCCCGGCCTGGAACCGGGCGGCTGGGCCTTCGAGTTCCACAACGACACCTATCCCGACGTCGACGACACCGCCGAGGTGGTCCTGGCCCTGCGCCGGATCCGCCACCCGGAGCCGGCGAAGGTGGAGGCCGCCATCGCCCGCGGCACCTCCTGGACCCTCGGGATGCAGTCCAAGAACGGCGCCTGGGCCGCCTTCGACGCCGACAACACCAGCCCGTTCCCCAACCGGCTGCCCTTCTGCGACTTCGGGGAGGTCATCGACCCGCCGTCCGCCGACGTCACCGCCCACGTGGTGGAGATGCTCGCCGCCGAGGGCAAGGCCGGCGACCCGCGCGCCCGGCGCGGCATCGCCTGGCTGCTCGCCGAACAGGAGCCGGAGGGAAGCTGGTTCGGCCGCTGGGGCACCAACTACGTCTACGGGACCGGCTCGGTGGTCCCGGCCCTGACCGCCGCCGGGATCTCCCCCCGGCACCCCGCCGTGCGGCGGGCCGTCGGCTGGTTGGAGTCCGTGCAGAACGCGGACGGCGGCTGGGGCGAGGACCAGCGTTCCTACCAGGACCGATCCTGGGCGGGGAAGGGCGCCTCCACGGCCTCCCAGACCGCGTGGGCGCTGATGGCCCTGCTCGCGGCGGGGGAGCGGGAGGGCGAGGCCGTCCGGCGCGGGCTCGCGTACCTGGTGGAGACCCAGCGCGCCGACGGCACCTGGGACGAGCCGTACTTCACCGGGACCGGCTTCCCCTGGGACTTCTCCATCAACTACCACCTCTACCGGCAGGTGTTCCCCCTCACGGCCCTGGGCCGCTACCTGTACGGGGAGCCCTTCGGCCCGGGCGCCGCGCGAACCGGCGGCGCGGCGGCCGTTCCCGCTGCGGCCGAGGGGGTCTGATGTCCGCCCGCGCGGCCCCGTCCGCGCCGCCGCTGCTGATCGCCTGCGCCCTGCGCATCGAGCGGGCGGCCCTCGGCGGTACCGGCCGGGCCGCCGGCGGGGGCACCGTGCTGCGCACCGGGATGGGCCCGCGCGCCGCCGACCGGGCCGTGGCCCGGGCCCTGGGGCGCCCGGGGATGGAACGCGCCGCCGTCCTCGCCACCGGCTTCTGCGCCGGGCTGGTCCCCGGGATGAACCCCGGAGACCTCGTCGTGGCGGAGGAGACCCGCGACCCCCGCGGGGCGGTCCCCTGCACCGGTACCGCCGTGCTCGCCGGAGCACTGGCCCGCGCCGTTCCGGGGCGGACCGTGCACACCGGCGTACTGACCGGCTCCGACCACGTCGTCCGGGGCCAGGAGCGTGACCGGCTGCGGGCCGCCGGCGCGATCGCCGTCGACATGGAGTCCGCGGCCACCCTGTGGACCGCTTCCGGGGCGGGCCGCCCGGTTGCGGCCGTCCGGGTGATCGTGGACGCTCCAGAGCACGAGCTCGTCCGTATCGGCACGGTACGCGGAGGAATATCGGCCTTCCGTGTACTACGTGCCGTACTGCCCGCTTTTCATGAATGGCACCGTTCGTTACTGATTCCCAGGAGGTGAACCAGATGGCCATGCCGCTGCGACAGTCCATCAGGGTCGGGACCTATCTTCTCGAACAGAAGCTCCGCAAGCGTGAGAAGTTCCCGCTGATCGTCGAGCTGGAGCCGCTCTACGCGTGCAACCTGGCCTGTGAGGGGTGCGGCAAGATCCAGCACCCGGCCGGGGTGCTCAAGCAGCGCATGCCCGTCGCCCAGGCGGTCGGCGCCGTCCTGGAGTCCGGCGCGCCCATGGTGTCCATCGCGGGCGGCGAGCCCCTGATGCACCCCCAGATCGACGAGATCGTCCGACAGCTGGTGGCCCGGCGGAAGTACGTCTTCCTCTGCACCAACGCCATGCTGCTCCGCAAGAAGATCGAGAAGTTCACCCCGTCCCCCTACTTCGCCTTCGCCGTGCACATCGACGGGCTGCGCGAACGCCACGACGAATCCGTGGCCAAGGAAGGCGTTTTCGACGAGGCCGTCGCCGCGATCAAGGAGGCGAAGCGGCGCGGATTCCGGGTGACCACCAACTCCACCTTCTTCAACACCGACACCCCGCAGACCGTCATCGAGGTGCTGAACTACCTCAATGACGACCTCCAGGTGGACGAAATGATGATCTCGCCCGCCTATGCCTACGAAAAGGCGCCCGACCAGGAGCACTTCCTGGGCGTCGAACAGACCCGGGAACTCTTCAAGAAGGCCTTCGCGGGCGGCAACCGCCGCCGCTGGCGGCTGAACCACTCGCCGCTCTTCCTGGACTTCCTGGAAGGAAAGGCCGATTTCCCCTGCACCGCCTGGGCCATTCCGAATTACTCCCTCTTCGGCTGGCAGCGCCCCTGCTACCTGATGAGCGACGGATACGTGCCCACCTACCGGGAACTGGTGGACGACACCGACTGGAGCAAGTACGGCCGCGGCAAGGACCCGCGCTGCGCCAACTGCATGGCGCACTGCGGCTACGAGCCCACCGCCGTCCTCGCCACCATGGGCTCCCTCAAGGAGTCCCTGCGCGCCGCCCGCGAGACGGTCGCCGGGAACCGGGACGCGTCGGCATGACGGAGCCGCAGGCAGGGGCGGCCGGCGGGGGAAGGGCGTCCGGCGCGGGAGGCGGCTTCGACCTCGCCGCGCTGCTCGCCGAGCGCGGCGCGGAGCGCTACGAGCTGCACGCCCGCCACCTCAACCACCAGCTGCCCCGCATGCTGCGCACCATCGGCTTCGACAAGGTCTACGTGCGCGCCGAGGGCGCCCACTTCTGGGACGCCGAGGGCAACGACTACCTCGACATGCTCGCCGGCTTCGGCGTGATGGGCCTGGGCCGCCACCACCCGGTGGTCCGCCGGGCCCTGCACGACGTCCTGGACGCCCAGCTCGCCGACCTGACCCGCTTCGACTGCCAGCCGCTGCCCGGGCTGCTGGCCGAGAAGCTGCTCTCGCACAGCCCCCACCTGGACCGCGTCTTCTTCGGCAACAGCGGCACCGAGGCGGTCGAGACCGCCCTCAAGTTCGCCCGCTACGCCACCGGCCGGCCCAGGGTCCTCTACTGCGACCACGCCTTCCACGGGCTCACCACCGGCTCGCTGTCGGTCAACGGAGAGGGCGGATTCCGCGACGGCTTCGCCCCGCTGCTGCCCGACACGAAGATCGCCCTCGGGGACCTGGGGGCGCTGGAGCGCGAGCTGCGCCGGGGCGACGTGGCCGCCTTCGTGGTCGAGCCGATCCAGGGCAAGGGGGTGCACGCCGCCCCGCCGGGGTTCCTGCGCGCCGCCCAGGAGCTCCTGCACCGGCACAAGGCGCTGCTGATCGCCGACGAGGTGCAGACCGGCCTCGGACGCACCGGGGACTTCTACGCGTACCAGCACGAACCGGGCGTGGAGCCGGACCTGGTGTGCGTGGCCAAGGCCCTCTCCGGCGGCTACGTGCCCGTGGGTGCGACCCTGGGCAAGGACTGGATCTTCCAGAAGGTCTACTCGTCCATGGACCGCGTCCTCGTGCACTCCGCGAGCTTCGGTTCCAACGCCCAGGCGATGGCGGCCGGGCTGGCGGTCCTGCACGTCATGGAGGACGAGCAGGTCGTGGCCAACGCCCGGGCCATGGGCGACCTGCTGCGCGGACGGCTGGCCGCGCTCGTGGACGAGTACGAGATGCTCCACGAGGTGCGCGGCCGCGGGCTGATGATCGGCATCGAGTTCGGCCGGCCGTCCTCGCTGGGCCTGCGCGGCCGCTGGACGATGCTCCAGGCGGCCCGCAAGGGGCTGTTCGCCCAGATGGTCGTGGTGCCGCTGCTGAACCGGCACCGGATCCTCACCCAGGTCTCGGGGGACCACCTGGAGGTCATCAAGCTGATCCCGCCGCTGATCGTGGACGAGGCGGACGTGGACCGGTTCGTCGCCGCCTTCCGCGAGGTCATGGACGAGGCGCACGGCGGGGGCTCGCTGATGTGGGACTTCGGCCGGACCCTGGTCAAGCAGGCCGTCGGCAACCGCTAGCGGTAGGGGGCCCCGGTGCTTCCGGGGCCCTGGCCGGGCTCAGTCCAGCAGCTGGTCGCGCAGCCGCTCCCGCGTGGCCGGGGTGAGCCCCAGGCCGTCGGAGAGGTAGCGGTCGAGTCCGCCCCAGTGCGCGTCGACGGTCTCGTACGCGGCGAGCAGGTACTCGGGGCGGGCGTCGAACAGCGGCGCCAGCAGCTCCGTCACCTCCCCGGGCCGGGTCTCGGGCGTCTCGGTGCCGCGCAGCAGCCGGTAGCGGTTGTGCGGGGCGTTCGACTCCATGTAGTCCGCCACGATGGCGTCGCGGTCCACCCCCAGGGCGAGCAGGGTGACGGCGATCGACAGGCCCGCCCGGTCCTTGCCGGCCGCGCAGTGCAGGAGTGCGGGCACGCTGTCCTCGGCGAGGGCGCGCACCACCCGGCCGTGTTCGGCGGTGCGGTGGCGGATCATCTCGCGGTACGACTCCGCCATGCGGGCGGCCGCCCTGCCGTCGCCCAGCAGGGAGCGGAGCTGGTCGAGGCCGCCCTCGCGGACCGTCCGCCAGAACTCCCCGCCGTCGGCCGGGTCCGAGAGCGGGACGTTCACGTTGCGCACGCCCGGCAGTTCGACGTCCGGGCCCTCGACGGCCCGGTCGGCGGCGTTGCGGAAGTCGAAGACGGTGTGCAGGCCGAGGGAGGCGAGGAATTCTGCATCGGTTTCGGTGGCATGCGCCAGATGTCCGCTTCGGAACAGTCGTCCCGGCCTGACCCTCCGTCCGTCCGTGGTCGGCAAACCGCCCACGTCACGGAAATTGCGCACTCCGGTCATCTCGGGCGTGGGTTCGGGGTACGCGGGAAGGTCCTGCGGTATCTGCTGGGTCACGTGTTCTCCTCCGCGGTGCGCTGCGTGTCCGAATTGCTCTGGTTGGGACCAACTTGCCATAGGTGGACGAGAGATCGGGCCGAACTCCGTGAGCCAGATCATACGGTGACCGAGCGTGCCTGATCGCGGAACACGAATTCCCATGCGGGGAAGGTTGTTGGCGGTCGGGAATGGACGCAGGGTGACCGTAAATTCGTTGATCGGTCATACCTGCTATTCCGTCAGGGAATTCACCGCTTGTTGCCCGTGCCCCCGCTGGATTACCTTCGCGAGCGATCCGGGTGGACCGCCTAATCCTGCCGCCGCCCGGGAACCGCACCCGACCACGACGCGCGGCAGGAGCGGGGGAACCATGCAGGCCGCCGGGCCGGATCGAATCCGGCGCGGCTCGGGGTGAAGCCGTACCCGTACGGCCGGACATCTCCAGTCCGAACCCGACAGCTCACCTCGCAGGCGCCGGAGAGGAATTCGCCATGCCCGGAAAGGGCAAGCACCGCCGTCCGAAGTCCCGTTCCATATCCCGCGGCCTGGCCTTCGCCGGCACCGGGGGAGCCGCCCTCGCGCTGCCGCTGACCGGCGCCGCCGGAGCCCACGCGGCCGCCCCCGCCGCCGTGACCCCCGCCGTCGCGTCCGCCCAGGCCCCGGAGGCGTTCCGGACCGCCGCGCCCGCCGCGGCCCCGGCCGCCGCCCCGTCCGTCTACACGGTCGTCCCCGGCGACTGCCTCTCGGTCATCGCCGCCGAGCGCGGGCTCTCCGGGGGCTGGGAGCAGCTGTACGCCGACAACCGCGCGGCCGTCGGCGACGACCCCTCCCTCATCCACCCGGGCCTGCGCCTGACCCTCGGCGGGAGCGCCGGCCCCGCCGCCCCCAAGCCGGCTGCGGCCCCCGCCGAGGAGTCCTCGAGCGGAACTCCGGCGGCCGGTGAGGACGCCGCGGACCCCGCCCCGGCCGAGGAGGCCCCCGCCGCGTCGGGCGCCGCCGGCTCCTCGGGCGCCGCGCAGCGGAAGGGCTCCGCCGCGCCGGCCCGCGGAATGAAGCAGTCCGCCCCGGCCGCCCAGTCCGCCCCCGCGAGCGCCGCCGGATTCGTCGCCCCCGTCGGCGGCGGCATCTCCACCCAGTACCGCACCCCCGGCGCCATGTGGTCCTCCGGCTACCACACCGGCGTCGACTTCATCGCGAGCACCGGCACCACCGTCCGGGCCGTCGGCGCGGGCACGGTGGTTTCCGCAGGCTGGGGCGGTGCCTACGGCAACCAGGTCGTCATCCGGCACGCCGACGGCAAGTACTCCCAGTACGGCCACCTCTCCCAGCTGAACGTCTCGACGGGCCAGACCGTCACCGCCGGCCAGAGCATCGGCCTCTCCGGCGCCACCGGCAACGTGACCGGTCCGCACCTCCACTTCGAGATCCGCACGGGCCCCGCCTACGGCTCCGACATCGACCCGCTGGCCTACCTCCGCTCGAAGGGCGTCAGCGTCTGAGACCGCCCGGGCGGCGGAGCACCGACGCGCGCGGGGCCGGGGCCCGAGGGGGGTCCCGGCCCCGCGTGTACTTATTCCTTATCCCCCGCGTGGTATAGATCACGGTCCGTCAACCCCTCATTACGTTGGCGTAGGTTGGCGGCGGGGGTGAAGGATGGGTTCCCGTGGCAGCGACGAAGACGACACTCAAGACCATCGGCTCGTACGCGGCGATCGGGGACAGCTTCACCGAGGGCGTGGGGGACCCGGGACCCGGGGATTCGTATCTCGGCTGGGCGGACCGGCTCGCCGTACTCCTGGCGGATCAGCGCGACGAGCACGACTTCCGGTACGCGAACCTGGCGGTACGCGGCAAAGTCCTCGACCAGATCGTGGAGGAGCAGCTCCCGCGGGCCAAGGAGCTGGCCCCCGACCTCGTCTCCTTCTGTGCGGGCGGCAACGACATCATTCGGCCCGGCAGCGACCCCGACGACGTGGCGGAGCGCTTCGAGGCGGCCGTGGCCGACCTCACCGGCGCCGTCGGCCTCGTCATGATCACCACCGGCTTCGACACCCGGGGCGTGCCCGTCCTCAAGCACCTGCGCGGCAAGATCGCGACGTACAACGTCCACGTGCGCGCCATCGCCGACCGCTACGGCTGCCCGGTGCTCGACCTGTGGTCGCTCAAGACCGTCCAGGACCGCCGCGCCTGGGACGGCGACCGCCTCCACCTCTCGCCCGAGGGCCACACCCGCGTCGCGCTGCGCGCCGCGCAGGTCCTCGGCTACGAGGTCCCCACCGACCCCGACCAGCCCTGGCCGCCGGCCGCGCCGCGCGGCTCGGTGGACGTCACCCGGGACAACATCCAGTGGGCGCGCGAGCACCTCGTGCCCTGGATCGGGCGGCGGCTGCGCGGGGAGTCCTCCGGCGACAACGTCGAGGCCAAGCGCCCGGACCTGCTCCCGCTCTGACCCGGACGGCCGGGTCCGGCGGCGCGCCGGGCCCGGCCGGGCGGAATCCTGGGAAGCCGGTGCGCGTTGGGATGGTCGTGGGCGTCCCCCGCCCCACCCCACCCGCACTACCCAGGAGGCGCCTTGACCGGCTCCCTTCCCCTGCGTCCCCGGCTGCGCGCCCTGCGGCCCGAAGCCTTCGGCGCGGACCCGTCCGGTGCCCGGCTGGCGCGCATCCTGAGCTCGCCGAACTTCGCCGACGGCGTCTTCCAGAACCCGGTGGGGGCCCGGACCAGGCCTGCCGGCTCGATGCTGGAGTTCGCCAAGATCTACTTCCACAAGGAGCAGCGGATCCGGCGCAACCCCGGCGCGCCGATCCCCGTCTACCCCACCACCCTCGCCGAGCTGGCCAAGCCGCCGGCGAGCGGACTGCGCCTGACCTGGATGGGGCACTCCAGCGTGCTCGCCGAGATCGACGGCCGCCGCGTCCTCTTCGACCCCGTCTGGGGCGAGCGCTGCTCCCCCTTCCCCTTCGCCGGACCCAAGCGGCTGCACCCCGTGCCGGTACCGCTGGCCTCCCTCGGCGACGCCGACGTCGTGGTCATCTCCCACGACCACTACGACCACCTCGACCTGCCCACCATCAAGGCCCTGGCCGGCACCGGCACCGTCTTCGCCGTCCCGCTGGGCGTCGGCGCGCACCTGGAGCGCTGGGGCGTCGCCCCGGACCGGCTGCGCGAGCTGGACTGGAACGAGTCCACCGAGGTCGCCGGGCTCACCCTGACGGCCACCCCGGCCCGCCACTTCTGCGGGCGCGGGCTGCGCAACCAGCAGTCCACCCTGTGGGCCTCCTGGGTGGTCGCGGGCGAGCGGCACCGGATCTTCCACAGCGGGGACACCGGCTACTTCCCCGGCTTCAAGGAGATCGGCTCCGAACACGGCCCCTTCGACGCCACGATGATCCAGATCGGGGCCTACTCGGAGTACTGGCCCGACATCCACATGACCCCCGAGGAGGGCATGCGGGCCCACCTCGACCTCCAGGGCGGCGCCCCGTCCGGCACGATGCTGCCGATCCACTGGGGCACCTTCAACCTGGCCCCGCACCCATGGGACGAGCCCGGCGAGGGCACCCTGGCCGCCGCCGGGGCGGCGGGCGCCGCCGTCGCCCTGCCCATCCCCGGCCAGCCCTTCGAACCGGGCGCCCCCGAGGCCCCGGCCGCCCCCTGGTGGCGCCCCTTCGTGGCGGGCCCCCCGACCCCCGCGGACACCCCGCCCGCCCCCGCCACCCCCGCCCCGGCCCCGGCCCCGACGGCGGACCTCGGCGAACCGGAGGCCGTCGGCTCCTGACCTTCCGGCAGCGCGCGGGGAGCACAGGGCGCGCGGTACGCGTGGGCGGCCCGGGGCGGGAGCAGGCCCGTGGGGCGGCGCGCACGCCCCGACCTGCACGGGTGCGCGCGCTCCCGGCGCATTCGGGCTGTCGTGCGAGCGCTCCATCGGGAGCGGGAAGCAGGCCGCCGAAGTTCCCCAACTCGGCAACGGCCGTGGGAGCGTGCGGTCTAGCGTGGGTATCCGGTGATCAACACCGGGCCCCGGGAACTGGATCCGGGGGCCGGGCCCCACCTACCGAGGACGCCGATGTCCGGACTCCGCGCCGCCCGCCACGCCCCGTCGAGACACGCCGCCACGGGCCCCGGCCGGCAGATACGCCCCCAGCTGGTCCGTGCCGCCGTGCTGCCCACGCTCGCCGCCGGGCTCAGCGGCACCGCCGCGGTGATCTTCACCCTCCAGCTCGGCGGGGGCGCCGGACAGCGGGACGCGCGGCTGTGGCCGGTGCTCGCGGGCTGCGCCCTGCTGGCCGTCGGGGCCCTCGCCGCCGCCCTGCTGGGGGCCCAGCGCGCCGCCAAGGCCGTCCGGGACCGCTGCGAGGCGCTGCGGCGCTCCAGCATGCGCGGCCGCCAGGAGCTGCGGACGACCGCCGAGCGCCTCGAACGGGGCGAGCGGCCGGGACGCCCCGCGCGGACCGGCCGGGCCACCCCGCCGCCCGAGGCGCCCGGCCCAGCCCGGGTGGACGAGTTCTGGCTGCTGGCACAGGAGTTGCGCGGCGCGCGCGAGCAGGCCCACGAGGCGCTCGTACGGCTGGCCGCCCCGGCCGCGCCCAGCGACAGCGACCGCAAGGTGGAGGTCTTCGTCAACCTCGCGCGCCGGCTCCAGTCGCTGGTGCACCGCGAGATCTCGCTCCTCGACGAACTGGAGGACACCGTCGAGGACCCCGACCTGCTCCGGCAGCTGTTCCACGTCGACCACCTCGCCACCCGGATCCGGCGGCACGCCGAGAACCTCGCGGTGCTCGGCGGGGCCGCCTCCCGGCGCCAGTGGACGCGGCCGATCGACCTGAGCGAGGTGCTGCGCTCCTCGGTGGCGGAGGTGGAGCAGTACACACGGGTGAAGGTGGTGCCCCCGGCGGGCGGCACCGTGCGCGGGCACGCCGTCGCCGACGTGGTGCACCTGCTGGCCGAACTCGTCGAGAACGCCACGGTGTTCTCCGCCCCCGACACCGACGTCGTGGTACGTGCGGAGCGGGTCACCGCCGGAATCGCGGTGGAGGTCGAGGACCGCGGGCTGGGCATGCCGCCGCAGGAGCAGAACCGGATGAACACCCTGCTGGGCGACCCCGAGCAGGTCAGCGTCCGGCACCTGCTGGCGGACGGGCGGATCGGCCTGTTCGTGGTCTCGGCGCTGGCCCGGCGGCACGGGATCGCCGTCGAGCTGAAGTCCAACATCTACGGCGGGGTCCTGGCCGTCCTGGTGCTGCCCCAGGGGCTGCTGGGCGCCGAGGCCCCCAGCGCCGCCGACGCCCTGGGCGGCTCCCGCGCCACCTCCTGGGGCACGGCCGAGACCACCCCGCCCACGTCCTCGCCCATGACCCCGCCCCTGGAGCCGGCCCGCCTCACCGAGGCCCCGGCCCCCGGGCCGCGACGGGAGCCCGCGGCGCCCCCGCCCGGCGCGCTCGGCGCTGCGGCCGCCGGCACCGGCCGGGCCGCCGGGCCCGTGCGCGCACCGGATCCCTGGTGGCCCCCGGACCCGCGCCCCCCTCGTGCCGACGCCACCCCCGCCGGCCGGACGCCGGACACGGGACGGGCGGCGGACGGCCACGGCACTCCGGGCGCGGGCCGGCTCCCCGACCCCGGGCACACCCTCGACCTCGGCCTGGTCCCCGCCTCCCCCGAGGGGCTCGCGGCCCCGGCCGCCGAGCGCGGGCCGGTGTGGGCCCACCGGGAGGAGGCCGGCGGCGACGTGACGCGGCCGGAGCCCCTCCCGCGCCGGATCCCCGCCGCGCGCGCGGACCGCGACGACCGGCCGGCGCTGCCCCGGCGCCGGGCCCAGACGCACCTCGCCCCCCAGCTGCGCGAGGCCCCCGCCCCCCGCCGCACGGACGGGGACGCCGAACAGCCCGTGCACGACCCCGGGCTGATGGCGGCCTTCCAGCGGGGCTTCGGCCTCGCCCAGTCCTCCGAGCAGCAGACATGACCCCCCGCGTGAACACCCGCACGAACCCCAGCAAGGAGCACACCCCCATGGCCGGCGAAGTGGCGACACAGACGCAGACGCAGACACAGGCGCAGGCGCAGGCGCAGGCGCAGACCAAGACCGGCAGCCTGTCGGACCTCGACTGGCTGCTCGGCGGACTGGTCCAGCGCGTCCCGTACACGCGCGCCGCGGTGCTGCTGACCAACGACGGGCTGGTCACCTGCGTGCACGGCCTGGACTCCGACAGCGCCGACCACATGGCCGCCCTGGCGTCCGGCCTGTACTCCCTCGGCCGCAGCGCCGGCGCCCGCTTCGGCGACGGCGCCGAGGTCCGCCAGGTCGTCGTCGAACTCGACACCGCCCTCGTCTTCGTCTCCGCGGCCGGTTCCGGTACCTGTCTGGCCGTCCTCGCGGACCGGGAGGCCGACGCGGGCGTGCTCGGCTACGAGATGGCCATGCTGGTCAAGAGCGTCCGGCCGTACCTCGCGGCCCCGCCGCGCCGCCCCGTTGCCGTCGCCGACGCCGAAGCCGGGCGATGAGGGCCTGGGCCAGGGGGACACGGGGATCCGGGGCCGGGGGGCCGCGCGACACGCCCTGGCTGGACGACTCGGCCGGCCGGGTGATGCGCCCCTACACGGCCAGCGGGGGCCGTACCCGGCCGGCCGTCGCCCTCGACCTGCTGTCGCTGGTGTGCGCCACCGGGGTCCGGCCGCGGGTCCCGCTCGGGGCCGAGCACGTCCTCGCCCTGCGCTGCTGCGCCGCCGCGCCGGCGGTGACCGTCGCCGAGGTGGCCGGCCAGCTGCGGCTGCCGGCGGTGGTGGTCAAGGTGCTGCTGTCCGACCTGATGGAGTACGGGGCCGTGCGGGCGCAGGCACCGAGGTTCCCGGGCGGCGGCGGGTCCTTCGCCGCCGACGACCAGACCCTGCTGAGGGCGGTGCTCGATGGCCTGCGTCGCCGGCTCTGAGGCCCCGGCCCTGCCCGCGACCCTGAAGATCCTGGTCGCGGGCGGGTTCGGGGCGGGCAAGACCACCTTCGTGGGCGCGGTCAGCGAGATCGAGCCGCTGTGCACGGAGGAACTGCTGAGCGGGATCGGCGCGGCCGCCGACCCGCTCGACGGGGTGGAGGCCAAGGCGGCGACCACGGTGGCCCTGGACTTCGGCCGGCTCACCCTCGACGACCGGCACGTCCTCTACTTGTTCGGCACGCCCGGACAGCAGCGCTTCTGGTTCCTGTGGGAGGAGCTCTGCGCGGGCGCGCTCGGCGCCGTCGTCCTCGTCGACACCCGCCGCCTCGCCGACTGCTTCCCCGCCGTGGACTTCTTCGAACGGCGCGGCATCGGCTTCGTGGTCGCCGTCAACGAGTTCGACGGAAGCCACCGCTACACGGCCGAGGAGGTCCGCGAGGCGGTGGGGCTCGGCCCGCAGGTGCCCGTCGTCCGCTGCGACGCGCGCCTCACGGGCTCCGGGACCGGGACGCTGGCCGCCCTGGTCCACCACCTGCTGACCACGGCCCGGCGCTCCGCCGGGCCCGGTCCGGCAGTCCAGCACGCCTACGCACACCACTCCGCACCGGGGGAACCGCCATGAACCGCTACGCATCGACCGGACATCTGCTGCTCACCCCCGTGGACCGGGAGGCGCCCGCACGGGTGGTCCGGCTGCGCGAGATGAACCTGGGGGAGCGGGTGGACGCCGAACTCGACGCCTTCGCCCGCCGGGTCGCGCAGACCCTGGACGCCCCGTACGCCGGGGTCAACTTCGTCGGCGAGGACCGCCAGTTCTTCGCCGGACTGCACCACGGCCCGGACGCGGCGGCGAGCGGCTACCCCGCGCGGGTGCTGCCCCGCGACCACGGCTACTGCCCGCACGTGGTGGTGCGGGGCCGGGCCCTGGTCCTGGAGGACGTACGGGACTTCGCCCGCTTCGCGGGGAACGCCGTCGTGGACGAGAGCGGGATCCGCTCCTACCTGGGGGCGCCGCTCACCGACTCGCGGGGCACCGTCCTCGGCACGGTGTGCGCGGTGGACGTCGTGCCCCGGCGGTGGGGGCTGGCGGGTCTGACGACGGTCAAGAACCTCGCCGCCGAGCTCGCCGAACGGCTCCGGGAACGCGGGGAGCGTCCCGCCTGAGGCACCCCCGCCCGGGGCCGCCCCGGCCGGTCAGCGCAGGAAGGCCGTGATCCGCTGCCGCAGCGAGGCGGCGTCCAGCCCGTGCGCGGCGGTGTGCTCCTCGATCGTCCCGAACCGGCGCAGCTCCGCGCGGCCCACCCCCAGGGGCAGCACCCGGTGCGGGACGTCGAGCAGCGCCTGCCCGGCGGCCGCCGCCGAGGTCCCGGCGAGGTACGGCTCCACCAGGACCACGTCGGCCGAGGCGCGGGCCACGGCGGCGCGCAGGGCCGTGTCGTCGAAGGGGCGCACGGTGGCCGCGTACAGCACGGTGACGTCGAGGCCCTCGGTCGCCGCGAGGACGCCGTCCAGCATCGGGCCGACGGCGAGCACCACGCCCGCGCGCCCCTCCCGCACGGTCCGGAACCGCGGCCCGCCGGCCTCCGGGCGCGGGAGGGCGTTCGACATCTGGGAGAGCCGGACGTAGACCCGGTCGTCCCCGGCGGCGTACGCGTGGCGCAGCAGGGCCTCCGCCTCGTCGGGGTGGCCGGGCACGTGCACGGTCCAGCCGTCGAGGGTGTCCAGCAGGGCCACGTCACCGGGGGCCATGTGGGTGTAGCCGCCGGCCGGCCAGTCGTAGCTGGCGCTGGAGCTGACCAGGACCCCGCCCGTGTCCTGGTGCCCGAAATCCAGTTTGACCTGCTCGAACGGCCGCTCCACCAGGAAGCTGGCGAAGGTGTGGACCACCGGCCGCAGCCCGGTGAGGGCCAGCCCGCCGCCCACGCCGACGAGCAGCTGCTCGCGGATCCCGACGTTGATCACCCGGTCGGGGTGGCGCCGCTGCGCGGGCCGGAACCCGTCCATGGTGATCTCGGCGAGCACGAGGGCCAGCCGGGGGTCCTCGTCGAGCAGTCGCGACGTGACCGAGATGAACCGCTCCCGCATCGTGTCCATGGCGTATCCCCCTCAGAACTTCTTCTCGACGCGGGCGACGACGGCGTGCGGCCGGCCCGGATGCGGTGTGGTGAACGCGGCGTGCAGGGCGGCGTGGTCGCGGCCGTCGACGGTGGCGGTGCTCCAGCCGGCGGCCTCGAAGCGGGAGGCGATCCCGCCGCGCCAGCCGTGGGTGGCGGAGTCGTTGTCGACCACCACGGTGTGCAGGGCCTCCAGCCCGGCCGAGCCTGCGTAGGCGATCGCCTCGTGGTTGCTGCCCTCGTCGAGCTCGGCGTCCCCGATCAGCACCCACACGGCGGGATCGTGGAGCCCCTGCGCCCGCAGGCCGAGCGCGCTGCCGACGGCGAGGGGCAGGCCGTGCCCGAGGGAGCCGCTGGCGATCTCCACGCCGGGGACCAGGACGCGGTCGGGGTGGTGGCCGAGGGGGGAGTCGAAAGTGCCGAAGCCGGGCAGCCAGTCCACGGGGAAGAAGCCCTTGGCGGCGAGCACGGCGTAGTACGCCATCGGCCCGTGCCCCTTGGACAGCAGGAACCGGTCCCGGCCCGGCTCGTCCGCGCTCCCGGGACCGACCCGCAGCACCCGGTCGTACAGCACCCACAGCACGTCGAGGGTGGAGGTGGCGGCGGGCCCGTGCTTCTCGTCCCCGGTCATGAGGGCCATCAGGCGGCCCAGGTCCTCGTAGCGGAGGCCGGGCTCCGCGGTTGCGTGTGTCATACAGCCACCATGTGACCTCAAGCGGGCTTGAGGTCAAGAGCGAAAGGTGCGCGCGACCACCAGTGGAAGTGCGGTATGGTTCTCGTGCCGGTTGAGCCGGGGGAAACCCCAGGTCAGCGGCACCGGGACGTGGCGCAGCTTGGTAGCGCACTTGACTGGGGGTCAAGGGGTCGCAGGTTCAAATCCTGTCGTCCCGACTAGGGAATCTTCCCGTAGTCGCAGATGAGGGCCTTGTTTCACTCACGTGAGACAAGGCCCTCTCCGTTTGCCGGCTCGCCGGTGTCACATTTCGTCACAGTCGCCGACGATCACGCACCGGACAGCAGCTCGCCCAGCTTGTCCGAGCCGACCTTGAGGCTCTGCGGATCCGGGTGGACATAGACCCGCTTGGTGAAGGACAGGTCACTGTGCCCAGCCCACGCTGAGACGACCGTGTCGGGCACCCCGTTGTTCGCCATCCAGGACAGGCACGCGTGCCGCGCGTCGTAGAGCCGGACCTTGCGCACGCCGGCCTGAGCCATCAGCCGGTGCGCCTCGCGTCGGAGCTTGTCGGTCTTGAACGGACGCCCAAGCTCATCGACCACCACGTACCCGGTGGCCTCGTACGCCGGCCCGGCGGCTTCCCGCTCCTGTGCCTGGTGGTCCCACAAGCGGATAAGCGCGACGCGGACAGGGTTGGGCAGGGGGAGCACACGATTACCGCTGCGGGTTTTCGGGTCCTTCTCGACGACCTGATTGCGCTCTCCCCTCCTCCGGTTTCGCTCGTACACGATGGTGCGCGTATTGCCCACGGCAATCGTCCCGGCGTCATCGAGATCGACATCTTCCCACCGGGTCCCGCACACCTCGGCGGGACGTTGCGCGATCAGCGCCAGGAGCATGACGCCGAACAAGCGGTCGTCCTTGATGGCCTCGATGAAGGCCTTGACCTCGGACTCGTCCCACGGTCGATATTTCGGCGTGAACCGAGTGGTACCCGTTGCGGAGCGCGGAATGCGGACGTACTCGGCGACATTCCGGGGTACGAAGCCGCGGCGAACAGCGAGGGTGAGCGCGGAGCGCAAGCGGCCAAGCGTGAGGCGGACCGATCGGGCACTCAGGCCGGTCCCTACTTTCCCACCGCGCTGTCGACCCCGGGTGAGCATCCAGTCGACAAATTTCTCAACGTCTTGCTCGGTGAGCTGCTGCACTCGCTTCTCCCCGAGAAACAGCCGAGCCGGACGGATAACGCTGTCGTAGTTGGACGCCGTCGCTCGCTCGACACCCCGAACCGCACTGGTAAGCCAGAGGTCGAGCAGCTCGTCAACGGTCATCTTGCTCGGAATGACGAAGGAGCCGGTCGCGGTCTGGTGGCGGATGCGGGCGAGCTCGTCCAGCGCTTCTTTCTTCGTGTGGAACGTCTTGCGGATCTGACAGCGTCCGCCGCCGGGTTTTCGCGGGCCATCGGTGACAAAGCGATACCTGACCGCGCCGGACTTGAGGACTATCTTCGTGATCGTGCTGCTCATGGTTGTGCCTGCTTATAAAAAGGCCCCCCTGCGGGACTGTACGCGCTCCTTACGCGGCTTCGAGGTACGCGATGAGTGATGCGGTGATAACTCGATATCGGTTGCCGAAGGCCACGACCCGAAAGGGCGCTTGCTGCCGCTTGATCAACTCGTAGAGATGCGACCTGGAGATACCGACAGCCGCGGCGGCCCGAGCAACATCGACGGTTGCTGCCCACGATCGAATCTCCGCGAGCGTGGGATGGGAATGCGCAGTCCCCGACAAGTGCCTCTCCTCCTTACGGGGAAGCCGGCGAGGGTGACGGAAGAGACGAAACGCCTCACCGTCCCTATCAGGATACCGGTGAGACAAGGGGGGCGGAATGGAGCAAGGGCAAATAGCGGCCCAAGAGTTGGCAGCTCCCCTATCGACCGAGAAGCTGCCTTCGTACCAACGTCCACCAGGACGCCCCGCTACGCACCGGCATAACGGTCGGCTCCCTTTGCGGACCGCGGATGTAATCGCGGACCAGGTAGTCCCGCTCGACGCCAAGCTCCCGGGCCTCAACAAAGCGGTCGGTCGCCTCGACCTGGGACCGTGCGGGAACTCGATACACACGGATGATCGTGTACTCCATATCACTCACCTCCTTTCTGCCGCTTCCTCGCGGCAGCCACCCTGCGCACACATGGCGCACTGACGCGTCAAGGCCGTAGTCACCGCAGTGAGCCCCGCAATGCGGGGAGCCTTGGACGCGGCTGTGGAAGTCATGTGGCAATCTGCGGAAGCGAGCGAGGAAGCAAAAGCCCCGGAAGGTCAAACCGCGACAACGTCGCCATCGGCTGGGCGGCGACGCCGGCCCGGCCTATCCGCGTGAGCGGTTCTCTGCTGTTCGGCGGAAGGAAGGTCTGGAAGGAAAGCCGCCGGACAGCCACTGTGTCCCCCCTTGGGGGTGGACTCGGAACCTGCACACCCCGAAGGGCTCATGGGTTTCATGGGGTGCAGGTGGAGAGGACGGGGGGAGTCAGCCGCGACACCGACCGCACGGGAGGCCATGTTCGATCCTCATGGCGCGGCTGACTCCCCCCGTCTTGCATCCCCTCTCGACCCCCGCTGAGCGGGGTTGTTCCTTCCAGCTCCCTCTCGCCCACTGGGCGCCGCATGTACCGGCCCTGGGTGTACCGGGTGATGTACCGGCCTGAACCGGTACGACGTCCGGTACGAGTACAGAACCTACTCGTTCACCATTTTCGATCAACCGGTGTACTCAATGCCTAGCCTCGCGCCGTTTCTTGGCACGACGAAACAAGCCCCTTTAGATCCCCTTGGGGGGGGTCTGGTGCAGGTTCGGGTGACAGGTTGAGTCACGCGGCTTGGAGGGCCGGTGTGGTCATGACGGTCTCGAATTCGACGGGGGTCAGTCGGCCGAGTGCGGCTTGTCGGCGGCGTCGGTGGTAGGTCCGCTCGATCCAGGTCACGATGGCGATCCGTAGTTCCTCGCGGGTGGCCCACTTCCTGCGGTCGAGGACGTTCTTCTGCAGGAGGCTGAAGAAGGACTCCATGGCCGCGTTGTCGGCGGCTGCCCCGACCCTTCCTATCGCCCCGGCCATCCGGTGGCGGTCGAGCGCCCTGACGAACTTCCGGGACCGGAATTGCGATCCGCGATCGGTGTGCAGGATGCATCCGTCGACGTGTTCACGTCGGGCCACGGCGTTGTCCAGGGCGGTCACGGCCAGGCGGGACTTCATCCGTGT
>NZ_JBIAVB010000006.1:241446-431210 GCF_042893675.1 Streptomyces sp. NPDC001594 | reverse complement strand
GGCGGGACGGTCTGTCAAGGGTGGCCGAAGGCCATCGCGAAGCGACGCGACGAAGGAGCGCCCTTGACAGGCCGGCCCGACGCGGAAGGACGATGAGACTGACGGGAAAGCCCCAACCCCTCCCTGAGACCGCTGGGTGAGGCCCCGCCCTCCCCCCACCCCGCCAGGCCTTCGGGCGCTGTCCGACGGGCACGGGCGCCGCCCCCCCAGGGGGGGGTCAGAGCTCCGGCGGGATCCCGCGCTGGAGGTCCTCGCCGAACTCGATCATGCGGCGGGCGTAGTCCTCGGTCCACTCCGCCGCCTCGGCGATCGCGGACGGGGAGAGGCGGTCGAAGCGGCGGGGGTCGGCCAGCTGGGCCGCCGCCAGGGCCTGGAACTCCTCCGCCCGGTTCTGGGCGGCCCGGAAGGCCAGCGTCAGCTCGGTCGCGCGTGCCAGCAGCTCCCGCGGATCCTCGATCGACTCCAGGTCGAAGAAGTGCTCCGGGTCCGCGACGGCCTCCGAGGGCTCGAAGAGCAGCGGCGCCGGCCGCTGCCTCCGCTCGGTCCGCTCGGGCTCTGCCATGCGTGTCCTCCTGCGCGTGCGAAATTCCTCCGGGCCACCCTCCATTGTCCAACGCCTGGCAAGGGGGCCGGGCGTCACGCCGTCGCGGGCTCCTTCACCAGGGCGGCGATGTCGTCGAGCACGCCCGACACCTCGGCCGCCAGGCCCTCCGGCGCGGCGAAGCCGTCGGCGCCGAGGAGGCCGAGGACGCCGGGGACCGCCACCGAGCGGGCCGCGGGCACCATGCCGACCTGGGTGAGCACCGGCAGCAGCATCTCGGCGGCCGGGGCGCCGCCCGTGCCGCCCGCGCTGTAGCTGACGATGCCGACCGGCTTGCCCTGCCACTCGGCGTAGAGGAAGTCGACGGCGTTCTTGAAGGGGGCTGTGAAGCCGCCGTTGTACATCG
This sequence comes from Streptomyces sp. NPDC001594, assembly GCF_042893675.1. NCBI lineage: Bacteria > Bacillati > Actinomycetota > Actinomycetes > Kitasatosporales > Streptomycetaceae > Streptomyces > Streptomyces sp. NPDC001594. The sequence continues at coordinate 430,263 of NZ_JBIAVB010000006.1, read as the reverse complement.
GCAGGACGAACAGGAACGCCTCGGCCGGCTCGATGAGCGCGCTCCAGTCGCGGGTGTGCTGGTGGGCGTAGTTGCCGCTGGAGGGGAACTCCGGCTCGTCCAGGAACGGGAGGGCGACCTCGGCGAGGTCGACCGGGGTCACCTCGAAGGAGCCGTGGTCGCGGGCGAGGTCCGCCACCCAGCGGGCGAGCGGGCCGCCGGCGGAGGTGGGGCGGTGGGCGGCGTAGATGACGTGCAGGCGGGTCATGGGGTGAACTCCCGTTCGGTGCGGAGGTGATGGCGCGGAGCAGTCTTGTTGTTGATGTGTCACATAGACAAGTCGATGGTGCGTGATATGTCAACCAGGTAGGTGATGTATCACCAACCTGGTTAGGCTGCCCCCATGACCGAAGTGCCCGAGTCCGCCCACCCCCGCTGGCTCACCGAGTCCGAACAGGACGCCTGGTACGCCTGGCGCCGGATGTTCCCCCTCGTCAACGCCGAGATCGCCCGCGACCTCCACCAGGACAGCGCGCTCTCCGAAGCCGACTACGACGTCCTGTCGGTGCTCGGCTCCACCGACGGCCACCGCATGCGCATCACCGCGCTCGCCGGCCTGATGAGCTGGTCCCGCAGCCGGCTCTCCCACCAGCTCACCCGCATGGAACAGCGCGGCCTGGTACGCCGCGAGGAGGTCGCCTGCGACGGCCGGGGCGCGGAGGTGGTGCTCACCGGCGAGGGAGCGCACACGATCGCCGAGGCCGCGCCGAGGCACGTCGAGTCCGTACGGCGCCACCTGATCGACGTCCTGACGCCCGACCAGCTGCGCACCTTCGCCGAGGTCGGCGAAACCCTCCGCCGCCACTTCGGCGCCATCCGCAAATAGGTTCGCCCGATGACCGAGGACGAGGTGGCCGACGCCGAGCGCGAGCTCGGGATCCGCTTTCCCGACGAGTACCGCGCCTACCTGCGCGACGCCGCCGACGGGGCCGCCTACCGGGTGGTGCGGACGGAGGCGGGCTGGCGGTGGCCGGGCGACCGGCGCCTGCGGTCCGACCTGTTGTCCGTCCCCTTCCCGCACCCCGACTCCTACACGGAGGCGGACGCGGCGCTGTGCGCGCGCGAGCCCCGGCCCGCGGACTACCCGGACGAGGCCTCCCACCAGGCGGCCTGGGAGGCCTGGGACGCGGAATGCGAGGAGTTCGAGGAGTGGCGGACCGCGGGCGCCGTGCTCCTGGAGGAACACGGCTGCGGCTTCGCCACCCTGCTGGCGGTGACCGGTCCGCTGGCCGGGACCGTGTGGTGGGACGGCCGCGCCAGCTGCGACCTCATCGTTGCGCTGTCCCTCGACCACGAGGGCGGAGCCGGCCCGGTCACTTTCGCCGAGTGGCTAGGCCGCGACTCCTGGCACCTCCTCCCGCCCGGCTGGGGCTAACCCCCTACGGCCGCCAGGGGACGCGGTGTTCGGCCAGGTGGGAGAGGACCGAGTGGTTGGCCTCCCAGCCGTCGGGGAACTTGATGGTCGCGCCCAGCTGCACCGGCTCCGTGGACGGGTGGTCGTCCAGGAGTTCCGCTATGCCCGCCCGGGCCACCACCACGCAGGCGTGCCGGTGGCGGGAGGCCAGGACGCACAGGCGGCCCGTCTCCAGGTGGAAGGCGGTCGCGTCGGGGCGGCCCGACAGGGGGTGGAGGACCACCGTGAGGTCGTACTCGCGGCCCTGGAGGCGGTTCGCCGTGTCCACCGTGACGCCCGTGACGCCCAGGGCGCCCAGGGCCGAGCGGACGGCCGCCGCCTGGTCGCGGTGCGCGGTGCCCACCGCGATCCGGGACGGGGTCAGCGGTGCGGGGGCCGGGGACTGCTCGTCCGAGGTCACGGCCCCGCGGTCCAGCGCGCGGCGGACCACCAGCGCCACCGCCCCCACCGCCTCCGGGTCCGTGCGCGGGGTGTGCCGGGCGGGGAGCTCCAGCAGGCCCCAGCCCGCCTCCGCCGCCTCGTCCAGCACCCGGTCCGGGCCGGAGCCGTCCGACGGGACCCCGTACGCGAGCCGCCGCTCGCCCGGCCCGGTCCCGCTGCGGAACTGCGAGTACGGGTAGAAGGCGCGCGAGACCAGCGGCGCGGCCGTCGCCGGGAGCCGCCACGACACCGGGAGCCGGTGCTGCGGCAGCTGGGGGTTGTGGGCGAGGAGGGTGCTCACCGCCGAGGCGGAGGGGTCGTAGGACAGCCCGGCCCACTGCTCCGCGCCGACCACGCTGAACGGGTCCAGCTGCCCCGGGTCGCCCACGAACAGCGCCCGCTCGAACAGCCCGGCCACGGCCAGCAGCGCGTCGGAGCGCATCTGGTACGCCTCGTCGACGATCGCGTGCTCCCAGGGCTCCGCCTTCACGTAGGCCCACTTCGCGGCCGTGGAGATGGTGACGGGGAGTTCGGCGAGGTCGGCCGGCTTCGCGGAGAGGGTGACCGAAGGCAGCTCGCGCAGGGCGGGGTCGTAGGCGTCGGCGTCGCTGCTGTGCAGCCGGCCGACCTTCAGCTCCGGGTCCTTGGCGGCGAGCCGCAGCACCAGGTCGTCGACCTGCGCGTTGGTCTGCGCGACCACCATCAGCCGGCGCCCGGCCGCGGCCAGTTCCCGGGCCGCGCGCACCACGAGCGTCGACTTGCCGGCCCCGGGCGGGGAGTCGACGACCACGCCCCGCTCGGTGCCGTGCAGGGTGTCGTGGAGGATGGCGGCGGTCGCCCGGTCGGCGGCCGCGGCCGGGTCGAAGGCGGTGGTCACAGCAGGTCCTCGTCGGTCACGGAGTCCAGGGCGGGGGCGGTCGCGGATCCCGGCGGCCCGCCGTGCGTCCACGGGGTGTTCTCCGGGTCGGGCAGCTTCGGGCCGCCGCGGGCGTCGTGCTCGAACAGGGTCCAGCACAGCCGGTCGCCCTTCTCCGGCACCGAGCCCGCCACCGGTTCCCGGCCCGCGCCCATCTTGTCGAGGACCCGCAGCAGCAGCCGTCCGTCCTCCTCGCGGCCGGCGAACTCGAAGGTCTGCTGGCGCCCGTCCAGTGAGCGGAACACCTTGCCGCCGCCCTCCTCCGCGAGCTGCGGCCGGTCGTCGGTGGCCACCGTCAGCAGCGGGCGCGGGCGGGGCCGCTTGCCCTCGGTCCACTCCATCGTCACCTCGGTGACCTCACCGGCGAAGGCCTCGCCCGCGAAGCGCCGGTCCGCCATGACGAGCGGGTCGTCCAGGGCCTCCTGGGCGTCGAGGCGCACCTGTTCGGTCTCGCGCGTGGCGAGCTTCTGGGCGGCCGTCACCGCGTCGTCGCGGCGCGGCTGCGGCGGTTCGCCCGCGCGCACCCGGTCGCGGTGGCCGGTGAAGGACCAGCGGTCGCGGGTCCAGCGCTCCTCGGTCCGCTCGCCCGGCGGCAGGGTGCGCAGCAGGTCGATCGCCTCCCACGTCTGCCACCAGGTGTTCTCCATCTGGGTCAGGACCAGTCGGCGGACCGCCCGTTCGGCGAGCCGTGCGGCGTCCGTGTCCGCCTGGCGGTGCCGGGGCCCGCCCGCAGCGCGCGCGGCGTCGAACTTCGCGATCGCCGGGGCCAGCAGCCGGTTGTCGAAGGCGGGGTCGGTGGCCGGGCCGGCGGGCGGGCACAGCAGCTGCCCGTCCTGGTCCCGGCCGAGCTCCGTCCGCAGCGCCCACTCGGCGCCGGAGACCCCCTCGGGCGGGGCGATCCAGGCCAGCAGGGCGCCCAGGTGCTGGTCCTCCAGGTTGCTCTGGCCGGTCGCCCAGTGCCGGGAGAGCAGGTCGGTGGCGGCCAGCAGCATGGAGGAGCCGGGCACCCGGGAGCGTTCGGCGAGGTGGGTGAGCCAGCGGCCCAGCAGCGGGACCCGGGAGGGCGCCGGGTACGGGTTCTCGGGGTCCTCCTCGGCGGTCCGGCGGAACCGCATGGACCGGCCCAGCAGCCGTACGTACTCGATTCCGGCCCGGCTGGGGACGACGATCTGCGGTGCGTCCACGCACAGTTCGGCCTCGACCTTGGTCCGCTTGCCGGTCTCCGGGTCGGTCTCGGTCCGCTCGGCGGGCTCGACGACGTCCTCGTAGGCCTCGATGTAGGGCATCAGCAGCCGGGCCAGCTCGCCGAGGAACTCCCAGCGCAGGTCCCGGTCGCGGGGCTGCGGTATGACGAGGATCCGCGGGTCGTTGCGGTCGGTGCCGAGCATCGCCCCGAGCGGGGCCCCGGCCTCACCGGCGGTGGTCAGCGGGACGAGGACCAGCGGCTCGGCGCCCAGATGGCGGTGGCGTACGGTCGCCAGCGGCCGGGCGCGGCCCGCGCGGACCGCCTCCAGCCGGGCGAGGGTGCTCAGCAGGGGCATTCGGGGGTCTCCGGGGCCTGGTACGGGGGTCGGGCGGCGGCCTGCTCCAGGGCCTCGGCGCGCAGCCGGGCCGCCCGGTGCAGCGCGTCCGCGGTGGGGTCGCCGTCGGGGCCCGCGCCGGAGGCGGCGGCGAGGGCCTCCTCGATGGTGCCGAGGCCGCCCAGCTCGCCGCGTACGGACCGGCCGAGCGCGGCGGGCTCCCCGGCGGCGCGGGAGCGCTCGCGGCAGTGGAAGGCCAGCTCGCAGGCGGCGAGGCACTCGGGGGCGTAGGCGGCGGAGACCGCGGCGACGGCCTCGGTCAGCTCCCCGGCGGGGCGGGCGGGGTCGAAGCAGAGGTCATCGGGCAGGCCGGCGGCCAGGTCCTCGATCCGGGTCAGCCGTGCCAGCTGGCGGCGGGTGACGGCCCGTTCGCGGCGGACGTCGACCGCTTCGGCGGTGGGCAGGTTGGAGAAGTCCTTGGGGCAGACCAGCAGGACCCGGTGGTCGACCTCGGCCCCGGACAGCTTCGCGGCGGTCTGCTCCAGGGCCAGCACGTACACGGCGGCCTGCCGGGCGGCGGCGCCCACCTTCGCGGAGTCGGCGGCCCCGTCGATCATCGGGAACGACTTGATCTCCACGACGGTCCAGCGGCCGTCGGGGTGCACCACCACGGCGTCGGGCTCCAGGTAGGCGGGGGTGCCCGCCACCTCCAGGGCCAGCATCGGATGGTCCAGCAGGGTCCACGTCCGCGCGGCGGTGGCCTCGCGCAGGGCCAGCGCGGTCCGGGCCGCCCGGCCCTCCGGTCCGGCGGCGGTGAGGTCGGGCACCCGGGCGCCGGGCCCGGGCGGTTCGGCGCCGGCACCGAGGCGCTCGTGCACCAGGCGCAGCAGTTCGGCCCCGCCGTCGCCCTTGACCTTGGCCTCGAAGGAGTTCCCGCGGACGATCGCGAACTGGGACTGGCCGAAAGCGGCCGGTGAGCCGAGCGCCGCGGCCAGGGCCGTCTTGTCCACTCCGGCGCCGTCGAGGAGCGCCCGTCTGCCGCAGCCCGGGTTCGCGGCGAGCGCGGCGAGCGCCCGGGCGTCGAGCGGACGGGGCGGCACGGCGGGGCCGCGCAGGTCGGCGAGCCGCTGCCGCAGTGTCGTCGTCTGGGGCGGGCCGCTGGGCGGGTAGGAGCTCACGGGCGGAAGTGTCCCATCCGCCACTGACAATCGTGGACCTACGGCCGAAACGGACCGATTCTCGCCGCCGGGTGATGATGGGGGGACGACGGATTCGCGCAAGCCAGGGCGAACCACCACGGACCGGGAGAAACACAGATGGCCCCCCGCATCCTGCTGGCCCGCCACGGCCAGACGGCATGGTCCCTGCTCGGCAAGCACACCGGACGGACGGACGTGCCCCTGCTGGAGGAGGGCAGGCAGGGGGCCAAGCGGCTGGGCGAGCGGCTCGCCGGTGAGCCCTGGGCCCCGCTGCGCGGACTGGAGGTGCGCACCAGCCCGCTGGTCCGGGCGAGCGAGAGCTGCGATCTGGCGGGCTTCGGGGCGCAGGCCGAGCCCTGGGACACCCTCATGGAGTGGGACTACGGCGACTACGAGGGGATGACCCCGGCCGAGATCCAGGCGGTCCGGCCGGGCTGGCTGATCTGGCGCGACGGGGTGCCCGGCGGGGAGTCCGTCGCCGACATCGCGGGCCGCGCGGACGAGGTGGTCGCCTGGGCCCGCTCCGCCGAGCGGGACGTCCTGGTCTTCGCGCACGGCCACGTCCTGCGCACCCTCGCCGCCCGCTGGCTGGGCTTCGACGCCTCCTTCGGCGCCCGCATCCGCCTGGACCCGACCTCCCTGTCGGTCCTGGGCTGGGCGTACGGGGCGCCGGCCCTGGAACGCTGGAACGACACCGGGCACCTGGACGGGTGACCCTGCCCGGGCCGGTTCAGGCCTGGGCGTGGCGGGTCAGGAAGGCGCCGACGCGCGGGGAGCGCTGGTGCGGGACCAGGGTGCGGGCGGTGCCGGCCAGCATGGAGCGGATCCGGGTCGACTGGACCTCCGCGAGCAGGTCGAGCACCCGCCCGCCCGCCCAGGCGGCCTCGTCGGGCGCCCCGGCGCGGGCCAGGTCGTCGGCGAGCTCGGCGGTGTACAGGGCCACGTTCCGCGCGAAGTGCGGGTCCTGGAGGTCGGCGGCGCGGCGGGCGTGCCGGGCCGCGCGGGCGTGCTCCCCGAGCGCCGCCCAGCAGCGGGACTCCAGGGACTCCAGCTCGGCCTCGCCGAAGAAGGACATCCACTCCGGGTCGGCGGCGCACGCCCCCCGGGCGAACTCGGTGTGCGCCCGGGTCAGCGCCTCCTCGCAGGCCCGCCGGTCGCCCAGCCCCGACCAGCCGCCCGCCTCCCGCAGCGCCAGCAGCGACAGCAGCCGGGGCGAGCCCAGCGAGCGGGCCGCGCGCCGGCCGGCCTGGGCGGCCCGTACCGACTCGCGGGGGCGGCCGCAGTCCCGGGCGAGGAAGGCCATGTTGCTGAAGGCGTGCGCCTCCAGGCCCGCGTCCCCCGCCACCCGGGCGGTGGCAAGGGCCTCGGCGTAGTGCGAGCGGGCGTCCTCGAAGCGGCCCGAGTCGTGGGCCAGCCAGCCCACCGAGACGGCCAGCTCCCCGGCCCCCGCGTGCAGCCGGTCCTCGGTGGACTGCCGGGTGGCGCCCGCGTCGAGCAGGGCGTAGGCGGTGCGCAGGGGCTGGGCGGCCCGCCGGTAGAGGGCGTCGGCGCCGTGCCGGTCGTCCAGCAGCCGGATCTGGCGCACGGCGTCCTCGACGGCGGCGGCCTCGGCCTCGCCGGCGCGGGTGGGGATGCGGCGGCTGTCGCCGAGCAGGGTGAGGCTGAGCGTCGCGGCCGCCACGGTCGCGGAGCCGCCCGCCATGAACGCGCGGCGCAGCACGTCGCTCTCCTTGGAACGGTGGATGAGGTGGGTGAAGACGGGCGGTGTGGGCAGGGCGCGCTGCGCGGCCCGGCCGCGGACCGCCTCGCGGGGGGAGAAGCCCAGGTCGGCGAGGGTGCGGCCGGGGAACATGTGGAGGAAGACCCGCTCGTAGGCGTAGTTGGGGCAGCGGATCTCGCCCGATTCGACGCGGCCGATGTAGCGGGCGTCGCAGGAAACCGTTTCGCCGATCTCCCGTGCGGACCGTCGCACCATGGCCGCGAACTCGGCCGGGGAGTGTGCTCCGCGCAGCCGCCGGAAGCTGGAGTTGGGTGAGTGGGGTGACGCCGCCATGGACGCTGCCTCTCTGGACACGCTCGCCCCGGAGTCGGGTGCTCCGGCGCGCATGAACGTACCGCCGGCGAGGGCGGCCCCACGCGGTGTTTGGCTACAAAACGGATATCTCACCCGCGATCCGCCATGAACTGCCATCCTTTGCGGCGTCTTGCCGCCGTACCTGTTGACGCTTCGCCGCGTTGAACCCATGCGGATACGGATCGAGGAGTGGTTCCCTTGGTGGAGGCCGGCATGGACAGCATTGGTACGAACACCGCGCCCGAGGCCGGCGCGACCCCGCTCGCCGCTCCGGCCGCGGCCCTGGCCCCGGCCCTGACCCCTGCCCCTGCCCCGGTCCCCTTCCCGGCGCCGGACCTGGTGACGGTCTCGGTCCGCCAGGGGCTGGAGGCCGTGGACATCATCCGCCGGGGTGCCGGGCAGGCCGTGCCCGCGGTCGGTCCGGTCCTGCACGACTGTTCCGGCGACACCCTCGGCTTCCTGGTCCCGCCCGGCACCGCCGACGCCTGGGACCTGCCGGGCAGTGCCTGTACGCAGACCAACGGGCGCGGGATGCGGTTCGGCGATCTGGCCGCCGCGCCCACCGCGGGCGGTACGGGCTGGCTGCTGCCGCCGGAGGCGGTGGGGCCGGTCACCGATCCGGAGGTGCTGCGGGCGGCGCTCGGCGAGGCGGCCCGGCTGATCGAGGCGGCCGACAACTGCCGGTGAAGCTCTGGCCAGCGATAATGGGGGCGTGGCTGGCAAGGGTACGGGCAGGGACAAGGGCAGGAACCGCGACGGGGCCCGGCGGGGCGCCGCCGAACCGGTCGCCGGACCGGTGGGCGGAGGCCTGGCCGAGCTGTCCCCGGACCGCGAGCGCGCCCGCGCCTGGACCCTGCTGATCGACGGTGCCCCGCAGTCCCACGTCGACCTGGACGACCCCGGGCACCTGGACTTCGCCTACCAGCGCCGCATCGGCCACCTGATCGACCTCATCGCCCCCGCCCGGCAGCCCCTGAACGTGGTCCACCTGGGCGGCGGCGCCTTCACCCTGGCCCGCTACACGGCCGCCGCGCGACCCCGCTCCGCGCAGCAGGTGGTGGAGATCGACGCGGCCCTGGTGGCCTTCGTACGGGAGCACCTGCCGCTGGACCCGCAGGCGCGGGTCCGGGTCCGGGCGGTCGACGCGCGGGCGGGGCTGGCGAAGGTCCCCGACGGCTGGGCGGACCTGGTCATAGCGGACGTGTTCAGCGGGGCCCGCACCCCGGCGCACCTGACGAGCGCCGAGTTCCTCGACGACGTGCGCCGGGCGCTGTCGCCCACCGGCTGGTACGTGGCCAACCTCGCCGACGGGCCGCCGCTGACGCACCTGCGGGGCCAGGTCGCCACCGCCGCCTCCCGCTTCGAGCGGCTGGCGCTGGCCGCGGATCCCGTCGTCTGGCGGGGGAAACGTTTCGGCAATGCGGTGCTCGTGGCCTCCGACCGGGAGCTGCCGGTCGCGGAGTTCACCCGCCGCGTGGCGAGCGACCCGCACCCGGGCCGGGTGGAGCACGGCCGGGCCCTGCAGGACTTCACCGGCGGCGCGGCCCCCGTCTCCGACGCCACGGCGACCTCCTCGCCGCGGCCCCCGGCGTCCGTGTTCCGCTAGCGCATCACGGGTCGACGGTCTCCACCGTCGGCGGGTGGTCGTGCCAGGTGCAGAAGACCGACACCTCGCGGCCGTCACGGGTGAAGGTGACCCGGATCCAGAAGTCCTGCTTCCACACCTGGACCCGCCACCCCGCCTCCGGGGTCGCCGAGACCAGGGCGGCGGAGGAGGCGCCGAGGTCGAAGACCACCCGGCCGCCCGAGACCGAGTACCCCTTCACGTTCCCGGACCCGCCCTGCCCGCCGCCTTCCTGGAGCGGGCGCTGCTGCCCGGCCGGCGGGGCGGCGGACTTCGACCGCGCGGGCGCCGAGGGGGAGGCCGGCGGGGAGGAGGAGCCCGGGGCGGAGGCCGAGGGCGGGGCCGGGGGCGAGCCGGACCCGGCCGGCGGCGACGGCACCGGCTCGGGCCCGTGCGTCGAGGAGGACAGCGGCCGGGTCGCCAGCGGAACCGCGAGCGGGGGATCGTAGGCCGTCCCGGACATGACGGTGTGCACGCCCCACCACGACAGGGTCACGGCGGCCGCGGTCGCCACCACCCAGGCCATGGCATGTACAAGTCTTCGTCGCATCAGGGCACATAGTGCACCACACGTCGCAGACCCCTACCGGCACCTCCCGGGGTCGCCCGCATGGACTACCGTGCGCCCATGGCTAGTGTGCTCGTGGTCGAGGACGACCAGTTCGTACGTTCCGCCCTGATCCGGCACCTGACCGCGGCCTCCCACACCGTACGGAGCGTCGGCACGGCGCTGGAGGCGCTGCGCGAGGTCGCCCACCACCGGTTCGACGTGGTCATCCTCGACCTCGGCCTGCCCGACCTCGACGGCTCCGAGGCCCTGAAGATGCTGCGCGGGATCACCGACGTGCCGGTCATCATCGCCACCGCCCGCGACGACGAGGCCGAGATCGTCCGGCTCCTCAACGACGGTGCCGACGACTACCTGACGAAACCGTTCTCCGTCGAGCACCTCTCCGCCCGGATGGCCGCCGTGCTGCGCCGCTCCCAGGCCGCGGCGGCCGGACCGCCCCCGCGGGTGCTGCGCGTCGGCGGGCTCGCCATCGACCCGCTGCGCCGCCAGGCCGAACTCGACGGGACCGTACTGGACCTGACCCGGCGGGAGTTCGACCTGCTGACCTTCCTCGCCGGGCGCCCCGGGGTGGTCGTGGCCCGACGCGAGCTGCTCGCCGAGGTCTGGCAGCAGTCGTACGGGGACGACCAGACCATCGACGTCCACCTGTCCTGGCTCCGCCGCAAACTGGGCGAGACCGCCGCCCGGCCCCGCTACCTGCACACCCTCAGGGGTGTCGGGGTGAAGCTGGAGCCGCCGCTGTGAGATGGGCGCTGGTCAAGGTCTGCCTGGCCGTCACCACCATGGTGGCCGTGGCCTTCGCGGTGCCGCTGGGGCTGGTGGTGCAGGAGATGGCCAGTGACAGGGCCTTCTCCAACGCCGAGCGGCAGGCCGCCACCATGGGGCCCACCCTGTCCATCACCACCGACCCGGTGCAGCTGCGCAAGGCCGTCGAGTCCACCGAGATGGGCGCCGCCCGGCGGATGGCCGTCCACGTCCCCGCCATCGGCGGCGCCGCCCCCGTGGACATCGGCGACGGCTGGGCCGGCCCGCACGCGGTGGCCGAGACCCGCTCCATGGGCCGGGCGACCACCGCCGAGGCGGCCGGCGGGGGCTCCGCCCTGCTCCAGCCCATCGCCCTCGGCTCCGGGGACATCGCCGTCATCGAGATCTACGTACCCGAGAGCGAGGTCAGCAACGGGGTCGCCACCGCCTGGCTGATCCTCGCCGGTGTCGGCCTCGCCCTGGTCGTCGGCTCCGTGGCGGTCGCCGACCGGCTCGGCGCCCGCCTGGTCCGCCCGGCCGAACGGCTCGCGGACGCCGCGCACCAGCTGGGGGAGGGGCGGCTCGGGGCCCGCGTGCCCGAGGCCGGCCCCAAGGAACTCCGCTCGGCGGCCGTCGCGTTCAACTCGATGGCCGACCAGGTCGTCGAACTCCTCGCCAACGAGCGGGAACTCGCCGCCGACCTCTCCCACCGGCTGCGCACCCCGCTGACGGTGCTGCGGCTCAACGCGGCCTCCCTCGGCGACGGCCCGGCCGCCGAGCACACCCGGACGGCCGTGGAGCAGCTGGAGCGCGAGGTCGACACCATCATCCGCACCGCCCGCGAACAGCGCCCGCCGACCGCCACCGCGGCCCCCGCCGGCTGCGACGCCTCCGAGGTGATCCGCGACCGGATGGCCTTCTGGTCCGCGCTCGCGGAGGACGAGGGCCGCGAGGTGCGGCTGGCGGGCGTGGACCGCACGGTACGGGTGCCGGTCGCCCGGGCCGAGCTGGCGGCCGCCCTCGACGCCCTGCTCGGCAACGTCTTCCGGCACACCCCCGAGGCCACCCCCTTCGCCGTCGACGTCCACGACGCGGGGGACGCCGTGATCGTCCTGGTCTCCGACGCGGGGCCCGGCATCGCCGACCCCGACGCGGCCCTGCGGCGCGGCAACGACGGGGCCCGCGACGGCTCCACGGGGCTCGGCCTGGACATCGTGCGCCGGGTCGCGGAATCCACGGGCGGCGACGTACGGCTGGGGCGCTCGGTGCTAGGGGGGACCGAGGTGCGGGTGTGGCTCGCCCTGGACGACCGCGCCCGGCGCCGGGGCCCGGGCGGCCGCCGGGAGCGCCGTGACCGCCGTGCACACAGCAGGCGCAGGGGCGTACGGCCCGACCCCCCGACGGGGTGACGGGCCGCGCCCGGTGCCGTGCCCGTGGAATACCGTACGGTCCGCGCCAGTTGGCGGGCTGTGGGCAGTAGCGCCGCCGCCCGGCCGCATCCCGCGCACGGCTCGTGCCACACCCTTCGGAAAAGGACATCCGCATGCGTTACGCAGTTCTCGGCACCGGAATCGTCGGCCGTACGGTGGCCGCCCGCCTGGCCTCCCTGGGCCACGAGGTGGTGATCGGCACCCGTGACCCGCGGGCCACCCTCGACCGGACGGAGTACGCCGAATGGCAGGAGGCCCACCCCGCGGTGGGCCTCGCCGCCTTCCCGGAGGCCGCACGGCACGGCGAGACCCTGGTCAACGCCACCGGCGGACGGGTCAGCGTCGAGGCGCTGACCGAGGCCGACGCCGCCCACCTCGACGGCAAGGTCCTCGTCGACATCGCGAACCCGCTGGACTTCTCCCACGGCTTCCCGCCCCGCCTGGACCCGGTCGGCGACGACAGCCTCGGCGAGCTGATCCAGCGCACCTTCCCCCAGCTGCGGGTGGTCAAGACCCTCAACACCATGAACTGCCAGATCATGGTCGACCCCGCCCGGGTCCCCGGCGAGCACACCGTCTTCCTCTCCGGCGACGACTCCGACGCGAAGAAGGCCGTCCACGCCCTGCTGGCCTCCTTCGGCTGGCCGGACGCGTCGATCATCGACCTCGGCGGCATCGAGACCGCACGCGGCACGGAAATGCTCCTGCCGGTGTGGCTGCGCCTGATGGGGACCCTGGGGCACGCGGACTTCAACTTCCACATCCAGACGGCGCGCCCCTCCTCCTGACCCGGCCCCGGCCCCGGACCCCGCCCGGACGGGGGCGCAGATGTTGCCGCGCCCCCGGCCCGTGCGGAGGGTGGGGGTGATGGAGGGAGCCGCACATGAGGGTGATGCTCAGGGCCCACCTGGACACGGCCGCCAGCAACGAGGCCATCAAGACCGGGGCCCTCGTCCAGGCCATGCGCAAGTTCATGGAGCGGGTCCGCCCGGAGGCCGCCTACTTCGGCCTCCACGAGGGCGTGCGCTCCTGCTGGATCGTCTTCGACCTCCAGGACAGCGCCCAGACGCCGCTGCTGACCTGGGACCTGTTCAGCCGCTTCCACGCCGAGGTCGAGATCACCCCGGTCACGACGGGGGAGGAACTGGCCGAGATCCTCACCGAGGTCCGCTCCCTGGCCTAGGCCGTCTCCGCCTGGAGCCCGTCCCGCCGGAGCCGGCCGCCCGCCGTGAGGGCCAGTGCCGCCGAGGCGGTCACCGCGGCGCAGGACACGGCGAACGCCGCCCGGTGGCCGTACGCGGCGGCCAGGGGGCCGGACGCCGCCGCGGCCAGGGCCTGGCCGACGATCAGGCCGCTGCCCACCACCGTCATCGCCTCGCCCATCCGCAGCTCCGGTCCGGTCCGTTCCACCAGCCCGAACAGGGCGATCAGGTGCGGGGCCACCGCCAGCCCGATCCCGGCGACGGCCGCGGCCGCCCCCCAGGGCCCGGTCACCGCGAGCAGCGGCAGGGTGAGCACCGCCTGGAGCCCGATCGTCCACCGCAGCCGCGTCACCAGGTCCGCCGACCCGGGCCGGGCCACCGTCACGACACCGGCCGCCGAACTGGTCACCGCCATCGCCGCCCACACCAGCCCGGCCGTACCGCCCTGGCCCAGGGACTTCGCGAGGGCGTTCACCCCCGTGTTGGCCCCGCTCCACGCGGCCCCCTGGAGCACGGCCAGCGCGAACAGCAGGGCCAGCCCCGGCGACCACAGCCGTACGCCGGCCCGCGCGCCCTGCCCCGCCAGCGGCCCGGGCGCGCTGGGGTGCAGGGCGAACAGGGTCCCGAACACCAGGATCAGGACCGCGGCCAGCACCAGCGCCGAGGCCGGGTGCACGGTCACCGCGAGGATCCCGGCCAGCGCGGGCCCCACCATGAAGGAGGCCTCGTCGAGGGTGGTGTCGAAGGACAGCGCCGACCCCAGCAGCGCCCGGTCGGGGCCGGCCAGCCGCGCCCAGCGGGCCCGAGCCAGCGGCCCCACCTGCGGAACGGTCAGCCCGGCCGCGACGGCGAGCCCGATCCGGGCGGCCAGCGGCAGCCCGCCCAGGACGGCGCAGACGAGCAGGGCCAGGACCAGGCCGTTCGCGGCGCAGGCGGCCAGCAGGACCGGGCGGTGGCCGCGCCGGTCGGCGAGCCGGCCGATCACCGGGCCGCCCAGGGCCTGGCCCAGCCAGAGGGCGGCGGCCACGGTCCCGGCGTCGCCGATCCCGTCGCGGTCGTTGATGAGCAGCAGCGTTCCGATGGGGCAGAGCGCGGCGGGGAGCCGGGCGAGGAACGCGTACACGGGCAGGGCCGTGCCGCCGTGCGCGAACACCCCGCGGAACCCGGCCGCCGCGGGCGCGGGCCCGGACCCTGGATCGGACGTCTGCGACGTCCGGGACGTCTTCGGTGCGGACATGGGGCAACCTCCAGCCGCACGCCGACCCTCCCGTGTCTCCGGCGCGCACCGTTGCCCGTTGCCGTGGACGTTAGCCCGGCCGGCGCCGGCCGGGAACCCCTGCCGGACCCGAGCCGTAGCCGAAAACGCGGAAGGCCCCGGTCCGCTTTCGCGTACCGGGGCCTTCCCACAGGGTGAGTGACGGGACTCGAACCCGCGGCCACCTGGACCACAACCAGGTGCTCTACCAACTGAGCTACACCCACCATGTCCGGTCGTGGAACGACCGGCCGAAGAAAAGGGTACAGGGTCCGGGAGGGTGCTCGCTCCCCCCTTTCCCCGCACCCCTTCCGGCGGCGCCGCGGGCGCTCCTACTCGCCGGCGACCACGTGCTTGGCGGCGATGGCCTTGGCGGTGTCCGAGTCCGGACCCGGCTGCGGGACGAAGACCGCCTCGCGGTAGTACCGCAGCTCGGCGATGGACTCCTTGATGTCCGCGAGCGCCCGGTGGTTGCCGTTCTTCGGCGGGCTGTTGAAGTACGCCCGCGGGTACCAGCGGCGCGCCAGCTCCTTGACCGAGGACACGTCGACGATCCGGTAGTGCAGGTGGCCCTCCAGCGCCGGCATGTCGCGCGACAGGAAGCCGCGGTCGGTGCCGACGGAGTTCCCGCACAGCGGCGCCTTGCGCGGCTCCTTGACGTGCTCACGCACATACGCCAGGACCTGCGCCTCGGCGTCGGCCAGGGTCGTTCCGCCGGCCAGCTCGTCGAGCAGGCCGGAGGCGGTGTGCATCTCGCGCACCACGTCCGGCATGTTCTCCAGGGCCGCGTCCGGCGGGCGGATCACGATGTCCACGCCTTCGCCGAGCACGTTGAGCTCCGAGTCGGTGACCAGCGCGGCCACCTCGATAAGTGCGTCGTCCGTCAACGAGAGCCCGGTCATCTCGCAGTCGATCCACACCATGCGATCGTTCATGCGCCCCACCTTATGCCGAAGGCCCCCCGCGGTGGTGTCCGGCCGATGCGGGGGGCCTTCGTCATGCGTCTTCCGGATGGTCCGGACGGCGGCGGCTACGCGTGTTCGCGCAGCACCCGGCCCGGGGCGTACAGCTCCGTCACGCTCGGACCGGACGCGGCCAGGGCCGCCGCGGCCCGCTGGGGCTGCGGGGTCCGCTGGTGCGGCAGCGACGTCCCGGAGATCTCCGACACGGGGGACACGTCGGCCTGCGGCCGGCGCGCCCGGTAGGCGGAGCGGTAGGCGGCCGGGGAGGA
Organism: Streptomyces sp. NPDC001594; assembly: GCF_042893675.1. Classification (NCBI taxonomy): domain Bacteria; kingdom Bacillati; phylum Actinomycetota; class Actinomycetes; order Kitasatosporales; family Streptomycetaceae; genus Streptomyces; species Streptomyces sp. NPDC001594. The sequence goes on along the minus strand of NZ_JBIAVB010000006.1, from coordinate 414,624 downwards.
TCCCAGCTGCCGGCGGAAGTGGCCGCGCAGGGCGACCGGCGAGCGGAAGCCGCAGCGTCCGGCGACCTCGTCGACCGAGTAGTCGGAGGTCTCCAGCAGCCGCTGCGCCTGGAGCACCCGCTGGGTGATCAGCCACTGGAGCGGCGCGCTGCCGGTGAGCGAGCGGAAGCGCCGGTCGAAGGTGCGCCGGCTCATGTAGGCGCGGGCGGCCAGCGTCTCCACGTCGAACTGCTCGTGGAGGTGCTCCAGGGCCCAGGCCACGACCTCGGCGAGCGGGTCGGCGCCGATCTCCTCGGGCAGCGACCGGTCGAGGTAGCGCTCCTGGCCGCCGGTGCGGCGCGGCGGGACGACGAGCCGGCGGGCCAGCGCACCGGCCGCCTCGCTGCCGTGGTCCGTGCGCACGATGTGCAGGCACAGGTCGATTCCGGCCGCGGTGCCCGCGGAGGTCAGCACGTCGCCGTCGTCGACGAACAGCTCGCGCGGGTCGACGTGGACGGACGGGTAGCGCTTGGCCAGCGTCGGCGCGTACATCCAGTGCGTCGTCGCGGGCCGGCCGTCCAGTAGTCCGGCGGCGGCGAGCACGAACGCACCTGTGCACAGGCCGACGATCCGGGCGCCCTCCTCGTGCGCCAGCCGCAGGGCGTCGAGCGCCTCCGGCGGCGGCGGGGAGGTGATGGAGCGCCAGGCCGGGACGACGACCGTGCCCGCCCGGGCGATGGCCTCCAGCCCGTACGGCGCGCTCAGTTCGAGCCCGCCGGTGGTCCGCAGCGGACCGTCCTCACCGGCGCACACGAGCAGCCGGTAGCGCGGAACTCCGGCGTCCTGGCGGTCGATGCCGAACACGGACAGCGGAATGGAACTTTCGAAGATCGGCCCGCCGCTGAACAGCAGCACCGCGACGATCTCCCTGCGGCGACGCCCCGCGAGCTTCCTGCCCGCGTCGGCGATGACTGCGGTGGAATCCTGGCTCATGGCGCTAAGCCCCCCTTGGGTGTCGCGACTCCTTGGTCTGGTCGCACCTGCACGTTTCCCCTCGGCCTTGCACGTGGATCCCCCGCCGTAAATACATGATCGAATCTACTGCGTCCCGTGGTGTCGGCGTGACAAGTTCAGCACGCAGCGCTATGTCGACTTGGCAACTTGGCGAAAAGCATTCGATCAGGAAGCGTTCCACTCCGCTACCCGCACGGGAACCTCGCGATCCGGTCGTGGCCAGTACCCATGGGGTGTTTTCGCCCCCTTCGCTCTGTCGTCGCTGGTGGTAGGGGGGTTGGGGTGACATTCCGGCAAGGGAAGCGTTCAGTCCGGAAGTTGGCTGAAAACAGCCGGGTGTGTACGTGCGAATCGGTCAGTCGTGAGGGGAAGGGCCCAGGGGGCCGTGACAGCCGCGGTGGGTGCCGGACCCGCTGCGGGAGTGCCGGCCGCGGTGCCCGTGCGCGAGCGGCTCCTCCGCCGCCACCCGGGCCGCGGCCCGCCCCGCCTTCTCGGAGTGCCGCAGCAGCACCCGGCACGCGGCGGTGACGGCGGCCAGCCCCAGTGTGGCCACGGCGGCCCCGCCGTACGAGGTCCCGTAGACCACCAGGACCACCGGCACGAGCAGGCAGCTGAAGGCGGCCCAGCGCACCACGTCACCCGCGGGGTCGTCATGCGGCCGGCCCGAGCCGGACCGCACGGACGGGTGAAGCGGATAGGGGCGCCCGGAGGCGGCGGACGGGGTCGGCGGAGCGGGCTGGGCGGGCGGGGCGGGGTGAACCGGATGGCCGGGCACGGCGTACTCCCTGCGGGTTCTTCCTGGACGGTCGGACTCCTGTCCAACGCCCGCGCGCAGGTCCCGGTCACTGCGCGCACGGGTGGCGCGAGGGCCTTCCGTCACTGGCTGTAGGGGCCAGCGGCCATTGCCAAGGGAGCTCCGCTCCGGCATGCTCCCTTGGACGCTCTCCAAGGGCGGCATGCCCTGTGCAGGACGGGAGTGTCGCCGTACCCTGGTGGTAAGGGCTTGGAAAGATGCTTCCTGGACAGAGCTCCGTCACGCAGCGTCGCCGAAACGCCCGCCTCGTCGTCAGAAAGCCCGAGTCGCCGAAACCGCCCCTGTCGCTTCCCCCGAGGACTTTTCGCCGAGACACCCATGGCCGGTCACGAATTCTTCGAACCCGCGGACCGCAAGCGCAAGCACCACATCGCCGATTCCGTATCGAGCGACCTGCGCGCGGTGGAACAGACACGTCTGCCCTGCGACCCTGCCTTCCGGCACGGCGTGGTGGTGGGCTTCGACGGCTCCACGTCCAGTGAGCGCGCCCTCGCCTACGCGATCGGCATGGCCCGGCGTTCCGGCTCCGGCCTGATCATCGTGCACGTGGCGAACCGGCTCCCCACCACGGTGTGGGCCGGCTGCGAGCCCCCGGTCTTCGTGGACGTGCCGGACCACCGCACCGAGGTGCTGGGGCTGGAACTGGCCTGCGCGGACTACCTCTCCGAGGTGCCGTGGATCCTGGTGGAACGGGGCGGGGACATCTGCCACGAGCTGGAGGAGGTCGGCCGGGAGTACTCGGCGGACGCCATCGTGGTGGGTTCCACCCACGGCCTGGTCGGGCGCGTCTTCGGCTCGGTGGCGGGGCGTCTGGCCAAGCGGGCGCAGCGACCCGTCGTTGTCATTCCGTGACCCTCTGTATTCCGGTTGTGCGGTTGTGAACCCACGTAAAGGGTAGATAAGTGCTGCTGGGACGCAGCAAACAACTGCAGATCGAAGGGAGCCCGCCGTGGACAATGGTGTCTCTGCGGGAAGCACGGCTTCGACTTCGACCCTGGGGAACATCGCCCTGGGTCTCACCCTTCTCGCGTTCGGTATCGGCCACACCGGCGTCCTCTCCGGTGTCACCGCCGCCAACTCCGTGTCGCTCGCGATGTACGTCGGCGGAGCGGCCCTCTTCCTCCTCGGCCTCCTCGAGTTCCGGGGCGGCAACGGGTTCAACGGCACCGCGTTCGCGGGCCTGGGCGTCTTCTGGTTCACCTGGGCCAAGGGCGCGGGGGCCACGGTGTCCCACGAGGCCGCCGGAACGTTTCTGGTCCTCTTCGCGATGCTCGCGCTGACCCTCGCGCTCGCCGCCGCGAGCGGTGTGTTCGGGCAGGGCGTCTACGGGCTGCTCACCCTCGCCCTGGTCCTGCTCGCCATAGGCGCCTTCGCGGACAGCGCGGCCCTGGCGAAGGCCGGCGGCTGGGTCGCGGCCGTGTCCGGTCTGCTGGCCTGGTACGGGGCGACGGCCTCGCTGGCGCACTGGCCGATGGCCCTCGGCAGGTCGGCCGGAAGGGGTGCGGTCGCGGCGGGCTGAACCCCGCCCGCACCGCGGGCGCAACGGGCAGGGGCGCCACCGGAGTTACCGGTGGCGCCCCTGTCGCGTGCTGCGGGCGGTGCGGGGTCGGGTCCTACTCGACCGTGACCGACTTCGCCAGGTTGCGCGGCTTGTCGATGTCCCGGCCCAGGGCCAGGGCGGTGTGGTAGGCCAGCAGCTGGAGCGGGATGCCCATCAGGATCGGGTCCAGCTCGTCCTCGTTCTTGGGGACGAGGACGGTGTGGTCGGCCTTCTCCTGCATCCGGTGGGCGACCGCCAGGATCCGGCCGCTGCGGGCCTTGATCTCTTCCAGCGCCGCGCGGTTCTTCTCCAGCAGGTCGTCGTCGGGGACGATCGCGACCGTCGGCATCGCCGGCTCGATGAGCGCGAGCGGGCCGTGCTTGAGCTCGGAGGCCGGGTAGGCCTCGGCGTGGATGTAGGAGATCTCCTTGAGCTTGAGGGAGGCCTCCAGGGCCACCGGGTAGCCGCGGACCCGGCCGATGAACATCATCGACTTGGCCTCGGCGTACTCGGCCGCCAGCTTCTTGATGTCCTCCTCGCCCTCCAGGATCTCCTGGATCTGGCCGGGGAGCTTGCGCAGGCCCTCGATGATCCGCTTGCCGTCGGCGACGGACAGGTCGCGGATGCGGCCCAGGTGCAGGGCGAGCAGGGCGAAGGCGGTGACGGTGTTCGTGAAGCACTTGGTGGACACGACGCAGACCTCGGGGCCGGCGTGCACGTACACGCCGCCGTCGGCCTCGCGGGCGATGGCGGAGCCGACCACGTTGACCACGCCGAGGACGCGGGCGCCCTTGCGCTTGAGCTCCTGCACCGCCGCGAGCACGTCGTAGGTCTCACCGGACTGGGAGACGGCGATGTAGAGGGTGTCGGGGTCCACGACCGGGTTGCGGTAGCGGAACTCCGAGGCCGGCTCGGCGTCGGCGGGGATGCGGGCGAGGCTCTCGATGAGGCCGGCGCCGATCATGCCCGCGTGGTACGAGGTGCCGCAGCCGAGGATCTTGACCCGGCGGATGCCGCGCGCCTCGCGCGGGTCCAGGTTCAGGCCGCCCAGGTGCACGGTGGAGAAGCGGTCGTCGATCCGGCCGCGCAGCACGCGGTCGACCGCGTCGGGCTGCTCGGAGATCTCCTTGTGCATGTAGGTGTCGTGGCCGCCCATGTCGTAGGAGGCGGCCTCCCACTCCACGGTCTCGGGCGTGGCGGTGGTCGTCGTGCCGCTGGTGGTGTAGGTGCGGAAGTCGTCGGCCTTGAGGGTGGCCATCTCGCCGTCGTCGAGGGTGACGACCTGGCGGGTGTGGGCGACGAGCGCGGCGACGTCCGAGGCGACGAACATCTCCTTCTCGCCGATGCCGAGGACGACCGGGGAGCCGTTGCGGGCGACGACGATGCGGTCGGCGAAGTCGGCGTGCATGACGGCGATGCCGTAGGTGCCCTCGACGACCTTGAGCGCCTCGCGGACCTTCTCCTCCAGGGTGACGGCCTGGGAGCGGGCGATCAGGTGGACGAGCACCTCGGTGTCGGTCTCGGAGACGAAGACCACACCGTCGGCCTCCAGCTTGGCGCGGAGCTCGGCGGCGTTGTCGACGATGCCGTTGTGGACGACCGCGACCTTGTTCTCGGCGTCCAGGTGGGGGTGCGAGTTGATGTCGCTCGGCGCGCCGTGGGTGGCCCAGCGGGTGTGGGCGATGCCGGTGGTGCCGGCGAAGCGCTTGGGGACGCGGGACTCCAGGTCGCGGACGCGGCCCTTGGCCTTGACGACCTTCAGGGCCGCCGACTTCGGGCTGTTGACGACGATGCCCGCCGAGTCGTAGCCGCGGTATTCCAGCCGCTGGAGGCCTTCCAGCAGCAGTGGTGCCACGTCGCGCTTGCCGATGTAACCGACGATTCCGCACATACGGTTTTGCCCCTCCTGAAGTTCGGTGTCCGTGCCCGGAGACGATGCGGCGCCTCAGCCGTAGACGATGCGGCGCAGCTGCCGGAGCGAGAGCTCCGGGGGCGCCACGGCGCGGTGCGGCAGTTCCGCCGCGATCCGCTCGAAGATCTCCGCGTTGACCGACCCGCCGGACTGCAGCTCGCGGTGGCGGCGACGGACGAACTCCTCGGTCGTCTCGTCGAAGTACGCGAGCACGTCGAGCACCACCCGGGCGGCCTCGCCGCGCTGCAGCGCGGTGGTGCGTACCAGGTGGTCGACGAGTTCGTCATGGGACGGTCGGCGATCGAGCACCAGTAGATATTGACGGTCCAAGGGGTGGAACGCAAAAATCCTGCCCGGAATCGGGCAGGATCATGCTGGTCTGGACCAGGGAATGGATGATTCCGGCCGCGTTCGGTTAGAAACCGCCCAGAATGGCGGCCTTCGCCGCCGAGAACTCCTCCGCCGTGAGGACCCCGCTCCGGTGCAGCTCTCCCAGCTCGCGCAGCCGGCGCAGCAGGGTGTCGTGGTCGGCCGGCTCGCCCGCGAGGGCCGGGGCCGCGTCCGCGAGGGGGAGCGCGGCGGGGGCCGCCGGCGCCGGGGCCGGGGCGGCCGGATGGGGCATCCGCACCGCCACGGCCGCCGCGACCAGGGCCATCAGCGGGTCCTTCTTGAAGCCGAAGAGCTCCACGGTGTACGGGTCGTACTTGGGCGCGGCGGCCGGCGGGGCACCCCTGAGGGTGAACCGCAACCAGCCGTTCTCCAGCCCCTTCGACGGGGCCCACTCCACCGCCCGCACGTCCGCGACCCGGAACTCGCGCGCACCGCCCGAGGCCTTCGCCTCCTCGGTGGTCCAGTTCCAGTCGAGCACCACCCGGTCGCCGTCGAAGGCGGCCGTCCCGTCGCCCGCGCCGACCGAGATCGGCACCGCCGGGCCCGGAAGCAGATAGGCGTCCGAGGGGCCGGGATCCACCTGCTCCAGCAGCAGCGCATGGCGCACCTCGTCCACGAAGTACTCCGCCACCCCGGTCCGGTCCGGCTCCACGCCCAGCCGGTACGGGTCCGAGGACTCCGGCAGCCGTCCGCCCGTCACCTGCAGCAGCGGGTCCGCGCCGTCCCGCAGGCGCAGCCGCAGCCGGCCCGACTTGCGGCCCGGCTCGTAACTGATCCCCCCGATCGCCCGCAGCGGCACGACCACCTCGCCGAGCTGCTGCCGCAGCAGTCCCACCCCCTTGTCGCGGCCCGGCACGATGCGCACCGTGTCCCCGTCGAAGGTCCAAGTACCGTCCTTCTGGATGATTTCCGCCATCCGGGAATTCTCCCATCGGCTCCACGGGGTCCGGCTGGAGGCCGTCTGGCCTATACCTGGGCGCATGAGAGTCCTGCGCCGCACGCTCGGCACCCTCGTGGTCCTGGCCGCCGTCTCCGCCGCCTCCGCCTGCACCGCCGCGCACGGGGACGACGCGAAACCGGCCGCCGCCGCCGTCCTCACCCCCTACGGGCGGCTCCTGCCGGCGCCCTCGTCCGTACGGGCCGAGGGGCCCGGCTACGCCTTCGGGGCGGGCACGGTCGTGCGTGCGGGAGGGCCGGGCGCCCCCGAGGAGGTCCGGCGGGTCGGTGAGCTCCTCGCGGAGGGGCTGCGCGGGCCGACGGGGCTGCCGCTGCCGGTGGTGGACGGGTCGGGCGGCGGCGACGGCGGGGACGGCGACGGCGGCGACGGCGGCGACGGGGTGCGGCTGCGGCTGGACGGCGGGGCCGCGGACCTGGGGGAGGAGGGCTACCGGCTCCGGACCACCGCCACGGGCGTCACCCTCACCGCCCGCACCCCGGCCGGCCTCTTCCACGCGGGCCAGACGCTGCGGCAATTGCTGCCGGTGCGGGGCGCGGGGACGGTCCCGGGCGGCACGGTGACGGACACCCCGCGCTTCGCCTACCGCGGCGCCATGATCGACGTCGCCCGGCACCACTTCCCCGTCGAGCAGGTGAAGCGGTACGTCGACCAGCTCGCCCAGTACAAGATCAACACCCTGCACGTGCACCTCACCGACGACCAGGGCTGGCGGATCGCCGTCGACTCCTGGCCCCGGCTCGCCGAGTACGGCGGCGCGAGCGAGGTCGGCGGCGGCCCCGGCGGCTCCTGGTCCAAGGACGACTACCGCGCACTGGCCGCCTACGCGGCGGACCGCTACGTCACCCTCGTACCGGAGATCGACATGCCGGGCCACGTCAACGCCGCCCAGGCCGCCTACGGCGAGCTGACCTGCGACGGCAAGGCGCCCGCCCGCTACACCGGGACCAAGGTCGGCTTCAGCTCCCTGTGCGTGGGCAAGGAGCGCACGTACGAGTTCATCGACGACGTCCTCGGCGAACTCGCCGCCCTCACCCCCGGCCCCTACCTCCACATCGGCGGCGACGAGGCCCACTCCACCCCGGCGGCCGACTACGCGAGGTTCATGGACCGGGCCCAGGCGGTGGTGGCCCGGCACGGCAAGACGGTGATGGCCTGGCACCAGCTCGCCTCGGCCCGCCCGGCACCGGGCGCGGTCCTCCAGTACTGGGGCCACGACCGGACCCCGGCCGCGGAGAAGGCGGCGGTGGCGGCGGCCGCCAGGGCGGGCCACCGCCTGGTCCTCTCCCCGGCGGACCACGCCTACCTCGACATGAAGTACGACAGGCAGACCGGCCCGGGTCTGGCCTGGGCCGGATACGTCCCCGCCCCGCGCGCCTACGCCTGGAACCCGGGCTCCTACCTCCCCGACGTCCCCGAGTCGGCGGTCCTGGGCGTGGAGGCCCCGCTCTGGACGGAGACCATCTCCACCCGCGCCGACTGGGAACTGATGGCCTTCCCCCGCCTCCTCAGCCTCGCGGAACTCGCCTGGTCCCCCGCCACCGCCCTCTCCTGGCCCGCCCACCGCGAACGCCTCGCCGCCCAGGGCCCCCGCCTGGACGCCCAGGACATCACCTACTACCGCGCCCCGGAGGTGCCGTGGCCTTAGGCCGCCTCTTCCGTCCGAGGGCCCGGCCGCGGCGGGGCGGGCCCGTGCGACGATCTGTCCGGCTGACGCACCGGTCGGCGTGCACCGAAGAGGGGGGCAGCGGATGGGATTTGACGAGGAGTGGGCCCAGCTGCGTACGGCGGCGGCCGAGCGGCTGGCCGAGCGGGACGGAGCGGCGCCGCTCGCGGAAGCCGCCGCCCCCGCGGCCGTGGCGGATCCGTCGGACGCGGCGCGGGAGGCCGCCGAGGAACGTCTGGCCGAGTTCCGGCGCGGGGTGGTTCTGGTGCCGCTCGACGGGCGGGGCGGGCTGTGGACCGTCGGGCTCGGGGGGCTGGACTGGATCTGCGCGTTCTCGGGAGAGGAGACGCTGGCCCGGTTCGCCGAGGCGCGGGGCGAGGCGGCGCAGGAGTGGGTGTTCCGGCGGGTGATCGGGGCGCGGCTGCTGGACGAGGTGGTTCCGGCGCTCGGCTTCCCCTGCGGGGTGGCCCTGGACGCGGCCGGGCCCGGCGGGGCCGTGTTCCCGCCGCTGCGCGGGATCGTGCCCGACGCGGCCGCGCTGGACGGGGAGGGGGCGGCGTGAGCGGGGACGGGCCCGACCTCGACGTCTCGAAGCAGGCGTTGGGACAGATCGCCGAAGGGATCACGAAGACCCTGGCCGAGCTCAGGGAGCTCGGGATGGTCGGCACGGCCGGTATGGGCCGGGGCTTCTCGGACCTGTCCCTGTCCGGCATGGAGACGGGGCACGAGGGGCTGACGTCGGCGTTCGGGGCGTTCTGCGAACGCTGGGAGTGGGGCGTGCGCTCGCTGGTCCAGCAGGGCAACGACTTCGCCGCGAAGGTGGGCCTGTCGGCCGGTCTGATGCACGAGCAGGACCAGTACGTCCAGGGAGGGTTCAAGGTGCTGGCCAACTCGGTCATGGGCAACCCGTACGCCTCCGAGGACGACGTCACCAAGAAGGGCTGGGGGGACGTACTGGCCGACAACCCCTACACCCAGATCCGGGACGCGGACTACAGCCCGGGCTCCTTCGCGCAGGCCGACAAGAACATCGAGGAGGCCTGGAAGGGGACGGTCCGGGACGTGAACAGTTCCAAGGTCCTGCTGCCCAACCAGCTCGTCGACGCCGCCGGCCTGCGCCACCAGGTGGACGGGATGGTCGACGGCTGGGTCGGGCCCGCGCCCGAACCCGGCAAGGGCGGTGAGCGCTGATGCCGGACTGGGGAGGGCTGGTCGACCGGGGCCTGGAGAAGGTGGAGGACGGCTGGGACGCCACCAAGAAGGCCGTCGGCGAGGGGGTGGGCAAGGCCGCCCACGGCGTCGGCGACGTCCTGGACACGGTGGGGGCGCACGACTGGGCGGACAAGGTCGACGACTGGGGTGACGACGTCGCCTCCGACCTGGGCGCGACGGTGGGCGAGCAGCAGCTCGGCCAGACCCGGCAGGCCGACGAGCTCGTCCACGGCAAGCCGGCGGTGATCCAGGAGTCGGTCTCCCACCTCATGGAGTTCCAGGCGGCCTTCGACCGGGTCGGCCAGGGCATGAGGGCGCTGGACTCCGGCCACTGGAAGGGGGCGGCGGCGGACGCGTTCCGCGAGAAGTTCGCGATGCACCCGGCCGACTGGCTCCACGCGTCCGACGCCTGCCGGGCCGCCGCCGACGCCCTCAGGTACTACGGGGAAACCGTGCACTGGGCGCAGGAGCAGGCAGGGCAGGCGATCGAGCTGTACGAGCAGGGGGTGAAGGCGAGGAAGGAATGGGCGGAGGCGTACAAGACCAAGGCCGCCGCCTACACGGCGGCCGTCCGGGCCGGCCACGACCCCGGGGCCTGCCCGACGCCCGGTGAGGATCCGGGCGAGGCGGCGCGCGTCCGGGCGCAGGAGATCCTCGCGGAGGCCCGCCGCCAGCGCGACGACGCCGCGGCCACGGCGCAGCAGGCCGTCAGCACCGCCACGGAGAAGGCCCCGGCCATGCCGTCGGCGTCCGACCGGGCGTGGGGCACCTTCGTCGACTACGAGGCCGGACAGGCGGTGGAGCTGAACCACTTCATGGGCGGCGTGCTGAAGGGCACGGCGGGCACGCTGAACTTCGCCCGCGGCCTGAACCCCTACGACGCCTACAACGTGACGCACCCGGCCGAGTACGCGCAGCACGTGAACATGACCCTGGCGGGCCTGATCTCCACGGCCGTCCACCCGGAACGCGTCCCGGGCGCGCTCCTGGAACCCTTCAAGGACGACCCGAGCGAAGGCTTCGGCCGCCTGGTCCCGGAACTCCTCGGAACGAAGGGCATGGGCGGCGCCAAGGTGGGTGTGCGGGTGGCGGAAGCGGCGGCCGCCAAGCCGTCCGCGTGGTCGCATCTGGCGAAGCCGGCGGAGGGGGTCGCGGAGCGGAGGGCGATTCACGCCGACAGCGTCACGGGCAAGGAGGCGAAGAAGTTCCTGAACGACCAGTACCCGTGGATGAAGGAGGTGAACCACACCGGCCAGCCGGGCTATGAGTACAACTGCACGCACAACGTCGTGACCGTCGACAAGCGGTTGGACGGCGTGGAGGTCTCGGCTGCTCCTAAGACGCAAGCGGGTGACATACCGTACAAGGAGCTCGGGGTGGAACCGAGCGCGAAGAAGGTCGTCAGCAGCTATGACGACATCATCAAGGACCTGGAGCAGCGAGGAGAGGGCTCACGGAGCGTGGTCGCCATCTCTCGTCACGGAATGCCAGGGCATGTCTTCAACGCCGTGAACACCCCTCACGGAGTGGTCTTCTTGGACGGACAGACCGGCACCCTGGCCAAACTCGAAACGCAGAACATCAGCGAAATCGCCCACGTCCCCTACAAATAGCGCCGTCAGGAATCAGAGATGCTCACATTGAACGAGGCCGTCGAGGCGGCCAGGCCTTTTGTCGAGCGGGCGTACGCGGCCGAGTCGTGGACGCCGGTCATGCGGCCGGAGCTCAGTCGAGAGCACGAGGTGGCCTGGATCGTCAGGGTTGACACCCAGGAGGGACTCGACAAGGGCGATTCGTGGGTGGGGTTCCTGGCCAATGTGGTGCTGGTGCCCAAGGACGGGACGGAGGTGCGGTTCCCTCCGACGCACTTGCCACTGGACGAGTACCTCGCCTACGTGCGCCAGGGCGGCTGGGAGACGGCCGGCACGGCGAAGACGGTGAAGGCCGAGCCGTGGCAGAGGGCACTGCAGTGGCTTCTCGATACGTACGGGGGGCTCGTCGAGCTGGTGGGCATCGAGCCGGTCGCGGAGGACGCGGGAACCTGGCTGTTCGCCTGCCGCACCCTGGAGCAGCCGGGGTATCCGCGAACGCCGATGCTGGCCGCTTCCGTCGTCGTCCCCAAGGACGGGGGCGATCCCTTCCATCCCGCTGCCGACGATCCGTGGGGCGACGCCGCCGACTACACCCGGACGCAGAACGAGCGGGAGCGGCGGGCTCAGGCGCGGCGGTTGAATGCTCGGGGGTGTGTCGTCACCGTGGCCGGGATGATCGCCGGGGCGCCGTCGTCGCCGTTGCCGTGGCAGCCCGCGCACGAGGCGCCCGGGTGGTGGGAGCTGTTGCTGCGGCGGTACTTCCCGGGTGCCGAGGAGCTGCGGTGCGCGAGCTGGGACGAGGTGGTGCGGCGGGCCCAGGAGACGGGGCCGGACACCCAGGGCGTGGTGTGGGTGCGGCGGGCGATCGGCGGGACCGAGGTGAGCGGGCACCTGCTGTACGCGCACAACAACCAGGGCAGCGTGGCCTTCCTGGACGGTATGACCGGCGGGCTGGCGCGGCTGGACACCGTCGGGGTGTCGGAGCTGGTCTTCGCCCGGTTCCGGCCCGGGGCGGGGCCGTCCGCCGGGGACTTCGGGGCGGCCCGGGCCAAGGCGGAGGAGTGGCTGCGGCGGACGTACGGGGAGCCGGTGGAGCTGGTCGCGCCGGACCCGGCGGACGAGACCGCCCGGGGGTGGCTGTTCGCCTGCCAGAGCACGGCCGCCCTGCGGACCGGGGACTGGCGGCACGCGATGCTCGACGCCGCGGTCGTGGTTCCGAAGGGGGCCGAGGACCCGTTCCTGCTGCCCAACTCCGACCCGTGGGGCTTCCTCGCCCGCTGGGACCGGGGGGAGCCGGCCGGTCCCACGCCCGCGCCGGGGAAGGCCGACTGGTTCACCGGGACGATGGCCCAGCTGGGGCCCGTCATGCAGGTGTCCGAGTTCCCGACCGTCAGGGACAGCGTGCGGGCGCTCGCCGAGCTGCCGCCCGGCGGCCGCGCCCTGGTGTGGGTGCGCCGGCTGGACGGGCGGGGCCGGGAGACCACGGGCCTGCTGCTGACGGGGCTGCGTTCGGAAGCCGGCCACATCGGGCTCGTGGACGGTTCCGCCGAGCAGCTCACCACCCTGGACGGCCTCGGGGAGACCGGCGTCCGGGTGATCCGCTACCGGTGACGCCGGGTGGCCTCGTACGCTTCGGCCATGCATCCCGGTAGATCCATGGCGCTGGTGATCGGCGCGTTCGTCCTGGCGAGCGGCTGTTCGCTTGCGTCCGTGTCGTCGACGCCCCCGTCGTCCTCCGGCTCCGACCTGCCCGCCGGGCGGATGGGGGCGGCCGATCTGCAGGGGCGCTGGTGGAGCTGGGCGGCGTCGAGTACCAGTGACGCGAACCCCGTCTCCGATCCGGACGGGCACCTCTGCGCGAAGGGGCAGAAGGACGGGGTGTGGTTCCTGGCCGGGACCTTCGGGGGGAGCGCGAGGCGCTCCTGCACGGTGCCGGCGGGGGTGCCGGTGGCCTTCCCCCTGGTGAACAGCTTCGGCGCATCGGCCGACTGCGCCGCGTTCATGGCCTCGGCGCAGGGGAGCGCCACCCTGGACGGGCGGGAGCTGGAGCCCGAACGGTTCGAGGCGACGCCGGTGCAGATCACGGCGGTCGAAGGAAACCCCGTCGTGCAGGGCGGGGGGCGGGTCCGGACCAAGGCCTGCGGGCTCTGGGTGCAGGTGGAACCGCTGGCCGCCGGGAGTCACACCGTGGGCATCCGGGGCTCGGCGGGGGCGGGGACGTTCGTCGTCTCCGTGGACTACCAGCTGCAGGTCGCGGCCGGGGGCTGAGACGGGTGCCGGGGCGGGTGGGGCTTCGAGGGGGCGGGTCGAAGGTGGGCCCGCCCCGGCGGGGGGTCGTCAGCGGCGGGCGAAGGGCGCGAGGGGGTTCTTGAGGGTGCCGATCAGCTGGAGGGCTGCTGAGGGGTCCGTCAGGTCGACCATCTGCTTGTTGTTGCGGAGTTGCAGGCGGTTCAGGCAGGAGAGCTGGAATTCCGGAGCGAACAGGTCGTAGCGGGCGAAGCGGTCCGCGAGGGCGGGGAGGGACTGCTGGTAGTCGTGGGCGCAGTCCGCCACCGCCTGCCAGAAGGTCTTCTCGGTGCAGATGCCTTCCGTCACCAGGATCGCGTTCAGGAAGCGGAAGAAGCAGTCGAAGACGTCCGTGAAGATGGACAGCAGCTTCATGTCCTCCGGGATGTCGGCCCGGATCCGCTCGACCGCCGGCGGGAGGACCGCGTCCGGGTCCATGACCACGATCTCCTCGGCGATGTCCTTGAAGACCGCCCGCTGGACCACCCCGTCCTTGATCACCAGGATCGTGTTCTCGCCGTGCGGCATGTAGGCGAGGTCGTACTGGTAGAAGCAGTGCAGGAGGGGGAGGAGGTACGCGCGCAGGTAGGGCTTCAGCCACTCGGCGGGGGTCAGGCCCGATTCCTCGATGAGGGCGCCGACGAAGGACCTGCCGTCCTCGTCCACGTGGAGGAGCGAGGCCATGGTGGCCAGGCGCTCGCCCTCGCGCAGGGAGCCCACCGGGGACTCGCGCCACAGGGCGGCCAGCATCTTGCGGTAGGGGGAGTAGCGGTCCGTGGCGCGCTCGTACTGGCGGTGGTGGTAGCCGATCGCCGCGCGTTCGCGGATGATCGAGAAGTCGACGGAGCGGAGCACCTCGTCCGACTCGATCAGTTGGTGGAGCCAGTCGTTGATGGCCGGGGTGGCCTCCATGTAGGCCGCCGACAGGCCGCGCATGAAGCCCATGTTGAGGACGGAGATGGCCGTCTTCACGTAGTGCTTCGTGGGGGTGGTGGTGTTGAAGAACGTACGGATCGACTGCTGGGCGAGGTAGGCGTCCTCGCCCTCGCCCAGCAGGACCAGGCGGCGGTTGGCGATCTCGGCGGCGAAGGTGACCGTCGTCTTGTTCCACCACTGCCAGGGGTGGACGGGGAAGTAGTGGTAGTCGGCCGGGTCGAGGCCCAGGGCGGTGAGCTTGGCCGCGAAGCCGGCGACGGCCGCCTCGCCCAGTTCCTCGCGCATGAACGTTTCGTGGTCCAGGCCCGCGCCCGCCGTGAAGGTGGAGACGTCCTTGTGGGCCGCCGCCCAGACGAGGTGCACGGGGTTGGCGGTCTCGGGGGCGTAGGCGCGGTACTCGTGCACGCCGAAGCCCAGGCGGCCGTTGTTGGCGACGAAGCAGGGGTGGCCCTCGGTCATGCCGGTCTCGATGTCCTGGAACGAGGACTTCGCGAGGACGGCGGAGGAGGTCTGCGGCTTGGTGTACTTGTAGCCGGTGCCGGCCAGGGTGGAGGAGATCTCCTCCAGGTAGACGGGGAGGACCTCCGCGCTCAGGCCGAGGGCGTCCCGCAGCTCTATGTGGAAGTCCAGGGCGTCGAGGGCGAGCTCGGTGCCCGCTCGGTGGCGGGTGACGGAGCCCTCGTCCACCGCCCAGTGGTCCAGGGCGTGCAGGGTCGCGCGGAAGCGGTACTCGACGGTGCCGTCGTCGGACCGGACGCGGTAGTGGCCCTCGCCCAGGGGCTCGGGGGTCAGCAGGCGTTCGTGGGAGAACTCCGCGAGGGCCTTGCGGACCAGGGCGCGGTTGGCGCGGGCCCACAGCTCCGGGGTGAGGTGGGCGATGTCGGCGGAGAGGTTCATATCGAGACCCCGGTGGTGAGGGCGGTGGCCGCCTCGAACCGGGCGCGGGTGCAGAAGCTGAGGAGGGCTTCCTTCTCCGGCTTGGTGACGGGGCCTTCGGCCACGAAGCCGACGGCCTCGTTGAGGGCGTGGACGGCGGTGTTGCGGACGTCCGGCTCGACGACGACGCGCTCGGTGGCCGGGTCGGCGAAGAGGGCGGCCATGACGGTGGTGATGACGGCGCGGGTGAAGCCGGACAGCGGGGTGTCGGTCGGGGCGACCAGGAAGTGCATGCCGACGTCCCCCGGCTGCGCGTCGTACAGGCCGACGAGCTCCAGGTGCGCGGGGTCGTAGCTCTCCATCAGGAAGGCCGGGCGGTCCTCGTGGAAGCCGAGGAAGGCCTGGTGGTGCTCGTGCGCGGTGATGCGCACGTACTCGCGCTCGACGTCCGGGAGGGTGGCGTCCTGCATCATCCAGAACGCGGCCTTGGGGTGGGTGACCCAGGTGTGGAGCAGCTCCGCGTCCGAGAAGGGGTCCAGGGGGCGGATCGAGAAGGCGCCGAGGGCGGGGTCGGTGCGGGTGAAGAGGGTTTCGGCGGTGCTCATGCGTGCGTGCCTTCCGGGGCGGCGAACTGCTGGAACGCGATGGACTTCTCGACCTTGTAGTGCTCGCGGCCGAGGAGCTCTCCGACGATGTACGCGTTGCGGTACGCCGCCATGCCCAGGTCGGGCGAGGTGAGGGAGTGGTTGTGGGTGGTGCCGTTCTGGAGGTAGACCCCGCGGCCGGTGACGTCGACGGCGTAGTTGCGGCCGGCGTCGAGGCGGCCGTGGCCGTCGAAGACCAGGCGGTCGCGGACCGGTGCCAGGAAGCCGGGGACGCGGTACTTGTAGCCCGTGGCGAGGACCAGGCCCTCGGTGGTGAGGGAGAAGTCCCGCTCCTGCTCCTCCTGGCGCAGCCCGAGGGTGTACGTGCCGGTGGTGGTGTCGTACGCCGTGCTGTTGAGGGAGGTGTTGGTGAGCAGGGTGGTGGGGACCGGGCCCGGCATGGTGATCTTCTTCTGGTAGAGCAGGTCGAAGATGGCGTTGATCAGGTCGCCGTCGATGCCCTTGAAGAGGTTCTTCTGCCGGGTCTCCAGCCGGTAGCGGGTCTCCTCGGGGAGGGCGTGGAAGTAGTCCACGTACTCCGGGGAGGTCATCTCCAGGGTGAGCTTGGTGTACTCCAGCGGGAAGAAGCGCGGGGAGCGGGTCACCCAGTTGAGCTGGTAGCCGTGGACGTCGATCTCGGCGAGGAGGTCGTAGTAGATCTCGGCCGCGCTCTGGCCGGAGCCGATCAGGGTGATGGACTTCTTCTGCTGGAGGGCCTCCTTGTGCTCCATGTAGGCGGAGTTGTGGAGGAAGTCGCCGCCGAGGTTCTCGCAGGCGGCGGGGACGTGCGGCGGGGTGCCGGTGCCGAGGACCAGGCGGCGGGCGAGGAAGGTTTCGCCGCGGTCCGTGTGCACCTCGTAGACGCCGGCGCCCTCGTCGTAGGTGACCTCGGTGACCGAGGTGGAGTAGCGGACGTTGTCGAGGCGGTCGGCGGCCCAGCGGCAGTAGTCGTTGTACTCGGCGCGCAGCGGGTAGAAGTTCTCGCGGATGTAGAAGGAGTACAGCCGGTCCCTGTCCTTCAGGTAGTTCAGGAAGGAGAAGGGCGAGGTCGGGTCCGCGAGGGTGACCAGGTCCGACATGAACGGGGTCTGGAGGTGGGCGCCGTCGAGGAACATCCCGGCGTGCCACTCGAAGTGCGGCTTCGACTCGATGAACAGGCCGTCCAGCTCGTCGATCGGCGCGGTCAGGCAGGCCAGTCCCAGGTTGAAGGGGCCCAGGCCGATGCCGATGAAGTCGTAGGGCTCAGTGGTGGACGGCAAGGGACTCTCCCAGGAACTGCTCGGCGTGTGCGGCGATGAGGTCGAGGACGGCGGCGATGTCGGCCGTCGTGGTCTGCGGGTTGAGGAGGGTGAACTTCAGGTACTGCTTCCCGTCGACCTTCGTGCCTGCGACGACGGCCTCGCCGGAGGCGAACAGGGCCTTGCGGGCGTGCAGCTGGGCCTCGTCGAGGAGCTCGGGGCGGGGACCGGCGGTGTCGTCGTCGTCGGCGGTGGGGACGTAGCGGAAGACCAGGGTGGAGAGCTGGGGCCGCACGACCACCTCGAAGCGGGGGTCGGCGTCGAGGATCTCCCAGCCGGCCGCGGCGAGGCCGACGACCTCGTCGAAGAGGGAGCCGACGGCGTCGGCGCCCATGATGCGCAGGGTCATCCAGAGCTTGAGGGCGTCGAAGCGGCGCGTGGTCTGGATGGACTTGTCGACCTGGTTGGGGATCCGCTCCTCGGCCATCCGGCGCGGGTTGAGGTAGTCCGCGTGGTAGGTGGCGTGCCGCAGGGTGTCGCGGTCGCGGACCAGCATCGCGCTGGAACTCACGGGCTGGAAGAAGGACTTGTGGTAGTCCACGGTCACCGAGTCGGCGTGCTCCATGCCGGCGAGGAGGTGGCGGCGGGTGGGGGAGGCGAGCAGTCCGCAGCCGTACGCGGCGTCCACGTGCATCCACGCGGAGTGCTCGGAGGCCAGGCGGGCGATCTCGGGGAGCGGGTCGATGGACCCGAAGTCGGTGGTGCCGGCGGTGGCCACGACGGCCATGGGGAAGAGGCCCTCGGCGGCGCAGTTCTCCAGTTCCAGGGCGAGCAGGGAGGTGTCCATACGGCGGTTGCGGTCGACGGGGACCGAGATGACGGCCTCGTAGCCGAGGCCGAGCATGGCGGCCGACTTCTGCACGCTGAAGTGGCTGGCCTCGGAGGTGAAGATGCGCAGCTTGGGGAGGAGTTCGGCCTTGGTGAGCTCGGTGCCCGCGTCCAGGGCGCGCTTCATGACGATCCGGCAGGCCTCGTCGCGGGCGAGGAGCAGGGCGTGGAAGTTGGACTGGCTGCCGCCCGAGGTGAACACGCCGTCCGCGGCTTCGCCGAGGCCGATGCGGCGGGCGGTCCAGTCGATGAGGCGGCGCTCGATGAGCGTGCCGCCGATGGACTGGTCCCAGGTGTCGAGGGAGGAGTTGACGGCCGACAGGACGGCTTCGCCGACCACCGCGGGGATGACGACCGGGCAGTTGAGGTGGCCCAGGTAGCGCGGGTGGTGGAAGTAGACGGCGTCGCGCAGGTAGACGTCCTCGAGCTCGTCGAGGGCGGCGGCGGCGTCGCCCAGGGGGCGGTCGAGGTCGATGCCGCTGATGACCGGGGCGAGTTCGTCCACGGAGATGCCGGTGTGGGGGCGCCGCGTGGCCGCGAGTTTGGCGGCGACGCGGTCGACGCCCTCGGTGACGGTGCGCCGGTATTCGTCCGCGGTCGTCTCGTTCAGCAGATGCGAGCGCATCAACTTTCCTCCGGGCGGGGAGAGCGGGGGGTGGGGTGCAAGATTTAGGTTAGCCTAACCTAAGTTTGATCACAAATGAGGAAGGGCCCCGGCTGAAGCCGGGGCCCTTCCTCAAGTGCCTTTCAGGTCAAGTGGGTTGACTACAGGTCGGACGCCGGGTCCTCGCTCGGGGCCTGGCCCGCGTACGCCTCGGCGAGCAGTTGCTCCTCGCTCGCGCCGAGCCTCCAGTAGCCGGTGAACCGCACCGCGCGCCGGTCGACGGAACGTTCCTGCACCAGGTGGCGGCGGACCGCCCTGATCGTCCCGGCCTCGCCGGCGAGCCAGGCGTACGGGGTGCCTTCGGCGGGCAGCTGCGCCGCGCGCAGCGCCGACAGGACTCTTTCGGTGCGCGCCGGGCCGCCCGCGCCCTGCTCGCGCACGATCCAGGTGACCTCCTGGTCCGCGAGGGTGTGCAGGCTCAGCCGGTCGTCCGGGTGCGGGACCTCGAACCAGGCCTTCACCCTCGTCCCGGCGGGCAGCCGGTCCAGGATCGCCGCGGCGGCCGGCAGGGCGGTCTCGTCCGCGTACATCAGCACCGTGTCGGTGCCCTCCGGCCGCTGGAAGCGGACCGACTTGTTCTCCGCCACGGCCGGCCCGATCGCCATGATCCGGCGGCCGGTGACGGCCCGGCCCGCCCAGCGGGAGGCCGGGGACGAGTCCCCGTGGAGCACGAAGTCGATGTCCACCTCGACCTCCCCTGCCCCCGTCCGCCGCTGCTCGCGCACGGTGTACGAGCGCATCACCGGGCGCGCCTCGTCCGGCATCCCGCGCCAGGCGCCGAACCAGGTGTCCTCGGCGGTGGACGGGAGTTCGGTGTGCTCCTGGTCCCCGACGGGGAGGAAGAGGGACAGGCTCTGGTCGTAGCCCCCCGAGCGGAAGGCGGCGAGGGACTCCCCGCCGAAGGTCACGCGCAGGAACGAGTGGCCGAGGCGGCGCGTGCGCAGGACTTCGAGGGTGAAGAAGCGGAAGTGCGCGGCGGCGGTGGCCGCGTCGGCGGCGTCGGAAGCGGCGGCGTCGGAAGCGGTGGCGGTCATGCGGAGGTCCCCCCTGGGTTACCGGGTCAGCCGAGCTTCTTGGCGTTCTGGATGGTCTTCGCGAGGTCTTCGAGGATCTGCGCGCACTTCTCGTACGAGTAGATCGGCTCGGTCACGCGCGGGGCGACCTGGCCGGCCTTGACCGCCGGGAGCTCGTTCCAGGTCGGCTTGGCCTTCAGGGCCTCGGGCTGGAGGGCCTGGGTGCGGTTGTCGAGCAGGATGACGTCGGCCTTGTACTTGCCGGCGTTCTCCCAGCTCAGGCTCTCGAAGAAGCCCTGCGGGTCCAGCTTGTCCTGCTCCGGGGTGACGAACTCGACGCCGAGGGACTCGAAGTACTTCAGGTCCGCGGAGGTCTTCGGCGTGGAGACGTAGAACATCTGGTCCGAGCCGGAGCCGACGAGGACCTTCACGCCCGGGTTGGCCTTGACGGCCTCGCGGACCTTGGCGGAGGCGGCGTCGAAACGGGCCTTCGCGTCGGCGCTCTTCTTGGTGTTGAGGTCGGCGCCGAGGGACTTGGCGAGGTCGGCGGTGCGCTCCAGGGCCTTGTCCATGGACACCTTGTCGCCCACGCCGACGGCGGCGGCCGGGGCCAGCTTGAGGATCTTGTCCTTGGAGGCCTCGGGGACGTACCAGTACGTGCCGTCCCAGGTGTTGGTGGCGAGGAGGTCGGGCTTGAGGGCCGCGTACTTCTCGACGTTGAACTCGTCGTAGACGTTGCCGAGGATCTCGACCTTGGAGATGTCCATCGTGCCGGCCATCGGGTCGGGCTTGCCGTCGGCCAGCTTGGTCGGGCCGAAGACGCCCTTGACCTGCACGCCGTAGTCGTAGAGCGCGGCGGCGGTGCCGGTGTAGGCCACGACGTTCTTCGGCGTGGACTTGGCGGTGGCCGTCTTGCCCAGGTCGTCCTTGAAGCTCCAGGCGCCCGACGCGGCGGAGCCGCCCTGGTCGCCCGCCCCGTCCTTCGCCTTGTCGCCGCCGCCGCACGCGGTGAGCGCGGCGACGAGGCCGAGGGCGCCGCCGGCCGCGATGAGGCCGCGGCGGGAGAGGAAGGTGGAACTGGGCTTGGGCATGTCGGTGTCCGCTTTCGTACGTGCAGGGCGGCTGCTGAGGGGAGGCCGTTCGGTGGGAAGGTTAGCCTAACCTTGGCCGAAAGCGGTAAGGAGGGCCTAACTTCTTTCGGGGGGCGCACCGGCGCACGGGCGCACGACACGCGAACGGCCCGCGCCGGGGGCGCGGGCCGTCGTACGGGGCGTGCAGGGAGCGGGGCCGGGATCAGCCGGCGAAGCCCAGTTCACGGGCGATCAGCATGCGCTGGACCTCGCTCGTGCCCTCGCCGATCTCCAGGATCTTCGAGTCCCGCCACATGCGGGCCACCGGGTACTCGTTCATGAACCCGTAGCCGCCGTGGATCTGCGTGGCGTCCCGGGCGTTGTCGACGGCGACCGTGGAGGAGTACAGCTTGGCGATCGCCGCCTCCTTCTTGAACGGCTCGCCCGCCACCAGCCGCGAGGCCGCGTCCCGCCAGCCCAGGCGGGCCATGTGGGCGCGCGTCTCCATGTCGGCCAGCTTGAACTGGATGGCCTGGTTGTCGCCGATGGCCTTGCCGAACGCCTGCCGCTCCTTGGCGTACTTCACCGACTCGTCCACACAGCCCTGCGCCAGACCGGTGGCCAGCGCCGCGATGGCGATCCGGCCCTCGTCGAGGATCCGCAGGAACTGGGCGTAGCCGCGGCCCTCCTGGCCCACCAGGTTGGCGACCGGCACCCGCACGTCGTCGAAGGACAGCTCGCGGGTGTCCGAGGAGTTCCAGCCGACCTTGGAGTAGGGCGCCGCGACCGTGAAGCCCGGGGTGCCGGACGGGACGATGATCGAGGAGATCTCCGGACGCCCGTCGGCCTTGCGGCCGGTGACCGCGGTGACCGTGACCAGGCCGGTGATGTCCGTACCGGAGTTGGTGATGAAGCACTTCGAGCCGTTGATGACCCACTGGTCGCCGTCGCGGACGGCCGTGGTGCGGGTGCCGCCCGCGTCGCTGCCGGCGCCGGGCTCGGTCAGGCCGAACGCGCCGAGCACCTCGCCGGCGCACAGCTTCGGCAGCCACTCCCGCTTCTGCTCCTCGGTGCCGAACAGGTAGATCGGCATGGCGCCGAGGGAGACGCCCGCCTCCAGGGTGATGGCCACCGAGGAGTCGACGCGGGCCAGCTCCTCCAGGGCGATGCCGAGCGCGAGGTAGTCGCCGCCCATGCCGCCGTACTCCTCCGGGAAGGGCAGGCCGAACAGGCCCATACGGCCCATCTCGCGGACGATCTCGTACGGGAACTCGTGGCGCTCGTACAGGTCGCCGATCTTCGGAGCCACCACGTCGTGCGCGAACGCCTCGACGGTACGGCGGAGTTCCTCGTGCTCGGGGGTGAGCCGGTGGTCGAGGGGCATGGCTTCGTTACTCCTTGTGGGAGAGGGCGCGGACGGTACGGGAGGGGCTGGGACGGCCCAGCTGTTCGGCCATCCACACGCTCGTGGCGGTGAGGGCGGCCAGGTCGACCCCGGTCTCGATGCCGAGGCCGTCGAGCATCCACACCAGGTCCTCGGTGGCCAGGTTCCCGGTGGCGCTCTTGGCGTACGGGCAGCCGCCGAGGCCGCCCGCCGACGCGTCGACCGTGGTCACGCCGCACTGGAGCGCGGCGAGGGTGTTGGAGAGGGCCTGGCCGTAGGTGTCGTGGAAGTGCACGCCGATCCGGCCGGTGGCCGCCCCGGCCGCGTTCAGCTCGCCGAGCAGCGCCTGGACGTGGCCGGGGGTGGCGACGCCGATCGTGTCGCCGAGGCTCAGCTCGTCGCAGCCCAGGTCCAGCAGCGCCATGGCGACGCGGACCACCTGGGGGACCGGGACGGCGCCCTCCCAGGGGTCGCCGAAGCACATCGACAGGTAGCCGCGCACGTGCGCCCCGGCCTCCTTGGCCCGGGCCACGACGGGCTCGAACATGGCGAGGGACTCGGCGACCGTACGGTTCAGGTTGCGCTGGGCGAAGGTCTCGGTGGCCGAGCCGAACACCGCGATGCGGGTGGCCCCGAGGGCGAGCGCGCGGTCGAGGCCGCGCTCGTTGGGCACGAGGACGGGGAGGTCCGCCGGGACGTCGGAGAGCAGCGGGAACAGCTGCTCGGCGTCCGCCAGCTGGGGCACCCACTTGGGGTGGACGAAGCTGGTGGCCTCGACGGTGGTCAGGCCGGCGGCGGCCAGCCGGTGGATGAACTCGGCCTTCACCTCGGTGGGCACGGCCGTCTTCTCGTTCTGGAGCCCGTCGCGGGCGCCGACCTCGTGGATCCGCACCCGCGGGGGGAGTCCGGTGGCCGACGGGACGGTCATGGGGAGCCCGTTCACGCGGTCGCCTCCTCGGCGGTCTCGTCGGCGTCCGGGGTGACCACGGCCAGGACCTGGTCCATGGCGACGGTGGTACCGGGGGTGACGTCGAGTTCGGTGACGGTGCCGGCGTGCGGGGCGGAGATGACGTGCTCCATCTTCATCGCCTCGACCACCAGGAGGCTCTGCCCGG
Organism: Streptomyces sp. NPDC001594; assembly: GCF_042893675.1. Taxonomy (NCBI): domain Bacteria; kingdom Bacillati; phylum Actinomycetota; class Actinomycetes; order Kitasatosporales; family Streptomycetaceae; genus Streptomyces; species Streptomyces sp. NPDC001594. The sequence goes on along the minus strand of NZ_JBIAVB010000006.1, from coordinate 391,436 downwards.
CCGCCACCTTGTCCCCGACCGCCACCTTGACGACGGTGACGGTGCCGGGCATGGGGGCGGCGAGGGTGTCGGCCCCTGCCCTTCCGCTGCCGCTGAGGGCTGCGGTGACGGGGTCGTGGTGCTGGACGTGCCAGGAGTCGGCGTCGCGCCCGAGCCAGGTCCCGTCCGGGGAGGTGGCGTGGGCGAAGTGGTGTGTGACGCCGTCCAGTTCGACGCTGAGGCGGTCCGGGGTGAGGCTGAGGATGCGGCCGCGGGCCGGCGTCCTGGGGCTCTGCCCCAGACCCCGCGCCTCAATCGCCGGCGAGGCTGGATCGGCCTCGTCCAGCAGGATCTCCTGCTCCGCGCCGCGCTGCCGGGTGCGGACGGTGACCGGGTCCTGGCCCGGGAGGCGGAAGTGGTGGACCGTCCAGGCGGGGGTGCCGCCCAGGCGCCAGCCGTTGGCTGCCGAGAACGGGTCCGCCCACACGACTTCCGGCTCCGCCGGAGGCTGCGCCTGGGCCAGCAGTGCGGCGGCGGCGTACACCTCCGGCGGGACGCCCTCGGGCAGCAGCCCGGACAGGTCCCGCTCGACCAGGCCCGTGTCCAGGTTGCCGGACGCCACGTCCGGGTGGGCCAGCAGCCTCCGCAGGAACCCCGCGTTGGTCTGGACGCCCAGGATCACCGTGTCCGCGAGGGCCCCCCGCAGCATCCGCAGGGCCGTCTCGCGGTCCGGGCCGTGGACGATGACCTTCGACAGCATCGGGTCGTACGTCGACCCCGTGTCCACCCCGGCCACCAGCCCGGAGTCCGTCCGCACCGCCCCGCCCGAAGGCTCGGACAGCGCCAGGACCGTGCCGCCCGACGGCAGGAACCCGCGCGCCGGGTCCTCCGCGCAGACACGGGCCTCGATCGCGTGCCCGGTCAGGGTGACGTCCTCCTGGCCGAAGGCCAGCGGCGCCCCCGCCGCCACCCGTAGCTGCTGCTCCACCAGGTCCAGCCCGGTGATCAGCTCGGTGACGGGGTGCTCCACCTGGAGGCGGGTGTTCATCTCCATGAAGTAGTACGAGGACGGGTCCCCGCCCGGCACGATGAACTCCACCGTGCCCGCGCCGACGTACCCGCAGGAGCGCGCCGCCTCCACCGCCGCCGCGCCCATCGCCGCCCGGATCTCCGGGGTGAGGAGGACCGAGGGGGCCTCCTCGATGACCTTCTGGTGGCGCCGCTGGAGGGAGCACTCGCGCTCGCCCAGGTGCACCACGTTGCCGTGCGCGTCGGCCAGGACCTGGATCTCGATGTGCCGGGGCCGGTCCACCCACCGCTCCACCAGCAGGGTGTCGTCGCCGAAGGAGGAGCGCGCCTCGCGCCGGGCCGCCGCGATCTCCTCCGCTAGCAGGCCCGCGTCCCGGACCAGCCGCATGCCCTTGCCGCCGCCGCCCGCCGAGGGCTTCAGCAGCACCGGCATGCCGATCTTCTCGGCGGCCTCGACCAGTTCGGCGTCCGACAGCCCGCTGCCCGAGGAGCCGGGGACGACCGGGACGCCGGCCGCCTTCACGGTCTCCTTGGCCCGGATCTTGTCGCCCATCAGGGAGATCGCCGAGGCGGGCGGCCCGATGAAGGCCAGCCCCGCCTCCGCGCAGGCGGCCGCGAAGGCCGCGTTCTCCGCGAGGAAGCCGTAGCCGGGGTGGACCGCCTCGGCCCCCGTGCGCCGGGCGGCGTCGAGCAGCTTCTCGACCGAGAGGTAGCTCTCGGCGGCCGCCGCCGGGCCGATCCGGACGGCCGTGTCGGCCTCCCGTACGTGCCGGGCGTCCGCGTCGGCGTCGCTGAAGACGGCCACGGACCGGATCCCGAGCTCCCGCAGGGTGCGGATGACCCGTACGGCGATCTCGCCCCGGTTCGCCACCAGAACAGTGCTGAACATCTGTGAGGTCCTCACGTCACAAGTCACAAGTCACGGGTCACATGCGGAAGATGCCGTAGCCGCGCTCGCCCAGCGGGGCGTTCGCGCACGCGGTCAGGGCCAGCCCCAGCACCTGCCGGGTCTCCAGGGGGTCGATGACCCCGTCGTCCCACAGCCGCGCGGTGGCGTAGTAGGCGTTGCCCTGCTCCTCGTACTGCGCGCGGACCGGGGCCTTGAAGGCCTCCTCGTCCTCGGCGGGCCACTCCTGGCCCGCGCCCTCGATCTGGTCGCGCTTGACCGTGGCCAGGACGGAGGCCGCCTGCTCGCCGCCCATGACGGAGATCTTGGCGTTGGGCCACATCCACAGGAAGCGCGGCGAGTACGCCCGCCCGCACATCGAGTAGTTGCCCGCGCCGTAGGAGCCGCCGACCACCACCGTCAGCTTCGGGACCCGGGCGCAGGCCACGGCCGTGACCATCTTCGCGCCGTGCTTGGCGATGCCGCCGGCCTCGTAGTCGCGGCCGACCATGAAGCCGGAGATGTTCTGGAGGAAGAGCAGCGGGATGCCGCGCTGGTCGCACAGCTCGATGAAGTGGGCGCCCTTCTGCGCGGACTCGGAGAAGAGGATGCCGTTGTTGGCGATGATGCCGACCGGGTGGCCGTGGATCCGGGCGAAGCCGGTGACCAGGGTCTGTCCGAACTCCGCCTTGAACTCCTGGAAGCGCGAGCCGTCCACGACGCGGGCGATGATCTCGCGGGCGTCGTAGGGGGTGCGGGAGTCGACGGGGACCGCGCCGTAGAGCCCGAACGGGTCCACCTTCGGCTCCTCGGCCGGCTCGACCGACCAGGGCAGGGCCCCGCGCTCGGGCAGGGTCGCCACGATGTTCCGTACGATCCGCAGCGCGTGGGCGTCGTCCTCCGCGAGGTGGTCGGTCACGCCGGAGGTGCGCGAGTGCACCTCGCCGCCGCCGAGCTCCTCGGCCGTGACCACCTCGCCGGTGGCGGCCTTCACCAGCGGCGGGCCGCCGAGGAAGATCGTGCCCTGGCCGCGGACGATGACGGCCTCGTCGCTCATCGCCGGGACGTACGCGCCGCCCGCCGTGCAGGAGCCGAGGACGGCCGCGATCTGCGGGATGCCGGCGCCCGACATGCGGGCCTGGTTGTAGAAGATCCGGCCGAAGTGCTCCCGGTCGGGGAAGACCTCGTCCTGCATGGGCAGGAAGGCGCCGCCGGAGTCGACCAGGTACAGGCAGGGGAGCCGGTTCTCCAGCGCCACCTCCTGCGCCCGCAGGTGCTTCTTGACCGTCATCGGGTAGTAGGTGCCGCCCTTGACGGTGGCGTCGTTGGCGACGATCACGCACTCGCGGCCGCTGACCCGGCCGATGCCCGCGATCACACCGGCCGCCGGCGCCGCGCCCCCGTACATTCCCTCGGCGGCCAGCGGGGCCAGCTCCAGGAAGGGGGACCCGGGGTCGAGGAGGGTGTCCACGCGGTCGCGGGGCAGGAGCTTGCCGCGCGCGGTGTGCCGGGCGCGGGCCTTCTCCCCGCCGCCGAGCCGGGCCGCGTCCAGCCGGGCGCGCAGGCCCTCGGCGAGCTCGCGGTGGGCGGCCTCATTGGTCCGCCAGGCCTCGGACGCCGGGTCCGCGGCGCTCGTCAGCACTGGTGCCTGCTGCATCGGTCGAGCTCCCTTGCTCGGTACCTGCTGTGTTAATGACCGTTAACGCGTCTGGGTCAAAGGTTAACGAGCGCTAACCGCCCTGTCTAGAATGGATTCCCATGAGCACCAGAGCTGCCACCCCGACCCGCCGCGAGCAGATCCTCCGCGAGGCCGCTCGGCTTTTCGCGGAGCGCGGCTTCCACGGCGTGGGCGTGGACGAGATAGGGGCCGCGGTCGGCATCAGCGGCCCGGGCCTCTACCGGCACTTCCCCGGCAAGGACGCGATGCTCGCCGAGCTGCTCGTCGGGATCAGCGAGCGGCTGCTGACCGGCGGCCGCCGCCGGGTCGAGGAGGCCGCCGCCGACCCGCGGGCGCTGCTGTCCTCCCTGGTCGAGGGGCACATCGACTTCGCGCTGGACGACCGGGCGCTGATCACCCTGCACGACCGGGAGCTCGACCGGCTCAAGGACGAGGACCGCAAGCTGGTGCGCCAGCTCCAGCGCCAGTACGTCGAGCTGTGGGTGACCGTCGTGCGCGAGCTGCACCCCGAGGTCGGGGAGGCCGAGGTGCGGGTCGCCGTGCACGCGGTCTTCGGTCTGCTGAACTCCACCCCGCACCTGGGCGCGCTGGGCCGCGAGGCGACGGAGTCGCTGCTGCGCCGGCTCGCGCACGGGGCCTTCGGGGCGCTGTCGGGGTGAAGGGGCTCCGCGGCCCGCTCCCGGGCTTGCTCCCCGGCTTGAAGGCCGCTTGGCGGAACGGACGGATCCGGCCGGGCGGCGGCAGAATGGACCGCATGCCGAAGCCGACAGAGCCCATAGAGACCCCCAGCCGCGCGCAGCTCATCGACCACCTGGTGCGCACGCGCATCGCGGGACGGGTCGCGACCCCGCGCGAGAACAACCTCTCCCACTACCGCAGGCTCGCCAACGGCGACCGGCACTACTGGTTCGGCCTGGAACTGGGCGACCGCTGGACGGACGAGCAGGACGTCCTGGCCGTGATGGCCGAGCGCGTCGGCGTCGCCGACGACCCGGCGCACCGGACCGGGCAGGACACCATCGACCCGGAGCTGACGGTCGCGGGCCTGGACCGGATGGCGGCCCGCCTGCGCAAGGCGGCCCTGGACCGGCAGAGCGTCCTGTTCGCCACCGGCCACCCGGGCGGCCTGCTGGACGTCCACCGGGCCACGGCCGAGGCGCTGCGCGCGGCGGGCTGCGAGATCGTCCGTATCCCGGCGGGGCTCTTCGCCGACGAGGGCTCGGTGTGGCAGTTCGCCGACGTGGCCGTCATGGAGCGTGGCGCGACCCTGTGGCACACCCACTCCCCGGCCCCGATGGCCGCGATCCTCGACGCCCTCGTGAACGACGGCCGCCCGCTGCCGGACCTGGTCGTCGCCGACCACGGCTGGGCGGGCTGCGCGGCGCAGCGGGGCCTGGACGCGGTGGGCTACGCCGACTCCAACGACCCCGCGCTGTTCCTCGCGGAGGCGGAGGGCACCCTCCAGGTGGCGGTCCCCCTGGACGACCACGTCCGCGACCCCCGCTTCTACGACCCGATGGTGGCGTACCTGCTCACCGCGGCCGGCCTGCGCTAGCCGGGGCGCTCAGCCCAGCCAGGAGCTCATCTCGGTCCGGACGGCGGAGCCGTCGAGGTCGGCGAGCTTCATGCCCACGAAGGTGCGGGCCCAGTCGGAGGTCTGGATCCGGAAGGGCATCTTCTCGGCGGTCAGGGCCTCGACGACCGGCGCCGCCGCCTGCTCGGGGGTCTGGGCGGTGTCGCTGCCGAAGGACCGCATGGCGTGGTCGATGTAGCCCTGGAGCTGCGGGGCGTACGGGCCCGCCTGGGCGAGCAGTGCCGGAATGTCGAGGCCGACGTTGTTGACGAACTCGCTGGAGACGGCGCCCGGTTCGACGACGCAGACCTGGACCCCCGCGGCGGCGGCGACCGGCGCGAGGGACTCCATGAAGCCCTCGACGGCGAACTTGGCGGCGCAGTAGGACTCGTTGAACGGCTGGCCGACCACGCCGCCGACGCTCGTCACGGTGATGACCCGGCCGCCGGAGGCGCGCAGGTGGGGGAGGGCGGCCCGGGTGAGCTCGACGACGCCGAAGAAGTTGACCTCCATCACGGAGCGCACCTGCTCCATGCCGTGCTGCTCGACGGTGCCGACGAAGCCGGCCCCCGCGTTGTTCACCACGGCGTCGAGGTGCCCGTGCTCGGCGACGACCTCGGCCACGCAGGCGGCGACGGAGTCCGCGTCGGTCACGTCCAGCCGCTTGACCTGGACGAGGTCGGCGACCCCGGCCTCGGCGGCGGCCTTGACCAGGGCGTCGGCGCGGGTGGTGTCGCGCATGGTGGCGACGGCGTGCCAGCCGGCCCGCGCGGCGGCGACGGCGGCGGCCAGGCCGATGCCGGAGGAGGTGCCGGTGATGAGGACGGTCTTGGCGGTGGTCTGGGTGCTCATGGAGGACTCCCTAGGTTTGTGCGTGCACACACACATTAACGATGTGTGCGTGTGCACGCAACCCGGTACCCTGGGTCCATGGCGCACGCGAACCTCAACCTGGACGGCCTCACCCCCCGCGACCACGCGTTCTACGGGCTGGTCTGGGCCGGAACCACCCTCACCGCCCGGGTCGACCAGGCGCTCACCCGCCGCCACGACCTGCCGTTGTCGTGGTTCGAGGTGATGCTGTGGCTGAGCGTGCAGCAGGAGCCCGTCGCCCCCTCCGAGCTGGGCGCGCGGACCCTGCTCAGCCGTAGTCAGGTCTCCCGCGTCGCCGACTCGCTCCGGGCCCGCGGGCTCATCGAGCGGATACCGTCCCCGACCGACGCCCGCTCGGTCGGCATCGCCCTCACCGAGGCGGGCCGCCGCCTCTTCGCCGAGGCCGACGCCACCCGCCGCGAGGCCCTCGCCGAGGTCTTCGACGACCTGCTGGACGACGGGGACATCGCCGCCCTGGAGACGGTCTGGGCGAAGCTCAAGGCCCGCCCGAAGGAGTAGGGAACGACGCAGGCCCCCCGGACGGGATCCGGGGGGCCTCCGTGTGCAGGTGGCTCAGGCGCGCGGTACGCGGACCACGCCCTCCTGGATGACGGTGACGGCCAGCCGGCCGTCCTGGGTCCAGATGCGGGCCTGGCCCAGGCCCCGGCCGCCGTGCGACGTCGGCGAATCCTGGTCGTACAGCAGCCACTCGTCCGCCCGCAGCGGCCGGTGGAACCACATCGCGTGGTCCAGGGAGGCCCCGACCACGTCGCCCACCGCCCAGCCGCCGCGCCCGTGCGCGAGCAGCACCGAGTCCAGCAGGGTCATGTCCGAGACGTACGTGGCCAGGCACGTGTGCAGCAGCGGGTCGGCGCTGTCCAGCTTGCCGGCGGTGCGGAACCACACCTGTGAGCGCGGCTCCACCGGGGCGCCGATCGACCCCCACGGCGGCGTCGTCGCGTACCGCAGGTCCACCGCGCCGCGCGCCTCCAGCAGCCGCTCCACCGTGCCCGGGTCCCGGAACAGGTCCCGGTAGGCGGGCAGGGCCTCGGCGGCCGTCGGCAGGGTCTCCGGGTCGGGCGCGTCGGGCATCGGGATCTGGTGGTCCAGCCCCTCCTCGTCCACCTGGAACGAGGCCGACAGGTGGAAGATCGGCTGCCCGTGCTGCACCGCGACGACCCGCCGCGTGGTGAAGGAGCGCCCGTCGCGGATCCGGTCGACGGTGTAGACGATGGGCGCGCCCGGGTCGCCCGTGCGCAGGAAGTACGAGTGCAGCGAGTGCGCCGTACGGTCCCCGGGCACGGTGCGGCCGGCCGCGACCAGCGCCTGGGCCGCGACCTGCCCGCCGAAGACGCGCGGGATCAGCGAAGGGCGGCTGGTCCCGCGGAAGATGTTCTCCTCGATCTGCTCCAGGTCGAGCAGATCGAGGAGACCGGAGAGCGCTTCGTTCAAGGGGACTTACAGACCCATCGACTTGGCGATGATCGACTTCATGATCTCGCTGGTGCCGCCGTAGATGCGGTTGACGCGGTTGTCCGCGTACAGGCGGGCGATCGGGTACTCGTTCATGTAGCCGTAGCCGCCGTGCAGCTGGAGGCAGCGGTCGATCACGCGGTGCGCGACCTCGGTGCAGAAGAGCTTCGCGGAGGCGGCCTCGGCCGGGGTCAGCTCGCCCGCGTCCAGGGCCTCCAGCGCGCGGTCGGCGACGGCCTGGGCGGCGTCCACCTCGGCCTGGCAGGCGGCGAGCTCGAACTTGGTGTTCTGGAAGTGCGCGACCGGCTTGCCGAAGACCGTGCGGTCCGTGACGTACTGCTGGGCGAAGCGGACGGCCGCGGCGGCCTGGGCGTAGGCGCCGAAGGCGATGCCCCAGCGCTCGGAGGCGAGGTTGTGGCCCAGGTAGTAGAAGCCCTTGCCCTCCTCGCCCATGAGGTCCTCGACCGGGACCTTGACGTCGACGAAGGCCAGCTCGGCGGTGTCGGAGGTCTTCAGGCCCAGCTTGTCGAGCTTGCGGCCGATCGAGTAGCCCTCGGACTTGGTGTCCACGGCGAACAGGGAGATGCCGAAGCGGCGGTCGTCCTCGCTCGGGGCGGAGGTGCGGGCGCAGACGATCACGCGGTCGGCGTGGACGCCGCCGGTGATGAAGGTCTTCGAGCCGTTGAGGACGTAGTGCGTGCCGTCCTCGGAGAGCTTGGCGGTGGTCTTCATGCCCGCGACGTCGGAACCGGTGCCCGGCTCGGTCATCGCGAGGGCCCACATCTCCTCACCGGAGACGAACTTCGGCAGGAAGCGCTTCTTCTGCTCGTCGGTGGCGAGCATCTTGATGTAGGGCAGGGCGAGCAGCACGTGCACGCCGGAACCGCCGAAGTTCACGCCCGCGCGGGAGGTCTCCTCGTACAGGACGGCCTCGAACTTGTGGGTGTCCAGGCCCGCGCCACCGAACTCCTCGGGGACGTTGATGCCGAAGACGCCCAGCTCGCCGAGCTGGTAGTAGAACTCGCGCGGCGCCTGGCCGGCCTGGAACCACTCGTCGTAGACGGGGACGACCTCGGCCTCGATGAAGGCGCGGAGGGTCTCGCGGAACGCCTCGTGGTCCTCGTTGAACACCGTACGGCGCACGGCCGGCTCCCTTCGTCGCGGCGGTCCGCCGCTTATGTCTAAGCGCTTGCTCATACCTAAGTTACCGGCGGGTTGTCGATCCTGTCCAGACTCGGCCGGCCGGCGGCGAATCCTTTCCGTGGTCCCGTGCCTCTTATCCCCGTACCGCGACGCACGCGGGTACGGAACGGGACCTGGAGGTCGCCATGATCATCGGTATCGCCATCGCCGCCGGTGCGGTGCTGCTGTGCACGTGCGTGTTCGTCCTGAAGCGGGGGCGGCGCGGTGCGCGTGGCTGAGCCGTCCTGGCCCGGGGAGCGGCTGATCACGGCCGCCCAGGGCGGTGACCTCGACTCCCTCACCGCCCTGGTGTCGGGCTCCCACCCGAACGTACGGCGCTTCGCCCGCTCGCTGTGCGCGACCCCGGAGGACGCCGAGGACGCGGCGCAGGAGGCGCTGATCATCCTGTACCGGAAGATCGGGATGCTGCGGGCCTCCGGCGCGCTGGCCTCGTGGATGTTCCGCATCGTCCGCAACGAGTGCCTGCGGCGCGCCCGGGCGGTGGTCCGCGAGCGGGACCGCGAGCACCCCGCGGCCGACGGCCCCGCCGTGGACTCGGCCGAGGACGAGGCGCTGCGCCGCCTGGAGGCGGGCCGGGTGGCGGCGGCCGTCGCGGCGCTCCCGGACGACCAACGGCGGGTGCTGGTCATGCGGGACGTCCAGGGCCTCAGCGGCCGCATGGTCGCCGACGCGCTGGGGCTCACCACGGCGGCGATGAAGTCCCGCCTCCACCGCGCCCGGGCGGCGGTCCGCGAAACGCTGCTCGCCGTACCCGATTCCGTCCCAGGAGGGAACGACCGATGACCCCGACCGAGCGCGATGCCCGCCCCGACTTCGCGAGCGCCTCCCTGCCCCGGCACCTGGCGCGGGGTGTGCTGGGGTTCGGCTCGCTGGCGCTGGCCGTCGTCCTGCTCCCGTACGCGTGGCCGGTGAGCCTGGCCCTGCTGCCGGTGGGGCTGCTCGCCCTGCGCGGCTGCCCGATGTGCTGGGCGGTGGGGCTGGTGCAGACCCTCTCCAGGGGCCGGCTGAAGCGCTCCTGCGAGGACGGGCGGTGCACGCTGACGCCGTCCGCGTGACTGTCGGTCCGGGGCCGTAGGGTCCCGGCATGATCAAGAACACCCGTACGACGCCCGCCCGCCCCGTCGACATGGAGGCGCTCTTCCCGGAGCTGACCCCCTACCGCCGCGAGGCCGTACGCCTCCACCCCCGCCCGGGGTCGCCCGCCCCCACTGACAGCTCGGTCGGCGGACCGCTGCTGTGGCCGGCGGGGGAGGCGTGGCCGGTGTGCGCGGAGGAGCACTACGAGCCGGAGTCGGCGGACCTCCACGAGGAGGCGGCGCCCATGCTTCCCATCGTGCAGGTCTACCGCGCCGACGCGCCCGGCCTGCCGTTCCCCGAGGGGACGGACCTGCTCCAGGTGGTGTGGTGCCCGTACGGCCACGGCGAGTACTGCTACCCGCTGCCGAAGGTCTACTGGCGCGACTCGGCGGCGGTGGGCGAGGTGTGCCCCACGCCGCAGCCGGCGCCCGACCTGTCCGGCTACTGGTACCCGGACCCGTGCGTGGTCCATCCCGAGACGGTGACCGAGTACCCGAGCTGGGACATGCCCCGGGAACTGTCGGACGTGCTCCGTCCGCGCATCGAGGAGATGGAGGAGCGCACCGGCCTGTACTACCACCACCACCTGGCCGACGCGCCGGGGATCAAGCTGGGCGGCTGGCCCGGGTGGACGCAGGACCCGGCCTGGCCCGACTGCGAGGGGTGCGGCGGCCGGATGGAGCACCTCTTGACGGTGGCGAGCTGGGAGGTCGACGGCGAGTCCTGGCGCACGTGGCTCCCCGAGGAGGACCGCGCCCCCGACGGCGGGCGCCCCGACTGGAAGGTCTCCGAGTCGGCGGGCCTCTGCCTCGGCGACGCGGGGGGCGTCTACGTCTTCGAGTGCCGGACGTGCCCGGACCGTCCGGTGGGGCACTGGTTCGACTGCAGCTGACCGGCTACGGCTCCCGCTTGAGGGCGCCGACGAACGCCGTCCAGGCGGGGGCGGGGATCAGCAGGGCGGGCCCGGTCGGGTTCTTGGAGTCCCGGACGGGGACGGCGGTGGGGTGGGAGTCGAGGACCTCGACGCAGCTGCCGGATTCGTTCCCGCTGTGCGACGACTTCCGCCAGACATCGCTGACTTCCAGGCAACTGTCCGCGTTGCTGCCGCTGTACGAGGACTTGCGCCAGTCGGGCAGCATGGACGCGTCGGGGAGGACGTGCTCACTCATGGTGTCCGTATTCCTTTGCTGTTGCCCGCAGGAAGGCGATGGATTCCTGGCGGGGCAATGCGTCGCCTAGTGCGAAATCGTAGGCTGCGTGCAGGCGTTCGACAACGTGAGGGCTGTCGTGCAATTTGGCGGCGAGGATCGCCTCCGTGTAGCCCGCAGGCGGCTGATCTGCGAATCGCATGAGGGTCGGCATGGCCTGTGCAAGCGGGTGGGGACCCACGGAAAACGGAAGCACATGCAACCGAATGCGATGTGACTCGGCAAGGTGCGCGATGTGCAGCAATTGCTCAGCCATGATGTCCTCGCCGCCGATCGGGCGGCGCAGCACCGCCTCATCGAGCAGCGTCCACACCACGGGTGGGACGGGCTTGGTGAAGACCTGTGCTCGTTCCAGTCGTGTGACGACGATCCGGTCACACTCTTCGTCGCTCCAGGGTGGGAACGCCGTGCTGAGCACAGCGCGCATGTACGCCTCGGTCTGGAGGATCCCGGGCACGAACGAGATGGCGAACTCCCGGATTTCCGTCGCCTGCTGTTCCAACTGCCGGGCCGCCTCGAAGTAGTCGGCGACGGCCACGTCCTGCTGCGGCAGGAAGCTGCTCAGCACGTCCCCCGTCCCCAGCGCCCGGTCCAGCCGCACCGCGTCCTCCCGGGACGGGGTCCGGCGGCCGGCCTCGATGTGGGCGATGTGGGTCCGGGTCATCAGGGCCTCGTCGGCCAGCTGTTGCTGCGTCAGGCCCGCCGCCTTCCGTTGGGCCTTCAGCCAGTCCCCGTAGATGTTGCTCATGGTCAACTCCCCTGTGACCGGGTCGAAGTCACGCCGCCCGCCCTGGCGAGCCTACTCCCGACCGTCTCACTCTGTGAGCGGATCGCTACACAGTGAAGGGAATCGGGAATGGCGCACGAACAAGGGCGGCTGCTGCCGTGGGTCACCGGGGACGGGCAGCCCTGCTACCTCGTCACCGACGGGCAGGGGTACCTCTCCCGCGTCGCGGACGACATGGAGCGCGTCCAGCTCGGCGTGGCCGTCGAACTCCTCGGCCACGCCGACGACATGCTCGGCGACTACGGCGCCACCGGCGCCCAGCTGCGCTACCTCGGCCGCCGGATGGCCGAGTCGCTGCGGGACGTGCACCGGATCGCCGTCAGCCGGGGGGCCCGGATGGCCGAGCCGGTGCTGGACTGAGCCACCGCAGGGCGAACCACAGCTCCATGCGGGTGTCCGCGTCGTCCAGGTCGGCGTCGTCCAGCAGGGCCGCCGAGCGGGCGATCCGCTGGCGGACCGTGTTCCGGTGGACCCCCAGCGCCGCCGCCGTACGGTCCCAGCTGCCGTGGTGGGCCAGCCAGGCGCGCAGGGTCTCCCGGAGGGTGGGGGAGAGGGAGCCGAGCAGCGCCTCGGCGTGGGCGCGGGCTTCCGCTTCGCCGACCAGGCCCGTGACGCCGGGGTCCGTGTGGCGGGCGAGCGGGGTACGGGAGGCCTCGGCGCGGGTCAGGGCGCGGCGGGCCTGGGCGTCGGCCGTGCGCAGCTCCGCCGGAGCGGCCGGGGCGCTGACCCCGAGCCGCCACCCCGGCTGCGGGGCGGGCTCCCGGTCGGTGAGGAGGCGTACGCCGTCCCCGTGCGGGTCCAGCAGTACGGTGCCCAGCGCCGCCGCGAGGGCCCGGGGGTCGGCGCCGCCCCGGGCGTGGACGGCGTACCAGGGGCCCGGGGTGAGGGCGGCGTCCGGGTCGCCGTCGAGCAGGAGACGGGTCAGCGCGGCCGGCTCCGCGCCGGCCGGGCCGCTCGCCGTGAGCAGGGTCAGCAGGACGGCGCCGACCGAGGCGATGGTGTGGTCGCCGGGAGCCCGGCCGGGGGTGGCCAGGGCCAGCACCCGGCCGCCGCCCACCGCGTAGGCGGCCAGACGGGTGCCGCCCAGGCTGTCGGTGGCGGTGGCCGGGCTCCCCGGAGCCACCCGCAGCGCCAGCCCCGCCAGCGCCGCCCGTACCTCCTCGCCGGGCTCCCCTCCGGCCGCCGCGCCCCCCGGCCCCGCCGCACCCCGCGGCCCCGGTTCCCACAGGGCCGCCCAGCCGCCCAGGGCCGCCGTCAGGCGGGAGAGGACCGCCGGGACGGGGTCCGGGCGGGCGGCGGCCGCCGCCAGGGACCGCTGGGCTTCGGTGACGCGGCGCAGCTCCCGCGTGCGGGCCTCCGCCATCAGCCGTCCCACCCCGCGGGCGACCGCCGTGAAGGGGGTCCCCGGCGGCACCTCGACCAGCGGCAGCCCGTACCGCTCGCACGCCTCCGCCAGACCCGCCGGCACCACCTCGTGCACCGGGGTCACGCCGAAGCCGAGCGCGGCGGCCCCGGCGCGGGCGAGCCGGTCCACATAGGCGGCCGCCCCGGCCCCCGTCAGCTCGGCCCCGGCCGTCAGCAGCAGCTCACCGCCCAGCAGGTACGGGGACGGGTCCGCCATCTCGGAGGCGTGCACCCCGTGCACCTCCGCCTCCGCCGGCCCGGCGAGGTGCCGCAGCCCGAGCCCCCGCTCCCCGAGCAGCCCCGCCAGCCCCACGGGCGGCGTCATCGGCTCCCCGGCGGGGGCCGCCGCGGCCGCCGCCCCGGGCCCTGCCTCGGTCATGGATACTCCGTACATTTCAGCGCGGCCAGATGGATGAAACGTACCCTCCCCGCCCCCGCGCGGCACGCTTACGCTCGAAGGACCGCACACAGCAGGACCACCGCAGGACCACAGAAGGGCACCCCCCATGAGCACCGAGCAGACGCCGCGCGGCCCCGTCGACTCCTCCCGCATCCCGCGCTACGCCGGTCCGGCGACCTTCGCCCGCCTGCCCCGCCTGGACGAGGTCGGCTCCGCCGACGTCGCCGTCGTCGGCGTGCCCTTCGACTCCGGTGTCTCCTACCGCCCCGGCGCCCGCTTCGGCGGCAACGCCATCCGCGAGGCCTCGCGCCTGCTGCGCCCGTACAACCCGGCGCAGGACGCCTCCCCGTTCGCCCTCGCCCAGGTCGCGGACGCCGGTGACATCGCGGTGAACCCCTTCAACATCAACGAGGCCGTCGAGACCGTCGAGGCCGCGGCCGACGAGCTCCTCTCCGCCGGCTCCCGCCTGATGACCCTCGGCGGCGACCACACCATCGCCCTCCCGCTCCTGCGCTCGGTCGCGAAGAAGCACGGCCCGGTCGCCCTGCTGCACTTCGACGCCCACCTGGACACCTGGGACACCTACTTCGGCGCCGAGTACACCCACGGCACCCCGTTCCGCCGCGCCGTCGAGGAGGGCATCCTCGACACCGAGGCGCTCTCCCACGTCGGTACCCGCGGCCCGCTGTACGGCAAGCAGGACCTCGACGACGACGCCAAGATGGGCTTCGGCATCGTGACCTCGGCGGACGTCTACCGCCGCGGCGCCGACGAGATCGCCGACCAGCTGCGCCAGCGCATCGGCGACCGCCCGCTGTACATCTCCATCGACATCGACGTCCTGGACCCGGCGCACGCGCCCGGCACCGGCACGCCGGAGGCGGGCGGCATGACCTCCCGCGAGCTGCTGGAGATCATCCGCGGTCTGTCCTCCTGCAACCTCGTTTCCGCCGACGTGGTCGAGGTCGCCCCGGCGTACGATCACGCCGAGATCACCTCGGTCGCGGCCTCGCACACCGCGTACGAGCTCACCACGATCATGAGCCGCCAGATCGCCGCCTCGAAGGCGAAGTAACACCCGGCGAGGCGAACACGGCGGCCGTACGAAGGGCACGCAAGCACGTGACGCACGACCACGACCTGGTTCTCCGCCCCACCGCCGCCCAGACGGCGGCCGCCCTGGCCCCGCCGCCGGGCCGCACGGGCGGGGACCTGGTCGTGGAGACGCTGCGCGGCCTCGGCGCGACCACCGTCTTCGGTCTGCCGGGGCAGCACGCGCTCGCCCTCTTCGACGCCGTCGGCCGCTCCGACCTGCGGCTGGTCGGCCTGCGGACGGAGAACAACGCGGGCTTCGCCGCCGACGCCTACGGCCGCCTCACGGGCGAGGCGGTCCCGCTCCTGCTGTCCACCGGCCCCGGGGCGCTCATGTCCCTACCGGCCCTCGCGGAGGCGGCCGCCGCCTCCGCGCCCGTGCTGGCCCTCTCCTCCCAGGTGCCGTCCCCGGGCCTGGGCGGGGGCCGGCGCGGGCACCTGCACGAGCTGCGCGAGCAGTCCGCGTCCTTCCGCGACGTGGTGAAGTCCGTCCACATCGCCCGCACCCCCTCCCAGATCCCCTCCGTGGTCGCCGAGGCCTGGGAGTCGGCCCTGAGCGCGCCGCACGGCCCCGTCTGGGTGGAGATCCCCGAGGACGTGCTTCGCGCCGAGACGGTGATTCCGCAGGTCACGGGCATGGACGCGAGCCCGCACGAGCTGGCCCCGCGCCCGGAGCTGACCGCGCTGGCCGCGCACTGGCTGTCCCGGGCCGCCCGACCGGTGATCATCGCGGGCGGCGGCGTCATCCGCGCGGACGCCGCCGGCAAGCTCAAGCAGCTCGCCGAGCGCCTGAACGCCCCCGTCGTCACCACCTTCGGCGGCAAGGGCGCCTTCCCCTGGACCCACCCGCTCTCCCTCCAGTCCTGGCTGGAGGACCGCCACATGACGGACTTCCTGGAGGACGCCGACGTCCTCCTCGTGGTCGGCTCGGGCCTGGGGGAACTCAGCTCGAACTACCACACGTTCTTCCCCACGGGCCGGGTCGTCCAGATCGAGGCCGACCTCGGCAAGCTGGAGTCCAACCACCCGGCGCTGGGCATCCACGCGGACGCCCGCCTGGCCCTCCAGGCCCTCCTGGAGACGGTCGAACCCCGTGAGGACGCCGACGCCCCCGCCCGGGTCCGCGCGGTCCTCGACGCCATCGCGGCCCGCCTCGCCGCCCAGGACCTCACCCTGGAGCAGGGGCTCCTCACCTCGATCAGGTCCGCCCTCCCGCCCCGCTCCCCGTCCTTCTGGGACATGACGATCCTGTCCTACTGGGCCTGGTCGGCCTTCGACGCCAAGCACCCCAACACCATGCACTCGGCCCAGGGCGCCGGCGGCCTCGGCTACGCCTTCCCGGCCGCCCTCGGCGCGGCGGTCGCGGAGCCGGGCACCCCGGTCCTCGCGGTCTCCGGCGACGGCGGCGCGATGTACTCCGTCGCCGACCTCGCCACCGCCAAGCAGTACGAGCTCGACGTCACCTGGCTGATCGTGGACGACGGCGGCTACGGCATCCTGCGCGAGTACATGACGGACGCCTTCGACGGCCGTACCACCGCCACCGAACTCACCCGCCCCGACTTCGTCGCCCTGGCCCACTCCTTCGGCGTCCCGGCGTCCACCACGACCCCGTCCACCCTCCGCGAGAACCTCGCCGCCGCCCTCGCCATCCCGGGCCCCTCGGTCCTGGTCCTCCCGACCACCCTGAAGATGTTCGCCCCGACCCACCTGGGCCAGGGCGGCTAAGCGGCGGCTAAGCGGCCTCGTGATGCTGGGCGGCGAAGACGACGTGGGACGTCTCGCCGACCAGCTTGAGGGTCAGCTCGGATTCCATGGCGCGGGCGAGCCGTGCCAGCAGAGGCACCGTCGGTACGGTCCCGCCCAGCTCCAGCTTCGACACCTGGGGCTGGGTCATACCTGCCCGGCGCGCGAGCTCGGTCTGCGAGATGCCGAGCTCGGTGCGACGGTCGTACACCGCCTGCCCGAGCTCGAAGGCGAGCCGGATCTCCTCCCGCTGCCGTGTGGTCTCGGCGGGCTCGGCCAGGCCCTGCGCCACCTTCCGGTCCCGCGAGAGCTTCCACTGAGCGTGGCTGACCATGGCGATTCTCCCTTCTAGACGTCACGGGTATACACGTCGACCGCTGGTCCATGGGAGGACTCGCATACCCGGCCGGCACGCACGGCCCGATCCACTTCTGCGACTTCGCGCTGCTTCGTCTTCCTGAAGACGGTCAGCAGCACGATCCTCCGGTCATGAGCGAGGCGGTACGAGAGGCGTACCGCCTCACGGTTGTGGCCGAGCATGAAGCGCAGCTCGCGGACGCCGCCTCCCAGGTGTCGCGCGTATGGCTCCCCGAGGGTGGTCGGTGCGTCGACGAGAAGTCCTACGACATGCTCTGCCACCAGGTAGTCGGCGTCCGACAGGTTCATGAGCCACAGCCGGACCTCCGGCTCGATCTCGACCGTGAAAAGGTCTTCCATATAGCTGAACGTATAGATATTCCAGTGTATGGCGGGGGGTGCGACGCGTGAAGCCGCCCGAACGAGTGAGCTCCCGCCGGTCCCGCTACCGGAGCCGCCCGTCCGGCCGCTCCCCGCGTGCGCCGGAGGCGCCGTACGCGGATGTTCGAATTGTTGCGGCGGGATGAAATCCGCCGGTCGGAGCGTTGGGGGTCTCGGCAGGACAGGACCTACGGGGAGGCACCACGTGACGGCGGCAGGGGAGAAACAGGGCTGGGGCAGGCGGCTGGCCGCCTACACCTGGCGGTACAGGCTCAACGTGCTGCTGGCGCTCGGCTCCTCGCTGGCCGGCATGGCCGTCATGGCGCTCGTGCCGCTCGTGACCCGGACCATCATCGACGACGTCATCGGGGACGAGACCAAGGCGATGGCCCCCTGGGCGGGCCTGCTCGTCGGCGCCGCCCTGCTCGTCTACGTGCTGACCTACATCCGCCGCTACTACGGCGGCCGCCTCGCCCTCGACGTGCAGCACGACCTGCGCACCGACATGTACGCGACCATCGCCCGCCTCGACGGGCGGCGCCAGGACGAGCTGTCGACCGGCCAGGTCGTCGGGCGGGCCACCAGCGACCTCCAGCTGATCCAGGGCCTGCTCTTCATGCTGCCCATGACCATCGGCAACTTCCTGCTCTTCGGGATATCCCTGGGCGTGATGGTCTGGCTGTCGCCGGTGCTGACCGTGGTCGCGCTGCTGATGGCCCCGGCCCTGTGGTTCATCGCCAAGCGCAGCCGCAAGAAGCTCTTCCCCGCCACCTGGTACGCGCAGAGCCAGGCCGCCGCCGTCGCCACCGTCGTCGACGGGGCCGTCACCGGCGTGCGCGTGGTCAAGGGCTTCGGGCAGGAGGCGCAGGAGACCGGCAAGCTCCGAGAGGCCGGCCGCAGGCTGTTCGGCGGCCGGATGCGCGCCATCCGGATGAACTCCCGCTACACCCCCGCCCTCCAGGCCGTCCCCGCGCTGGGCCAGGTCGCCATGCTGGCCCTCGGCGGCTGGCTGGCCACCCGCGGGCACATCACCCTCGGCACCTTCGTCGCCTTCTCCACCTACCTCGCCCAGCTGGTCGGCCCCGTCCGCATGCTGGCCATGGTGCTGACCGTCGGCCAGCAGGCCCGGGCCGGCGTCGAGCGGGTCTTCGAGCTGATCGACACCGAGCCGGTGATCCGCGAGGGGACGCGGGAGCTGCCGGCCGACGCACCCGCCACCGTCGAGTTCGACGACGTCCGCTTCGGCTACGACCCCGAGCGGCCCGTCCTCGACGGGTTCTCGCTCACCGTCGCCGAGGGCGAGACCGTCGCCGTCGTCGGGGCGTCCGGATCCGGCAAGTCCACCGTCTCCCTGCTCCTGCCGCGCTTCTACGACGCCGACCACGGCACCGTCCGCGTCGGCGGCCACGACGTGCGCGAGCTGACGTACGACTCGCTGCGCGCCGCCATCGGCCTGGTCCCCGAGGACTCGTTCCTCTTCTCCGACACCATCCGCGCCAACCTCGCCTACGGCCGCCCCGACGCCACCGACGAGGAGATACGCGCGGCCGCCCGCGCGGCCCAAGCGGAATCGTTCATCCAAGCGCTCCCGGCCGGCTACGACACCAAGGTCGGCGAACAGGGCCTGACCCTCTCCGGCGGCCAGCGCCAGCGCATCGCGCTCGCCCGCGCCCTCCTCACCGACCCCCGGCTCCTCCTCCTCGACGACGCCACCTCCGCCGTCGACGCCCGCGTCGAGCACGAGATCCACGAGGCCCTGCGCGCCGTCATGGCCGGCCGTACCACCCTGCTGATCGCCCACCGCCGCTCCACCCTCGCCCTCGCCGACCGGATCGCCGTGCTCGACGGCGGCCGCCTCGCCGACCTCGGCACGCACGAGGAACTGGAGCGCCGCTCCGCCCTCTACCGCCGCCTGCTCACCGACCCCGAGGCCCTCGGCGCCGGCTCCCCGCGCACGCCCGACGCGCTCTCCATGGCCGAGTTCGAACGGGACATGGGCCGCGACGTGGAACGCGACCTGGAACGGGACATCGAGCTCGAGGCCGAGATCGACTCCGAGCCCGTGAACGCCAAGCGGCGCGTGGTCGACGGGGTCACCCCCGAGCTGTGGCGGCGCCAGGACAAGGCGGCCGAGGAGCCCGCGCCGGGCGCCACCCCCGAGCTGCTCGCGCAGGTCGCCGCCCTCCCGCCGGCCGACGACCGGCCCGAGGTGGACGAGGAGCGGGCCGCGGCCGCCGAGGACAGCTACGGCCTGCGCCGGCTGCTGCACGGCTTCTGGGCCCCGCTCGCCGTCAGCCTCGGCCTGGTCGCCCTCGACGCGGGCGCCGGGCTGCTGCTGCCGGTGCTGATCCGGCACGGCATCGACCAGGGCGTGGAGAAGGCCGCCCTCGGTGCGGTGTGGGCGGCCGCGCTCCTCGCCCTGGCCGTCGTGACCGCCCAGTGGGCCGCGCAGTTCGCCGAGACCCGGATGACCGGCCGTACCGGCGAGCGCGTGCTCTACGCCCTGCGCGTCAAGATCTTCGCCCAGCTCCAGCGCCTCGGCCTGGACTACTACGAGCGCGAGCTCACCGGCAAGATCATGACCCGGATGACCACCGACGTGGACTCCCTCTCCAGCTTCCTGCAGACCGGGCTGGTCACCGCCGTCGTCTCCGTCCTGACCTTCTTCGGCATCCTGGTCGCCCTGCTCGTCCTCGACCTCGAACTCGCGCTGATCGTCTTCGCGACCCTGCCCGTGCTGGTCCTCGCCACGGTCGTCTTCCGCCGCAAGTCGGTCGCCGCGTACGAACTCGCCCGCGACCGGGTCAGCCTGGTCAACGCCGACCTCCAGGAGTCCGTCGCCGGGCTGCGCCTGGTCCAGGCCTTCCGCCGGCAGCACGACGGCGCCGTCCGCTTCGCCGAGCGCAGCGACTCCTACCGCCAGGCCCGGGTGCGCGGGCAGTGGCTGATATCCGTCTACTTCCCCTTCGTCCAGCTGCTGTCCTCGGGCGCGGCGGCGGCCGTGCTGATCGTCGGCGCCGGCCGGGTCGAGGCGGCCACCCTCACCACCGGCGCGCTGGTCGCCTACCTGCTCTACATCGACCTGTTCTTCGCCCCGGTCCAGCAGCTCTCCCAGGTCTTCGACGGCTACCAGCAGGCCACCGTCTCCCTCGGCCGCATCCAGGACCTGCTGCGCGAGCCCACCACCACCCCGCCCCCGGCCGCGCCCCGCGAGGTCGACTCCCTGCGCGGCGAGATCGCCTTCGAGGACGTGCGCTTCGCGTACGCCACCGCCGAGGAGCGCGGCGAGAACGGCGAGGCGCTGGGCGGCATCAGCCTGCGGATACCCGCCGGGCAGACCGTCGCCTTCGTCGGCGAGACCGGAGCCGGGAAGTCCACGCTGGTCAAGATGGTGGCCCGGTTCTACGACCCGACCTCCGGCCGGGTCACCGCCGACGGCACCGACCTGCGGGAGCTGGACCTGACCGGGTACCGCCACCGGCTGGGGGTCGTCCCCCAGGAGTCGTACCTCTTCCCGGGGACGGTCCGCGACGCCATCGCCTACGGGCGCCCGGAGGCCTCCGACGCCGAAGTGGAGGCGGCGGCCCGCGCGGTCGGCGCCCACGACATGATCGCCACCCTTGACGGCGGCTACCTGCACACCGTCGCCGAGCGCGGCCGCAACCTCTCCGCGGGCCAGCGCCAGCTGATCGCCCTGGCCCGTGCCGAGCTGGTCGACCCGGACGTGCTGCTGCTCGACGAGGCCACGGCGGCCCTGGACCTGGCCACCGAGGCCCAGGTCAACCAGGCCACCGACCGGCTGGCGGGCAAGCGCACCACCCTGGTGGTGGCCCACCGGCTGACCACCGCCGCCCGCGCCGACCGGGTGGTGGTCATGGAGCGCGGCCGGGTCGTCGAGGACGGCGGCCACGCCGAACTGCTGGCCCGGGGCGGCCGCTACGCCCTGCTGTGGCGGACCTTCGCAGGGGAGGACGAGCCGGCCGCCGCCTAGCGGACCCGTCAGGAGGCCGCCCCGGGTGTCAGAGCTCGCCGAAGAGCAGGTTGCCCGGGGCGTCCTCGTCCTCACCGGTGTAGTACTCGCGTACCGCGTCGAGGAGTTCCTCCACCGACAGGTAGCCGTCGTGGTTCTTGTCGATCCGCTCGAAGAGGGCGTCCGCGGCGGCGGGCTCCAGCCTGGTGTCGAAGGCCAGCTGGGCCTTGTGGAACTCCTCGGGGCTGATGTGCCCGTCCCCGTTGGTGTCGACGACCGTGAGCATCGCCTTCATCATCGGCCGGAAGGACTTCTCGTAGGCCGGGCCGCCGTCCTTGTAGAGGCGGGTCATCCCGTCCCGGTACTGCTGCGGCGTCAGCTTCTGGTCCTGGCCCACGCCCAGCTCGTTGAAGAGGTCCACCCAGAAGTCGGTGAGCCCGCGGAACACCTCGGTCGCCTTGGGGGAGTCGGCGGGCTCGGCCAGTGCCGTCAGCAGCCGGGAGCCGAGCGCGATCATGTCCTTCTCGTCGATCACGCCGTTGTCGTCCGCGTCCAGGTGCGCGAACGCACGCTCCAGCTTCCGGTCGAGCAGGTCGGTGGTCGTCATGGGAGGACGCCTTTCGTGACTACGGTGGGCATGCGGTCGATCGCCCAGGGTAGTGCAACCTTCCGGGGGTCCGGCGCGTCGTACGTACGTCAGTACGTGTTACGTACGACCGATCGGGGGGTCAGGGTGTCTCAGGGGTGCAAGGCGCGCGGGGCGCGGCGGCGGGGGGTGTCCCTCGGGGTGTTCGGGGCGGCGCTCTGGCTGGCCGTGGGCGGGGTGTTCGCGGCGGCGCCGCGCGCGGCGGCCGCCACCGGCGGCTGCCCGGGCGAACTGGTCCGGACGCTGTCCCTGCCGGACGCCGAGGTGCGCGTGTACAAGAGCCGGACGCAGGTCTGCGCGGTCACCGTCGCCCTGCACCCCGGGGCGCGCCGCCACCTCGCGGTCAGCGTTCAGCCGCGCGGCGGGGTCCCCGTGGGCGATGCGGGGCAATTCACCCGCTACGCGGGCCCCGTCACCGTCGCCGCGATCAACCGGTGTGTGTATGTAAAGGGCGGTGTCGTGGCCGGAACCGTGGAATCCGGCTGGATCCTGTGCTGACGTAGCGGCCCAACCGGTACTGTTCACGGGCGTGTTGACCCCGCTAGGTTCACGGCGACCACCAGTGGACCGAATGGGGAGAGTGCATGCGCAAGACGCTTGGCCGACTGCTGCCGCTCGCGGTGCTGATCGGCACCTTCGGCTCGGTCGGCCTCACGGCTCAGGCGGCCACCGCCGCAGAGCCGGCCGCCGCCGCGCCGACCACCGCGGGGCAGGGCGCCACCGCGGACATCAAGGACCGGATCCTCGCCATCCCGGGCATGAGCCTGATCGAGGAGAAGCCGTACCCGGGCTACCGGTTCTTCGTGCTGAACTACGAGCAGCCGATCGACCACCGGCAGCCGTGGAAGGGCACCTTCAAGCAGCGCATCACCCTGCTGCACAAGGATGAGTCCCGGCCGACGGTGTTCTACACCTCCGGCTACAACGTCAACACCAGCCCGCGCCGCGCCGAGCCGACGACCATAGTCGACGGCAACCAGGTGTCCATGGAGTATCGATTCTTCAACCCGTCCCGCCCCGACCCGGCGGACTGGTCGAAGCTCGACATCTGGCAGGCGGCCAGCGACCAGCACCGGATCTACACCGCCCTCAAGAAGATCTACTCCAAGAACTGGCTCGCCACCGGCGGCAGCAAGGGCGGGATGACGGCGACGTACTTCGAGCGGTTCTACCCGCGCGACATGGACGGAGTCGTCGCCTACGTCGCGCCCAACGACGTGGTCAACAAGGAGGACTCGGCCTACGACCGGTTCCTCTCCAAGGTCGGCACCAAGGAGTGCCGCGACAAGCTGGCCGGCGTCCAGCGCGAGGCCCTGGTCCGCCGCGAGCCGCTGGAGGCCAAGTACCGGGAGGCCGCCGCCGCGAACGGCTGGACCTTCAACACCGTCGGCAGCCTGGACAAGGCCTTCGAGGCCGTCGTCCTCGACTACACCTGGGCCTTCTGGCAGTACAGCCTGCTCTCCGACTGCGGCACGATCCCCGACGCCAAGACCGCGACGGACCAGCAGATCTGGGACAGCGTCGACACCATCTCCGGCTTCTCGGCCTACGCCGACCAGGGCCTGGAGACGTACACGCCGTACTACTACCAGGCCGGCACCCAACTCGGCTCGCCCGACATCAAGCAGCCCTGGCTGAAGGGCCTGAGCCGCTACGGGTACCAGCCGCCGCGCGACTTCGTGCCGCGCGACATCCCCATGACCTTCCAGCCGGGGGCCATGGCGGACGTGGACACCTGGGTGCGGAACAACGCCCACCAGATGCTGTTCGTGTACGGGCAGAACGACCCGTGGGGTGCCGAGCCCTTCCACGTCGGCTACGGGGCCACCGACAGCTACGTGATGATCGCACCGGGCGCCAACCACGGGGCCAACGTCGCCAAGCTCCAGGACGGCGAGCGGGCCCTGGCCACCGCGCGGATCCAGCAGTGGGCCGGAGTCGCCCCCGCCGCCGGCCCCGCCGGTTCGGCCACGGCGAAGGCCGTTCCGCAGCCGGCCCCGCTGGCCGCCCCGGACCCGGAGCTCGACCGGACCGACCTGCGCCACGACTCGCTGCGGCCCTAGGTCGTCTCTTTCGGATCTTGCCGGTTAAGCCCGCGTCGTCCGGTGCCGTGCATCGGCGCCTTGGCGGGGCGCCGCCGTACTGGACGTACTTGGTGCCCCGCCAAGGCGGCGAGGTGCGGTGCCGGGCGGCGCGGGTCTGGGGGCCCCTCCCAGCGGTAGCTGGGGGAGCAAGATCCGGAAGAGACGGCCTAGCCGGGTATCCGCCGGGCCGCGGGACGGGGTGCCTCAGTACCCCAGCCCGTGGCCCAGCGGATAGCGGCCGGGTAC
Organism: Streptomyces sp. NPDC001594; assembly: GCF_042893675.1. Classification (NCBI taxonomy): domain Bacteria; kingdom Bacillati; phylum Actinomycetota; class Actinomycetes; order Kitasatosporales; family Streptomycetaceae; genus Streptomyces; species Streptomyces sp. NPDC001594. The sequence goes on along the minus strand of NZ_JBIAVB010000006.1, from coordinate 367,344 downwards.
CGGGACGGGCAGGCGGCCGGCCGGCCGCCGGGCCCCCGTCAGCACCCGGGCCGCCGCCCGCATCTCCACGTCCGTCCACGTGTAGGTGGCCACCTCGGCCGCGCACGCGGGCAGCCGGGCCGGGTCGTACGGGTTGCGGACCGCCACCAGCACCACCGGGACGCCCGTCGCGACCAGGTCCGCCACCAGCGTCCGTTGCGGACTCTCCCCCTCGGGGACGTTGTACGTGCACACCAGCACCGCCGCGCAGCCCGGAGCGGCCGCCACCGCCCGGTCCGCGGGCAGGGCCTGCGCCCGGCAGCCCAGGGCCGTCAGCTCCCGCGCCAGGACCTGCGCGGGGGGTCCCGTCGTGCCCGTGGGGGAGGGCGGCTCGGCACCCGTCACCAGCAGCCGGGGCCCGGACGCAGCGTCCAGGGGCAGCAGCCCGCGCGGATTGGCCAGCAGGGTGGTCGTACCGGCGGCGATCGCGTCGGCCGCCTCGAGGTGCTCCCGGGTGCCCACGACCGCGTCCACCCGGGCCTCGTCCGCGTACGGGTCCTCGAACAGGCCCCGGCGGGCCTTGACCTCCAGGATCCGCAGCACCGACTCCTCGACCCGCGCCCGGGTCAGCTCGCCCGACTCGACCGCCGCCAGCACGCTGCGGTACGCCAGTCCCAGGTCGGGGGCGTTCAGCAGCTGGTCGCAGCCCGCCTTGAGGGCCAGCACCGGCACCCGGTCGTCCCCGTACTTCTGCCGGACCCCGGCCATGTCGAGGGCGTCGGTCACCACCACCCCCCGGAAGCCCAGGCGCTCGCGCAGGATGCCGGTCACGATCGGGTGCGAGAGGGTCGCCGGGTCCCCCGAGGGGTCGAGCGCGGGGAAGACGATGTGCGCGGTCATCACCACGTCCGCGCCCGCCTGAACGGCCGCCCGGAACGGCGGCTCGTCCAGCTCCTCCCACTGGGCCCGGCTGTGCCGCATCACCGGCAGCCCGACGTGGCTGTCGGTCTCGGTGTCCCCGTGGCCCGGGAAGTGCTTGGCCGTCGCGGCCACCCCCGCCCCCTGGTACCCGCGCACCTGGGCGGCCGCCAGCTCCGCCACCGCGTCCGGGTCGGAGCCGAAGGAGCGCACCCCGATCACCGGATTGGCCGGATTCACGTTGACGTCGGCCACCGGGGCGTAGTCCTGCCGGACGCCCAGCGCGGCCAGTTCGGCCCCCGCCAGCCGGGCCGCCCGGCGGGCGTCGGCCGCCGAGCCGCCCGCGCCGAGGGCCATCGCCCCCGGGAGCAGGGTCGCGGGCCGGCCGATCCGGGCGACGGCCCCGTGCTCCTGGTCGACGGAGAGCAGCAGCGGGATCCCGGCGCCCGAGCCGGCCGCGGCCCGCTGGAGGCCGTTGGACAGGGCGGCGATCTGGTGCGGGGAGCCGGTGTTGTGCGCCCAGGCGAAGTAGACGATCCCGCCGAGGTGGTAGCGGGCCACCAGTTCGGCGGCGGTACGCACCCCGAACTGGGCCTGGTTCAGGTCCGCGTCGGCCGGGTCGGGGTCGGTCGCCGAGTGCCCGTAGGCCCGGGACACGAACAGCTGGCCCACCAGCTCGGGCAGCCCCATCGAGGCCGTCAGTGCGCGCAGCCGCTCGCGGTCCGGGCGCCGGCCCGGCGGGGCATCGGGGGGACGAGGGTCGTCGGGCGTGCGGCGGGAGCCCACGGCGGAGGAGGCGGCACCGGCGGCCGTGGCGGCGGCCATGGCCGCGGCGGCGAGCAGGGCCCGGCGGGAGGCGTGGTACGGCACCCCCGGGACCCTACTCCCGGGCCGTGCCCCGCGTCCCCGGGACACTCGCCCCGTCCTGCGGAAGTCGGCCGGATACGTTCGGCCAGTGCTCCTGGAGGGTGCGGACGGTCTCGGTGATCGCCGGGCGGCGGGAGGCGCCCGTCCGCCACAGGGCGTACAACCGGCGTACGGGGACCGGCTCCAGGGGGACGGCCACCGCGCCGGGCGGCAGCGGCCCGGTGCCCAGCCGGGGCACCACCGCGATCCCGAGCCCGGCCGCGACCAGGGCGACGATGGTGTGGTTCTCCTCGGCCATGTGCGCGACGTCCGGCTCGAACCCGGCCGTGCGCAGGGTCCGCACCAGCCAGTCGTGGCAGACCCGTCCGGGCGGCTGGCACACCCACCGCTGCCCGCCGAGGTCCGACCGCCGCACCAGCCGCCGGGCGGTGAAGGGGTGCCCGGCCGGGACCACCAGGTCGCAGCGGTCGTCGCCGATCAGCGCCTGCTCCACGCCCTCGGGGGCGGGCAGCGGGGCGATGTCCCAGTCGTGGGCCACCGCCAGGTCGGTGACGCCCCGGGCCACCAGGTCCACCGAAAGGTGCGGGTCCACCTCCGTGAGGCGTACGTCCAGCGCCGGGTGGCGGGCCGCCAGGTCGGCCAGCACCCCGGGGAGCAGTCCGCGGGCCGCCGAGGCGAAGGCGGCCACCGTCAGCAGCCCGCTGGGGCGGCCGCGCCGTTCCTCCAGGGTGGTCTCGGCCCGCTCGACGATCGCGAGCAGCTCCTGGGCGGTCTCCGCCAGGTGGCGGGCCTCCTCGGTGAGGGCGACCCCGCGGCCGCGCCGCTCCAGGAGGGTGGTGCGGGTCTCCCGTTCGAGTTTGCCGATCTGCTGGGAGACGGCCGAGGGGGTGTAGCCGAGGGCGGCGGCCGCGGCAGCCACGGAGCCGTGGACGGAGACGGCGTGCAGGGCGCGCAGCCGGGGCAGGTCGAGCATCCCGCCATCGTAGGGGGTGTGGGGAGGACTCGTAAGGAATGCTTCATCCCTCCCGGAAGACATGCGCGCTGGTGCTACATGGTGGGGGCGTCGGATGCTCGGTCCATGCGTCCCGTACACACCGCTCTCGCCGTACTCGTCGCCGCCGTCTGGGGGTTCAACTTCGTCGTCATCCAGATCGGGCTCGGCCACTTCCCGCCGCTGCTGCTGTCAGCCCTGCGCTTCCTCGTCGCCGCGCTGCCGGCCGTGTTCTTCGTCGGGCGGCCCAAGGTCGCCTGGAAGTGGATCGCGGGGGTCGGGGTGGCCCTGGGCATCGCCAAGTTCGGGCTGCTGTTCACGGGCATGGCCGCCGGGATGCCGGCCGGGCTGTCCTCGCTGGTGCTCCAGATCCAGGCCGTGTTCACCGCCGTCCTCGCCGCCGCCGTGCTGCGCGAGCGGCCCGGGCCGGTGCGGCTGCTGGGCATGGCCGTGGCGCTGGCCGGGATCGCCGTCGCCGCCGTGGACACCGGACTGTCGGGTCCCGCGACCGGGTTCACGCTGGTCGTGGCGGCCGCCGCCTGCTGGGGCGTGTCCAACGTGCTCACCCGCAAGGCCGCCCCGCCCGACGCGCTGAACTTCATGGTGTGGGTGTGCACCGTCCCCGTGCTGCCGCTGCTGGGGCTCTCGCTGCTGCTGGAGGGGCCCGACCGGGACCTGGCCGCGCTGCGTTCCCTGGACTGGTCCGGGGCGGCCGTCATCGGCTACGTCGCCTGGGTGTCGACGGTGTTCGGCTTCGGGGCGTGGGGCTACCTGCTGCGCCGCTACCCGGCCTCCGCCGTGGCGCCGTTCTCGCTGCTGGTGCCGGTGTTCGGGATGTCCTCGGCCGCGCTGGTGCTGGGGGAGCCGGTCTCGGGGCCGCGCTGGCTGGCGGCGGCGCTGCTGGTCGGCGGGGTGGGGCTGACCTCACTGGCCCCGGCGGGCGGGAGGCGGGGGGCGGCGTCCGCCGCCGGGTCCCGTGCGGGCGGGGGCGCGGGCGGGGGCGGGGGCGTGGGTGCGGCCGGTGCGGTGGGTGCGGCCGGCGCCGTGGGTGCGGCCGGCGCCCGTCCCGTCGGCTGAGGGGCCCGCGGGGTGGGGGCGACCCCGTGCGGGGCCGCCCCCGCCGTCACTTCCTGCCGCCGCCGAGGATCTGGCCCAGCAGGTCGCCGAGGCCGCCGCCCTCCGCGGGGGCGGCGCCGGGGGCGGGTGCTCCGGCGGCGGGTGCCGCGCCCTTGTTCGCGGCGGCGCGCTTGGCGAAGACGGCCAGCAGGACCGGGATCAGCATCTCGATGACCCGGGAGACGGTCGGGGCGGGGATGCCCGTCTTCTTCGCCACCGCCTCGGCGACCGGCTTGCTCACCTTGCCCAGCACCCCGGCCATCATCCCGCCGCCGAGCAGCCCGCCGAGGCCGCCGCCGAGGGTGGCCACGCCCTGGAGCGGCGGCTGGGCCACCTCGGCGAAGGCCTGGCGGACCTCGTCGTCCCCGCCCTCGGCCTTCTCCTGGAGGCCGCCGGTCATCGCCCCGACGGTGTGCGCCACGGTCTCGCGGGCGCCGTCGGCGTCGGTGCCGATCAGGCCCGCGATCTCCTGGAGCCCGTCGTCGCCGAGTTCGTGGATCACGTCGTCCTGGATGGAAGATTCGCTCATGCCTGGAACGCTACGTGTGCACGGATTTATCGGCATCTCAGAGCAACTCGGACGGCACCCTCTGTAACGGAAAGGTAAAGCCGTGATTCCGGATGCAACCCTTCGGGCCGGGCGGGGGTCGTATGGTGCGTCGGGACTTCCGGGAGGGGATCTGGGGGGATCGGGAAGTCCGACGAGGGAGGGGTAACCGTGAGGGGGTCCGGCCGTGAGGCCGGACCCCCTTTCGTTCGTCCACAGGCCCGGCGGGCTGTCGGCGAGGGACGGTAGCTTTCGTGCCATGGCGAACGACGGGGTGGTGCAACGTGCGGTGGTCGAGGGGGTGCTGGAGCGCATCACCTACGCCAACGAGGAGAGCGGCTACACGGTCGCCCGGGTGGACACGGGCCGGGGCGCGGGCGACCTGCTGACCGTCGTGGGCTCGCTGCTGGGCGCCCAGCCCGGCGAGTCCCTGCGGATGGAGGGCCGCTGGGGTTCGCACCCGCAGTACGGCAGACAGTTCACCGTCGAGAACTACTCGACGGTCCTGCCCGCCACCATCCAGGGCATCCGGCGCTACCTCGGCTCCGGCCTGATCAAGGGCATCGGGCCGAGGATCGCCGACCGGATCGTGGAGCACTTCGGCCTCGACACCCTCGACGTCATCGAGGGCGAGCCCAAGCGGCTCGTCGAGGTGCCGGGCCTGGGCCCCAAGCGGACCAGGCTCATCGGCGCCGCCTGGGAGGAGCAGAAGGCCATCAAGGAGGTCATGGTCTTCCTCCAGGGCGTCGGCGTCTCCACCTCCATCGCCGTGCGCATCTACAAGAAGTACGGGGACGCCTCCATCTCGGTGGTGCGCAACCACCCCTACCGGCTCGCCGCCGACGTCTGGGGCATCGGCTTCCTGACCGCCGACCGCATCGCCCAGGCCGTCGGCATCCCGCACGACAGCCCCGAGCGGGTCAAGGCCGGGCTCCAGTACGCCCTCTCCCAGTCCGCCGACCAGGGCCACTGCTTTCTCCCCCAGGAGCGGCTCATCTCCGACGGGGTGAAGCTGCTCCAGGTGGACACGGGGCTGGTCATCGAGTGCCTGGCCGAGCTCGCCGCCGATCCGGAAGGGGTCGTGCGGGAGGCCGTGCCCGACCCCCAGGGCGGCCCCGATCCGCTCACGGCCGTCTACCTCGTCCCCTTCCACCGGGCCGAGCTGTCACTGGCGGGCCAGGTCCGCCGGCTGCTGGGCGCCGAGGAGGACCGGATGTCGGGCTTCCAGGACGTGGACTGGGAGAAGGCGCTCGGCTGGCTGGCCGAGCGGACCGGGGCCGCGCTCGCCCCCGAGCAGCGGGACGCGGTGCGGCTGGCGCTGACCCGCCGGGTCGCCGTCCTCACCGGCGGGCCGGGCTGCGGGAAGTCCTTCACCGTGCGCTCCATCGTGGAGCTGGCCCGGGCCAAGAAGGCCAAGGTGGTCCTCGCCGCCCCCACCGGCCGGGCGGCGAAGCGGCTCTCCGAGCTCACGGGGGCGGAGGCCTCCACCGTGCACCGGCTGCTCGAACTCAAACCCGGCGGGGACGCCGCCTACGACCGGGACCGGCCGCTGGACGCCGACCTGGTCGTGGTCGACGAGGCCTCGATGCTGGACCTGCTGCTCGCCAACAAGCTGGTCAAGGCGGTGGCCCCGGGGGCCCACCTGCTGCTGGTCGGCGACGTGGACCAGTTGCCCTCGGTCGGCGCGGGCGAGGTGCTGCGGGACCTGCTCGCCGAGGACGGGCCGGTGCCCGCCGTCCGGCTCACCCGGATCTTCCGGCAGGCCCAGCAGTCGGGCGTGGTCACCAACGCCCACCGCATCAACACCGGAGTACCGCCCGTCACCGACGGCCTGCCGGACTTCTTCCTCTTCCCGGAGGAGGACACCGAGGCGGCCGGGGTCCTCGCGGTGGACGTCGCGGCCCGCCGGATCCCCGCCCGGTTCGGGCTCGACCCGCGCCGCGACGTCCAGGTGCTGGCGCCCATGCACCGCGGCCCGGCCGGCGCGGGCCACCTCAACGGGCTGCTCCAGCAGGCGATCACCCCGGCCCGGCCGAACCTGGCGGAGAAGCGGTTCGGCGGCCGGGTCTTCCGGGTGGGTGACAAAGTCACCCAGATCAGGAACAACTATGAGAAGGGCGCCAATGGCGTCTTCAACGGCACGGTCGGTGTGGTGACCGCTATCGACCTGGACGAGCAGCGCTTGACGGTCCGTACGGAGGAGGACGAGGAGGTGGCCTACGAGTTCGCCGAGCTGGACGAGCTGGCGCACGCCTACGCCGTCACCATCCACCGCTCCCAGGGGAGTGAATATCCGGCGGTCGTGATCCCGGTCACGACAGGGGCTTGGATGATGCTCCAGCGGAACCTGCTCTACACCGCCGTGACCAGGGCGAAGAAGCTCGTCGTCCTCGTCGGGTCCCGCAAGGCCCTCGGACAGGCGGTCCGCACGGTTTCCGCAGGCAGGAGGTTCACGGCGGTCGCCGCCAGGCTCGCCGGACGGATACCGGTGGGAAACATCACCTAGATGATCGATCATTCGGGTTCCCACAGGCCCCGCGGGCAGGGCAGGATGTGGAGGTTGACGGCACTCAGTGCCGTCAAAAAGACCAAAGGCCGACCCCGAGTGCACTCTCCTGCGCCAAATGGGGGAAGGTAGAGGCAGTCAGGGCACCTCGAAGAAGAGGCACTACGTCGGTGAGGGATGACGTGAGCGACAACTCTGTAGTACTCCGGTACGCGGACGGCGAATACACCTACCCGGTGATCGACAGCACCGTCGGTGACCAGGGCTTCGACATCGCGAAGCTGAGGGCCCAGACCGGGCTCGTCACTCTGGACAGCGGCTACGGCAACACCGCGGCCTACAAGTCCGCGATTACCTACCTCGACGGTGAGCAGGGCATCCTGCGCTACCGCGGTTACCCGATCGAGCAGCTGGCGGAGCGCTCGACCTTCATCGAGGTCGCCTACCTTCTGATCAACGGTGAGCTGCCGACCGTCGACCAGCTCGCGTCGTTCCGCAACGAGATCACCCAGCACACGCTGCTGCACGAGGACGTCAAGCGGTTCTACGACGGCTTCCCGCGCGACGCCCACCCGATGGCCATGCTGTCCTCGGTCGTCAGCGCGCTGTCCACCTTCTACCAGGACAGCCACAACCCGTTCGACGAGAAGCAGCGCCACCTCTCGACGATCCGCCTGCTGGCCAAGCTCCCGACGATCGCGGCCTACGCGTACAAGAAGTCGGTCGGCCACCCGGTTGTCTACCCGCGTAACGACCTCGGTTACGTCGAGAACTTCCTGCGCATGACCTTCTCCGTGCCGGCCCAGGAGTACGAGCTCGACCCGGTCGTGGTCTCCGCGCTCGACAAGCTGCTCATCCTGCACGCGGACCACGAGCAGAACTGCTCGACCTCCACCGTGCGCCTGGTCGGCTCCTCGCAGGCGAACATGTTCGCCTCGATCTCCGCCGGCATCTCGGCCCTGTGGGGCCCGCTGCACGGAGGCGCCAACCAGTCCGTCCTGGAGATGCTCGAGGGCATCAAGAAGGACGGCGGCGACGTCGACGCCTTCATCCGCAAGGTGAAGAACAAGGAGGACGGCGTCCGCCTGATGGGCTTCGGGCACCGCGTCTACAAGAGCTTCGACCCCCGGGCGAAGATCATCAAGGCCGCGGCGCACGACGTCCTCTCGGCGCTCGGCAAGAGCGACGAGCTGCTGGACATCGCGCTCAAGCTGGAGGAGCACGCGCTCGCCGACGAGTACTTCGTCTCGCGCAACCTCTACCCGAACGTGGACTTCTACACGGGTCTGATCTACCGGGCCATGGGCTTCCCGACCGAGATGTTCACCGTGCTGTTCGCGCTCGGCCGCCTGCCCGGCTGGATCGCCCAGTGGCACGAGATGATCAAGGAGCCCGGCTCCCGCATCGGCCGCCCGCGCCAGATCTACACCGGCGAGGTCCTGCGCGACTTCGTCCCGGTCGAGGCCCGCTGAAGCTGAGCCCCCAGGGCCCGGAGACGCGAAAAGCGCCCCGCCGTCGATCCCCCCACGGGTCGACGGACGGGGCGCTTCCCTTTCCCCGGCAGCGGATTCCCCCCACGGGACCCGCGCCGGGGCGTCGGTGTGTTGCCGGGACCCGTTCGGGTCGGGAGGGCCGCTCAAAGCTTCCCGAGGGCACGCGTCCCGGCCGGCGAATGCCGCGGACGTCCCCCAAGACCTCCGTGAAACATCCCCCAAGATGTTTCTGGCATCGCCCCATTAGACCCGGGACGACCCCGGATGGTTACGTTGCCATCACTGTGATCTGCGTCTCCAGTGAAGGATGTGTGGAGGCCGCGCGGAGGAGATCCTTCCGCGGGGCCTACCGGAACGAGCGCAGCCGCAGGCTGTTGGTCACCACGAAGACCGAGGAGAAGGCCATCGCGGCCCCCGCGATCATCGGGTTGAGCAGGCCGGCCGCCGCCAGCGGCAGCGCCGCCACGTTGTAGCCGAAGGCCCAGAACAGGTTGCCCTTGATGGTGGCCAGGGTCCGGCGCGAGAGCCGGATGGCGTCGGCCGCCACCCGCAGGTCACCCCGGACCAGGGTCAGGTCGCCGGCCTCGATGGCGGCGTCGGTGCCCGTGCCCATGGCCAGGCCCAGGTCGGCCCGGGCGAGGGCGGCCGCGTCGTTGACCCCGTCGCCGACCATGGCGACGGTGCGGCCCTCGGCCTGGAGCCGGCGGACCACGTCCACCTTGTCCTGCGGGAGCACCTCGGCGATCACCTCGTCGATGCCGACCTCGCGGGCCACCGTCTCGGCCACCGCCCTGTTGTCCCCGGTCAGCAGGACCGGGGTCAGCCCGAGCGCCCGCAGCCGGGCCACGGCTTCGGCGCTGGTCGGCTTCACGGCGTCGGCGACGGTCAGCACCCCGCGGGCCTCCCCGTCCCAGGCGACCAGCACCGCCGTGCTGCCGCGGGCCTCGGCGGCGGCCGCCGCCCGGGCGAGGCCGGCGGGCAGGGCGATGTCCCGTTCGGCCAGCAGCCGTTCGCGCCCCACCAGGACGGAGCGGCCCTCGACCACGCCCCGGACGCCCAGTCCGGCGAGGCTCTCGAAGGACGCGGCGGCCGGCAGTCCGCCCGCCGCCTCGGCCGCCTCGGCGGCTCCGGCGGCGACGGCCCGGGCGATCGGGTGCTCTGAGGCGTGCTCCAGGGCTCCGGCGAGCCGCAGCAGGTCCTTCTCGTCCACCCCGTCGGCGGGGTGCACCCCGGAGAGGGTCATCCGGCCGGTGGTCACCGTTCCGGTCTTGTCCAGCACGACGGTGTCGACCCGGCGGGTGGACTCCAGCACCTCCGGGCCCTTGATCAGGATGCCGAGCTGGGCGCCCCGCCCGGTGCCGACCAGCAGGGCGGTCGGAGTGGCCAGGCCCAGGGCGCAGGGGCAGGCGATGATCAGGACGGCCACGGCGGCGGTGAAGGCGGCGGTGGCGTCGTCGGTGATCAGCAGCCAGACCACCCAGGTGCCGAGCGCGAGCAGCAGCACGACGGGCACGAAGACCGCGGAGATCCGGTCGGCGAGCCGCTGCACCTCGGCCTTGCCGTTCTGCGCCTCCTCCACCAGGGCGGCCATCCGGGCGAGCTGGGTGTCCGCCCCGACCCGGGTGGCCTCCACGACGAGCCGGCCGGAGGCGTTGACGGTGGCCCCGGTGACGGCGTCCCCGACGGTGACGTCCACCGGCAGGGACTCGCCGGTCAGCATCGAGGCGTCCACGGCGGAGGACCCCTCGACCACCCTGCCATCGGTGGCGATCTTCTCCCCGGGCCGGACCACGAACCGGTCGCCCGCGACGAGGGAGCCCACCGGGATCCGGACCTCCCGGCCGCCCCGGAGCACGGTCACGTCCTTGGCACCCAGTTCCAGCAGGGCCCGCAGGGCCGCGCCGGCCTTCCGCTTGGAGCGGGCCTCCAGGTACCGGCCGAGCAGGATGAAGGTGACGACGCCCGCCGCGACCTCCAGGTAGAGGGCGGAGGAGCCGTCGGCGCGACCGGCGGTCAGGTCGAAGCCGTGCCGCATGCCGGTCATGCCGGCGTGCCCGAAGAACAGGGCCCACAGGGACCAGGCGTAGGCGGCCAGCGTGCCGACCGACACCAGGGTGTCCATGGTCGCGGCCCCGTGCCGGGCGTTGGTCCAGGCGGCCCGGTGGAAGGGCAGGGCGCCCCAGACCGCGACGGGGGAGGCCAGGGTGAGGCAGAGCCACTGCCAGTTGTCGAACTGCAGGGCGGGCACCATCGAGAGCAGGACGACGGGCAGGGCCAGGGTGGCGGACACCAGCAGCCGCTGCCGCAGCGCGTCGAGCGCGGGGTCGGCCTCGGCCCGGGGGGCCGGGCCGAGGGCGGACTCGGGCCCGGGCTCGGGCTCCGGCGGCGGGGGCTCCTCGGCCGTGTACCCGGTCCTGACCACCGTGGCGATCAGGTCGGCCACCTCGACGCCGCCGCCGTAGGAGACGCGGGCCTTCTCGGTGGCGTAGTTGACCGTGGCGCTGACCCCGTCCATCCGGTTCAGCTTCTTCTCGATGCGGGCCGCGCAGGAGGCGCAGGTCATTCCGCCGATGGCCAGCTCGACCTCGGTTATGGGCCCCTCGTGCACTGTGCTGCTGCTCATGTCCCGCTCCGGGGGAAGGGCCGGGCCGCACGGTCCAGTCGGGGGCTGGCGGGTACGGCCCGGCGGGGTGCTGCGGAAAAGAGGGGGGCTCAGACCTGGCCGGCGAGCTCGTAGCCGGCCTCGTCCACGGCGGCGCGCACATCGGCCTCGGCGAGCGGGGCGGCGGACACCACGGTGACCTCACCGGTGGAGGCGACGGCCTTGACGGAGGTGACGCCCGGCAGGGCGGTCAGCTCGGCGGTCACGGCGCCCTCGCAGTGCCCGCAGGTCATTCCGGTGACCTTGTACACGGTTTCCGTCACGGCGGTCATGTCGTTCTCCTATCAGGGGGTGTCTCTCTCTACCGAGACTATACCCCTAGGGGGTATTGAGCGGGCATCCGGTGGCCACCGGTGCGTCGACGAGGTCAAGGGTGACACCCTCGGCCGCCCGGCGGGAGCCCGGCGTCCTGGTGAGGGGCGGCGGGGGCGGGGCGGGGCCCGCCCCGGTGCCGCCGGCCGCCGCCGGGATCAGTCCTCGCGCCGTCCCCGGTTGCCGGGGCGGCGGGCCACCCAGGCCCGGATCGTGTCGGCGTACCAGTACGGCTTGCCGCCCTCCACGTGGTCGGGGGCGGGGAGCAGGCCGTGCTTCCGGTAGGAGCGCACGGTGTCAGGTTGCACCCGGATATGGGCGGCGATCTCCTTGTAGGACCACAGCTGCCGGTCGCTCATCCACGACACCTCCTCGTCCACGCCCCGGGGCCGGCCGGGAGGCCGTCGGGGGAGCCGGCGCGCGGACACTGACGATCACTCGCTTTGTGCCCGGAGAACGACGCGTCGTGGGGGCGGGGGAGGGGCTGTGGACCGCCTGTGACGGAAAACCCGCGTAATCCGGATATGTGTGACACGGGTGCGACTCCTGTGACGGACGCGGCACAGGAGCCGCCCGGTGAATCCGGGACACGAGCCGTGGCTCAGCGGTAGAGCTCCGGCCGCTCCACCAGCCGCACCTCGGCCCGTACGCCGCTGCGCGCGGCCGCCAGCCCCGCTTCCGAGACGGCCGCGGCCGCGTATCCGTCCCAGGCGTCCGGGCCGTCCACCCGCCCCCGCGCCGCCGCCGCCACCCACCGCCGCACCTGGCGGTCGTAGGCGTCGGCGAACCGCACCGTGTAGTCCTGGGCGATCTCCCCGCCCCACCGGCCACCCGACTGGACCACCATCGCGTGGCCGTCGCCGATGGACGCGGTGCCGGACTCCCCGACCGCCTCGCACCGCACCTGGTAGCCGAACCCGCAGTTGACGAAGATCTCCACGTCCACGACCACCCCGCCCGAGGTCTCCAGCAGCACCAGGCGCGGATCGCCCAGCCCCTCGGGCGCGGCCGAGGACGGCCGCGGCGCCAGCACGGTCACGGCCGTGACCTCCTGGCCCAGCAGCCAGCGGGCCGCGTCCACCTCGTGCACCACCGAGTCGGCGATCAGCATGTCGCCGGTGAAGAAGGACGGGGAGGAGGCGTTGCGGTGGCGGCAGTGCAGGAAGAGCGGCCGGCCGATCCCGCCCGCGTCCAGCAGCTCCTTGAGCCGCTCGTACTCGGCGTCGAACCGCCGCATGAACCCCACCTGCACCAGCCGCCGGCCCAGCCGCCGCTCCGCCTCCAGCACCCGCAGCGCCCCCTCCGGATCCGGGGTCAGCGGCTTCTCGCAGAGCACCGGCAGCTCCAGCTCCAGGGCGTGCAGAATCGCTTCCTCATGGGCGGGGCCGGGCGAGGCGATCAGTACCGCGTCCACCCCCGGGGCCGCCATCGCCGCCGCCGGATCCGTGAACGCCGCCGCGCCGCCCGCCCCCGCCGCGACCGCCTTGACCCGTTCCGCGTCCGGATCGGCGACGGCCACCACCCGCGCCCCGCCCACCGTGTCGCCGATGCGCCTGACGTGGTCGGCGCCCATCTTCCCGGTGCCGATGACGGCGATCCCGAGCGTGTTCATCGTCCTTCCCCTTCTTCTTCCAGGAACTGCCAGGATCAGCGGGCGCCGCAGGAGCGCAGGTAGGCGCGGGTGCGCCGGGCGATCGGCAGCGGACGGTCCGGCGGACACGGGTACATGTCCTGCTCCACGATCGCGAACAGCTCCACCCCGAGCCGCTGCGCCGCCGCCAGCACCGGCTCCAGCGCGGGCACCCCCGACGGCGGCTCGCACATCACCCCGCGCTCCACCGCCGGCCCGAACGGCACCCCGTCCGCCACCACCTCGGCGAGGATCCGCGGGTCCACCTGCTTGAGGTGCAGGTAGCCGATCCGTTCGCCGAAGGTCTCGATCGCCTCGACGCTGTCCCCGCCGCAGTAGGCGTAGTGCCCCGTGTCCAGGCACAGGGACACCAGCTCCGGATCGGTGGCGTCCAGGAACCGGGCCACGTTCTCCGGGGTGTCCACATGGGTGTCCGCGTGCGGGTGGACCACGATCCGCAGCCCGTACCGCTCCCGCACCTCCCGGCCCAGCCGCTCGGTCTGGGAGGTCAGTTCACGCCATTGGGCGGGCGTGAGCACCGGATCCTCCAGCATTCCGCCGGTCTTGTCGTCGCGCCAGAAGGAGGGGATCACCACGAGGTGCTCCGCGCCCATGTCCCGGGTCAGCGCGGCGATCCGCGACACGTGCGCCCAGGTCTCCTCCCAGACGGCGCGGCCGTGATGGAGTCCGGTGAACACCGTTCCGGCGGACACCCGCAGGCCCCGCTTCGCGGTCTCGTCGGCGAGCCGGGCCGGATCGGTGGGCAGGTAGCCGTAGGGGCCGAGCTCGATCCACTCGTACCCGGCACCGGACACCTCGTCGAGGAACCGGTCCCAGGGGACCTGGAGCGGATCCTCCGGGAACCAGACACCCCAGGAGTCCGGAGCCGAACCGACACGGATACGGGTCAACGCGGGCGGGGAGGAGGTCATGACGGCCACCTTAGGGTGCGAGGTCCGAGGGGAAAGGGAGGACGAGTGCGAGTGGGAGGAGTGCCCGACGTGACCACGGGGGACGCAGGGGACGCAGGGGGCGGGACCGGGGACGGGCCCGCGTACGACCTCATCACGATGGGGCGGATCGGGGTGGATCTCTACCCGCTGAAGACCGGCGTACCGCTCGCGGAGGCCGACACCTTCGGGAGGTTCCTCGGTGGATCCCCGGCCAACGTCGCCGTCGCCGCGGCCCGCCTCGGCCGGCGCACGGCCATGATCAGCCGGACCGGTGCGGACCCCTTCGGGGCGTATCTGCGCGGCGAACTGCGGCAGTTCGGGGTCGACGACCGGTGGGTGGGCGAGGTCGCGCGGTACCCGACGCCGATCACCTTCTGCGAGGTCTTCCCGCCGGACCGCTTCCCGCTCTACTTCTACCGGCTCCCGAAGGCGCCCGACCTGGAGATCGAGCCGGACGCGATCGACCGCGAAGCGGTGCGGGCGGCGCGGGTGTTCTGGATGACCGGCACGGGACTCAGCGCCGAGCCGAGCCGCGCCGCGACCCTGGCCGCGCTGGAGGCCCGCTCGAAGTCCGGGACGACCGTCTTCGACCTCGACTGGAGGCCGATGCTGTGGCACGACGGCCCGCCGGAGCCCTGGTACGAGCGGGCGCTCGCCCTGGCGACGGTGGCGGTGGGGAACGCGGAGGAGTGCGAGGTCGCCACCGGCGAGCGCGAACCGTACGCGGCCGCGCGGGCGCTGCTGGAGGCCGGGGTGGAGCTGGCGGTGGTCAAGCGGGGCCCGGAGGGGGTGCTGGCCGTCCACCGCGACGGCACGGCGGTGGAGGTGCCGCCGGTGCCGGTGACGGTGGTCAACGGCCTGGGCGCCGGCGACGCGTTCGGCGGGGCCCTGTGCCACGGGCTGCTGGCGGGGTGGCCGCTGGAACGGGTCCTGCGGTACGCGAACGCGGCGGGGGCGATCGTGGCCTCGCGGCTGGCTTGTTCGGCGGCGATGCCGTTTCCGTACGAGGTGGAGGAGGTGCTGGGTCGTGCCGGTGCGGTCTGAGACGGGGATGGAGTGGACGAGGCTGCGGGTCCTCGACCTCGCGCCCGGGGAGGCGTACGGGCACACCTGCGGCGACGCCGAATGGATCGTCCTCCCGCTGACCGGCGCCTGCGAGGTCCACTGCGCGGGCGCTGCCGCGGGCGACGGAGCGGCTGCGCCACATCCAGCCCCGCCGGCGTTTGAGGCGCTGGGGGCACCCCCAGCGGTAGCTGGGGGAGGGTCCGGGGGCGGAGCCCCCGAAGGGGTCCGGGGCGGAGCCCCGGTTTTGGGAAGGGGCGGGGTGGGGGAAGGCCCCGCAGGGACGTTCCGGCTGGGCGGGCGCGCCTCGGTGTTCGACGGGCCGACCGACTTCGCCTACCTCCCCCGGGACGGCTACGCCGACATCACCTCCGCCGGAGGCGGCCGGTTCGCGCTGGTCGGGGCGCGCTGCGAGCGCCGCCTGGAGCCCCGCTACGGCCCCGCCGAAGCCGTACCCGTCGAGCTCCGCGGCGCCGCCCAATGCTCCCGCCAGGTGCACAACTTCGCCGCCGCCGCCGCCGGCGCCTTCGACTGCGACCGGCTCATCGCCGTCGAGGTGCTCACCCCCGGCGGCAACTGGTCCTCGTACCCGCCCCACAAGCACGACGAGCACCACCCGGGCGAGGAATCCCGCCTGGAGGAGATCTACTTCTACGAGATCGCCCCGCACGACGGCACCCCCGGCGTCGGCTACCAGCGCGTGACCCCCTCGCCCGCCGGGAAGACCGACGTGCTCGCCGAGGTCCGCTCGGGTGACGTCGTCCTCATCCCCGACGGCTGGCACGGCCCGTCCATCGCGGCGCCCGGCCACGACATGTACTACCTGAACGTGATGGCCGGCCCGGACGCGAAGCGCGAGTGGCTGATCCGCGACCATCCCGACCACGCCTGGATTCGCGGGACGTGGGCGGGGCAGGAAGTCGATCCCCGGCTCCCGCTGAACCGGCCCGCACCCCCCGCCCCCCGACCCGAGGAGGAGACCCCGTGACCGCGCCGCGCAGCGTCCGGCTGACCACGGCCCAGGCGCTCGTACGCTTCCTGAGCCGCCAGTACACCGAGCGCGACGGCCGCCGGCAGCGGCTGATCGCCGCCACCTGGGGGATCTTCGGGCACGGCAACGTCGCCGGCATCGGGCAGGCCCTGCTGGAGAGCGGGCCCGGGGCCATGCCGTTCCTCCAGGGGCGCAACGAACAGGCCATGGTGCACGCCGCCGTCGGCTACTCCCGCCAGTGCGGCCGGCTCTCGGCGCACGCCGTGACCACCTCCATCGGGCCCGGCGCCACCAACCTCGTGACCGGCGCCGCCCTCGCCACCGTCAACCGGATCCCCGTGCTCCTGCTGCCCGGGGACACCTTCGCCACCCGGCCCGCCGACCCGGTGCTCCAGCAGCTGGAGGTCCCCTACGCGGGCGACCTCTCCGTCAACGACACCCTGCGGCCGGTCTCCCGCTACTTCGACCGGATCACCCGGCCCGAGGCCCTGGTCCCGGCGGCCCTCCAGGCGATGCGGGTGCTCACCGACCCCGTGCAGGCCGGCGCCGTCACCCTCGCGCTGCCGCAGGACGTGCAGGCGGAGGCGTACGACTGGCCCGAGGAGTTCTTCGCGGAGCGGGTGTGGCACGTGCGCCGCCCCCGGCCGGACACCGGCGAGCTGCGGGCCGCCGCCGAGGCGGTACGGGCGGCCCGGCGGCCCCTGCTGATCGCCGGCGGCGGCATCCGGCACAGCGGGGCCGAGGAGGCGTTGCGGGCCTTCGCCGAGGCCACCGGCATCCCCGTCGCAGCCACCCAGGCGGGCAAGGGCGCCCTGCGCCACGACCACCCGGCCGAGGTGGGCGCCGTCGGGCACACCGGCACCGCCACCGCCGACGACCTGGCCCGCGCCGCCGACCTGGTCATCGCGGCCGGGACCCGGCTCACCGACTTCACCACCGCCTCCTCCACCCTCTTCCAGGACCCGGCCGTCCGCTTCCTCGGCCTCAACCTCGACCCGTACGACGCCCACAAACAGGCCGCCCTCCCGCTGGTCGCGGACGCCCGCGAGGGCCTGGACGCCCTGCGCGCGGAGCTGGCCGGCCACCGCGTGGACCCCGCGTACGAGCGGACGTACCGGCAGGCGAAGGGCTACTGGGAGGCCCTGGTCGACCAGGCCTTCCACGCCCCCGACGAGGACGCCGTCCCCACCCAGGCGCAGGTGCTCGGCGCCCTGGACGCCCTCGTCGACGACACCGACGTGCTCGTCAACGCGGCCGGCTCGCTCCCGGGCGACCTGCACCGGCTCTGGCGGGCCCGTTCCGCGGACCAGTACCACGTGGAGTACGGGTACTCCTGCATGGGCTACGAGATCCCCGGCGCCCTCGGGGTGGCCCTGGCTGCCCCCGGCCGGCCGGTGTGGGCGCTCGTCGGGGACGGCTCGTACCTGATGAACCCGACCGAGCTCGTCACCGCCGTCCAGGAGGGCGTCCCGCTCAAGGTGGTCGTCCTCGACAACCACGGCTACGCCTCCATCGGCGGGCTCTCGGGCGCGGTCGGCGGCGAGGGCTTCGGCACGGCCTACCGCTTCAGGGGGCCGGACGGCGGCTACACCGGGGACCCCCTTCCGGTGGACCTCGCGGCCAACGCCGCCTCCCTCGGGATGGCCGTGATCCGTACCCGCACCATCGGTGACCTGCGAAAAGCCCTGGCCGAGGCGCGCGGGTCCGACCGTCCCACATGTGTCTACGCACAGACCCGAACACCCGACACTGTGTCGGGCCCACCCCCGGCACAGGCGTGGTGGGATGTTCCCGTGGCCGAGACCGCGACCCGTGCGTCGGCGGCCCAGGCCCGCGAAGAGTACGACCGGCAAGCCGCGCAGCGACGTCGCCATCTGTGAAGGAGCAAGCATGAAGACCGTCAACCACTGGATCGGTGGCAAGACCGTCGAGGGCGCGTCGGGCAACTACGGCCCGGTCACCGACCCGGCCACCGGCGAGGTCACCACGCAGGTCGCCCTGGCCTCCGCCGCCGAGGTGGATGCCGCGGTGCAGGTCGCCAAGGAGGCCTTCCTCTCCTGGGGCCAGTCCTCGCTGGCCGCCCGCACCAAGGTGCTGTTCGCCTACCGCGCCCTGCTGGACGCCAACCGCGACGCGATCGCCGAGCTGATCACCGCCGAGCACGGCAAGGTGCACTCCGACGCGCTGGGCGAGGTCGCGCGCGGCCTGGAGATCGTCGAGCTGGCCTGCGGGATCACCACGCAGCTCAAGGGCGAGCTGTCCACGTCCGTCTCCAACCGCGTGGACGTGGCCGCCATCCGCCAGCCGCTCGGAGTGGTCGCGGGCATCACCCCGTTCAACTTCCCGGCGATGGTGCCGATGTGGATGTTCCCGCTGGCCGTCGCCTGCGGCAACACCTTCATCCTCAAGCCGAGCGAGAAGGACCCGTCGGCCGCCAACAAGCTGGCCGAGCTGGCCACGGAGGCCGGTCTGCCGGCGGGCGTGCTGAACGTCGTCCACGGTGACAAGGTCGCCGTCGACGCCCTGCTCTCCCACCCGGACATCTCCGCCGTGTCGTTCGTCGGCTCCACGCCGATCGCCCGCCACATCCACACCACCGCCTCCGCCAACGGCAAGCGCGTCCAGGCCCTGGGCGGCGCCAAGAACCACATGCTGGTGCTGCCGGACGCCGACCTCGACGCCGCCGCCGACGCGGCCGTCTCCGCGGCCTACGGCTCGGCGGGCGAGCGCTGCATGGCCATCTCGGCGGTCGTCGCCGTCGGCGCCATCGGCGACGCCCTCGTGGAGAAGATCCGCGAGCGCGCCGAGAAGATCAAGATCGGTCCCGGCAACGACCCGGCGTCCGAGATGGGCCCGCTGATCACCGCCGCCCACCGCGACAAGGTCGCCTCCTACGTCAAGGGCGCCGCCGACCAGGGCGCCGAGGTCGTCCTGGACGGCACCGGTTACACCGTCGAGGGCCACGAGAACGGCCACTGGATCGGCCTGTCGCTCCTGGACCACGTCAAGACCGACTCCGACGCCTACCGCGACGAGATCTTCGGCCCGGTGCTGTGCGTGCTGCGCGCCGACACCTACGCGGAGGGCGTGGCCCTCATCAACGCCTCGCCGTTCGGCAACGGAACCGCGATCTTCACCCGGGACGGCGGCGCGGCCCGCCGCTTCCAGCTGGAGGTCCAGGCGGGCATGGTCGGCGTCAACGTGCCGATCCCGGTGCCGGTGGGCTACCACTCCTTCGGCGGCTGGAAGGACTCGCTCTTCGGCGACCACCACGTCTACGGCAACGACGGCGTCCACTTCTACACCCGCGGCAAGGTCGTCACCACCCGCTGGCCCGACCCGTCCGAGGACCACGCGGGCGTCGACCTGGGCTTCCCCCGCAACCACTGACGCCCCCTGAACAGCAGGCACCCCCGGCCAACCCTCACCGGCCGGGGGTTCCTGCCGTCTCCCGCCCGGCGGGTTCCGGCTCGGGGAGGGAGGATCGGCGGCGGCGCAGTACCAGGAGGGCGAGGGCGGTTCCGGCCAGGAGGAGGAGCGCGCCCGCCGCGGGCCAGGGCACGGCGAGGAAGTCCGTTCCGGCCTCGGAGCGCACGTCCGGGTAGGCGGCGGCGCTCGCCGTCACCTTGACGGCCACCCGGTCCAACTGGGGGGAGTCCGGCCAGGGTTCGGTCAGGACGATCCGCTGGCCCGGCAGCAGCGCGGGCTGCGGCGTGCGGGCGGGCCGGTCGAGCAGCCGGCGCCCGAACAGGCCCCGCGCGGACACCGTCACCTTCGGCTCGACCACCACGTTGCCCCGGTTGACCAGGGTGTAGGTGACGGTGGCCCGGGCGGCCTTGGTCCAGGGCAGCAGCGGAGCGCCCCGGCTGACCACCACGTCCTCCACGCTCAGGGCCGGGGTCAGCGGCCCGGGCACCCTCAGGTACAGCCGCGCGCCCACCTGGCGCCGCACCCCGACCTGGACCTTGCCCTC
Source organism: Streptomyces sp. NPDC001594 (assembly GCF_042893675.1). NCBI lineage: Bacteria > Bacillati > Actinomycetota > Actinomycetes > Kitasatosporales > Streptomycetaceae > Streptomyces > Streptomyces sp. NPDC001594. The sequence goes on along the minus strand of NZ_JBIAVB010000006.1, from coordinate 347,344 downwards.
CTTCGTGATCCCCTCGACGGCCGTGTTCAGCGCGACGATCCCGCCCACGTGGTCGCCCGGGGTCGCGTACTGCGGCACCTTGAGGGTGAACGGGAAGTCCTTGCGGCCCTTGGGCGGGACGGTGACCGTGCCCGCCGCCTCGGGCGGCAGCACGATCCACGTTCCGACGTCCTTGGGCCGGGTCTCCGCGGGCAGCAGGGCGAAGGCCCCGCCCGAGGGCGTGTTCATGGCGTCGGTGGCGAAGACCCGGAAGGTCAGTTCCTTGTCGGAGGAGTTCAGGATCGTCACGCTGTCGCCGATCGAGGTCCCGGCGGCGCCCTGGTGGAAGAAGTACGCCCGGTCGGTCATCGCCGCCCCGGCCGGGGGCGTCGGGAACACGCCCCAGGTGCCGTTGTCCGCGGCCGCGGCGGGGACGGCGGGGAGCAGCAGCAGTGCGCACAGGCCGAGCAGGAGGGTGCGCAGGACGGTCGTGCGCAGGCGCATGGGCGGTCTTCTCCAGGGTCGCGGCGGGAAAGCGGGAGGGTGGTGGGGGGGGGGGGGGGGGGCCCCCCCCGGGGCGGGGGGGGGGGGGGGGGGGGGGGGGGGGGGGGGGCGCCCCCCCCCCCCCCCCCCACCACCGGGGTCCGTCCGGGCGGGACGGTCAGGCGATCGAGAAGGTCACGACCGACTGGTAGGTGTCGGCGAACATGAAGGGCGGCAGCTGGAGCATCGCCGCGCCGCCCACGGCGAACTCGCCGCCGGTCAGCTCGTCACCGCCGGCCGCCTGCGAGGCGACCTTCATCGGGGTCTCGGTGATCGCGCCCGGAGTGCCCGCGGTGCAGGTGCTGGGGCTGTCGGGGTTGGTCACCGTGCAGGACGGCTGGATGCCGAGCTGCGCCTTGGCCATGGCGTGGCCGGTCGTCTGGTTCAGGAACGGCGTACGGGTCGCCGTGACGTCCCAGCCGAGGGTGCCGCCGCGGAAGTCCTGGACGGTCGCGGCGTTGAACGCGCCGAACACCGACTGGGCCTTGCCGTTGATGGTCACCGAGCCGAAGCTGACGGCGGGCTGGCCGTCCTTCGGGCCGAGGGCCAGCGGTCCGGGCAGCACCTCGACGTCCACCGGGTTCTTGACGCCGGCCTGCTCCTCGACGAACACGAAGGGCTTGGCCGGCGGCACCGAGCCGTCGATCTTGACGGCGTCGGCCTTCTTGGTGACGGTGATGTTGCAGGTGGCGGCGCCGGAGGCGTCCGCGGTGCCGGTGCCGGTGTCACCGGTGGCGGCGCCCGCGAGGAGGGCGGAGCAGGTCACCGGGCCGGCCGGGAAGTTGGCGCCGGTGGCGACGACGGCCGTGCCCGCCTTGCCGCTGTTGGGCGTCAGCTTGGTGGTGACGGGGTCCTTGGGGAGGGCCTCGACGGCGACGGAGCCGACGGAGGCGCTGGGGCGCGGGTCGGGGGTGCAGGTGGTGGTGTAGACGGTGCCGCCGAGGTCGGCGTCGGTGACCACCTGGTCGATGGTGATCTGGACGGTGGTGCCCTCGCTGCCGTCCGGGATCTTGATCGTGCCGGAGAAGGCGGGCGGGTCGGACTTCTTGTTGGCTTCCTGGTGGCTGGGGACGGCGGGGCTGGTGACCGTCTGGGCGACCCCGCCGACGAGCAGCTTCGCCTTGATGGTGTTGACCGTGTCGATGGTGAACATCGGGATGACCGGGGTCTCGCCCGGGTCGATGGTGATCGGTACGGTCTCACCCGCCTTGGCGGTGTCCGGCACCGTGATCGTGTAGTCCTGGTTGCCGTTCGCGCCCGGCTGCGGGGCGGGGGCGACGCACTTCACGGGGACGGGAGTGGTCTTGGTCGCGGCCTGCGCCGGCCCGGTCAGGGCCACGACGCCGCCCGTCAGGGCCAGGGACAGCGCGCCCGCCCCGGCCAGCACTCTTCGCTTGAGCGTTCTCGAACTCACTGGGTCGCGACTCCTTCGTCATGACGAACCCTCCCCCCACCCGCTGTGTGGGGGAGGCCGAGCCGGTGCGGATGGCCGTCATTGACGCGTCGCGGTGCAGAGAAGTCAATGGATTGCCCGGGTGCGAAGCACACAGACATTGATGTCCCATCAGGCCTGGTGGGACCGGACGTCGGATACCGACCGGTCGGTGACCGGCGGTCGGGGCTCAGGCGCCCTTGGGCACCTGGAGGAGCAGGTTCGGGGTGCCGGCGGGCAGGCCCGTGATCAGGTCCGGGGCGGCGTCGCGGAGCAGGGCCGCGCGGACCTGCTCGGGGGAGCGGACCGTGCCGCCGGCCAGGAGCAGCGCGGCGGCGCCCGCGACGTGCGGGGCGGCCATGGAGGTGCCGGTGGCCCGGGCGAGGGCGGTCGTGGACCCCTTCCAGGCGGAGACGACGGCCACGCCCGGAGCCGAGAGGTCCACGCACGGGCCGTGGTTGGAGAAGGTGGGGTGGTGGTCCCCGGCGTCGGTGGCGGCGACCGTGAGGGCCTGCGGGACGCCGGAGGGGGAGCCCAGGCAGGCGTCGCGGCCCTCGTTGCCGGCGGCCACGGTGACGGTGATCCCGTAGGCGGCGGCGCGGATGACGGCGGCGTCCATGGAGTGGCTGCGGGAGCCGCCCAGGCTCATGTTGGCGACGGCGGGACGCAGCGGGAGGCCCCCGCGCAAGGCGTCCTTCACCATCCAGTCGAGGCCGCGCAGGATGTGCGACAGCCGCGCGTCGCCCCGGCAGTCGGCCACCTTCACCCCGACGAGGGAGACCCCCTTCGCGACCCCGTACGTGGCGCCGCCGACGGTGGCCGCGACGTGCGTGCCGTGGCCGTTGCAGTCGGCGGAGCCCTCCAGCCACAGCGCGTTGTAGCCGGTCCGGGCGCGGCCGGCGAACTCCTGGTGGAGGGTGTTGATCCCGGTGTCGACCACGTAGACCGTGACGCCCTCGCCGGTCGCGGGGTAGGCGTACGAGCCGTCGAGGGGCAGCGCGCGCTGGTCGAGCCGGTCGAGGTGCCAGGGCGCCTGTGCCTGGCTCCCGGGGGCGGCGGTGGGCCGCTCCGGGGAGCGGCCGGCACGGTCGGCCGGGTCGGAGATCCGGTACACCGCGTCCGGTTCGACGGAGGCCACCCGGGGGTCGGCGGCGAGCGCGGCGGCGCGGGCCGCGGTGGTGGTCACGGCGAACCCGCTGACGGCGGTGTCGTAGACCGCGTCCACCCGGTCGCCCGCCTTCGTCGCCTCGGCGGCCAGGGCACGGGCCGGGGCGCGGGTGGCGGCCTCCTTGAGGACGACGACGTAGGGCGCGGTGGGCGTATCGGCGCCGGCGGCGTGCGCGGCGGGCGGCGGGGGCAGCACGGTGGCCGCCGCCAGCAGGGCGGCGGCCGGGAGGAACGCGGTCATCACGGTCATGCGCCCGATGCTCGGCCCGCCCGGCCGCCCCCGCGCGGAGGGTGCGCCGACTGGCCCCACGACACGCCACCGCGCCGGGCGCGCCGGGCTGGACACCCCCTAGGGAGCGAGCTTCCAACCGCGCATCACGAACGCGCCCTCGTCCTCGCCGCCCGCCGCGCGGTACGTGGCAAGGGCGGCCTCGTTGTCCGTGTCGACCCCCACCCACATGCCGTGGCAGCCGCGGGCCCGGGCCTCTTCGGCGAGGGCGAGGCTCAGGGCGCGGCCGATGCCCCGGCGGCGGTGTCCCTCGTCCACCGAGAGTTCGTACAGACACATCTCGGTGCCCTTGTCGGGGTGGGTCATCTCGACGCCGGAAACCATGCCGACGGGCACGCCGTCGACGTAGGCGATGAGCATCAGGTGGCCGGAGGAGTCGAGGAAGCGGCGTGACCACTCCTCGCGGGCAGGACCGTCGAAAAGGCCCTCGGCGGCACTGAGTTCGGCGATGGTGCCGGCACGGCGGATCTCCATGACGGCCAGCGTAGGGCGCGACGGACCCTGATCACACCCGGATTCGCCCGTCCGACCGCCGCCCGCCCGTCAGGCCGTGCGCAGGGCCAGGGCGGCGGCGTAGGCGGGGGGCGCCGGGAGGTCGCGCAGGGTCCAGCCCGGCACCCGGGCGGGGGTGGGGGCCGCGCCCACGTAGGGCTCGACCAGACCGTTGGCCAGGCCCGCCCCGGTGGCCTTGAGGCAGGCCTCCTTGCGGGACCACACCCGGGCCAGCGCCACCCGCCGCCCGTCCTCCGGCAGGTCGCCGATCTCGGCCACCTCCGCCGGGTGCAGGCTGCTCAGGACGTCGGCCACCGCCGCCGCACCGGGCAGCGCCTCCACGTCCACGCCCACCGGCACCGCCGCGAAGGCCAGGTACGCCAGCCCGCGGCTGTGGGACAGGGAGAAGTGCACCCCGCCCCCGGCCACCGCGGGCCGGCCGTGCGGGCCGCCGCAGTTCGGGCAGTCCTCACGGACCAGCCGGACCTCCTCAGGGGCCGTCCCCAGGTACGAGCCGAGCAGCACCCGCAGCCCCAGGTGCGAGGCCAGGTAGGTGCGCCGGTCGTCGGCCCGCACCAGACGGCCCGCCCGCTTCCGCTCGTCGGCGTCCAGCAGCGCCTCGGCCCCTTCGGCCTCGTGGCCGCCGATCACCCCGCGCGTGGTGTCCAGCGACCACACCGCCACTGCGGAACCCCTCGGGAGGTCCCCGGTCCGCGGTGCCGCACCGCCGAGTTGGTTCAGTTCCTCGATCACCTCACGAGAGTAGTAGGGGCGGTTGACGTCCCGGTTAGCCTCGTGTCCGAGATCACCGTGGACGACTCGGGGGGGAAACACACCGTGCGCAATGCCGTCGTGACGCCGGAAGGCGACCGGATCCGCTGGGTCGAACTCCCGGGAGAGGGGCCGGCCCGCGTCTACCTGCACGGCCTCGGCGCCACCGCCCCCGCCTACTTCGCGGCCGGCGCCGTCCACCCGGCGCTGGCCGGGCGGCGCTCGCTGCTGCTCGACTTCCTCGGGCACGGGCACAGCGACCGGCCCGAGGCCTTCCCGTACACCCTGGAGGCGCACGCCGACACCGTGGCGCAGGCGCTCACCGCCGCCGGCGTCGACGGGGCCGAGGTGGTCGCCCACAGCATGGGCGGCGCGGTGGCCATCGTGCTGGCCGCCCGGCACCCGGACCTGGTCTCCCGCCTCGTCCTGGTCGACGCCAACCTGGACCCCCTCCCGCCCACCCCGGGCACGGCCGGGAGCAGCGGGATCGCCTCCTACACGGAGGAGGAGTTCCTGGCCGGCGGCTGGGCCGAGGTCCGCGACCGGGTAGGCGCCCACTGGTGGTCGACCATGCGGCTGGCCGGCCGCACCGGCCTGTACCGCAGCGCCGTCCACCTCGCCGCGGGCACTACGCCCACCATGCGCGAGCTCCTGCTGGACCTGAAGGTCCCGCGCACCTTCCTCCACCCGGAGGCGGACGGAGCCCCCGCCGGGACCGAGGCCCTGGAGGCCGCCGGGGTCGCGGTCGTGCCTGTCCCCGACTGCGGGCACAACATCATGCTGGACAACCCCGAGGGCTTCGCACGGGCCGCGGCCGAGGCCCTCGCACGGGACTGACCCCTCAGCGGCGCACGGCCGGAACGGCCCCGGGGCCGGGGGCGGCCGGCGTGCCCTCCGGTATTCGGGAGCCCGGGGAGGGCGTTCCGTCGGTCCAGGCGTAGACCTTCTTGCCGCGCACCGACACCTGGTACTGGTAGTGGTCGCGGCACTCGGGCCGCGCTTCGGCCCGGACGTCGCGCGGCCACCAGCGGGCGCCCAGCCGGGGGCCGCCCGTCTTCTTCGGGGGCTCCGCGGCGCACTGCGGTCCGTCGAGGGGCGTCTTCCCCAGGGTGAACCGGATGAGCCGGGCCTTGCCGTCGGCGCGGGCCTGGATCCGTATGTCCGTGGCGTCCTTGGGCATCCAGCTGGGCGGAGCGAGGGCGCGGTCGCCGCGGGTGTGCGCCTCGGCGGCGCCGGCGGTCGCGAAGTGCCGGCCCTTCTCCTTGAAGAACCGGTCGTTGAGGGCGTTGGTGAGCGGGTTGGGCGGGAGGTTGGGCAGCGCGAAGGCCGCGGTGGCGAGGGCTCCCACGATGGCTGCGGCGATGACGAGCGGACGACGGTTCATACCGACAAGTGTTCGTGGCGGAAGCCGTCCGCGCGTCCCTCCCCGGTATCAACCTCGGCTCTGCCGGAAGTCGCATACGGACTCATACCTGAGAGTGGTGCGGTGCCGGCCGAGGCCGACCCGCTGCGGGCAGCAACGCCCGGGCCCGGGCCGCGTTATAGGGGCAGCCCCGGTCAACCCCCGGTGCGGCGAAGGCCCTCGCCACCGGAGCGGCCGCCGCCCGCCGCCGCGCCCCCGCAGGAACGCCCATGCGCCGCAGCCCCCTTCCCGCCCCCGCGCGCCCCTTCCCCGCCTCCGCGCGTCCCCTGCCCGCTCCCGGATACCCCCGCCGCCTCCGCGCGCGCCGCCTGTCCGCCTCCGCGCCGACAGCCGTCGTCGCCACGGCGGCCCTGCTCCTCCTCGCCTCCCCCGCGGCCGCCCACCCGGCGGTCCCGGCGGACAAGCCGCAGGTGCTGAGCCGCTGGACGCAGGCCGCCGCGGCCAGCCAGGACGCCTGGCTGGCGGCCCGTGCGCACCGGTCCGACTGGGCCGCGTACGGGTTCGACTGGTCGACGGACTACTGCACGACCTCCCCGGACAACCCCTTCGGCTTCCCCTTCCGCGCGGCGTGCGCCCGCCACGACTTCGGCTACCGCAACTACCGGGCGGCAGGCGCGTTCCAGCCCAACAAGTCCCGGCTGGACGCCGCCTTCCACGCGGACCTCGAACGGGTCTGCGCGCGGTACTCGGGCGCCAGGAAGGCCTCGTGCGACGGGACGGCGTGGACCTACTACCAGGCGGTCAGGGCCTTCGGAGCCGCCGCGGAAACCGGCCCGGCGCAGCCGCCGGCGTCCTGAGCCGCCCGACCGGGCGACGGCCGTTTTGCGCCTGCAAGGATCCGTTCGGGTGATTTTTCGCCAGCCGTGGACGGCGTCCCCCCGGGGACGCCGGGCAGGGCTCACCGGCGAAGAGGAAGAAGAGTGCCCCCGGCAGGACTCGAACCTGCGGCCAAGCGCTTAGAAGGCGCCTGCTCTATCCACTGAGCTACGGGGGCCGGTGGTGACCGTGGTGGCCTGGAGCCCCTTGGTGGGGGTGGGACTGCGGTCGGTGCCGGGTCAAGGATAGGGCTCCGGTTGCCTTGTCCCGGTTGCTTCCCTCGCGTGCCACGTTGTGGAGGTTCGGTGAAGCGGTCCCGATAATCGCAGGCAGGTGCGATTCTCGCACCGCTTTTGCGCCGCGGCGGCCTGGGTGTTGTGCACTCGTTATGCCTGCGTCCCACTCGTCCTCCGTGTCCATGATGTCCCACAGGAGTCGCGGTCGGCGCGCAGAGGGCGTATAAGCTTCAAAAATGGTCCTAAATTGGGCATTCTTCGCATGTGGTGACCTTGGATGTTCGGCCTCAGCTGCTCGATGCCCTGTCCGCCCTGCGCGACCGGGTCGCGTCCGTGCGTCTGCCGCTGCCCCTGCCCGGCGCCCCGCGCGCCCGCCAGACCAGAGCCGAGTTGCTCGCGCAGCTCGACGACTACCTCGTACCCCGGCTCAAGGCGCCCGAGGCGCCGATGCTCGCCGTCGTCGGCGGCTCCACCGGAGCCGGTAAGTCCACCCTCGTCAACTCCCTCGTCGGCCGCCAGGTCAGCGAAGCCGGAGTGCTGCGCCCCACCACCCGCATCCCGGTGCTCGTCTGCCACCCGGACGACCACCACTGGTTCGCCGGGATGCGGGTCCTGCCCGACCTCATGCGCGTATGGGCACCCCAGGACGAGGACGACCTGCTCCCGGTCCGCAAGGGCCGCCCGCCCGGAAGGCACCGCGGCGCCGCGACCCGCGAGCTGCGGATCGAGACCGTCTCCACCCTCCCGCGCGGCCTCGCCCTCCTCGACGCCCCCGACATCGACTCCCTCGTCGTCGAGAACCGGACCCTCGCCGCGCAGCTGATCTGCGCCGCCGACGTCTGGGTCATGGTCACCACCGCGTCGCGGTACGCCGACGCCATCCCCTGGCACCTGCTGCGCACCGCCAAGCAGTACAACGCCACCCTGATCACCGTCCTCGACCGCGTCCCGCACCAGGTGCTCGCCGAGGTCTCGCGCCAGTACGGGGCCCTGCTCACCCGGGCCGGACTGGGCGACCTGCCGCGGTTCACGGTGCCCGAGCTGCCCGAGTCGGCCGGCGGCGGCGGACTGCTGCCCGCCAGCGCCGTCGCCCCGCTGCTCGCCTGGCTCAGCCACCACGTCCAGGACCCGGCCGCCCGCCAGTACGCCGTCGGCCGCACCGCGCTCGGCGCGCTCGACTCCCTCCGGCGCCGCATGCCCGAACTCGCCTCCGCCGTCGCCGCCCAGCACGCCGCGGCCGTCCGGCTGACCTCGGCCGTCGAGGACGCGTACAGAAGAGAGGGCAAGCGGGTGCAGGGCCGCCTCGACAGCGGCGCGGTCCTCGCCGGGGACGCCCTCACCCGCTGGCGCGGCTACCCCCTCGACACCAGCGCCGACGAACTCCTCGACTCCCTCGCCGAATCCCTCGCCGCGCTGCTCCAGTGCGCCGTCGCCGCCGCCGACGAGCGCATCGCCGAGGTGTGGCGCCGCGAACCGGCCGCCGGGGCGGTCCCGCTGCCCGGCCCCGACCGGGAGGCGGCGGAACGTATCGGCATGGCCGTACGGCGCTGGCGGCGCGTACTGGAGGAACTCGCCGAGGAGGAGGTCGCCAAGCTCGACAAGCAGCCCGCGCCCGACCCCGACGGCATCGCCGCCCTCCTCGTCGCCGCCCTCCTCGGCGGCAAACGGGCCCGCCCGGCGGGGGAGAAGCTCGCCGAGCGGATCGGCGTCCAGGCCGCCGTACGCCTGCGCGACCGGGGCGGGGAACTGGTCAGCGACCACCTCGACCAGGTCCTGCGCGCCGAACGGGACCGCCGGCTCGCCCCGCTCCAGGCGCTCGAAGTGACCCCGGAACCACAGGCCGAACTGATCGCGGCGCTGTCCCTACTGCAGAAGGAGAGGTGAGGGGGTGACCGCCTTGACCGACCGCGACCGCGATCAGGCCGGAGACCGCGACCACGTCCGCGACCAGACCGGGGACGGGGTGAGCCTGCGCGACCGGGCCGGTGACCGCGACCGGGCCGGTGAGCCGGAGCGTACGGAGGGCCGTAGCGGCGGCCGGGCCGCCGAACGCGCGGCCGACCGCTGGGACGACGGCTTCATCGCCCGCTCACGTCACCGGACCGCCCGCAAGGGGGGTTTCGGCAGGGCCCGTTCACGCGGTGCCGAGGACGGACTCCCGGCCGGGGAACCGGGCGAGGAGCTGGACGAGCTGACGGACGAGCTGACGGACGAGGAGGCGGACGAGGGCGAGGAGGCCCTCGTGCGCGCCGTCTCCGGCGCCGGGAGCGACGGCGGCAAGGCCCCCGCGCCCCCGCTCAGCCCCGAGGCCCAGGCCCTGCGCACCCGCCTCGACGCGCTCCGCCAGCTGGTCGGACTCTCCCGCACCCGCCTCGACGGGAAGACCCTCGCCGAAGCCGGCCGGGTCCTCGACGAGGCGGCCGCGCGCCGGGGCCTGTCCGCCCAGCACACCGTCGTCGCCGTCGCCGGAGCCACCGGAAGCGGCAAGTCCACGCTGTTCAACTCACTCGCCGGAGTGCAGATCTCCGAGACCGGTCTGCGCCGTCCGACCACCGCCGCGCCGATCGCCTGCAGCTGGTCGGACGGGGCCGCCGGCCTCCTGGACCGGCTGGAGATCCCCGGACGGCTGCGCCGCCGCCCCCGCGAGACCCCCGAGGCCGACGCGCTGCGCGGGATGGTCCTCGTCGACCTGCCCGACCTGGACTCGGCGCTCGGAGTGCACCGCGAACACGTCGACCGGGTGCTGGCCCTGGTCGACGCCGTGATCTGGGTCGTCGACCCGGAGAAGTACGCGGACGCCGTCCTGCACGAGCGGTACCTGAGGCCGCTGGCCGGGCACGCCGAGGTGACCTTCGTCGTCCTGAACCAGGTGGACCGGCTCCCCGGAGAGGCGGCCGACCTCGTCCTGGACGACCTGCGAAGGCTCCTGGACGAGGACGGCATCGCGCTCGGCGAGCACGGCGAACCCGGCGCCACCGTCCTCGGACTGTCCGCCCTGACGGGTGAAGGCGTCGGGGAACTGCGCGAGCTCCTCGGACAGTTCACCCAGGAGAGGGGCGCCGCGACCCGGCGCATCGCCGCCGACGTCGACCGGGCCGCCGCCCGCCTGCGCCCGCTCTACGTGGCCGACGGGCACAGCGGACCCTCCGGGCCGGAGATCGGCGAGACGGCGCGCGCCGAGTTCGAGGACCGGCTCGCCGAGGCGGTCGGGGCGTACGCTGCCGGCCTCGCGGCCGAACGGGCCTGGCGGCGGAACGCCGGAAAGGCCTGCGGCACCCCCTGGCTGCGGCTGTGGCGCTGGTACGAGGACCGGCGCGCCCCCCGTTCGCTGGCCGGACTGTCCGCCCTGGCGGTGATCGGTCGCTCCTCCACACCCGTCCCGGCCGGGCCCGTGGAGGAGGAGGTGACCGCCCGGCAGCGGGTGGAACAGGCCGTGCGGACCGTCGCGGACGAGGCGGCCGTCGGGCTGCCCGACCCCTGGGCACAGGCCGTACGGGAGACGGCCGTCCGCGGCGCCGCCCGGCTGCCGGAGGCGCTGGACGAGCTGGCCGTGACCCTCGGCCCGGCCGTCCCGGGGCCCGGGGCGAAGCCGCCCCGGCCCGCCTGGTGGCCGGCGGCGGTGCTGGCGCAGGCCGCGATGACGCTGGTGCAGATCTTCGGCGGCCTGTGGCTGGTCGGGCAGATCGCCGGGGTCCTGGAGCCCGAACTGCTGCCGCCCGTGCTGTTCATGGTGGCGGGCATCGTCGGCGGGCCGCTGGTGGAGTGGGCCTGTTCGATCGCGGCCCGCGGGCCGGCGCGCAGGTACGGACAGGACGCGGAGCGCAGGCTGCGGCAGGCGGCGGCCGGCTGTGGCCGGGCCCGGGTGCTGGAGCCGGTGGCGGCGGAGCTGCTGCGCTACCGGGAGGTGCGCGAGCAGTACGCGACCGTCTCCGCAGGGGGGACGAGGTTGTCCACAACCCGCCAGTAGTCCACAGGCCGCGGCGGCCGGCCGGGGGGCGGGTCCAGCATGGTCGTACCTCGTGCGGACGGTCCGTGCGAGCCGTACGGAACGTGGGGAGGGCGGCCGGGATGAACGACACCCTGGTGACGCTGGTGGGGCACGTGGCGACGCAGATCGACTTCAAGGAGACGGTGACCGGACCGTCGGCGAGGTTCCGTTTCGCGGTGACACCGCGGTACTTCGACCGGCGGACCGAGGCCTGGACGGACGGCACCACCAGCTTCTACACCGTGTGGGCGCGGCGGGTGCTCGCGGTGAACCTGGCGAGTTCCGTCTCGGTGGGGGAACCGCTCGTGGTGCACGGGCGGTTGAGGGTGAGGGAAGGGCCGCCGGACGGCGAGGGGGTCCGCTGGTTTTCGGCGGACATCGACGCGATCGCCGTCGGACACGACCTGAACCGTGGAACTGCGGCCTTCCGCAGGGTGGTCAAGACGGAGACCCCGCTGATGGGCCCTCAGAAGGCGGGGGTGGTCTGAGTGTTCGATGAGGCTAGGATTCCCCGGTACTCACGGGCACCTGGGTCTTTGGCCCGAAGGGGAAGACTGTGTCGATTGCTGTTCCCGCGTCCTGCGCGTCCTGCGCGTCCTCCGAGTTCCCCGCCGCGTCCACGGACGGACCGGCCTCCGCCGCGGCGGCCCCGCCGCTGGTTCCGCTTACGGGCGCGTCCGCTGCTTCCGCCGTCTCTGCGGGCCCTGTTCCCGATCCCCGTCCGCTGCCCGACCGCCGTCCGGTTCCCGAACCCCGCGCGGGTACGGGCGTGGCTGACGGGCTGCCCGGCGCCGGCGGCGGGGCGGCCTCCGCGGCCGTGGGGCACGTGGTGCGCGGTGCCGCGCGCCGGCCGCTGGCCGTGGCCCTGCTGGCCGCCGCCCTCACCGCCGCCCCCGGGGCCCGCGCCTGGGCCGACGACCAGGCCGTGGCCAGTACGGCGCCGCCCGGCGGTGCGAGCGCCGTGCTGGACGGGCTGAAGACCTACGGCCAGGCGGTCCTGCACGCCCGGGACGGCTCGGTCCGGCGGATCCCGGCCGGGCTGTACGAGATGCGGGTCGACGGCGGCGGCATGCTCCAGACCTACGGGGTCGGCGTCGCGGGCAACGCACAGCCGCAGGCCCACTACACCGAGAGCGGCTGGGGCGGCAGCCCCCTCGGGGGCGACGCCGAGGCGGGCGGCCGGATCCGCTGGGTGCTGGAGCACTCCTACCCGCAGCTCAACGACCTGGCCGGGCTGGCGAAGGCGGCCGGTGCCGGAGCGCTGACGGCGGAGAGCGCGGCCGCCGGGACCCAGGTGGCGATCTGGCGGCTGGCGGACGGAGCGCAGGTCGAGGCCACCGACCAGGCGGCCGAGAAGCTGGCCGACTACCTCCAGCGGGAGGCGGGCCGGCTGCCGGAGCCCCCGGCCTCGCTCCGGCTGGACCCCGGCCGGGCCTCCGGTCCGGCGGCGGGACCCGCCGGCAGCCGGATCGGCCCCGTCACGGTCCGTACCGGGGCGCAGAGCGTGTCCGTCACCCCCGACGCGGCGGCGGTGGCCATGGGGGTGCGGGTGGTGGACGCCGACGGGCAGCCGGTGACCGCCGCGGCCGACGGCACCCGCCTGTACTTCGAGGTGCCCGCCGGCACCCCCGACGGGACGGCCTCGGTCACCGTGCAGGGCTCGACCAAGGTGCCGGTCGGGCGGGTCTTCGCCAGCGGGATCCCGGACGAGGCGCAGGTCGTGGCCGGCTCCAGCGAGTCGGCGTCGACCGCCACCGCCTCGGCGGTCTGGCCGCAGCCGCCGGCCGGCCCGGTCGGCAAGGTGGGCACCCTGGCCGGGAGCGCGGAGGTGATCCCGACCGGTACCGCCGGTCCGGAGACGCAGTCGCCGGACGAGGAGAGGCTGGCCGTCAGCGGCAGCTCCGCGGCCACCCCGGTGATCGCCTCGCTGGCGGTGGGCCTGCTGGTGCTGGGCGGCATGGTGGTCCTGCTGCTGCGCAAGCGGCCGTTGGAAGGGGAAGAAGGGGAGGGAGGGGGGACGGACGGCTGAATCGGGGCGGGGGGTGCTTCACACGGGCGGGCCCCGGGTAAGCGCGGGAAATGGCAGATCATGATCAGCGACTGACCTGGCGGGGCACCGCCGCGCAGTGGGACCGGCGGCTGTTCGACGCCGTGGCCCGACGGAACTGGCCCGCGGCCGAGCGGGCGCTGCCCGCGCTCGGGCGGGCCGCCAACCACGGGGTGCTGTGGGGCGGGATCGCGGTGGCGCTCACCGCCCTGGGGGCGCCGCGCACCCGCAGGGCCGCGCTGCGGGCGGCCGCCTCCCTCGCGCTGGCCTCCGCCACCGTCAACTCCGTCGGCAAGTGGTCCGTGCGCAGGCCGCGGCCGCTGATGGAGGGGGTGCCGCTGGTGCGGCAGCCGACCGTGGCGCCGTGGACCACCTCCTTCCCCTCCGGGCACTCGGCCTCGGCCTTCGCCTTCACGGCGGGGCTGGCGCTGGAGTCCCCCGTGTGGGGGGCGGCGGTGGCACCGCTGGCCGCGTCGGTGGCGTTCTCCCGCGTCTACACCGGGGTGCACTACCCGTCGGACGTGGCGGCCGGCGCGCTGCTCGGCGTGGCGGCGGGGTTCGCCGTGCGCCAGATCGCGCGGGGCGTCCAGCGGGCGCGGGCCGTCCCGGGCGGCGAACGGCCGGCGGCCGGGGTGCCCGCGCTGCCGGACGGGGCCGGGCTGACGGTGGTGATGAACACCGGCGCGGGCACGGCCGGGGCCGCGGCGCTCGACGCGCTGCGGAACCGGCTGCCGAAGGCGGAGATCGTGGAGTGCGGGGGTGAGGACCTCGCGGCGGAGCTGGCGGCCGCCGCGGCCCGGTCGGCGGTGCTCGGGGTGTGCGGGGGCGACGGCACGGTCAACGCCGCCGCGACCGCCGCGCTACGGGCCGGGGTACCGCTCGCGGTGTTCCCCGGGGGCACCTTGAACCACTTCGCCCTCGACCTCGGTCTCACCGGCCCCGAGGACACCTGCCGGGCGATCGCCGAGGGCCAGGCCGTCCGCGTGTCCGTCGGCCGCTTCACCCCGACCGGCACGCCGCGGCCCGTCCGCCCCGGGCCCGCCGCCGACCGTACGGCCACCCCCGACGCCACCCCGCCTCCGGGGGCCGGCCCCCTCGCGTCCCCGGCCTCAGCACCCGGTACGGCGCCGGGCCCGGACTCCGGTGACGCCCCGGCCCCGGGATCCGGTTCGTCCGGGGCCGCGGGCTCCGGGGAAGCGGCAGGGGAAGGGGGGTACTTCCTGAACACCTTCAGTTTCGGGGTGTACCCCGAGCTGCTGCGCCACCGGCTGCGGTGGGCGCCGAGGATCGGCGGCGGGCCGGCCGCGGTCGCGGCCGCCTGGCGGGTGCTGCGCGCCGAGCGGCCCGTACGGCTGACGCTGGCCGGGCGGCCCCGAAGCGCCTGGCTGCTCTTCGCCGGCAACGGCACCTACCAGGGCTACGGACCCACCCCCCGCCGCCGCGACGGCCTCGGCGAGGGCCTGCTCGACCTGCGGCTGGTCCACGGCGGCGGCCGCCCCGGCCCCCGCCTGCTCGCCGCCGCCTTCGCCGGACCGCTGACCCGCTCCCCGGCGCACGTGGCCATCCGGGTGCGCCGCCTGCACATCGAGGACATCCCGCCGGGCACCCCCTTCGCCTACGACGGCGAATACGCCCAGGCCCCGTCCGCCCTGCTCCTCGACACCCTCCCCGACGCGCTGCCCGTCTACCGCCCCCGCTGACGTCACGGGCCGGCCTCACGGGGGCCGGCCCGGCCCGGCACCCCCAGGTCGGCCCGCATCACCGCGCGCATCCCGATCCACTGGTCGTTGGCCCGCAGCAGCATCACCCGTATCTCCTCGAACACCTCCTCCGACGAGGTGTCGGCCTCCTCCAGCCGCATGACCCGGTCGTACGCCCGGGCGAGCGTCACCGCCATCGCGTCCAGCTCCGCCAGGACCGGGTCGGAGGCGGCCATCTGGGCCTCGGCGAAGGCGCCGTGCATCGTGTGCCGGGCGTCGTCCAGCGCCGCCCGCGCAACCGGGGTGACCTCCCCCTTGTGCACCCGCCACAGGTGGTTCATCAGCTCGACCCGGTACCGCCGGTAGCCGGCGTTCGCCGCCACGTAGCACTCGCGCCGCTTGTCCCTCTCGGCGACCCGCTGCTCACGCGCCCACTGGGCGTCGGCCGCCCGCTCCTGCCGCTCGAACTGGTCCGACTGCGCCCGTGACAGCAGGCGCTGCGACAGCACGGGGGCCAGGAGCGTTCCCACCACGGCGATCGTCGTACCGGCGAGCGCGACCAGGGTGCTTTCCATTGCTGCTGCGTCCTCCGAGGGATGCGGACCGGGACCGGCCGCCGTCCGGACCGGGACCGGCCGCCATCCTGCCGCCCGCCCGGGGCCCCCGCCGGGCTTTTCCGCCATACGCGTTTCCCCCCGGGGATGGACGTACGGCAGTATGGGGTGTATCTGCCCACCATCGATCTGCCGGACGGTTTCTCTTGGCTGAGTTCATCTACACCATGCGCAAGACGCGCAAGGCGCACGGCGACAAGGTGATCCTCGACGACGTGTTCCTGAACTTCCTGCCGGGGGCGAAGATCGGCGTGGTCGGCCCGAACGGCGCCGGCAAGTCGACCGTCCTGAAGATCATGGCGGGCATCGAGCAGCCGTCCAACGGTGACGCCTTCTTGTCGCCCGGCTACTCCGTCGGCATCCTCATGCAGGAGCCCAAGCTCGACGAGTCCAAGACGGTCCTGGAGAACGTCGAGGACGGCGTCGGCGAGATCAAGACCAAGCTCAACCGGTTCAACGCGATCGCCGAGGAAATGGCGACGAACTACACCGACGAGCTGATGGAGGAGATGGGCAAGCTCCAGGACGACCTGGACCACGCCAACGCGTGGGACCTCGACGCCCAGCTGGAGCAGGCCATGGACGCCCTGGGCTGCCCGCCCGGCGACTGGCCGGTCACCAACCTCTCCGGTGGTGAGAAGCGCCGCGTGGCCCTCTGCAAGCTGCTGCTGGAGGCCCCCGACCTGCTGCTCCTCGACGAGCCCACCAACCACCTCGACGCCGAGTCCGTGAACTGGCTGGAGCAGCACCTGGCCCAGTACAAGGGCGCCGTCGTGGCCGTCACCCACGACCGCTACTTCCTCGACAACGTCGCCGAGTGGATCCTCGAGCTCGACCGCGGCCGCGCCCACCCGTACGAGGGCAACTACTCCACCTACCTGGAGAAGAAGTCCGAGCGCCTCAAGGTCGAGGGCAAGAAGGACGAGAAGCGCGCCAAGCGCCTCAAGGAAGAGCTGGAGTGGGTCCGCTCCAACGCCAAGGGCCGCCAGGCCAAGTCCAAGGCCCGTCTCGCCCGCTACGAGGAGATGGCGGCCGAGGCCGACAAGATGCGGAAGCTGGACTTCGAGGAGATCCAGATCCCGCCGGGCCCCCGCCTGGGCTCGATCGTGGTCGAGGTCAACAACCTCAGCAAGGCGTTCGGTGACAAGGTCCTCATCGACGACCTGTCCTTCACCCTGCCCCGCAACGGCATCGTCGGCATCATCGGCCCGAACGGCGCCGGCAAGACCACGCTGTTCAAGATGATCCAGGGCCTGGAGACGCCGGACTCCGGCGAGATCAAGGTCGGCGAGACCGTCAAGATCTCCTACGTCGACCAGGGCCGCGCCAACATCGACCCCAAGAAGACCCTCTGGGCGGTCGTGTCGGACGAGCTCGATTACATCAACGTCGGCAACGTCGAGATGCCGTCGCGCGCCTACGTCAGCGCTTTCGGCTTCAAGGGCCCGGACCAGCAGAAGCCGGCCGGCGTGCTCTCCGGCGGTGAGCGCAACCGCCTGAACCTCGCGCTCACCCTCAAGCAGGGCGGCAACCTGCTGCTCCTCGACGAGCCCACCAACGACCTCGACGTCGAGACCCTGGGCTCCCTGGAGAACGCGCTGCTCGAGTTCCCCGGTGCGGCCGTGGTCGTCTCCCACGACCGCTGGTTCCTGGACCGGGTCGCCACGCACATCCTGGCGTACGAGGGCGACTCGAAGTGGTTCTGGTTCGAGGGCAACTTCGAGTCCTACGAGAAGAACAAGGTCGAGCGGCTCGGCCCGGACGCCACCCGTCCGCACCGCGCCACCTACAAGAAGCTCACCCGGGGCTAGGTCGCGCACATGGCCAGACACCACTACCGGTGCCCGCTGCGCTGGGCGGACATGGATGCCTTCGGGCACGTCAACAACGTGGTCTTCCTCCGCTACCTGGAGGAGGCGCGCATCGACTTCATGTTCCGCCTCGCGCCCGGTGAGGGCAGCGAGTCCTTCACGGGCGGCTCCGTCGTGGCCCGTCACGAGATCGACTACAAGCTGCCCCTCGTGCACCGGCACGAGCCCGTGCTCATCGAGTCCTGGGTCACCCGGATAGGCGCCGCGTCCCTGACCATCCGCTACGAGGTCAAGGACGAGGCGACCGAGGACGCGCCCGAGACGGTCTACGTCCGGGCCGAGACGGTCGTCGTCCCGTACAACCTCGCCGAGGGGCGGCCCCGCCGCATCACGGACGAGGAGCGGGTCTTCCTCCAGGAGTACCTGGAGGAGCCCGCGAGCCGGGTCGCCGACCGCCGCAAGGGCGCGGAAGGGCGCCTGGCGGCATGAGCGAGCAGCTGCACTTCGCCGACTCCGGGGAGGCGGCCGACCTCGCCGCCTTCCTGGGCCGGCTGGTGCACTACGACCGCGCCGCCGCGGTCCGCCTGCAGGCGCGAGCGGGCGGCGGCGCGCTGGCCGTCTTCGGACGGCCGCCGTCCTTCGAGGTCCTCGCCGTCCGCGCGGTGCGGCTCGCCGCACCCCTCGCGACGCCGCTGGACGTGACCGTGTCGGCGGGCGAGCTGCTGGAGTCGGTCGACGAGGCCGGAGCCGCAGCCCGCGTGCCGGGCGCCGTCACCGGCCCGCCCTGGACGGGCGTCCTGCCGCCCCAGGGCGGCTGGCGGCCCGTGCCCGGACTGCCGGCGCCCGAGGCCGTACGGGCGGCGCTGGCCGCGGCCGTGGCCGAGTTCCGGGCCCGTGACGAGGCCCTGCCCCCGCAGCACCGCACCCGCTCCGAGCGCGACCGCATCGGCCGCGAGATCTGGTCGCGGACGCTCGGCGACACCGAGCTCCCGCTGCGCGCCGCCCACGCCGCGCAGTCCCTGGGCTTCCTGCGGCCCGTACGCGCCACCGTGCCGGCCCCGGCGCCCGGCGCCGCCACCTCCGCCCCCGCCCCGGTGGCGCTGTTCGCCTCCGGCGGCTGGCTGCGGCTGAGCACCCCGTACGGGTCCGTCGCGACCCGGCAGCCCGGACCGGGCGGCGGGCTCGGCGCCCTCCAGGTCCGCCCGCTCTAGCCCGCTCCAGCCGTACGGCCCCGCCCGGAGCGGGGCCGTACGCCGTGTCGGCCTAGCCCGCCGTGTTGATCATCGAGGCGGCCGCGTACGTCAGGTACCGCCACAGCTGCGCCTCGTGCTCCGGCGCCAGGCCCAGCTCGTCCAGCGCCTCCCGCATGTGCTTCAGCCACGCGTCGTGCGCGGCGGAGTCCACCTGGAACGGGGCGTGCCGCATGCGCAGGCGCGGGTGCCCGCGGTTCTCGCTGTACGTGCCCGGGCCGCCCCAGTACTGCATCAGGAACAGCGCGAACCGCTCCTCGGCGGGCCCGAGGTCCCCCTCCGGGTACATCGGACGCAGCAGCGGGTCTTCCGCGACACCCTGGTAGAAGCGGTGGACCAGACGGCGGAAGGTCGCCTCGCCGCCCACCTGCTCGAAGAAGGTCGTCTCCTGGACGTTGCTCTGCGGATCGTCATTCACCCGACCATCGTCTCAGACACCCGGACGGAGGACCCCGTCCTAGGACCGCCCGCCTCCGCCCGCCTCCGCCCGATCCCGGGAGGGCTCGCACGCGGCGGCCGCCCGCCGCACAGTGGAGACATGGGCACGGGAGGCAGGCGCGCGCACGCGCCACACACCGCGCGGGAACCCCGGGAGCCGGCTCGCGATCTGCGGGAGGTCGCGCACGCCGCCCAGGTGCGGGAGCTCACCGCCGCCGGGGTGCTGGAGGACCCGGCCTGGCGGGCCGCCTTCACGGCCGTACCCCGGCACGTCTTCGTGCCGTACTTCTGGACCGGCCGTGGAGCCGGCCACGAGCGGCTGTGGGCCGAGGACCCCGACCCCGAGCGCCGGGCCCGCTGGCTGCGCGGGGTCTACACCGACGCCCCGCTCGCGACCCGGCTGCGGGACGGCGAGCTGCTCTCCTCCAGCAGCCAGCCCTCCCTCATGGCACGGATGCTGGAGGCGCTCGACGTCCGCGACGGGGACGACGTGCTGGAGATCGGCGCGGGCACCGGCTACAACGCGGCCCTGCTCTGCCACCGGCTCGGCGAGGAGCACGTCACCACGGTGGACCTGGACGAGGAGATCACCGAGTCGGCCCGGGCGCACCTGGCGCTGCTCGGCTACCGGCCCACCGTCGTCACGGGGGACGGGGCGCGCGGCTGTCCCTCCCGCGCCCCCTTCGACCGGATCCTGGTCACCTGCACCCTGCCGCTGGTCCCGCACGCCTGGCTCGGCCAGTGCCGGCCCGGGGCGCGGATCCTGGCCCCGCTGTCGACCGGGCTGATCGCGCTCACGGTCCGCGACGCCGACTTCGCGGAGGGCCGCTTCCTGCACACCTCCGCCTACTTCGTCCCGCTGCGCGGGGCCACGGCCGGACCGCCGCCGCCCGGCGCGGGCGGTCCGCTGCACGGGGTCCCGTACGAGCTGGTGGAGAACGAGCGCTTCCAGTTCCTGCTGATCCTGACCGCGGGGGTACTGCGTCCCCGGGAGGCGCTGGACCTGTGGCGCGGCGAAGGCCGCCCGGCCCGCGAGCGGTTCGGGGTCACCGTCACCGCCGAGGGCCAGTGGGCCTGGCTCGACGACCCCCAGGGGCCCTACGTGTGGCCCCTGGGGGAGGGCGCCGGCTAGCCGCCGGTCAGCCGCGTCGGATGGTGATGGTGGTCCAGGCGCCCAGGTGGACCCGGTCGCCGTCGGCGAGGGGGACCGGGACGTAGGGCTGGATCGGCTCCTCGCCCATGTTGACGGTGGTGCCGTTGGTGGAGTTCTGGTCCACCACCGCCCAGCTGAGGTCGGGCTGCTGGACCAGCACCGCATGGCTGTGCGAGACGCCCGGGTCCTCCGGCGGCACCGACAGGTCGATGTCGGGGGACTCGCCCGTCGAGGCGCGGCGGCGGCCGATGGTGATCTGGCCGCCGGAGAGCGGAAGATGCAACTCCGGGGAGTAGGCGGGCAGGTTGAGCCCGGCCGCCTCCGGGCCGCTGCGCTGCATCATCGCCATGAAGTACGAGCGGTCGGGGCCGATCGTCGCCGTCCAGGGGCCGCCGTTGCCGGGCTCCTCCGGACCGGGTGCCACGGGGTACTCCGCGACGGGCGCCACCGGGTACTCCGCCTGGGCGGACGGCTGGAAGGACGCCTCGGCCGGTACCGGAACCGGCACCGGTGCCGCGGGCGGGGGCGGCGGCGGGGCCACCGCCACCGGCGGGGCGGCCGGCTCCGGGGCGGCGGGCGGCGGAAGCAGCCAGTCGTCCTCGTCTTGGAGCGGCTCGGCCGGGCGGTTGACCCGGGACGGCCGGGAGCCCTGGTACTCGAAGTGGTCCTGGGAGTACACCGGCTGGGGCGGGAGCGGCGGCGGGGGCGGCGGCGTCCCGCCGGTCACCGGGGCGGCCGGGGGCTGCGCACCCGGACCGGCCGGGCCGGCGTCGGGGGCGGCCGGCGCCGGGGCGTACGGGTTCGCCGTCCGCGTCAGGAAGTTGTACCGGCACTCCTCGCAGAACGGGGCCATGGCCTCGCGCGGGGTCCTGCACTGCGGGCACAGCTCCGCCTGGGCGGTCGGCTCACCGGTGGTCGGAGGGTAGCCGTAGGAGGAGGCCGCAGAGGGGCCCACCGGGGCAGCCATCCGGTGGCCGCAGACCTCGCACCAGTCGTCGGAGGCGGACTGGTGCCCGTTCGGACAGGTCGGCATCGCGGCGCTTCCCCCTTCTGCCCGCGTCATCGCCGCAGGCGTCTACTCAGGTCTTCTTCACTCGGACGGTCTGTGTCGAACGCGTTTCAAGGGTCATCTCGTCGGCATCGGCGACCTTGGCTTTCAGGCGCACAGTACCCGCCGCCGCGTCGACGACATCCACCACCTTGGAGAGGAGTCTGGCGGTGTCGGCGTTCCCGGAGGCGCTCGCCAACTGCACGGCACGGCCGAGTTTGGCCGTCGCGCCGTCGACATCGCCCATTTTGCGGGCATGCAGGCCCTGCTGGATAGCCTGCGCGAGCTCCGCCTGCCCCGTGTAGTGCGCCACCTGCGGGCTGATCGCGGTCGACGCGGCGAGGTCGTCGGTCCACACCGCCCGGACCAGCCCCTGGGCGACCGGGGACCCCGGGCCGCCGGCCGGCCCCGGCAGGACCAGCGAGGCGCGGGCGGCCAGCATCTCCTGGCCGACGGCGGCGTCCGGCACCCGGACGCACAGGTGGTAGTCGCGCGACTCGTCACCCCACGAGCCCGTCGGATAGTCCCCGGCGCGCGGCCCCGCCTCGGCACGGCGGCCCGTGAGGTCCTGGACGGACGGCGAGACCTGCTTGACGTACTGGATCTCCGCCCCGACCGGCGTCCACACGCGCAGCGCGACGTCCGCGACCTCCTTGCCCATCACCTTCTCCATCATGAGCGTGAAGTCCTCGGCGAGATGGGCCGGATCGGCCACGATGTCGGCGGAGCCCAGCAGGGCGTTCGCGATCCCCGTCACCTCCTTGACCTCCCAGTCCGTCCCCACCCCGCGCGCGTCGCAGGTGAAACGGCCGGCGCAGGCTTCGAGGGTGGCGCGCAGCACGGCCGGGTCCTCGTGCTCGTTGCGGCCGTCGGTCAGCAGGATGCCGTGCCGGATGGCGGCCGTGGAGCGGCGCAGCAGGCCGTCGGCCAGCCGCAGCCAGGTGCCGATGGCGGTGCCGCCGCCCGCGCTCAGGCCGCGCAGGGCCTCCTTGGCCCGGGCACGGGTGTCCGGGCCGGCGGTGGCGAGGAGGCCCTGGCCGGGGTAGACCTCGCAGGCCACGTGGGTACCGGCGATCACGGCGAAGGCCGTGCCGTCGCGCAGGGTGTCGATCGCGGCGGCGGTGGCCTCGCGGGCGCCGCGCATCTTCTCCGGCGGGTAGTCCATCGAGCCGGAGCAGTCGACCATGATCACCACGGCCGCGTCCTGCCCGAGCGCCCGCGCGGTGGTGGCGGTGGCGCCGCCGCTGGAGGTGACCGTGACGATGGCGTGGACGTCCCGGCCGCCCTGGGGGAGGAACTCGTTCTGGTACACCTCCATGCTGAAGCGCGGGGCGCGCGGCTTGGCGAAGTTCGCCATCGGGGTGACTCCTCGGGGGCTGTCGGGGCGGAGCGGGGGCCGGGCGGACCCGGGTTCAGTCCAGGGGGGACGGCGGCTCGGCGCGGGACGCCCCCGCGGCTTCCGCTTCCGTTTCCGCTTCTGCTTGGAGTTCCGTTCGGGGGTGCGCTCCGGGTTCCGGCGGCGCGGCGGCGAACGGCACCACGGCGACGGTGATGTTGTCGTGCCCGCCCCCGTCGAGGGCGTGGCCGACCAGCACCTGGGCGCAGTGCAGGGGCCGTTCGGCCGCGTCGGGCGGCAGGATCCGGGCCAGGTCGACGGCGGACTCGGCGTAGTTCCACAGGCCGTCGGTGCAGACGACGACCACACCGGGGTGGTCGGGTCTGAAGCTCGCGGTGTGCGGGTCCAGGTCGTACGCGTCGGCCCCGAGCCAGCCGGTGATGGCGTGCGCCCGGACGTCGGCGTAGGCCTCGGCCTCGCCCATCAGGCCCGCCGCGACCATCTGCGCGGCCCAGGAGTCGTCCTCGGTGAGCCGGCGGGGCACGGCCGCGCGGTCGTCGGGCACCCAGTAGGCCCGGCTGTCGCCGACCCAGCCGATGGTCAGCACACCGCTGCTGACGACGGCCCCGACCAGGGTGCAGGCGGGGGCGTTCTGCGCGCCGGGGGGCTGCGGGGCGAGGGCGCTCACCGCGGCGCCGGCCGCGAGGATCGCCTCGTGCATGGCCTCCGCCGGGTGCGCGCCCCGGGGCAGCGCGTCGAGCAGCGCCTCGCTGGCGGCGCCGGCGGCGGCGGCCGACGCGTCGTCGGGGCGGCTGGCGGAGGAGACGCCGTCGCAGACGATGGCGACGGTCGCGGCGGAGCCGTCGGGCAGGGCCGTGGCCGCCACGGCGAAGGAGTCCTCGTTGCGGTGGTGGCGCAGCCCCCGGTCACTGACGGCGGCGACGCTGCACAGCTCCTCCTCCAGGTGGTCCCGCTCCCGCGGCTGGGCGTGGCCGCAGTGCTCGCAGTAGCCGTCGGTGTCCACGGCCCCGGCCCGGCAGGCGACACAGGTCCGCCCGCCCCCGCCGCTCCCCTGCGGGGTGCCGGTGGGGGGCCCCTGCTCCGGGCCCCCCTGCGGGGTGCCGTCGGACGGGGCCCCGTCCGGGTTCCCCTGCGGGGGGGCGGCGTACGGGCTCTGGCCCGGGTGCCCCTGCGGGGTGCCCGTGTACGAGCCCTGGCCCGGGGTCTCCTGCGGGGCGGCGGCGTACGGGCTCTGGCCCGGGTGCCCCTGCGGGGTGCCCGTGTACGAGCCCTGGCCCGGGGTCCCCTGCGGGGCGTCCGCGTACGGGCTCTGGTTCGGGGTCTCCTGCGGGGCGGCGGCGTACGGGCTCTGGTTCGGGGTCCCCTGGGGGGTGCCCGTGTACGGGTCCTGGTCCGGGTTCCCCTGCGGGGCGGTGGCGGACGGGCCCTGGTGGAGGTCTCCCTGCGGGGTGCCGGACGGGGGTTCGTGCGGGGGCGTCTGGGCGGGGGGGTCGTAGTCGTCCGGGTGTGCGGGCGGGTAGGGGTCCGCTTGGGGTTCCGGTCGTGCGGTGTCGCCGTACGGGCCCGCGGCTCCGGGGCGGCCGTGGTGCGCGTCGTCCGCGCCGCCGCCCCAGGGGGTGTCGTCCGGGGCCGGTGCGGAGCCCGGGGGCACGGGAGTGCCCTCCCAGCCCGGCGCGGGTACCCCGGCGGCCGAGCCGAAGCCCCGGTCCTCCCGCCGTGCGGGCGCACCGGAGTACCCGCCCGCCGGAACGCCGTAGCCCGGGGCGGTCCCGGGCGCGGGGGAGCCGAAGCCCCCGCCCGCCGGAGCCGGGACCCGGGCCGCGTACGCGGGCCCGCCCGCTTCGTCCACGGACCCGCCGGCCGGGCCCGGGTCGGGCAGGGTCGGCGTGCGGTCCGGGGGAGGGGTCGGGGAGGAAAGGGCGTATCCGCACACCCCGCAGAAACGGTCCCCCTCCTCCAGGGGCTCAGCGCAGCTGGGGCAGCCCGACAGCCGATGCATCGACATCACTCACACCCACGTCCGGGGACGGAAACGGTTGGCCCGCTCCACCAGTTCGATCCTCTCCTCGCCCCGCTGTGCCAGCCGGGCGAGGACGCGGTAGGAGCGCTCCAGGCCGAAGCGCAGCCCCCGCTCGTCCAGTTGACTGCCGAGCAACGAGCTCCGGCCGGGGTCGGCACCCCGGCTACCCGACAGTACCCAGTCCAGGGCCGAGCCCAGAACCTCCGTAGCCAGCCGCTCCTGGCGTTCCGGGTCCAGCCCGAACCGCCGCAACGCCTCGACCTGGTCCGACGCCGCCCCGAGGTCCGCCAGCAACTCCTCCTGCGGCGACCGGTCGCGCAGGCGTGCCCGTACGGCCGCCACCCGTGCGGCCGTGTAGTGGATCGAGGATTCCGGTACGGACTCCAGTGTGCGGACGGCCGCGGCCCGGTCCCCGGACGCCAGTTGGACCCGGGCCAGCCCGAAGGCCGCGCTCACGAACCCCGGGTCGGTGATCCAGACCAGCCGGTAGTACTCGGCGGCGTTGTCCAACTGGCCCAGGATCTCCGCGCACAGCGCGAGCGCCAGCTTCGGCGCGGGCTCGCCCGGAAAGGCGTCGTAGACGGCGTCGAAGGACAGGGCCGCTATCTCGTCGTCCCCGGTGGCCAGTGAGGCGATCCCGCGCGCCCACACCACCCGCCAGTCGTCCGGGTACGCGGCCTCCAGCTCCGCCAGGGCCCGCGCGGCCAGCGCCAGTTCGCCCAGCTCCAGCCGGGCGCGCAGCTCCCGCAGCCGCAGCTCGGCGGAGTCGGACGCGGCGGCGCCCAGCGCGCCGAGCAGGTCGGCGGGCGCGGAGGCGAGCAGGCCCGCCAGGAATCCGGCGTTCGGGTCGGACGGGTCCACCAGCGGCACGGGCAGGGCCAGCGCGGTGTCACGGACGTCGAGCGGAGCCAGCCCCGCCGCCGCGGCGGGGAGGGGCAGGGAGGCGGCGCCGGTCGCCGGAGCCGCCGGGACCACCGGGGCGGGACGGGGCCCGGGCAGCCCGGCGCGCCCCACGTGCGTGGCGCTGGTCCCGAGCACGGAAACCCCGGCCACGCCCGCGGTGCCACCGCCGACGGCACCGCCGGGACCCGGCCCGCCATATCCGTAAACGGCGTTCCCCGGCCCGGAGTTCCGGCCGCCGGATCCCGGCGTCCCCGATCCCGGCATCCCGGCCCCCGGCACCTCGGACCCCGCAGCGGCGGAGGCGAACCCCGCCCCCGCCACCCCGGGCCCGGACACGCCCGGCCCCGGAGCTCCCGGCGCGAAGGGCCGCGGTACGGAGCCCGAGGGCCCGGACGCCGGGCTCCTCGGAGCAGAGGCGTCCGCCCCCGCCACCCCCGCGAGGGACCCCGCGCCGGCGGCGGTCGTACCGCGGCGCCCGAGGGCGAAGCCGCGGCGGGGCAGGGGGCGGGCGCCCAGGCGGGAGACCTCCGCGTCCGGGGTGTCCTCGTACAGCGCGGTGTCCGGGACCCGCAGCTCCGGGCCGAACAGCGTCGACAGCTGCGGCCGCGGCCGGCCCGTCTGGAGCGCGACCACCTCCCGCAGCACGCCCGTCAGCTGGTCCGCCATCTCCTGCGCGGACGCGAACCGCCGCCCCGGATCCGGATCGGTGGCCCGCACCAGCAGCCGGTAGAAGGACTCGTACCGCTGGAACACCTCGATGTGCTCCGGGTCCGGCAGCGAGTCCACGAACACGTTCGTGTAGCCCTGGAAGTCGAACGTCAGCACCGCCAGCGTCCGCGCCACCGTGTACAGGTCGGAGGCCACCGACGGCCCCAGCTCCGCCACCTCCGGCGCCTGGTAGCCCACCGTGCCGTAGATGGCCGACTCCTCGTCGTCCATCCGCCGCACCGCGCCCATGTCGATCAGCTTCAGCTGGTCCTGCTGCTGGATCGCGTTGTCCACCTTGAAGTCGCAGTACAGCAGGTTGCGGCTGTGCAGGTGACCCAGGGCCTCCAGCGCCTCGATGCCGTACGCGCACGCCTGCTCCACCGGCAGCGGATCGCGCCGCCCGTCCGGCCGGCGCCGCTCGTTCGCGATCTCCTTCAGCGACTTGCCGCCCACGTACTCCATGACGATGTACCCGTCCAGCGAACCCGTCCGCTGGTCCAGGTGCTCCACGAAGTTGTAGATGCGCACGATGTTGGAGTGCTCGATCTCCGCCAGGAACCGCCGCTCGGAGATCGCCGCCTCCATCGCGTCCTGGTCCCCGGTGTCCAGCAGGCCCTTGAGCACCACCCACCGGTCCGACACCGCCCGGTCCACCGCCAGGTAGACCCAGCCCAGCCCGCCGTGCGCCAGGCAGCCCGCCACCTCGTACTGGCCGTGCACCACGTCCCCCGCGCGCAGCTTCGGCACGAAGGAGTAGGGGTGCCCGCACTTGGTGCAGAACCCCTCCGTCCGTCCGGGCCGC
The DNA here is from genome assembly GCF_042893675.1 of Streptomyces sp. NPDC001594. Classification (NCBI taxonomy): domain Bacteria; kingdom Bacillati; phylum Actinomycetota; class Actinomycetes; order Kitasatosporales; family Streptomycetaceae; genus Streptomyces; species Streptomyces sp. NPDC001594. The sequence goes on along the minus strand of NZ_JBIAVB010000006.1, from coordinate 320,357 downwards.
TCCCCCCGCGCCCGGCCCACCGGAGCCCCGCAGTCCGAACGCGAGCAGAACCGCTTGCGCTCCGGCACCTCAGGGTTGGCCAGCACCGCCGCCGAAGGGTCCGGACGCGGCACCTCGGGCACGCTGACCAGCCCCGCGCCCAGCCGGCCGCGCCCCGAGCCGCCGGGCGCCGAACCCGAACTGCGCACCGACACCGACCGGCTGGACCCCGAACCCGGCAGGGAACGCGACAGCCGCCCGGACACCGAACGGCGCGAGGACGAGGACCGGGAGGAGGCCGAACGCGCCGAAGCCGAGGAACGCCCGGAGCCGCGCGAGCCCGCCGACCCCCGGGAGTCCCCGTGCCGGGCGGCGCTCGTCATCCCCGTCGGCGGGGAGACCAGCTCCTCCGCGCCCGCCGCGGCCGCGCCCACCGGGGCCAGCCCGCAGGTGTCGCAGTACACCTCGCCGCCGCCCATGTCCTCGTACGCGCCCGGGCAGCCGGAGCGCAGGCAGGGCGTTCCGATCAGGTTCATGCCTCCTCCTCCCCGGGCCCGTCGGGCCGTCGGTCCTCCGGCGGGGCCAGTGCCTCCGCCGCCGCCCGCTGGTAGCGCAGCACCGCCCCCTCCGCCGCCCGCAGGTCGCACGGCGCGCTCCACAGCATCCGCCGGGCCGCGTCGTACCGCTCGACCAGCAGCGGATCCTCCGCCAGGCCGAGCCGGGCCACCTTCGCCCGGTACGCGTCCAGCCGCCCGCGCAGCTCGGCCCGTACCGCCAGCGGCGCCGTCACCGCGGTCAACGATTCGCGGGCCCGCCGGAGTTCCTCCTCGGCCCGGTCCTCCAGCGCGTCCAGCAGCGGCGACAGCCGGTGCCACTGCGACCGCCTGCGGTACTCGGCCGCCGCCGCCAGCTGCTCCTGCAGGGCCGTCGGCGGGCCGCTGACGGCCGGCACCTCCGACGCCGCGATCTTCGCCAGCACCTCGCCGCGCGCCGTCCGCGCCTCGGACAGCGTCCGGTCGGCCCGCGAGAGCACGTCCCGCAGGGCGATCAGCCGGGCCTCCGCGTCCTGCCGCACCGTCAGGACCGCCTCCACCTCCCGGCGTACGTCGTCCAGCGCGCGGGCCGCCCGGTCGTAGCGGCCGGTGTCGGGACGGCCGCCGCCCGGCGCGGAACTCCCCGAGGCGGGCACCCAGAACGCCAGCGGGTCCGCGATCACCGCCTCCCGCAGCTGCGCCAGCTCGGCGGTGATCTCCTCCAGGTCGTCCCCCGACGGGTGCTCGCCCGGCCGGACCCCCACCGAATGCGCCAGCGAACGCGTCCGGTGCAGCTCGGCGGCGAGCAGGTCGATCCGCGCCGGCAGCGCCGACCACACCGCGTCGGCGGCGACCACCACGTCCAGCGAGGCGGCGTACAGCTCGTTCATCCGGGCCACCAGCTCGGCCAGCGAGAACCGCTCCGCCAGCGCGGCGCCCTCCGCCCCGGCCCCCGCGATCGTCACGCCCGGCCCGCGCAGCCGCTCCGTCAGCTCCGCCAGGTCCTCACGGCTCGGCCAGCGGCGCCGCTCGCGGATCTCCCGGGCGGCGGCCAGCGCCCCGCTGTAGGCGTCGAAGTACGTCCACAGCCGGGTCACGGCCGCGTCCGCCACGGCCCAGCGCTCCTTGGTGACCCCGCTCAGCGCCGCGCCTTCCAGCAGCCGGCGCCCCGCGTGGTCCTGCAGTGCCAGCAGCGAGGTCTCCACGGCCTCGTGCTCGGCGCCCAGGCGCGCCAGCGCCCGGTCGACGTCGTCCCGGTCCATCAGCCCCGTCCGGCTCACGTAAGGCTCCGATCCCGCCCCCTGCGCTTGCGGTACCCCCACCACCGGCCTCAGCCCTCCCGGTACTTGGGCGCGGGCGGCACCGCCGCCTTCGGCAGCACGTCCTCGAAGTGCTTGCGGTAGGACGTCGCCCACCGGCTCTGGTCACCGCCCGCGCGGTAGTCCTCCAGCACCTTGTTGACCCGGCGCACCAGGTCCGAGGCGTCCTTGTTCATCGCCACACCGTAGAACTCGCGGGTGAACGGCGCGCCGACCAGCTGCACCGACGGGTCCTGCGCCGCCTGCCCGGCGGCCAGCGCGTTGTCGGTGATGATCCCGTCGACCTCGCCGAGCTGGAGCCGCACCAGACAGTCCAGCTGGTTCGGCACCGACACCGGCACCGCGCCGTAGCCCTGCGACTTCAGGGCCGCCTCCGCCGTGGACCCGGCGGCCGTGCAGACCCTGCGGCCCTTCAGCGAGGCGTCGTACCCGGTGATCGGGGAGCCCTTGGGCGCCAGGACCTGCTGGCCCGCCTCGAAGTACGCGGTGGAGAACGCCACGTCCTCCAGCCGCTTGCAGTTGATCGTCATGGTCCGCACGACGATGTCGACCCGGCCCTCCTGGAGCGCCGGGACGCGCTGGCTCGTGGGGATGGCCCGGTAGATGACCGCCTCCTCGTTGCCCAGGATGTCCTTGGCTATGGCCTTGACGAGGTCTATGTCGAAGCCGTCGAGGTGCCCGTCGGGATTGCGGTAGCCCCACTTGAAGCTGTTCTGGTCCACGCCCGCGACCAGCTTGCCCGCCTTGCGGATCCGCTCGATCGTCGGCCCGTCCAGCGCGGACGGCCGCAGGCTGGCCTCCGGGTCCTGGCAGGTGTCGGTGAGGGTGAACGGGGCCGCCGCCATCGACGCGGGCTCGCGCACCACCCCCGGGTGGTGACCGCCGCCCGGCGAGGAGTGCGCCAGCGGCAGCAGCACCGCCGCGGCCGTCATCGCGCAGGCGGCGGCCATCGCGCTGACCCCGCCCCAGCCGCGCAGCCGCCCCGCCGCACGCCGCAGCCGGCCGGCCCGCTCCGCCGGTGTCCGCCGTATCCGCATCGCACTCACCTGTACTCCGAAAGCCTGCGACCGATACCGAGGAGGGCCGCGCCCGCGCCGAGGACCGCCAGCGCCGCCGCACCCGTCGTCAGCCCGCCCAGCGCGCCGAGCCCGCCCCGCGCGGCCACGGTGAACTGCTTCTGCTCATGCGCCACGGCCTGCTCCAAGGAGGCGTCCACCGTGTCGAACGAGGCCCCGCTGCTGTCCTCGTGCCCCTTGCCGCCGATCACCTGGGGCAGGGCGAGCTCGTAGTCGCCCCTCACGTCCGACTCCCGCGCCGCCGCGTGCCGCTGCTTCCACTGCGCCACGCCCGCGGCCGCCTTCGCCACCGGATCCCGGCCGCTCGCGTCGTCGGCCAGCTCCAGCGCCCGCGCCAGACCCGCGTCGAGCTGCTTCATGTTCTTCGCGTAGTCCACGTCGTACTTGTCGGACTTCTTGTCCTCGGCCAACACGGCGCCCCGCGCGATCAGCGTCAGGTTCTCGTTCGCCCGAGCCTGCAGGGAGGCGATCCGGGCGTCGTTGAGCACCTTCAGCGACTCCTGGCCGTCCGCCCGCGCCTCGCCCAGCCCGGACCGGGCCACCGTCTGCCCCACCGTCAGCCACAGCAGCACCACGGCCGTCGCCGCCGTCGCCGCCAGCAGACCGTGGTTGAAGACCCGGTGGGTGAGCAGGTAGTTGCGCCGCTGCGCCCACACCAGGGCCCCGAGCGCCAGCACCCCCGCGCCCGTCGCCGCCAGCGGCCAGCCCCGGGCCTCGTCGTAGTCCGTGTACAGCCGCCCGGTCTCCGCCTCGTAAAGCCGCTGGGCGGCCGGCAACAGCACCGTGCTCATCTGCTCGTTGGCGTAGCGCAGGTACGCGCCGCCCAGCGGCAGGCCCTGCCGGTTGTTCGCGCGCGCCTGCTCGATCAGGCCGGTGTAGCGCGGCAACTGCTCGCCGAGCAGCGCGATCTCCTTGCGGGACTCCCCGCCCGCCCCGGTGTTCGCGGCGGCGCTCACCAGCAGCCGGGAGGCGTTCGCCATGTCCTTCTCGTAGCGCTGGCGGACCTCGCGCGGCTCCTGGGCGCCCGCGAGGAAGCCGCTGGAGGAGGCCGTGTCGGCGTCGGCCAGGGAACGGTAGATGCTCGCCGCGTCCGCGCTCAGCGGCTGGCTGCGGCCCACCACGTCCTCCGCGGCCGTCACCCGACCCGAGATCTCCCAGACCGCCACGACGCCGAACAGCAGCACCAGCGCGGCCAGTACCGCGCCGATGATCCTCAGCCGGCCCGGCTCGGTCGTCGCCGCCGCGCGCAGCCGCTCCACGCCCTCGGCCCAGGCCGTACCCCGCCCGGCCGGCCCTGCGGGCACCCCGGCGGCGCCGCCCCCGGGCGCGGACGGGCGTGTCGTGATGGCCACGCTGACCTCCCCCTCGGTCCCTCTGCTCCGCAGCAGTATGGCCGTAGTGGCGCCGGACCACAGCACCCGGTGCTCGATCTTGGACGATCCCCTCCCCGGACCGCCCCGATCGCCTCCCCCCGACCTCCCCCGCCACCCCTTCACCGTGAATACGCCGGACCCGTCGCCGCGGTTCCCCGCACACGCGTTCCCGCCGCGGGTTCACTCGAAATGGGCACGGAGCCTCTCGTACGCCTCCGCCGGTGCGGCGGCGGCGTCCAGGCCCAGGAGGGCCGCGCCCAGGACCGGCGGGGCCGTGACCACCGAGGGGCGGGCGTGCGGGGCGCGGGCCGCCAGGAGCTCCGCGATACGGGCGTCGAGCTGCGGATGCCGCGCCGCGAGGATGCCGCCGCCCAGCAGCACCGGTACCTCCTCCGCCAGCAGCCCGAGCCGCTCCAGGGCCACCGACGCCAGCGCCACCACCTCCTGCGCCTGCCGCTCCACGATCGCCGAGGCCACCGCATCGCCCTCCGCGGCCACCGCGAACAGCACCGGCACCAGCTCGTGCAGCCGCCCCCGCGGGATCCCGCCCAGGTGCAGGGCCTCGATCAGCCCGGCCATCGCCGTCAGCCCGAAGTGCCCCGGCAGGGCCTTCGCCAGCGCGGTGGGCCCGCCGCGCCCGTCCTCGGCCCGCGCGGCCCACCACACGGCCTCCTCCGCCAGGCCGCTCCCGCCGCCCCAGTCCCCGGAGATCCGCCCCAGTGCCGGGAAGCGGGCGGTGCGCCCGTCGGGCACCATGCCCACGCAGTTGATGCCGGCCCCGCACACCACGGCGACCCCGCGCGGCCGGTCCACCCCGGCCCGCAGGATCGCGAAGGTGTCGTTGCGGACCTCGACGGCCCGCGCCCAGCCGCGCGCGGCGATCGCGTCCGCCAGCTGCCGCTCCTCCACCGGCAGGTCGGCGTTGGCCAGGCAGGCCGAGACCCGGACGGCGTACGGGGGCCCGGCCAGCCCGGCGGCGGAGGCTGCCTCCGCGACGGCCTCCCCGAGGACGTCCACGGCCGGCCCGATCCCCGTCCGGGGCGGCTGGAAGCCCCCGGAGCGGCCGGTGCCCAGGACCGTGCCGTCGGCGGCGACCAGGGCGGCGTCCGTCTTGCTGTTCCCCGCGTCCAGCGCGAGGACCGCGACCGGGGAGGGGCGGCTCACGCCCATGGCAGGTGCTCCTTGTTGTGCGCGAGCAGCCGGTCCGTCAGCGCCTCGGCCAGGTCGAACTGCCCGACCAGCGGGTGCGCCAGGAGGGCCCGGGCGACCCGCTCGCGGCCGCCGCGCAGCGCGGCGTCCAGCGCCAGGTCCTCGTACGCCGTCACGTGCGCGAGGAGACCCGTGTACAGGGGGTCCGGGCGGGGCACGGCCAGCGGTACGGGTCCGGAGCCGTCGACGGCGGCCTGGACCTCGATCACGGCGTCGTCCGGGAGGAAGGGCAGGGTGCCGTTGTTGCGGGTGTTGACCACCTGGACGGCCGGGCCGCCGCCGCCCAGCAGGGCCGCCGCGAGGTCCACGGCGGCCTCCGAGTAGAAGGCCCCGCCGCGCCGGGCCAGCAGTGCGGGCTTCTCGTCGAGGGCCGGGTCCGCGTACAGGGCGAGCAGTTCGCGCTCCATCGCCGCGACCTCGGCGGCCCGGGATGGCTTCTCGCCGAGCTCGCGGACCACCTCGTCGTGGGAGTAGAAGTAGCGCAGGTAGTACGAGGGGACGACGCCGAGGCGGTCCAGCACCGCGCGCGGCAGCCGCAGGTCGGCGGCGATGGCCTCCCCGTGTTCCGCCAGCAGCCGGGGCAGCACGTCCGTGCCCCCGGGCCCGCCGAGGCGTACGCCGAACTCCCAGGTCAGGTGGTTGAGGCCGACGTGGTCGAGGTGGACGTCCGCGGGTGCCGTGCCCAGCAGCGCGGCGAACTTCCGCTGGAGGCCGATGGCCACGTTGCACAGCCCGACCGCCTTGTGCCCGGCCTGGAGCAGGGCCCGGGTGACGATCCCGACGGGGTTGGTGAAGTCGATGATCCAGGCTCCGGGGGCGGCCCGCCGCACCCGTTCGGCGATGTCCAGCACCACCGGGACGGTGCGCAGGGCCTTCGCCAGGCCGCCCGCGCCGGTGGTCTCCTGGCCGACGCAGCCGCACTCCAGCGGCCAGGTCTCGTCCTGGAGCCGGGCGGCCTGTCCGCCGACCCGCAGCTGGAGCAGGACGGCGTCGGCGCCGGTGACGCCCGCGTCCAGGTCGGCGGTGGTGGTGATCCGGCCGGGGTGCCCCTGGCGGGCGAAGATCCGCCGGGCCAGGCCGCCGACCAGCTCCAGCCGTTCGGCGGCGGGGTCGATGAGGACGAGTTCGGTGACGGGCAGGGTGTCGCGCAGCCGTGCGAACCCGTCGACCAGTTCGGGGGTGTAGGTGGAACCGCCGCCCACCACTGCGAGTTTCATCGCGTTCAGCCTTTCACGCCGGTCAGGGTGACGCCCTCGACGAACGCCTTCTGGGCGAAGAAGAAGAGGAGGATCACCGGTGCCATGACGAGCACGGTCGCCGCCATGGTGAGGTTCCAGTTGGTGTGGTGCGCGCCCTTGAAGGACTCCAGCCCGTAGCTCAGGGTCCAGGAGGCCGGGTTGTCGGAGGCGTAGATCTGCGGGCCGAAGTAGTCGTTCCACGCCGAGAAGAACTGGAAGAGGGCGACGGCCGCGATGCCGGGCTTGGCCATCGGCAGCACCACCCGCAGCAGGGTGCGCAGCTCGCCGCAGCCGTCGACGCGGGCCGCGTCCAGGTACTCGTCGGGGATGGTGAGCAGGAACTGGCGCAGCAGGAAGACGGAGAAGGCGTCGCCGAAGGCCATCGGGACGATCAGCGGCCACAGGGTGCCCGACAGGTCGAGCTCCCTCGCCCAGAAGAGGTACATGGGGATGACCACCACCTGGGGCGGCAGCATCATCACGGCGATCACGAGCAGCAGGGCGAGCCGCCGGCCGCGGAAGCGGAACTTGGCCAGGGCGTAGGCGACGGGCACCGAGGACAGCACGGTGAGGAGGGTGCCCAGGCCTGCGTAGAGGAGGGTGTTGCGCCACCAGGTGAGGAACCCGTGGGTGTGCCAGACCTTGGCGTAGTTGCCCCATTCCCAGGTGCGCGGCCACAGGTCGCGGGTGAGGGCCTGCTGGTCGGCCATCAGGGAGGTGAGCAGGAGGAAGACGAAGGGGAGGACGAAGAAGAGGGCGGCGGCCACGGCCAGGGCGTGCACGCCGATCCAGTGCAGGACGGCCCGCCGGCCGGCCTTCGCGGTCCGTACGGTCATGCGTCCGCTCCCGTCAGTCCGCCGCGGCGGCGCATCAGCAGCGCGGTGAAGGCCATGGAGAGGGCGAACAGGACGAGCGCGAGCACGCAGGCGGCGCCGTAGTCGAAGCGCTGGAAGCCGAGGTTGTAGACGAGCTGGGGCAGGGTCAGCGTGGACTTGTCGGGGTAGCCGGGCTCGAACTGCTGCCCGGACCCGCCGATGACCCCGGCGGCGGCCTTCCCGGCGACGAGCGGCTGGGTGTAGTACTGCATGGCCTGGATGACGCCGGTGACCACGGCGAACAGGACGATCGGGGAGATGTTCGGCAGGGTGATGTGCCGGAAGCGGGCCCAGGCGCCGGCCCCGTCGAGCTCGGCGGCCTCGTACTGCTCCTTCGGGACGTCGAGCAGCGCGGCCATGAAGATCACCATGAGGTCGCCGACCCCCCACACGGCGAGCGCGGTCAGCGCCGGCTTGGACCAGCCGGGGTCGGTGAACCAGCCGGGCGCCGGCAGCCCCGCCCCGTCGAGCAGGGTGTCGACGGGTCCGGTGCCGGGGTTGAGGAGGAAGACGAAGGCGAGGGTCGCGGCCACCGGCGGGGCCAGGTAGGGCAGGTAGAAGAGGGTGCGGAAGATCCCGGCCCCGGTCTTGACCTTCGTGACGAGCAGGCCGACGCCCAGGCCGAAGACGACCCGGCAGGACACCATGACGACGACCAGCCACAGGGTGTTGCGCAGGGCGGGCCAGAAGAGCGGGTAGTCGGTGAAGACGTAGCTCCAGTTGGCCGTGCCGTTGAAGGCGGGCGGCCGGAAGCCGTCGTAGCGGGTGAAGGAGAAGTAGGCGGTGGACAGCAGCGGGTAGGCGAAGAAGACGGCGGAGCCGATCAGCCAGGGCGACAGGAACGCGGCGGTCCGCAGGGCGGCCCGGCGGCGCTTGGCCAGGAGGGCGGGCGGGGCCATCGGACTACTCGGCCTTGGCGATGTCGGTGTCGATCTGCCGGGCGGTCGCGGCGAGGCCGGCCCTCAGGTCGGGGACCTCACCCTTCTCGGTGCGGTACGCGAAGTTCTGGAAGGTCAGCTGGTAGGTGCCGCCGTCCGCGCGGGCCGGAGTGGTGCCGGACTTCGGGTGCCGGGCGATGTCGAGGAAGGTCCTGAACTCCGGGGTCACCTTCAGCTGCGGGGAGTCGAGGGCGGCCAGCGTCGAGGGCACGTTGTGGATGGCGTTGGCGAAGGAGACCACCGCCTCGGTGTCGGTGGTCATGTACCGCACGAGTTCCCAGGCGGCGTTCTGCTTGCGGCTCGCCGCCGATATGCCCATGACGGTGCCGGAGAGGTAGCCCTTGCCGTAGTCGGCGGCCTGGTCGTCGGGTACGGGCAGGGGGGCGGTGCCGATCTCGAAGGCGACACCGGCCTCCCTGGCCATCTCCGGCCGCCATTCGCCGTCGACCTGCATGGCGACCAGCCCCTTGTGGAAGGGGTGTTCGGAGCTCCACTCGTCGCCGAAGCCGGCCCGGAAGCGTTCCAGCCTCTCGTAGCCTCCCAGTTTGTCCACCAGGTCCTTCTGGGCGGTCAGCATCTGCGCGAAGGCCGGGTCCTTGCCCACGGCCGAGCTGCCGTCGGCGGCGAACCAGGTGGGGCTCCACTGCGCGGCCAGGCGCATGGGGGTGGTCTCGTAGCCGTGGAAGGTGGGCATCACGCCGAGCTGTTCGTACGAGTCCCCGCGCGGCTTGGTGAGCTTCTGGGCGTCCTCGGTGAACTGGCTCCAGGTGCGGGGCGGTTCGGTGATGCCGGCGGCGGCGAAGGCGGTCTTGTTGTAGACGAGTCCGTAGGCGTCGCCCAGCAGGGGCAGCGTGCACTGGTTCCCCTTGAACTGCGTGTACTCCAGCAGCGTCGCGGGGAAGACCTTCGCCTTGTCGACCCCGGACTTCCGCAGGAACGGGTTCAGGTCGGCGAAGGCGCCGGAGTTGCAGAACGCGCCGACGCTGTCGGTGGTGAAGGAGGAGACCACGTCGGGGGCCTTGTCGCCGCCCGCGCGCAGCGCCTGGTTGATCTTGTCGTCGGTCATGTTGCCGGTGACCTTGACCTTGATGTTCGGGTGCGCCCGCTCGAAGCGGGCGATGTTCTCCTCGATCGCCTTGACCTCGCCGGGCGCGGACCAGCCGTGCCAGAAGGCGAGGGTGGTGTCCGCCTTCGGGTCGTCGGAGGCGGTGGCGGCGCCCTGGCCGGTGCAGGCGGTGGCGAGCAGGGCCAGGGCGGATAGGGCGGATAGGGCGGCCAGGGCGGTGGCCGCGGTGCGGGGGCGTCCGGCTTCGGGCATGGCGGGGCTCGCTCTCTGGGGGAGGAACTTCCGTTGGGGGATGCCAGTCGGGGGTGGGGGAGAGGGGCGGGGCGGGGGGTTCAGCGGGAGGTGTCGAAGACTTCCTCGCGGGTCGCGGCCAGCGCGCTCTCCAGGGCGCCGCGCAGGACGGGCCGTTCGCGGACCTCGCCGGGGACCAGCCGGGGCCGGGAGGGGGCCAGCTCGGCCAGCTCGGTTTCCAGCAGGGCGCGCAGCGGGTCGCCGCCCGCGGCGATCGCCTCCCCGGCGAGGACCACGATCTCCGGGTCGAGTACGGAGACCAGCGAGGCCAGACCGGTCGCGAGGGCGGTGGCGTACGAGCGGAGGAAGGCCAGCCGCGCCCCCTGGGGATCGGCGGCGGCCTGCCGCAGCAGGGCGACGGCGGCGGCCACCTGGGCGTCGCGGGGCAGCCCGGCGGTGTCGATCCCCGCCTCGGCGGCGAGCGCGGGGAGCACCTGCACGCCGGCCAGCTCCTGGTAGCCGCCGGTGTTGGCGCGTGCGACCTGCCGGACCAGGGGGGTGCCGGGGACGGGCAGGAAGCCGACCTCGCCGGCGCCGCCGGTCCAGCCGCGGTGGAGCCGGCCGCCGAGCACGAGGGCGGCGCCGAGGCCCTCCTCGTTCCACAGCAGGACGAAGTCCTCGTGCCCGCGGGCCGCGCCGAGGCGCTGCTCGGCGACGGCGGCGAGGTTGACGTCGTTCTCGTACTCGACCGGCACGGGCAGGGCGGCGGCCAGTTCGTCGAGGAGGGTGGGGGAGTGCCAGCCGGGGAGGTGGCTGGCGTAGCGCAGCCGGCCCGAGCGGGGGTCGAAGGCGCCGGGGGTGGCGATGACCACGCGGCGCAGGTCCGCCAGGGCGAGGCCGGCGTCCGCGAGGGCTCCGGCCAGGGCGCCGGTGACCTGGCCGACGGCGTCGGACCCCTCGGCGTAGGGGAGCTCGAAGCGGCCGGTGACGGTGCCGGTGAGGTCGGCGACGGCGGCGAGCACCCGGTCGGGGGTGACGTCGAGGCCGCCGACGTGGGCGGCGCGGGCGTTGACCGCGTAGAGCTGGGCGTTCGGGCCGGGCCGGCCGCCGTCCGTGCCGGTGGCCACCACCAGTCCGGCGGCCTCCAGGCGGGCCAGCAGCTGGGAGGCGGTGGGTTTGGAGAGGCCGGTGAGCTCTCCGATGCGGGTGCGGGACAGGGGGCCGTGCGTCAGCAGCAGCTCCAGGGCGGCGCGGTCGTTCATGGCGCGCAGCAGGCTGGGCGTTCCGGGCGTGGCGGCGGGCATGACGAGGCTCTCCCTACTCACCGAAGCGAACTGTTAGGTAAGTTTCCTATCGCTTGCGGAGCCCTGTCTAGCCCTGCCGATGAAATCCGCCCCGCCGGAAGACCGGCGGGGCGGGTGGGGGAGAGGGGCGCTACTTGGGGAGTCGGGGCGCGGCCGGCGGCGGGATCGGGGTCGTGGCCACGGACTGCGGGGAGGCGGGGTTGGCCAGCGCCGACGGCGCGGCGACCGAGGCCGAAGGGTCGGCGGGGGCCTCCTCCTCGCCGGCCGGCGGGAGGCCGCCGATGATCGGGATGCCGGCGGCGTCGAAGGCCTCCTTGATCCGCCAGCGCAGCTCGCGCTCCACGGCGAACTGCTGCCCCGGCATCGTCTTCGCCGACACCTTGACGGTCATCGAGGCCAGCAGCACCTCGTCCAGCCCCAGCACCTCCACCGGGCCCCACAGCCGCTCGTCCCACGGGGACTCCTTGGCGAAGGCGTCGGCCACCTCCTGGAGGGTCTCGCGCAGCCGCGCGAGGTTCTCCGTCGGCTTGACCTGCACGGCCACGCCCGCGGTCGCCCAGCCCTGGCTGAGGTTGCCGATCCGCTTGATCTCGCCGTTGCGGACGTACCAGATCTCACCGTTGTCGCCGCGCAGCTTCGTCACGCGCAGACCGACCTCGATCACCTCGCCGGAGGCCACGCCCGCGTCGATCTTGTCGCCGACCCCGTACTGGTCCTCCATGATCATGAACACGCCGGAGAGGAAGTCCGTCACCAGGTTGCGGGCACCGAAACCGATCGCCACACCGGCCACACCGGCACTCGCCAGCAGCGGGGCCAGATCGATCTTCAGCGCGCCCAGCACCATCAGCGCCGCCGTACCCAGGATCAGGAACGAGGCCACCGAGCGCAGCACCGAACCTATGGCCTCGGAACGCTGGCGCCGCCGCTCCGCATTGACCAGCAGCCCGCCCAGCGCGGTGCCCTCGACCGCCTCCGCGCTGGTGTTCATCCGGTGTATCAGCTTGGTCAGCGCCTTGCGCACGACCGAGCGGAGCGCGGCCGCGATCACGATGATCAGCAGGATCTTCAGGCCGATGCTCAGCCAGGTGGCCCAGTTCTCCTCGATGAAGCTCGCGGCGTTGGTCACGCTCTCGGTCGCGTCGTCGGTGGCGGTCGCTGCCAACGGGAGCAGGGTGGCGGGCGAGGGCACGGGGGAACCTCCAGGCATGGCGTCCTGCCCGCGGAAACGGAACCTGGTGTACGGGCAGGTCTTCCACAGTAACGGGGCTCGGGTCCGACCTCGTTGCCGTGTTCGAGGGAGAGACCGCCCTCACCTGGGGATGAAGGGAGTGTGGTTGAAAACACCTCGGGGCCGTTACCGGCGCGTGGTGGCGTTTCCACCAGCCGTAAGGGGAGACTGGAAAACAGATCGTCCCGGCGCGAGCCACGCGCCGCCGGCGTACAAGGAGGCAGTCCGTGCCGCACGTCCTGGTCCTCAACGCGTCGTACGAGCCCCTCGGCGTCGTACCGCTCCGCCGCGCGCTCGTCCTCGTCCTGGAGAACAAGGCCATCTCCCTCGAGGAATCCGGCGCCTTCCTGCACAGCGCGACACAGGCCGTCCCCGCTCCCAGCGTGGTCCGGCTCAAGCGCTTCGTGCGGGTCCCCTACCGGGGGCCCGTTCCACTCACCCGCCGCGCGCTGTTCGCCCGCGACGGCGGCCGCTGCATGTACTGCGGGGCCGTCGCGACGAGCGTGGACCACGTGATCCCGCGCAGCCGGGGAGGCCAGCACGTCTGGGACAACGTGGTCGCGGCCTGCCGGCGCTGCAACCACGTCAAGGCGGACCGCCACCTGCTGGAACTGGGGTGGCGGCTGAGGCACCAGCCGGCTCCGCCGTCGGGGCTGGCCTGGCGGATCATCGGCACCGGGCACCGGGATCCGCGGTGGATGCCGTACCTGCAGCCGTACGGGGCGGACGACGCACTGGAGCGGATCGGGGTACCGGCCGCCGCCGCGTCCTGACGGCCGGCGGGGCCGCACACGGCCCCGCCGCGGCCCCCGGGAGCTACGGCGCCACCGCGAAGGCCGTCGCGGACCACAGGCTGCAGCCGTAGCGCGTCGCGCGCCGGTCGCAGGTGACGCGGAGGAACCGGGTGTCCGCGGCGGGGTCCAGCCGGAGGGTGTCCGTCCCGCCCCGGGAGGAGACCGAGGCGGCGGGCCGCCAGGTGACCCCGTCCGCCGAGGTCTCCACCCGGTACGCCGAGGGGTAGGCCTCCTGCCAGTGCAGGTTCAGCACCCCCACCCGCGCCGGAGCCGCCAGCTCCGCCTGCCACCACGCCCCGTCCACCGGCTTCGAGGACCACCGGGTCGCGTCCGAGCCGTCCACCGCCGCCGACGCCGGGAACCGCGGCGACTCGTCGCCCGAGGACGTGGCCTTCGCCGTCCGCAGCAGGTCCGGGCCGCCGGTGCGCGGCACCGCCCGGACCGTCAGCGTGCGCACCTGGCCGTCGAAGGCGAGGGGGATCGCGTACGTGCCGAGCGGGGTGGACGCCGGCAGGCGGACCTCCACCGGCAGCGAGAGCCGGCCCCCGCGCGGGAGCGTGACCTCCCCCGGGAGGCGGACCTCGATGCCCGCGGGCGCCGGCCCCGACAGGGTGAGCGCGCCCCGGACCTCGCCGGGGCGGACCGCCGACAGCTCGGCCGTCACCGTCCGCGCGGCCCCGCCGGCCTCCACGTCCACCCGGCCCCCGCCGGCCAGTTCGAACCCCGCCTGCGGGTCGTCCGCGAACCACGGGACCACCTGGTGGACCACCGGGGCCTCACCCGGCCACGACAGCCGCACCGCGTCCGCCCGTACCCCGCCCGCGTCCGCCTGGGTCCAACCGGAACCCGAGGCCTCACCGATCCGCCGCCAGCCCTCGCCCGGGACCCGCACCTCCACCGCCGCGCCCCGCGACCCCGGCGCCAGCGGGTCCGTCATCACCGTGACGGCCGCCAGCGGCCGCGGCTCCTCCAGCGCCACGGTCCACGAGCCGGGCTCCCGCCGCACCGCACCGGCGGGCCGGGACGCGCCGGTCCAGGCGTCCGACTCCGCCGCGGCCTTCGCCAGGAACGGGTCGAGCACCGAGGCGTCCACCCGCACCCCGCTCTGCTCCGCCAACCCCTCCCGCGCCGCCGCCAGGTCCCGCGAGGCCTGCCAGGCCGCCGCCCCGTCACCCCGGGCCTCCGCGCGCAGCAGGTCCACCGCGAGCTCGCCCGCCGCCCCGTACCGCGAGAGCCGCTCCAGCCAGGGCCCCGCCTCCCCGGAGAGGCCCGGCAGCCGCGCCGGGGCCTCCCGCAGCACCGTGAACGCCGCCCGGAGCCGGTCGCCCGCGTTCTTGTCCCCGGCCGCGCGGGCCCGCCAGAACTCCTCCACCAGCGGCTTCAGGTACGCCGACTCCTCCAGCTTCAGCCCCGAGGAGGCCGTGTTCCCCGCCAGCGCGGCCAGCGCCGCCCGGGTCCGCTGGTCGGGGCCCGACAGGTCGCGCACCGCCGCCGCCCAGGACTCCCCGGGCCGGTACCCGGTCGGGTTCCAGGCGTAGTCGGCGGCCGTGAACAGCGGGATCCGCGACAAGGTGCCCTGCGGCATCGCGTTGGCCAGCACCGCCGCCGAACCCCCCGCCACCGCCGGGTCACGCCCGGCGTAGGGGCCGAGGAAGATGCGGTCCGGGTCCCAGTCGTTGACCGGGTAGTTGTCCATCGTCACCAGCGGGTGCCCCAGCGCGGACCGCGCCCCGGCCAGTTCCTTGCCGGTGATGGTGCGCGGCACCACGCCCACGCCCGTCCAGGCCACCTCCACCCGCGGGTCCAGGGCCTGGGACAGGGCCGTCCGGTAGGCGGTGGCACCGTCCTGGAAGTACTCCGTCGGCAGCACCGACAGCGGAGCCGCCCCCGGATGCCGCTCGGCCAGGTGCGCCGCGAGCTCGCCCGCGACCTCCGCGTGCGCCTTCGCCGCCGCCACCGGCCCCGTCCCGTACCGCACCCGGTCGGCCCGGCAGCCCCACTCGGCGTAGCTGACGTCCTGGAACTGGAGCTGGAACGCCCGGAACCCCAGGTCCCACATGGCGTCCACCTTGCGCAGCAGCGCCGCCCGGTCATCCGCCGACGCCAGGCACATGGACTGCCCGGGGGAGACCGCCCAGCCCAGCGTCACGTGGTCGGCGCGGGCCCGGTCGGCCAGGGCCCGGAACTCCTCGCGGGCCGCCGCCGGGTACTCCTCGCGCCAGGCCGTCGTGCGGTACGGGTCGTCACCGGGCGCCAGCAGCAGCCGGTTCTGCTTGGTGCGGGCCAGGAAGTCCAGCTGCGCGAGCCGCTGCTCCCGGGTCCACGGCTGCCCGTAGAACCCCTCGGTGACCCCGCGCACCGGGGCCGTGGGCCAGTCCCGCACCAGCATCCCGGGCACCTTCCCGCCCCCGGCCGCCAGCAGCTGACGCAGCGTCTGCGCGGCGTGGAACAGCCCGTCCCCGCCCACCCCGGCCAGCGCGACCGTGTCCCGGCCGCCGGTCCTGCCCACCGCCAGCCGGTAGCCGCCCTCGGGCAGGTCCCCGGCCGGGGCCGCGCCCAGCGACAGCAGCGCCGCCTCCGCGTCCGCCCCCTGGAGCCGTACGACGAGGGCCCCTTCGGGCAGCACCGCCCCCGGCGGCCGGTCGTGCAGCGTCCGCACCCCGGCCGCGCGCAGGGCGGTGCGCACGACGTCGGCGGCGTACGGGTCCACGTCCTCCGGCACCACCAGCACGGCCTCCGCCGCCACCGGCACCTCCCGCGCCGGGTCGGCGTGCGCCGACTGCGGCCGCGGCCACACCGCCGGACCCTCGGAAGGGGCTCGCGGAGCGTCGTACGCCGGGTCGAGGAGCGGTCCCGGGCCGCCGGAGGCCACGGCGGCGGAGGCGCCGTCGGGGCGCGGCACCGCCGGGGACTTGGGCGTCGCCGCCAGCATGCCCTCCGGCACCGAGGCGGCCGCCCCGCCCAGCAGCGAGCCTATGACGGCCACCGCCGCGGCGGTGCTCCGCGTCCTGCCCCTGAGCTGCACGGAGCCTCCCCGTCCCGAGTCGTTTTCCGCCCGTACGAATGAGCCCGAGCCCACCACCCGTGCGGCTGAAGTGTCAATGCGGGTGGGGTGATCTGACCAAGATCGGCCAGGAATGCGGTGCCCCGGAGTGGGTATGGCTGCGGTGTCGGGCGCAGGTGTTGCATGGGCGGATCCGCCGGACCAGCCGGGTCCGGAGCACCGGCCCGAAGCACGTACGAGGGAGCCCCCATGAAACCCCGCCCCGCGCCGCCCGCCGCCCGCAGCCGTGCCCCGCTCGCCCACCTGCCCGTGCAGTCCGGCCCCGCGGACGTGCCCCCGGGGACCGCGGCTCCGTTGTCCGGATGTGCGGACGCCCCGCTGACCAGTGAGACGCCGCTGCCCGGTTCGCCGTACGCCCCGCTGACCAGCGAGACCCCGCTCGTACCCGAGGCCCCGCTCACCAGCGAGGCCGTTTCGTAACCCTTCCACCCCGAGGATGCAGATGGACGACCTCGCCCGGCTCGCGGCCCACCACGGCGTCGCCACCTCCTACCAGCCCGCCGAGGACGTCACCGTCCAGGTGCCCCCGGCCACGGTCCGCGCCGTGCTCGGCCTGATGGGCGTCCCCGTCGACACCCCCGAGGCCGTACGGCAGCGGGCCGACGCCGCCGAACGGGAGGCGGCCGGGCGGCCGCTGCCGCCGACGCTGGTCCAGTGGCGGGGCGGGCCCGCCCCCGCGGCCCTGGCCGGGCTGCCGGCCGGGACCCGGCTGCGGGTGACCCTGGAGGACGGGGCCGGGGAGGCGGCGTGGGACGCCCGGCTGCCCCTCGGGGTGCACCGGCTGACCGCCGAGACCCCCGACGGCCGCACCGCCGGGGCCACCCTCATCGTGGCCCCGGACCGGGCCCCGGCCGCGCCCGAGCGGGCCCACGGGCTGCTCGTCCAGCTGTACTCCCTGCTCTCGGAGCGCTCCTGGGGCATGGGCGACCTCGCCGACCTCGCGGAACTGGCCCGCTGGGCCGCCCGCACCCACGGCGCCGGGTTCGTCCAGGTCAACCCGCTGCACGCGGCCGTCCCCGGCACCCCGACCGACCCCTCCCCCTACCGGCCCGCCTCCCGCCGCTTCCCCGACCCGGTGTACCTGCGCGTCGAGGACCTCCCCGAGTGGGAGGCCTGCCCGGAGCGCGAGGCGCTGGCCGAACTGGCCGGGCGGGGCGGCGAGCTGCGCCGCGAGGTGCTGGAGAAGGGCGCCCTGATCGACCGGGACGCCGTATGGGCCCTGAAGCGGGCCGCCCTGGAACTGCTGTACGCCGTCCCGCGCACCCCCGCCCGTGAGGCGGCCTACCGGGCGTACCGCGCCGCCCAGGGCGAGGGGCTCGACCTGCACGCCGCCTGGTGCGCGGCCGCCGCCGGGGAGGACCCGCAGGAGCGGGCCGACTTCCACGCCTGGCTGGTCTGGCTGACGGACACCCAGCTGACCGACGCCCAGCGGGCCGCCCGGGAGGCCGGGATGGAGGTCGGCATCGTCCACGACCTGGCCGTCGGCGTGCACCCCGAGGGCTCCGACGCCCGCCACGGACCCCTCCACGCCCGGCACGTCTCCGTCGGCGCCCCGCCGGACGCCTTCAACGCCCGCGGCCAGGACTGGGGGCTGCCGCCCTGGCGCCCCGACGTGCTGGAGGGACAGGCCTACGCCGCCTTCCGGGCCCTGCTGCGCGGGGTGTTCCGGTACGCGGGCGCGGTGCGCGTCGACCACGTGATGGGCCTGTTCCGGCTCTGGTGGATCCCGGAGGGCACCCCGCCCGCCGACGGCACGTACGTCTCCTACGACGGCGAGGCCATGCTCGCGGTCCTGGTCCTGGAGGCCCACCGGGCGGGTGCCGTCGTGGTCGGCGAGGACCTGGGGACGGTCGAGCCCCGGGTCAGGGAGGCGCTGGCCCGGCGCGGGATCCTCGGCACCTCCGTGCTCTGGTTCGAGCGGGACTGGTCCGGGGACGGGCAGCCGCTGGCCCCGGAGGCCTGGCGGGCCGACTGCCTGGCCACCGCCACCACCCACGACCTGCCGCCCACCGCCGCCAAACTGGCCGGCGCCCACGTCGAACTCCGCGACCGGCTGGGCCTGCTGACCCGCCCGGTGGAAGAGGAACGGGCCGAGGACGCCGCCGACACCGCGCAGTGGCTGCGGGTGCTGGACGAGCTGGGACTGGAGGCCAAGGACGAGGAGGGGGCCGTACGGGCCCTGTACGCCTTCCTGCTGCGCACCCCGGCCCGGCTGGTCGGCGTCTGGCTGCCGGACGCGGTGGGGGACCGGCGGCCGCAGAACCTGCCGGGCACCTGGGACCAGTACCCCAACTGGCGGCTGCCGGTGGCCGACGCGGCGGGCCGGCCGCTGACGTTGGAGGCGCTGACGGCCTCGCCGCGGGCGAACGCCCTGCTGAGCGCGGTGCGGGAGGGCGCACGGACCCGTACGGCACCCCCGGGCGCGCGCCCGCTTTAGGTGTTCGCTACGTTTGCACCGTGGACAAGAAGAACGCTCTGCGCGCCGGCGCCGTCTCGGCCGGAACGACGCTGATGATGCTGCTGATGACGTCTCCCGCCCTCGCGCTCACCCGCGACGACGGCGACGACCCGGGCAAGGGACTGAGCATCGGCGAGACGCTCGGCCTGTACGTGGCCCTGCCGATCGTGATCTTCCTGATCATCGCGGGCCTCGTGATGGTCGGCGACAAGTCGCGCAAGCAGCAGAACCAGGGCTGACCCGCCCCCGGGCGGTCCCAGCACCCAGCACTTCCGGGCGCCGGAGGTCCGCGGAGCCGGCATGAGCCGGCGCCGTGGCGACCTCCGGCGCCTTGGCGTACCCGGAGGCGGCAGGCCGCGCCGCAGGACGCAGGACGCACGACGCCGCGCCTCGGGGCGCCGGGCCGCGGGACGCCCGGGCCCGTCGCGCTCAGGGCATGTCCGCGAGGAGCTTGCGCAGCAGCCCGCCGAGCGCCTCGACCTCCTCGGGGCCGAAGTCCGCGAGAGCGGCCCGGTTGACCTCGATGCCGTCGGCGACCGCCTCGTCCACGAGGGCCAGGCCCCGCTCCGTGAGGGTCACCTGGAGCCCGCGCCGGTCGTGCGGATCGGGGCTGCGGGTCAGCAGCCCGGCCTTCTCCAGCTTGTCCAGGCGCCCGGTCATACCGCCCGTCGTGAGCATCAGGGTGGCCGACAGCTGCCGCGGCGAGAGCGTGTACGGGGTTCCGGATCGCCTCAGCGTGGCGATCACGTCGAACTCCCCGCGGGACACTCCATGGCGGTTGTACGCCCGCTCCACCGCGTCTCCCATGGCCTTCGAGATCCGGTAGATCCGGCCGAAGACGGCCATGGGCGTGGTGTCGAGGTCGGGGCGCACCGCGTACCACTGGTCGGTGATCGCATCGACGGCGTCCTTGGCGATGTCCTTCTTCAGTGCGGTCATACCCGCAAGTATCTGCTTCCGCTTACTCGCCCACAAGAAAGTGGCTTGCCAAAAAGTAGCTTAGTGCTAAGCTACTTACGAGCGACCTACTCGGGGAGGCCGGGACGGGCCCCCGAGTAGGTCGCGGCCAGAGCCCCGCCCGCCGGACCCATCACCTGCCCGAGGAGTGAGTGACCGTGAACCGAGTCACCACCATCGTCCTGACCGCACTCGCCCCCGTCTCCTGGGGCTCGACCTACTTCGTCGCCAGTGAGCTGCTGCCGCCGGACCGGCCGCTGTTCACCGGCGCGATGCGGGCCCTGCCCGCCGGTCTCCTGCTGGTCGCCCTCTCCCGGGCCCTCCCCAAGGGTGCCTGGTGGTGGAAGTCGGCGGTCCTCGGCACCCTCAACATCGGCGCCTTCTTCCCGCTCCTCTTCCTCGCCGCCTACCGCCTCCCCGGCGGCGTCGCCGCGGTCCTGGGCTCCGCCGGCCCGCTGTTCGTCGTCGGACTGGCCGCCCTGCTGCTGGGCGAGCGGGCCCGGCTGCGCAACGTGCTCGCCGCGGTGGTCGCCGCGCTCGGCGTCAGCATGGTGGTCCTCACCTCCCAGGCCCAGCTCGACCTCGTCGGCGTCATCGCCGGCATCGTCTCCTCGGCCTCCATGGGCGCCGGCACCGTGATGACCAAGCGCTGGGGACGCCCCGAGGGCGTCGGCCCGCTGGCCGTGACCGGCTGGCAGCTCACCGCGGGCGGACTGGTGATCATCCCGATCGCCGCCCTGATCGAGGGCGCCCCGCCGGCCCTCGACGGCAAGGCCTTCCTCGGCTACGGCTACATGATGCTGATCAACACCGGCGCCGCGTACTTCCTCTGGTTCCGCGGCATCGGCAAGCTCTCCGCCACCTCGGTCACGCTGCTCGGCCCGCTCTCCCCGCTCACCGCCGCCGTCATCGGCTGGGCCGCCCTCGGCCAGGCCCTGAGCCCGGTCCAGGTCCTGGGCATGGTGATCGCCTTCGGCGCCACGGTCTTCGGCCAGCTCCCGGGCCGTGCACCGAAGGCGAAGGCCGCCGAGCCGGCGGAACTCCCGCTCCCCGAGACCCCGAAGGTCCAGGTCGCCTGACCCCTCGGCTCCGCTCCATCCCCCGGTCTCCCCGGGAGGTCCTCCCCCGGCCTCCCGGGGATCTTTCATTTCTCCTGAATCAACTCGTCGAAATCTTTCGATGGACCTGGACGGTCAAGCGGTGCGACGGTATGACCACCACACCCGCACCGCCGAAAGGGGAGACCAGAAGTGGCCGTCACGGACCGCGCCCGGACCGCATCTCGAGAGGACCGGCAGCAGACCACGAGCAGCACGGGCACGAAGGGGGCCGTGGGACTCGGCGTACTCCTCGCCCTGCTGGCCACGGTCGTCTGGTCCGGCAGCTTCGTCGCCACCCGCGGCATGTCCGGGACCGTCCCCCCGGTCCAGGCCGTCTTCTGGCGCTGGATCATCGCCGCCGTGGCGGTCACCCCCTTCGCCGCCCGCCAGGCATGGCAGCAGCGGGCCCTGATCCGCAAGCACATCGGCTACATCAGCCTGGCCACCCTCTTCGGCGTCACCCTCTACAACACCCTGGTCCACCAGGCCGGACTGACCACCTCCGCCTCCAACATGGGCACGATCATGGCCGCTTCGCCGGTCATCATGGCCCTCTACGCCCGCCTCGGCGGCGAACGGCTCGGCGCCCGGCGCGTCTTCGGCATGCTGCTGGCCGCCTTCGGCGTCCTCCTCCTGGTCGGCGGCGGCTCGTTGAGCCTCGACTTCGGAGCGGGCGACCTCTGGATGTTCGCGGCGGCCTTCTCCTTCGCCACCTACAGCGCCCTGCTCAAGCGCAAGCCCGCCGAGATCGGCGGCCTCGCCTTCCTGATCACCACCTTCGTCCTCGGCGCCCTGATGCTGGCCCCGGCGTACGCCATATCCCTTAACGTCCAGGGCGGCTTCGCGGCCACGCCGGGTACGGTCGGCCCGCTCCTGTACGTGGGCGTCTTCTCCTCCGCCGTCGCCTTCTTCTCCTGGAACAAGGCCGTCTCGCTGATCGGCGCGGCCCGCGCGGGCGTCGTCTACTACCTCCAGCCGGTGTGCGTCGCCGGCCTCGGCCTCCTGCTCCTGGGCGAGCGGACCGGCCCCGCCCAGCTCCTGTGCATGGGCCTGATCCTGGGCGGGGTGGCCCTGGCCAGCGCGGCCCGCCGGTAACTTCACCCACGTGACCGACTGGGACATCAAGAAGCTGCGGATCCTGCGGACCCTGGCCGACCGGGGCACCGTGACCGCGACGGCCGAGGCGCTGCACATGACGCCCTCGGCCGTCTCGCAGCAGCTGACCAACCTCGCCCGCCAACTGGGCGTCGTCCTCCTGGAGGCCCAGGGCCGGGGCGTCCGCCTCACCGACGCCGCCCACCTGGTCCTGCGCCACACCGAAGCGGTCTTCGCCCAACTCGAACGCGCCGACGCCGAACTGGCCGGCTACCTCGCGGGGGAGGTGGGCGAGGTCCGCGTGGGCGCGTTCTCCACCGCCATCCCCTCCTTGGTCGTCCCGGCCGTGGCCGCGCTGGAGCGGGACCACCCGGGCGTCGCGGTCCACATCCGTGAGACCGACGCGGCGGAATCGTACGACCTGCTCTCCACCGGAGCCGTCGACCTGGCCCTCTCCCTGGCCGCCCACACCCCGGGCCCCACCGACGCCCGCTTCACCAGGTTCACCCTCCTGGAAGACCCCCTGGACGTGGCCCTCCCCCCGGAGCACCCCCTCGCCCGGACCCCCCTCGTCCGCCTGGCCGACCTCTCCGCCGAACGCTGGATCTACGGGGGCAGCGGCCCCTGGTCGGAGATCACCCGCAGCGCGTGCGAGGCGGCGGGCTTCCTGCCCCGACAGGCCCACTCGGCCTCCGGCTGGACGGCGATCCTGGCCATGGTGGAGGCGGGCATGGGGGTCGCGCTGGTCCCCCGCATGGTGTCGAGCCGGGCGTCCGGCGTCGTCGTCCGGGTCCTCGCCCACGACCGCCCCACCCGGCACGTCTTCGCCGCCACCCGCCGCGGCGCCGAGGCCGCCCCGGCGCTGGCCGCGGTGGTGCGGGCGCTGGGGGAGGCGGCCGCGCGTCGAACGGCCTGACATGACGAAGCTCTGCGGGGGCCGGATGAAGTACACCGCCCTGTGACCTCACACCGGTGCCCCGGCCCGCCGAAGCGGGCCGGGGCACCGGCGCAGGTACCGTCAGGCGCCGGCGGCCGCGTCCGCCGCCTGGGCCTTCAGGGCGCGCTCGATGCCCGAGCGGGACTCCGACACCAGGCGCCGCAGGGCGGCGTTCGGCCCGGCCGAGGCCAGCCAGGCGTCCGTGGCCGCCAGGGTCTCCGCGGAGACCTGGAGGGACGGGTACAGCCCGACCGCGATCTGCTGCGCGATCTCGTGGCTGCGGCTCTCCCAGATGTCCTTGACCACCGCGAAGTACTTCGCCGCGTACGGCGCGAGCAGCTCCCGCTGGTCGCTCTGGACGAAGCCGCCGATCACGGCCTCCTGCACCGCGTTCGGCAGGCCGCCCGACTCCACGACCGCGGCCCAGGCCTGCGCCTTGGCCTCCGCCGTCGGACGCGCGGCGCGCGCGGTCTCCGCGTGGCGCTCGCCCGCCGCCGTGGCGTCGCGCTCCAGCTCCGCCGCGATCTCCGCCTCGTCGGCGCGCCCCGTCGCGGCCAGCCGCTCCAGGAACGCCCACCGCAGCTCGGTGTCCACGACCAGGCCCTCGACCGTCTCCGTACCGGCCAGCAGCGCGCCCAGCAGGTCCAGCTGCTCCCCGGTGCGCGCCGTCGCGGCGAAGGCGCGCGCCCACGCCAGCTGGTGGTCGCTGCCCGGCTCGGCCGCGCGCAGGTGCTCCAGCGTGGCCTGCGTCCAGGCGGCCAGGCCCTGCTCGCGCCACGCCGGGTCGGCGTACACGTCGATGGCCAGCTTCACCTGGCGGTGCAGCGACTGCACCACACCGATGTCCGACTCCTTGGCGATGCCGGACAGCACCAGCGCCAGGTAGTCGCGGGTCGCCAGTTCGCCGTCACGGGTCATGTCCCACGCCGACGCCCAGCACAGCGCCCGCGGCAGCGACTCGGTGAAGTCGCCCAGGTGCGCGGTGACGTTGGCCAGCGAGACCTCGTCCAGGCGGACCTTGGCGTACGAGAGGTCGTCGTCGTTGAGCAGCACGACCGCCGGACGGGCCCGGCCGGCCAGCTCCGGCACCGCCGTCAGCTCGCCGTCGATGTCCAGCTCGATCCGGTCGGTGCGGACCAGCTTGCCGCCGTCCAGGTCGTACAGGCCGATCGCGATGCGGTGCGGGCGCAGCACCGGCTCGCCCTGGGCGCCCGCGGGCAGCGCCGGGGCCTCCTGGCGGACGGCGAACGAAGTGACGAGACCCTCCCCGTCCGTCTCGATCTCCGGCCGCAGCACGTTGATGCCGGCCGTCTCCAGCCACGCCTTCGACCAGGCGGTCAGGTCGCGGCCCGAGGTCTCCTCCAGGGCGTCCAGCAGGTCCGACAGGCGCGTGTTGCCGAACGCGTGCGCCTTGAAGTACGCCTGCACGCCCTTGAAGAAGGCGTCCATGCCGACGTACGCGACGAGCTGCTTGAGCACCGAGGCGCCCTTGGCGTAGGTGATGCCGTCGAAGTTGACCCGGACGTCGTCCACGTCACGGATGTCGGCCATGATCGGGTGCGTGGACGGCAGCTGGTCCTGACGGTACGCCCAGGTCTTCATGGAGTTCGCGAACGTGGTCCAGGCGTGCGGCCACTTCGAGCCCTCGGCGTAGGCCTGGCAGGCGATCGAGGTGTAGGTGGCGAACGACTCGTTCAGCCACAGGTCGTTCCACCACTCCATGGTGACGAGGTCGCCGAACCACATGTGCGCGAGTTCGTGCAGGAGGGTCTCGGCACGCAGCTCGTACGCCGCGTCCGTCACCTTCGACCGGAAGACGTACTGGTCGCGGATGGTGACCGCACCGGCGTTCTCCATCGCGCCCGCGTTGAACTCCGGCACGAAGAGCTGGTCGTACTTCGCGAACGGGTAGTCGTACGCGAACTTCTCCTGGAACCAGTCGAAGCCCTGCCGGGTCACGTCGAAGATCGCATCGGCGTCGAGGAACTCGGCGAGCGACGGACGGCAGTAGACGCCGAGCGGGACGACCTGCCCGTCCTTGCCCTCGTAGGAGCTGTGCACCGCGTGGTACGGGCCCACGATCAGCGCGGTGATGTACGTGGAGATGCGCGGGGTCGGCTCGAAGGCCCACACGCGGTCCTTCGGATCCGCCCCGTCGGAAATGTCCCGTGGGGAGTTCGAGACGACCGTCCAGCCCTCGGGGGCCGTCACGGTGAACCGGAACGTCGCCTTGAGGTCGGGCTGCTCGAAGCTGGCGAAGACCCGCCGCGAGTCCGGCACCTCGAACTGGGTGAAGAGGTACGCCTGCTGGTCGACCGGGTCGACGAAGCGGTGCAGGCCCTCGCCGGTGTTGGTGTAGGCGCAGTCCGCGACGACGAGGAGCTCGTTGGCCCCGGCGGCGAGGTGGTCCAGGGCGATGCGCGAGTCGCGGAAGACGGCGGCCACGTCCAGGGCCTTGCCGTTCAGCACGACCTCGTGCACGGCCGGCGCGATCAGGTCGATGAAGGTGCCGGCCCCCGCCTCGGCCGACTGGAAGCGCACGGTGGTCGCGGACCGGAAGGTGCCGCCCTCCTGCGCGCCGCTGAGATCGAGGTCGATCTCGTACGAGTCGACGGTGAGCAGCTTCGCCCGCTGCTGAGCCTCTTCACGGGTGAGATTCGTGCCAGGCACGCGTTCATCTCCTTTGATGGTGACGTTGCCCCGTCATCCTTCCATGCAGGGGCCGCCACCGCGCAGGAGTAATCCAGGGGCGAACAGGACGCCCCCCTTTCGCATGCGAAAGGGGCGGCGCCGTCACCGCCGCCGCCCCCTGCCGCGCCGCGGGCGTCAGCCGCGCAGCTCCTCGGCCACGAGCTCCGCGATCTGCACCGCGTTCAGCGCCGCGCCCTTGCGGAGGTTGTCGTTGGAGAGGAACAGCGCGAGGCCGTTGTCGACCGTCTCGTCCACCCGGATGCGGCCCACGTACGAGGCGTCGCGGCCGGCCGCCTGGAGGGGGGTCGGGATCTCGGACAGCTCGACGCCCGGGGCGTCCTTCAGCAGCTCGTAGGCGCGCTCGACGCTGATCGGGCGCTCGAAGCGGGCGTTGACCTGGAGGGAGTGGCCCGAGAAGACGGGGACGCGCACGCAGGTGCCGGAGACCTTGAGCGCCGGGATCTCCAGGATCTTGCGGGACTCGTTGCGGAGCTTCTGCTCCTCGTCCGTCTCGAAGCTGCCGTCGTCGACCAGGTTGCCCGCGAGCGGGACCACGTTGTAGGCGATGGGGCGCTTGTAGACGGCCGGCTCGGGGAAGTCCACCGCGCCGCCGTCGAAGGTCAGCTGGTCGGCGGCCTCGGAGACCGCGCAGGCCTGGCCCTTGAGCTCGGCCACGCCGGCCAGGCCGGAACCGGAGACGGCCTGGTAGGTGGTGGCGATCAGCGCGGTCAGGCCGGCCTCGTCGTGGAGGGGGCGCAGCACGGGCATCGCGGCCATGGTGGTGCAGTTCGGGTTCGCGATGATGCCCTTGGGGCGGTTCTTGATCGCGTGCGGGTTGACCTCGGAGACCACGAGGGGGACCTCGGGGTGGCCGCGCCAGGCGGAGGAGTTGTCGATCACGACGGCGCCCTGGGAGGCGACCTTCTCGGCGAGGGCCCTGGAGGTGGCGCCGCCCGCGGAGAAGAGCACGATGTCCAGGCCGGAGTAGTCGGCCGTGGAGGCGTCCTCGATGGTGATCTCCTGGCCCTGCCACTCCAGGGTCGAGCCGGCGGAGCGGGCCGAGGCGAAGAGCCGCAGCTCGTCGACCGGGAACTTCCGCTCGGCGAGGATGCTGCGCATGACTCCGCCGACCTGTCCGGTGGCTCCGACGATTCCGACCCTCACGGTGACTCCTTCTGGTGCGTACGACGCGGGCGCGTGAGGCCATCATGCGTTCGACCCCACGAGGGTTGTCCAATCCATTGTCCGAGGCGCGGACAGTGGCGGGCTCGTGAACCTCCGCGACGAGTCCGTGACGGGCGTGTTTCAGGGCCCCCGAAAGTCCGTTTTGCCTGGTCGGGTCCGGTTAGTTTCCGTTCAGCCGTGATCGTTATCCGGACGCGGCGCACCAGAATCCGAAACCGTCACCCCGGGGGGAAAGACCACCATGCGGACCACCCGCCACCACCGCCGGTCCATACCGGCCCTCGCCGCCCTCGCGGCCGCCGCCGTCGCCGCGCCCGTCCTGCTGACCGCCACCCCGGCGGCGGCCCATCCCCGGGAGGGGAAGCTCGCCAGGGAGCTGGTCGAGGAGGTCACCGCGCGCGGGGCCTACCGCCACCTGGCGAAGTTCCAGCAGATCGCCGACGCCAACGGCGGCAACCGGGCCGCGGGCACGCCGGGCCACGCCGCCTCGGCGGCCTACGTCCACGACACGCTGAAGAAGGCCGGCTACGAGGTCTCCTACCAGGACTTCGACATCTACGAGGCGCACACGAAGACGGAGAAGACCACCGTCCTCGGTGACCAGCCGCGCGAGCTGGCCACCGCCGCCTTCACCTTCACCAAGTCCACCCCGGCCGGCGGCCTGACCGCCCCGCTGGCCCTGGCCCGGGTCGACGAGACCCCGGGCTGCACCGCCGACGACTACCCGGCCGGCGCCTTCACCGGGAAGATCGCCCTGGTCAAGCGGGGTGCGTGCACGTTCGTGGAGAAGCAGCGGGCCGCCGCGGCGGCCGGTGCGGTCGGCGTGATCGTCTACAACCACAGCGGCACCACGCCCGTCCGCGGCGGGTTCTCCTCCCCCTCCGACGGCATCATCCCGAGCGCGGGCCTCACCCTGGCCGACGGGGAGGCGCTGGCCGCGGCCGCCGCGAAGGGCGAGGTGGAGGTCCGCCTGGACCTGGACCAGGAGCACGTCAAGAAGACCACCCGCAACGTGATCGCCGAGACCAAGGGGGGCCGCGCCGACCGCGTGGTCACGGTCGGCTCGCACCTGGACTCCGTCCCCGAGGGCCCCGGCATCAACGACAACGGCTCCGGCTCGGCCGGCCTCCTGGAGGTCGCCCTCAAGCTCGCCGACGAGGGCGCCAACAAGAAGGGCAAGGGGCCCGCCAACAAGGTCCGCTTCGCCTGGTGGTCGGCGGAGGAGCTGGGCCTGCTGGGCTCGGAGCACTACGTGGCGCAGCTGTCGCCGAAGCAGAAGAAGGACATCGCCCTCTACCTGAACTTCGACATGATCGCCTCGCCGAACCCGGTGCAGTTCGTCTACGACGGAGACGACTCCGACAAGACGGGCGCGGGCGCCGGCCCGGCCGGCTCGGCGCAGATCGAGTCGCTGATCAACGGCTTCCTGGACAAGAAGGGCAAGCCGCACGAGGGCAGCGACTTCGACGGCCGCTCCGACTACGGCCCCTTCATCGAGAACGGCATCCCGGCGGGCGGCACCTTCACCGGGGCCGAGGGGGTCAAGACGGCCGAGCAGGCCAAGCGCTACGGCGGCACCGCCGGGGCCCCGTACGACCCGAACTACCACGGGGCGGGGGACACCCTGAAGAACCTGGACCTCAAGGCGTTCGACACCAACCTCGACGTGATCGCGTACGCGGTGGGCACGTACGCCGAGTCGCTGGGCTCGCTCGGCAGGTAGGGGCGGGGCCCGAGGGGGGAACGCCCGAGGGGGCGGTGCTCGTACGAGCACCGCCCCCTCGGTGTTACCGGGTCAGACCCTTACGGGGTGACCTTGTCGATCTGCACGCTGCCGGTGCCCGCGGCGGTGCCGCGGCCGTTGAGCAGCTGGACCTGGCCGAAGAACTGACGGCCCTCGGGGGCCGCGGCGGAGACCAGGACGTTCGCCGAGACCTGCGCGGAGGCGCCGTTGGCGAGGTTGACCGCGGCGGCCTCGTCGACCTGGACGGTGCCCAGGGCGGACGAGAAGTAGACGTCGCGGTAGTCGTACGTGGTGGAGCCGGACGGGACCGCGTAGCCGATCACCTTGATGGTGTAGGTGCCGGCGGCGGGCTTGTCGATGCTCACGGACTCGTCCGAGTCGCCGTCGGCCGAGGAGGCGACCTTCACGCCGTCCTTGTAGACCTCGAGGTCGAGGTCGGCGGCGGCGTCGGAGGTGTGGTTGATGCCCACGTCCAGACGGGAGACGCCCTCACCGACGGTGACCTCGGTGGTCTTGGTCTCGCCGGCGGCGATGGTCGGCTTGTCGACCTTCGCGGAGCCGAGCGGGCCGCCCTGGAGCTTGCCGCCGGTGATGGCCGCGCCGGTGTTCTTCACGGTCCACTGGACCGGGGCCGGGGTGCCCTGCTTGACCTCGGGCAGGACCTTGACCGCCGGGTCGAAGCCCGCGCCGAGGACGGAGACGTCCAGCTTGAACGGGTTGTCCAGCAGCGGCGACGTACGGCGCGACTCGACCTCGATCTCCCAGACGCCCGGCTGCGGGTTGTCGTAGGAACGCAGGTCGGGGCGGCACTTGTTGGCCGGGTTGTTGTAGTTCGGGTAGCACTGGGTGGTGGCGCTGTCCTCGACGCCCGTGCCGTACGGGTGGATCGAGATGAAGCGCGTCTGGCTGTCCGCCGCGAGTCCGCCGAGGGCGACCTCAAGGGTCTTGGCGCCCTGCGGGACGGTCACGAAGTACGACTTGTGGCTGTTGCGCTGCACGGAGGAGGTGTCCGAGAGCGAGAACGACGGCTGCGCCAGCGGGGTGGAGGCGACGACCGTGGCCAGGATCTGCTTGTCGATGCCCTCGGTGGTCGGGTCGTCGAGCTGCAGGATGCCGCTGTGGACGCCGGCCGACTTGACGTTGGCCTCCACCTTGATGGTGACGGGCTTGTTCAGCGGCAGGGTGACGTAGTCGTAGCCGCCACCGCCGACGACCTTGAAGGTGCCGTCGTTGTTGCGCCAGCTCAGGTCGTGGCGGGTGCCGTACTTCGGGCCGGTGGTGCGGGTGACGACGACGTCGTAGACCTTCTTCTGGCCGACCTTCAGGCCGCCCTCGCGGTCGTAGAGGCCGGTGCCGAAGCCCGGGGTCTTCAGGAACTGGTCGAGCGCGGTGTCGACGGGGGCCTTGACCGTGAACTCGTTGGCCTTGGCGCCGCGCTGGATGGACTCCCACGCCTTGTTGACGTCGATGAGGCCCGCGCCCTGGGCGTGCGCCGGGACGCCGTCGATCTTCTTCGCGGTGCTGGTCAGCGCCACCCGCAGGTTGGCCGGGGGCAGGGTGATCTTGGCCTGCTTGGCGGCCGAGATCAGCAGGGCGCTGGCGCCCGTCGCCTGCGGCGAGGACATCGAGGTGCCCTGGAGCATCGAGTAGCCGGCCGGCAGGCTGTAGCCCGCCTCCTTGACCGGGCTGCCGGGCAGCCAGGTCTGGGTGGTGTTGATGGCCGCGCCGGGGGCGGTGATGGTCGGCGTGAACCCGCCGTCCTCACGCGGACCGCGCGAGGAGAAGGGGAACATGTTGTACTTCGTGGTCACGCCGGAGCCGTAGTTGGCGGCCCAGGTCTCCTTGGAGACCGCGGCACCGACCGAGACGACCTTGTCGGCCAGGCCGGGGTCGCCGATGGTGTTGACGCCGGGGCCCTCGTTGCCCGCCGAGATGACGAGCTGGACGCCGTAGGTGTCGATGAGGTTCTTGTACAGCTCGGAACGGGCGTTGTTGCCGTCGTTCAGCGCCGGGAGACCACCGATCGACATGTTGACGATGTCGACGCCGCGGTTGACGACGAGGTCGATCATGCCCTCGGTCAGCGCGATGTTGGTGCAGCCGCCGGACCAGGAGCAGGCGCGCGAGGAGACGATCTTCGCGCCCGGCGCCTCGCCGTTCATCTTGCCGCCGAAGAGGCTGTTGGCGGCGGTGATGCCCGCGACGTGCGTGCCGTGCTCGGACTCGATGATGCCGATGTTGACGAAGTCGGCCTTCTTGCCGACCCAGTCCCCGCCGAAGGGGTCCATCGGGACGTCCTTGCGGATCTGGATCACGAAGGGGATCCGCTCGGCGACGTCGGTCGCCGGGTTGTCCGTGCCGAAGTAGCCGATCTGGTAGCCGTCCTTGTACGGCTTCATCGGCTCGTTGTTGGTGAAGTCGCCGTCCTGGTCGGTGTCCACGCGGACGGTGCCGGCCACCGGGTCGTACAGCATGCCGAACTTGTCGGTGGTGTCGCCGTCCCGGTTGACGTCGCCCTTCATGTCACCGTTGGCGGTGATCGACTCGCTGAAGCGGCTCCACTGGAAGGTGCCCTCGGGGGCCTTCCAGCTCTGGCCGCCCGCGGTGAAGGTGCCGCCCGTGGAGGTGACCGGGGTGACCTGGGGGCGCCAGGTGGCGTCGTTGTCCAGGATCGGGTCGGTCGCGGTGACCCAGTCGACGATCTTGCGCTCGCCGGTGGTGGTCTTCTGCAGCGCCGGGTGGGCGATGTCGACGCCCGAGTCCAGGATGCCGATGGTGACGCCGCGGCCGTCGGCCTGCGGGTTCTTCTGGACGAAGTCCACCGCACCGGTCTCGAAGGACGGGTTGTACGGGTTCTTCGCCGGGGTGTTCTTGTCCGGACCGGGGTAGGTCTCGGCCGCGGTCTTCTTCCCCGAGCCGTCCTTGCCCGAGTCCGGGCGCGGGTCCGGCAGCTGGATCTCCTGCTTGAGGTCCATGCCGTGCACCGACTCCAGCTTGGCGGCCGCCTTCAGCGCCGCCTCCGCCTTGTCGGTGGGGAGGGTGGCGCGGACGTAGCCGAGCTTGTCGTACGTCTGGCCCACCGAAGCGCCCTGGACGGCGTCGAGCTGGTCGGCGACCTGCTTGGTCTGGCCCGGGGCGGTCGCGACCATGACGGTGACGGTGGCGTCACCCTTGGCCTTGGCCTCCTGGAGCAGTTCGGCGTCCGCCGAACCGAGCTTCTGGTCGGCCGACTTGGCCGGCGCCGGGGCCGACGGGTTGTCGCCGGCCGCCGCGAAGGCGGGAACGGCGCCGGTGGCGCAGAGCGCGGCCACCAGGCCCGCGGCCGCCGCGACGCGGGCCGCGCGCCGGGCGCCGGGTATGGCCCCGGTGGTGCTGGGGGATTCGAGGGTCATCAGCATCCCTGGCTAGAGATCGATACGGTCCGGATTTCGGTGCCGGATGACCGGTCAGCTTTGCGCAAGTGACAGCTGTTTGGGGAAGGTTGTCATTGACCGAGACCTGACATGGCGGACACCCGCCAGGGTGGGGTTTCCGCCATCGGGAACATGCCGGGGCAAGCCGGGGCGACTGGTCGCGGCAGGGAGTGGATTTATCGACTTACAGGCCTTGTGACGGGGGTGTGTCAGGGTCTGTTCTCACCCCGGGTGTGACAGATTCCGTCCGTTCAGCGCTCGCGCGTGCGCGCGTAGTGCCGTGAGGCCTTGGCGCGGTTGCCGCACACGGCCATCGAGCACCAGCGCCGGGTGCCGTTGCGCGAGGTGTCGTGGAAGTGCAGGATGCACGTCTCCGAGGCGCACTTGCGGATCCGGCCGGCCGCCGACCCCAGCAGTTCCAGGTAGTTGCGCGCCGCCATCCAGGCGGGACCCCAGGAAGGGTCGTCGAACTCGGCCCGTTCGCCGGGGCCCTCCTCGGTGAGGGTGGCCCGGATGCGGCCGTGCTCCAGCACGGCGTCGACCAGCTCGCGGGCGCCGGCGTCGGCCGGGTCCGCGATGGCGCGGGCGAGGGCCTCGCGCGCGGTCAGCAGGTGGACCAGGGTCGACTTGTCGGCGCGGAAGCGGTCGTCCAGCCCCGTGCTCTCCAGCCAGAGGGCCAGCCCCTCCAGCCGGCTCAGGCCGAAGGCCCCGGCGAAGAGGTCGGTGGGTACGCCCTGCGGCCTCCAGCGCGTGTTCACCAGGTCGAGGGCGAGCGGCTCCCCGGTGAGCGGACGGGGGTCCGTCGTCGGTACTTCCGTCATGTCCGCCTCCTCCTCGCACCGCTAACCCCTCAAGGGTACGTGGCCGGTTGACGGGTGGACCTCTAACTATTAATCTCAGTTTAGAAGGTTAGAACGCCGGACGGGCCGGCATTCCTCGGGGAAGGAACCCTCATGACCACCACCGTCGGCACCCTGCGCACCGGGCACGTGGGCCTCAACGTCACCGACATGGAGCGCTCGCTCGCGTTCTACCGCGACGCCCTGGGCTTCGGCCTGCTCGGCGAGGGCAAGGAGGACGGGCGCCGCTTCGCCTTCCTGGGCCGGGACGGCGAGCTCGTCCTCACCCTCTGGCAGCAGGCGGACGGCCCGTACGCCCCGCGGGCGGCCGGACTGCACCACCTCGCCTTCTCGGCCGGGGCGATCGAGGAGGTCCGGGCGTACGAGGAGCGGCTGCGCGGCCTGGGCGTCGACTTCGCCTACGAGGGCGTCGTCGCCCACCGCGAGGGCGCGGCCTCCGGCGGGATCTTCTTCCACGACCCGGACGGCACCCGTCTGGAGATCTCCGTGCCGACCGGCGCCGAGGGTGCTCCCGCCCCGGTCGAATCCGCTCCCACCTGCGGTTTCTTCTAAAAGTTCAGGAAGTGAGGGCCGTCATGGACCGGTACCACCAGGGCTCCCTGGCCATCCAGGAACGGGTCGGCGTGCGCGAGCTCGCCGAGCACGTCGGCCGCTCCATCGGAGCCGGCATCCGGGACGTGGCGGCCGCCTTCCTCGCGCTCCAGCCCCACCTCGTCGTCGGCGCCGCCGACGGCGCGGGACGGCTGTGGGCCTCGCTGCTCACCGGCCCGCCGGGCTTCGTCCGGGCCACCGGACCGGACCGGATCGCGGTCCGCGGCGGCCTGCCGGACGGGGACCCGCTCGCCGGGGCGCTCGCCGCCGACGGCACCCGGGTCGCCACCATCGCCCTCGACCCGCGCACCCGGCGCCGGATGCGGCTCAACGGCACCCTCGCCGTGACGCCCGGCGGCTTCGCGGTGGCGGCCGAGGAGGTCTTCTCCAACTGCCCGAAGTACCTGCAGAAGCGGGAGCCGCTGGAGCTGGTGGCCGAGGGCCCCGGCACCGTACGGCGCTCCGCGGCGCTCGCCCCGGACCAGGAGCGGGCCGTCCGCGCCGCCGACACCTTCTTCATCGCCACCACGGCGGGGGCGGGCGGGGCCGACGCGAGCCACCGGGGCGGCATGCCGGGCTTCGTGGAGGTGCTCTCGCCCACCGAGCTGCGCTGGCCTGACTACCCGGGCAACGCGATGTTCCTGACCCTGGGCAACCTCGCCCTCGACGAGCGGGCCGGGCTCCTCTTCCCCGACTGGGAGGGCGGCGGGCTGCTCCAGCTGAGCGGGCGGGCCCGGACCGAGTTCGGCGCCGACGGGGGCCGCGAGGTCCGGTTCCGGGTGGAGGCGGTGGTGCAGAGCCTGCATCCGGGGCGGCTGCGCTGGAGCGCCCCGGAGTACTCCCCGGCGAACCCGCCCGTCCCGCCCGCCCCGCCCGTCCCGGGTACCCCTCACCGGGGGAGTACGACCAGGTAGGCGGCGGGCTCGCGGTCGCAGGACGCCGTCAGGGCGGTCCGGACGACCGCGGCCTGCTGCTCGGGCCAGTCGCGCAGCTTGCGCGGGGTCAGGTAGAGGACGGTCACGCCGAGCCGCTCCAGGGTCTCCCGCTTGCGGACGGCCTCGGCGAAGTCCTCGTCCTCCCCCTGGCGCGGGGCGCGGGTGTCGATCTCGATCGCCACCGCCTGTTCGGGCCAGTAGGCGTCCACCCCGCCCAGGTGCGGGCCGCCGGGCAGCCGCAGGTCCACGTTCCAGACGGGCTCGGGGAGCTCGTAGCCCCGTACGAGCTGGTACAGCCGGTCCTCGGCGATGGCCCGGCCCTCGGCCAGCAGGGACTCCACGGCGTCGATCACGTGCGGCCGGTTCAGCAGCCGGGCCACCGTCAGCTCCCGTACGACGGCGGCCGGTTCGCAGTGTCCGGCGCGGACGGCCTCGCTGAGGATGCGGCGCACCGCGGCGGCGTCGTCCAGCTGGGCGACGGCGTCGGCGACGGCCCGCGCCACCGGCGCCACGGGCACCCCGGTCACCTCCAGCGGCCGGGGCGGCGTGTGGGCGCGCACGATGCGCACGTCGCCGGTGGAGCGCAGCCGGCGGGTGTTCGGGACCAGGACGTCGATGTGCGAGAGGGAGAGCAGGGCGGGGGTGGAGGAGAACCGGTAGAGCGCGAGCGCGGCCAGCCCGGTGATCATGGCCTCGCCGTTGCCGCGCTTGCCCGCGTACAGGAGGGCGGCGTGCAGGCGCTCCTCGCTCGTCGCGGGGCCGGCGTGCAGCAGGAACACCCCGGGCAGCACCTGCTGCCACGGCCGCCCGGCGGCCTCGGCGGCACTGACGCCGTGCTCGCGCAGCTGGGCGAGGGTCAGCACGCGGGGGCGGCTGGCGGTGAGGTGGGCGAGGGGGAGGGGTGCGTTCTGGTTCATGACGCGGTGATTCCCTCAGGCCATGGCCTTGCTAACGCCTGTTACACGTTCGTCGACAAATCCGGACAAGACGGGGCTAAAGTACGGGCGTTCGACTGCCGATGACTCCGCCGGTTCCGGGTGCGCCGCTGCGCGGGGAGTAGCCCCGCGCAGCGGCGGCCTCCAGGGCTACGCGTCGCGGGACTGGGCCCGGAGGGCTCGGGCCAGGTCGTCGCGGGACTCCAGGACCAGGCGGCGCAGCGCCGGGGCCGCGTCCGGACGGGCCGTCAGCCACGCGTCCGTCGCCTCGACGGTGGCCGCCGAGTCCTGGAGCATCGGGTACAGCCCCTTCACCACGTCCATCCCGATCTGGATCGAGCGCTCCGCCCAGACCCGCTCGATCACCTCGAAGTACCGCTCCGCGTACGGCGCGAGCAACTCCCGCTGCGAGGACTGCTGCATCCCGCTGATGGTCGCCTCGACCAGCGCGTTCGACAGCGCGTCCGACTCGACCACCACCGCCCACGCCTGGTCCTTGACGGCCGCCGACGGCCGCGCGGCCAGGCAGCGCACCTGGTGCCGCTTGCCCGAGGCGGTGTCGTCGCGGACCAGCTCGGCCGCGAGCACGGCCTCGTCGACCACGCCGTGCGCGGCCAGCGGCAGCAGGAAGTCCCAGCGCAGCTCCTGGTCCACCTCCAGCCCGTCGATCCGGGCCGAACCCTTCAGCAGCCCCAGCAGCAGCTGGAAGTCGCCCTCGCTGGCCGCGCTCGCCGCGAAGAAGCGGGCCCAGGTCAGCTGGTGCTCGGACCCCGGCTCGGCCAGCCGCAGCTCGTGCAGCGCGCCCGCCGCGAGCTCCCGGCCGCCCTGCTCGCGCCACCCGGGCGCCGCGTAGTGGGTGACGGCGCTCAGGGCCTGCGCGTGCAGCTGCTGGAGCACGCCGACGTCGCTCTCGCGACCCGCGTGGGCCAGCACCAGCGAGAGGAAGTCCCGGGCCGGCATCAGCGCGTCCCGCGTCAGGTTCCACAGCGCCGACCAGCACAGCGCGCGGGCCAGCGGGTCGGTGAGGTCGCCCAGGTGGCCGCGGAGGGTGGCCAGCGAGGCCTCGTCGAAGCGGATCTTGCAGTACGTGAGGTCGTCGTCGTTGACCAGCACCAGGTCGGGCCGTTCCAGCCCGGCAAGCTCCCCGACCACCGTGCGCACGCCCGCCACGTCGGCCTCGGCGCGCGCGTAGCGCACCAGCGAACCGTCGGCCTCCAGCCGGTACAGGCCCACCGCGACCCGGTGCGGGCGCAGCTCGTCACCTTCCTGGACCACGGCCAGCTCGGTCAGCCGGCCGGCCGCGTCCGTGGTGACCTGCGGGGTCAGCGCGTTGACGCCGGCGGTCTGGAGCCAGGCCCGCGACCACTCGGCCATGTCCCGCCCGGAGACCTCGCCGAGCACCGACAGGAGGTCGTCCAGGGTGGTGTTCCCGTACGCGTGCGCCTTGAAGTAGCGCCGCGCGCCGTCCAGGAACGCCTCCCGGCCCACGTACGCGACGAGCTGCTTGAGCACGGCCGCGCCCTTGGCGTAGGTGATCCCGTCGAAGTTCAGCTTGGCGTCCTCCAGGTCGCGGATGTCGGCCGTGATCGGGTGGGTGGACGGCAGCTGGTCGGCCCGGTAGGCCCACGCCTTGCGGTTGTTGGCGAAGGTGACCCAGGCCTGGTCG
Source organism: Streptomyces sp. NPDC001594 (assembly GCF_042893675.1). Taxonomy (NCBI): domain Bacteria; kingdom Bacillati; phylum Actinomycetota; class Actinomycetes; order Kitasatosporales; family Streptomycetaceae; genus Streptomyces; species Streptomyces sp. NPDC001594. Next base: position 283,560 of record NZ_JBIAVB010000006.1, on the reverse strand, counting down.
AAGCGGGTGGCCTCGACCAGCCCGAAGGAGCCCATGAAGTCCGCGAAGGACTCCTTCAGCCACAGGTCGTCCCACCACTTCATGGTGACCAGGTCGCCGAACCACATGTGCGCCATCTCGTGCAGGATGACGTTGGCGCGCCGCTCGTAGGAGGCCTGCGTCACCTTGCCGCGGAAGATGTACTCCTCGCGGAAGGTCACCATGCCCGGGTTCTCCATGGCGCCCAGGTTGTACTCGGGGACGAAGGCCTGGTCGTACTTCCCGAAGGGGTAGGGGTAGTCGAAGATCTCGTGGAAGAGGTCGAAGCCCTGCTTGGTGACGAGGAAGACGTCGTCCGCGTCGAAGTGCCTCGCCAGCCCCTTGCGGCACATCGCGCCCAGCGGGATCGTCAGGTCCCCGCGCGTGTAGGTGTCCGTGACGTAGTGGTAGGGGCCGGCCACCACGCAGGTGATGTACGTGGAGATCGGCGCGGTCTCGGCGAAGCGCCACACCCCGCCCTCACGGGACTCCTCCGCGCCGTTGCTCCACACCGTCCAGCCCTCGGGGGCTGCCACCTCGAAGCGGTAGGGCGCCTTGAGGTCGGGCTGCTCGAAGTTCGCGTACACCCGCCGGGCGTCGGCCGGCTCGTACTGGGTGTAGAGGTAGACCTCGCCGTCCTCCGGGTCGACGAAGCGGTGCATGCCCTCGCCGGTGCGGCTGTAGGCGCAGTTCGCGTCGACGACCAGGACGTTCTCGGCGGCCAGGCCGTCCAGGGCGATCCGCGCCCCGTCGAAGACGGCGGACGGGTCCAGGGCGCGGCCGTTGAGGGTGACCGCGTTCACGGAGGGGGCGATCAGGTCGGCGAACGAGGAGGCGCCCGGGACCGCGGCACGGAAGCGCACGGTCGTCACCGAGCGGAACGTCCGGGGGCCCTCGGCCGGTTCGGCCTCGTCCACCGCGGACCTCAGGTCGAGGACCACCTCGTACCCGTCGACGGACAGCAGCTCGGCCCGCGCGCGGGCTTCGTCACGGGACAGATTCTCACCGGGCACGTGGCACTCCTTCGTGCGGATCTCTTCGTGCGTGATCGCTTCTTCGGTCGAATCCTCCCACGGAGGGAATGCGTGCGGTTCCGGCCCGGTTGGCCAGAAGGAACACGCCCCGAGACGCCCGATGTGACCGCGATGCGATGCGAGGAGAGACATGACCGACACCCAGGTGCGCGAGAAGACCCCGGTCGACTTCTGGTTCGACCCGCTCTGCCCCTGGGCCTGGATGACCTCCCGCTGGATGCTGGAGGTCGAGAAGGTCCGTGACGTCGAGGTCCGCTGGCACGTGATGAGCCTGGCCGTGCTCAACGAGAACAAGCTCGACGAGCTCCCCGAGCGCTACCGCGAGCTCCTCGGCCCCAAGGGCTGGGCCCCGGTGCGCGTGGTGGTCGCCGCCCAGCAGAAGTTCGGCGAGGAGATCACCGGCAAGCTGTACACGGCCCTCGGCACGAAGATCCACAACGAGGACCGCGGCGCGACCCGCGAGGTCATCGCCGACGCCCTGGAGGAGGTCGGCCTGCCGGCCGAGCTGCTCGCCTACGCCGACTCCGACGAGTACGACGAGGTGCTGCGCGACTCCCACAACGACGGCATCGACCGCGTCGGCCAGGAGGTCGGCACCCCGGTGATCTCCGTGCCCGGCGCCGACGGCGAGGAGGTGGCCTTCTTCGGCCCCGTCGTCACCCCGGCCCCGCGCGGCGAGGCCGCCGCCCGCCTGTGGGACGGCACCCTGCTGGTCGCCTCCATCCCCGGCTTCTACGAGATCAAGCGCACCCGTACGCAGGGCCCGTCCTTCGAGTAGTCCGCGCCCCCGCACACAGAAGACCCCCGTGAGTCATGTCCTCACGGGGGTCTTCCGCTCTGCACGCCCGCACGCGAAGGTTGAGAAGACGATCACGAGGCGGGCGGTCCGCGGGTGCCGGTCAGCCCTTGACGGGGATCAGCAGCGGGGTGTTCGCCTTGGCGTCGGCGTAGCGCTTGGCCACGTCCTGCCAGTTGACGACGTTCCACATGGCCTCGATGAAGTCCACCTTCTGGTTCTTGTACTGCAGGTAGAAGGCGTGCTCCCAGGCGTCGAAGACCAGGATCGGGGTGCTCGCGACGCCCACGTTGCCCTGGTGGTCGTAGACCTGCTCGACGACCAGGCGGCCGCTGACGGGCTCGTACGCCAGCACGCCCCAGCCGGAGCCCTGGGTCGCGGAGGACGCGAAGGTCAGCTGCTTCTTGAACTTCTCGAAGGAGCCGAAGGACTCGGTGATCGCGTCCGCGAGGTCGCCCACCCCGTCGGCCGCGGTCGGCTCGCCGCCGCCCTCGCCGGTCTTGGGGCTGGCCATGTTGTGCCAGTAGATGCTGTGCAGGATGTGCCCGGAGAGATGGAACGCCAGGTTCTTCTCGAGCCCGTTGAGCGCGCCCCAGTTCTCCTTCTCGCGGGCCTCCGCCAGCTGCTCCAGCGTGGTGTTGGCGCCCGTGACGTAGGCCGCGTGGTGCTTGTCGTGGTGCAGCTCGATGATCTGCGGGTTGATCACCGGCTCGAGCGCCGCGTAGTCGTAAGGAAGCTCAGGAAGCGTGTAGATGGCCATGCGTGTATCCGGTCCCCTCAGCGTGCCAATCGCTTATTGCAATTAATGCGCAACTGCACGCTAGCAGTATCTATTCCGACTCACACGTAAGGGTCACCTGGGTACGAAGAGAGGCGGATCCCGTGTCGCACACGGGATCCGCCTCACAGGGGGCCGGGGAGCCGTCGGGCCGTCAGGTCCGGGCCGCCGCCCGGCGCTGCATCACGTACCCGGTCGCCGCCAGGGCCGCCGCGAGCCCGCCGGTGAACAGCACCTGCGTGCGGGTGTCCTCGCCGACGGCCATCAGCACCAGCACCCCGGCCACCCCGGCCAGCGCCACCCACGTCAGGTACGGGAAGCCCCACATCCGCACGGTCAGCTTCTCGGGCGCCTCCCGCTCCAGCCGCCGGCGCAGCACGAACTGCGAGACGGCGATGAAGCCCCAGACGATGAGGATGACCCCGCCGACCATGTTCAGCAGCCAGGCGAACAGGGTGTCCGGGTACCAGTACGACAGCAGCACCGTGACGAACCCGAACCCGGAGGAGGCCAGCACCGCCCGGCGCGGCACCCCGCCCGAGACCTTGCCCAGCGCCCTCGGCCCCTGGCCCCGGGAGACCAGCGAGTGGGCCATGCGCGAGGAGCCGTAGATGTTGGCGTTCATCGCGGACAGCAGGGCGATCAGGATGACCACGTTCATGATCTGGCCGGCCGCTGGGATGCCCAGGTGGTCCAGGGTCGCGGCGTACGGGCCGTGTTCGGTGACCGCCGGGTCGTTCCAGGGCAGCAGGGTGACGATCACCAGCATCGAGCCGACGTAGACGATCGCGATCCGCCACATGGTGGTCCGCACCGCCCTGGCCACGCCCCGCACCGGGTCGTCCGACTCCGCCGCCGCGATGGTCACCGTCTCCAGGCCGCCGTACGCGACGACCGAGGCCAGCACGCCGACGAGCAGCCCGTCGACCCCGTGGGGCAGGAACCCGCCGGTATGCGCCAGGTTCGCGGCGCCGGGGGAGGAGGTCCCGGGCAGCAGGCCCAGGACGGCCAACACGCCCAGGCCCAGGAACAGCCCGATCGCACCGATCTTCAGGGCGGCGAACCAGAACTCGAACTCGCCGAAGTTGCGCACCGCGCCCAGGTTGCTGCCGCAGAACAGCGCCATGAACACCAGCACCCACAGCCACGACGGGGTGCCCGGGAACCAGCCCGTCATGATGTGCGCCGCGCCGATGGCCTCGATGGCCACGCCCACGCACAGCAGGGTCCAGAACATCCAGCCCGCCGTGAACCCGGCCCAGGGGCCGATCGCCCGCTCGGCGTGCACCGAGAAGGAGCCCGACGCGGGGTTGGCCGCCGACATCTCGCCGAGCATCCGCATCACGAACATCACCAGCAGGCCGGACACCGCGTACGCGAGCACGATCGAGGGCCCCGCGGCCGCGATGCCGGCGCCGGAGCCGACGAAGAGGCCGGCGCCGATGACCCCGCCGAGGGCGATCATCGAGAGGTGGCGCTGCTTGAGGCCGGTGCCGAGGGGGGATCCGGGCGCGGAGGGCCGCAGTTCGGGGGGCGTGATGGTGCTCTGACTCATGGGCCCAGTCTGCCGAGCGTCCGTTTATCGGACATTCACTGTTCAGCATCCGGACACTCGGCTCACGCGCCGTGACCGCGCCCGCGCGCAGAAAGGAGAGCGGCCCGGGACGAAAGTCCCGGACCGCTCGGCGTCCGCACGTCACTGACGGGGCCTCAGCCCCGGCGCGCCCGCACCTCCCGGTACGCGGCCACCAGCAGCACCGCCGCCGCCGCACCCGAGGACCACAGCAGCTGCGGCCGCGCCGAGTCGTCGAACAGCATCAGCACCAGCACCGCCGCCATCCCCAGCAGCGCCGCCCACGTCAGGTACGGGAACAGCCACATCGGCAGCGTCAGCCGCTCCGGCATCTCCCGCTCCAGCCGGGGCCGCAGCCGCAGCTGCGAGACCGCGATCAGCGCCCACACGAACAGCAGCACCGCGCCGACCGCGTTGAGCATGTAGAGGAAGACCGTGTCCGGCCACAGCAGGTTCAGCACCACCGACGCGAACCCGAAGACCACCGACGCCAGCACCGCCCGCCGCGGCACCCCGCCGCCCGAGACCTTCAGCAGCCCCTTGGGCGCCTCGCCGCGCTCGGCCAGCGAGAAGATCATCCGGGAGGAGCCGTACAGGTTCGCGTTCAGCGCCGACAGCAGCGCCACGAACACCACGATGTTCATGATCTGCCCGGCCGCAGGGATCCCGATCGAGTCGAGCACGGCCACGTACGGGCTCTCGCCGGGCTTGAGCGAATCCCAAGGCAGCAGGGTCACGATCACGAGCATCGAGCCGACGTAGAAGAAGAGGATGCGCCACACCGCGCTGCGCACCGCCCGCGAGACCGACCGGGCCGGGTCGTCGGACTCGGCGGCCGCGATGGTGACGACCTCCAGGCCGCCGAAGGCGAAGACGACCGCGAGCATGCCCGCGACCACCCCGCCCATCCCCTTGGGGAAGAAGCCGCCCTGCCCGCTGAGGTTGGCCAGCCCCACCGGCTCGGTGTCCGGCAGCAGGCCGAAGACCGCGAGCGTGCCCAGGACCAGGAACAGCACGATCGCGCCGACCTTCAGCGCGGCGAACCAGAACTCGAACTCGCCGAAGTTCCGCACGGCGGCCAGGTTGGTGAGGGTGAAGACCACCATGAACAGCAGCACCCACACCCACTGGTCCACCGACGGCAGCCAGCCGTGGGCGATCTTCGCGGCACCGGTCGCCTCCACCGCGAGCACCACCACCAGCAGGAACCAGTACAGCCAGCCCGCCGAGAAGCCGGCCCAGCGCCCCAGGGCCTTCTCCGCGTAGACCGAGAAGGAGCCGGAGGCGGGCATCGCCGCCGACATCTCGCCGAGGGCCCGCATCACCAGCATCGCGAGCGCGCCCGCGAGCAGGTACGAGCAGATGATCGCGGGGCCCGCGATGGAGATGCCGGCGCCGGAGCCGACGAAGAGGCCGGCGCCGATGACGCCGCCGAGGCCCAGCATGGTCAGGTGGCGCTGCTTGAGACTGTGGCTCAGGGGTTCCGGGGGCAGGCCGCCCTCGGTGACGGACGGTTCGGGCAATGAGTCGCGCATGAGGAGATGCTCGTACTCTCTCGGTCGGCCAAGCGGCGATGGGGGCTGCGCAAGGGATTGGCGGGACCCTACAGTCTTGCCGGAGGGCGCCCGTGGGAGCAAAAAGGATGTGTCGCCGGATGTTCCCCGTGACAGGGATCACTTCAGGTCGGGTGTAAGGCGTGGGCTTTGTGTGGTCCCCACCAAACCGGACAGTATGCCTTTGTCCCGGTCGACGGTGGGGCGGCGCGACGGCGCGCACTAGCGTCACGGTGTCCTGTCGATCACCATCCCGCGGAGCCCCCTCATGAGCACTGCTTCCGTCTCCTTCCGGCCCGGCGCCGTCCTCGCCGACCTGCTGCCCGCGAGCCGCGTCCGCGACATCGCCCTCGTCGTCGGCGGAGCCGCGCTCACCGGTCTGGCCGCCCAGGTCTCCGTGCCCGTTCCCGGCTCTCCGGTCCCGGTCACCGGCCAGACCTTCGCCGCCCTGCTCGTGGGCACCGCCTTCGGCGCCCGCCGCGGCTTCCTGGCGCTCGGCCTGTACGCCGCGCTCGGCGTGGCCGGCCTGCCCTGGTTCGCGGGCGGCACCTCCGGCGCCGGCGGCGCCTCCTTCGGCTACGTCCTCGGCATGCTGCTCGCCGCCACCGTCGTCGGCGCCCTCGCGCGGCGCGGCGCCGACCGCTCGGTGCCGCGCACGGCGGGCACGATGGTGCTGGGCTCGGCCGTGATCTACGCGGTGGGCGTGCCCTACCTGATGGCCGCCACCGGGATGTCCTTCGGCGCGGCCCTCGCGGCGGGCCTGACCCCGTTCCTGATCGGTGACGCCCTCAAGGCCGCGCTGGCCGTGGGCGCCCTGCCGGCCGCCTGGAAGCTGGCCGGCCGCCGCGGCTGACCCGTACGGCTTTCCCGCCGGCGCCTGCGCAGCAGCCCCGGACCGCGAGCGGGCGGTCCGGGGCTGCTGGCGTCTGCGGGGGTCCGGTCAGACCGCGTCGACCACGGCGTCGGCCGCGGCCTCGGCCGCGAGCTCGCCCTTGCGGCGGGCGTTGCGCACCACACCGATGGCGATCACGACGGCCGCGACGAGCAGCGAGTACAGCACCGTCTCGCGGTTGTCCTTGTCGTAGACCATGTAGCCGAGGACGAAGGTGATCATCGCGGCGGTGGCCCACGTCAGGTAGGGGAAGAGCCACATCTTGACGGTGACCTTCTCCGGCGCCTCGCGCATCAGGATCCCGCGCATCCGCAGCTGGGTCAGGCAGATGACCAGCCACACGAAGAGGGCGATGGCACCCGAGGAGTTCAGCAGGAAGTTGAACACCGTGTCCGGGGACGTGTAGTTGAAGTAGACGGCGATGAAGCCGAAGACCACCGAGCCGAGGATGGCGATGGCGGGCACGCCGTTCTTGCTGGTCTTGGCGAAGGCCTTGGGCGCGTCACCGCGCTCGCCCAGCGAGAACGCCATGCGCGAAGCGGTGTAGAGGCCCGAGTTCAGGCAGGACAGCACGGCCGTCAGGACGATCACGTTCATGATCTGGCCGGCGTGCGCGATGCCGATCGAGTCCAGGGCGGCGACGTACGAGCCCTTCTCGACGATCGACTTGTCGTTCCACGGCAGCAGGGTCAGGACGACGAAGATCGAACCCAGGTAGAAGACGCCGATGCGCCAGATCACCGAGTTGGTGGCCTTGGTGACCGCGCGGCGCGGGTCCTCGGACTCGCCGGCCGCCAGGGTGACGATCTCGCTGCCCATGAAGGAGAAGACGACCATCAGCACACCGGTGAGGACCGAGCCCCAGCCGCCGGGCATGAAGCCGCCGGTGTCGGTGAGGTGGGCGAAGCCCGCGCCCGGGTTGTCCGAGCCCGGCAGCACGCCGAAGACGGCGAGCATGCCGACGATCACGAAGGCGCCGATGGCGACGACCTTGATGCCCGCGAACCAGAACTCGAACTCGCCGTAGGAGGCGACGGAGCCGAGGTTCGTGGCGGTCAGGACCACCATCACGATCAGGGCCCAGGCCCACTGCGGGACGGCCGGGACCCAGCCCTCGAGGATCTTCGCGCCGGCGGTCGCCTCGACGGCGAGCACGACGACCCAGAAGAACCAGTAGAGCCAGCCGATGGAGAAGCCGGCCCAGCGGCCGAGCGCCCGGTCGGCGTACGCGGAGAAGGAGCCCGAGTTCGGGCTGGCGGCGGCCATCTCGCCGAGCATCCGCATCACGAAGACGACCATCGCACCGACGAGCAGGTACGAGATCAGGATGGCGGGGCCGGCCTTGGCGATACCGCCGCCGGAGCCGACGAACAGGCCGGCGCCGATGACGCCGCCGATGGCGATCATGGAAAGGTGGCGGTTCTTGAGACCGGCCTTGAGACCGTCGGAGGGCTGGGCGGAACCGGGTTCGCCGGTCGGGTCGCCTGCCTTCTGAAGGGTCGTCGTCGTGCTCATGGACGAATCCTTTGGTTCTCGGGTGGAGAGTTCCGGCATTCAAACCCGATTTCCGGCCAAGACGGAAGACCTTCTTCCGATGGTTACCCAAGGCCCCCATCCCGGGACCAAGGTCCCGACCCCTCCTGTCTGCGTTCTTTGGGTTTACTTGAGGTTTAGACGTGATTTATGCGACACCCCTCCGCCCTCCCTTGAGGTCACGCATGCCACACTCGACCCATGCGCGTGTATCTCGGATCCGACCATGCCGGCTTTGAGCTCAAGAACCACCTCGTGGACTGGCTCAAGAACAACGGCCACGAGCCCGTCGACTGCGGGCCCCACATCTACGACGCGGTGGACGACTACCCGCCGTTCTGCCTGCGCGCCGCGGAGAAGACCGCCGCGGACGCCGACAGCCTCGGCATCGTGATCGGCGGCTCCGGCAACGGCGAGCAGATCGCCGCCAACAAGGTCAAGGGCGTCCGCGCCATCCTCGCCTGGAGCGTGGAGACCGCCAAGCTCGGCCGCGAGCACAACAACGCCAACGTGATCTCCGTCGGCGGCCGCATGCACACCCAGGACGAGGCCACCAGCTTCATCGAGGCCTTCCTCGCGACCCCGTACTCGGACGAGGAGCGCCACACCCGCCGCATCGACATGCTCTCGGCCTACGAGCGGACCGGCGAGCTCCCCCCGATCCCGGCCCACCACCCGCAGGACCAGTAGTCCCCCCGCGGGCCGCCGGACGCGCCCCGTCCGGCGGCCCGCAGAACGAAGGAAGCAGGAGCACGGCGTGCCCGAGGGTCATACGATCCACCGCCTCGCCCAGGACCACACCGAGCGCTTCGCCGCCCGCACGGTCCGGGTCAGCAGCCCCCAGGGACGCTTCGCCGAGAGCGCGGCCCTCCTCGACGGGCGCGAGCTGGAGAGCGCGGAGGCCCACGGCAAGCACCTCTTCCTGGAACTCGGCGACGCCTGGATCCACATCCACCTCGGCCTCTTCGGCAAACTCGGCTTCGGCCCCGCCCCGGCCCCGCCGGCCACCGACACCGTGCGGCTGCGCCTGCTGAACGAGGACCACTACGCGGACCTGCGCGGCCCCACGGCCTGCGCCCTGGTCACCGCGGCCGAGAAGCAGGCGATACACGACCGGCTCGGCCCCGACCCGCTGCGCCCGGCCGACGACCCCGGGCGCGCCTGGTCCCGCATCTCCCGCAGCCGCACCACCATCGCCGCCCTGCTGATGGACCAGAAGGTCATCGCGGGCGTCGGCAACGTCTACCGTGCCGAGGTCCTCTTCCGGCACGGCATCGACCCCTACCGCCAGGGCAGGGACCTGACCCGCGCCGAATGGGACGCGATGTGGGCCGACCTGGCGGAGCTCATGCGCGAGGGCGTCCGCCGCAACCGCATCGACACCGTCCGCGACGAACACCTCCCGGAGGCCATGGGCCGCCCCCCGCGCGTCGACGACCATGGCGGCGAGGTGTACGTCTACCGCCGCGCGACCCTCCCGTGCCACATCTGCGCCTCCGAGATCCGCACGGCCGACCTCGCCACCCGCAACCTCTTCTGGTGCCCCTCCTGCCAGACCCGCTAGCGGAGACGCGGCCTAGAAGTTGTGCGGGAGCCACGGGGCGACATCCCCCGTGAAGGCCCGCGAAGCCCCCCGCAGGGCGCCCGGCCGGAGCTCCCGCACGCGGCCGGCCGCCGCCAGCGAGGTCAGCGTCACCCCGCCCAGGTAGGCGGCACCCAGCTCCCGCGCGGACAGCGCCAGCTCGGCGGCGTCCTCGCTGCGCACGCACCGCGCCCCGGAGCCGTCCGCACCGGCGGTCAGCCGCCACCGCCCCGCGTTCCACGGACAGAACGCGTCCTCGACCTCCAGCACCACGTCCACCGCGCCCCCGTACCCCCGCGCCTCCAGCGCCCCCGGAAGGTCCACCACCCGGAGGTACAGCGCGTCCCGCTGCCACGCCCGGACCCGCCGGACGTCGTTGACCAGGTGCAGCAGCGGATCGTCCACCGGCCGCCGGTAGGCCCGCACGTGCCAGGTCAGGTCGATCTCGAACAGGTACCGCCACAGCGCCGCGTACGCCGCGGGATCCACCGCGTCCACCTCGCCGACCAGCACCTTGCCGTCCGACCCGGCCGGCTCCCAGTCCGGCCGCACCCGGTACCGCGCGTACCCGACCACGGCCCCGGCCACGTCCTCCGCCACCACGCACTTCAGCGGCGACGCCCCCTCCCGCCGCGACTCCGGGTCCAGCAGCCCCTGCCGCTCCCACCCGGGCTGCCGGGCCGGCATCCCCGGCCGGCCCGCGACCAGCGCCGCGTACACCCGCTCGCAGTCGTCCAGCGCCTTCACCGGGTCCACGAGCCGCAGCCGCACCGCGTCCGTCCCCGGCGGCACGTTCAGCCGTACGCGGGTCGTGTCGACGTCCACGACCAGGTCGTACGTCGCCGTGCCGTAGCCGAAGCGCCCGTAGATCTCCGGTTCCGAGGCCGTCAGCACCGCGACCGGCTCGCCCGCCGCCCGGACGTCGTCCAGCTGGCGGCGCATCATCGAGGTCAGCACGCCCCGCCTGCGGTGCGTCGGCGCCACCCCGACCATCGTCACCCCCGCCGCCGGGACCACCGCCCCGCCCGGCACCGACAGCCGGAAGCTGAACGCCCCGGCCGAACCGACGCAGGTTCCGCCGTCCCAGACCCCCAGCGAACGGTCGAGCTCCGTCAGCGACCGGTAGAGCGAGCGCTCCTCGGGGGATTCCGGCACCCCGCCGAACGCCAGTTCCAGATGGTCGTACCAGACATCCCACTCATCAGCCTGCAATACGCGCGTATCAAGAGCCATAGAGCCATCCCTACCAGGGCAATACGGCCCGGTCGAACTGTTTTCGGGCATCCGCCGGCCCGCGGTACGGGGGTACCCCTGCGCGCGCCCAGCCATGATGGATAGGGTCCCGGTGCAATGGCCGGAGCACGCGTGGAGACGCTCAGGGCCCGGGCGCGCATGCTGTCGCACCGGGCGCGCACAGCCCTGCGCAAATCCGCCGTCGACTACTTCCGCGGGGACGCGAGCGACTGGCTGGCCTTCGCGGGCCTGCTGCTGACCGTGCCCGCCATCGCCTGCGGCACCCTGCTGCTGCCCGTCTGGTTCTCGCCGTCGGCGCTCGTCCTGCCCATCGTGGCGGGCGGGCTGCTGCTGCGGCCCGCCAGCCTGCTCGGGCTCTACGCCGCCTCCGCGACCGCGCTGATCGTCGAGGCCCTCGTCCTCGGCCCGTACACCGAGGGGCCCGCCCGGGTCACCCCGGGAACGGTCCTGGTCGTCGCCGCCTGCGGCTTCTTCGGTCTGATCATCGCCCAGTTCCGCAGCCGCGTCGGGGTGCCGTGGCGGCGCGGCGGCACGATGCTGTTCGACCTCCGCGAACGCATCCGGGTGCAGAGCAAACTGCCCGCCCTGCCGCCGTCCTGGCACCGCGAGATGGCCCTGCGGCCGGCCGGCGGCCAGTCCTTCTCCGGCGACTTCGTCGTCGCCGCCCGCACCAACGGCGGACGCACCCTGGAGGTCGTCCTCACCGACGTCTCCGGCAAGGGCATGGAAGCCGGCTCCCGGGCCCTCCTCCTCTCCGGCGCCTTCGGCGGACTCCTCGGCGCCCTCCCGCCCCAGGACTTCCTGCCCGCCGCCAACGGCTACCTCCTGCGCCAGGACTGGGACGAGGGCTTCGCCACCTCCATCCACCTCGTCCTGGACCTGGAGACCGGCGACTACGAACTCCTCTCCGCCGGCCACCTCCCCGCCCTCCAGCTCTCCGCCGGCACCGGCCGCTGGCAGGAGAAGTCCGGCGAGGGCCCGCTCCTCGGCGTCTACGACGGCGCGGAGTTCGAACCGGCGCGGGGCAACCTGCGGCCGGGCGACGTCCTGATGCTCTTCACCGACGGCCTGGTCGAGACCGCGGACCGCGAGATCAGCGAGGGCATCGACCGGCTGACGGGCGAGGCCGACCGGTACGTCGCGGCGGGCTGGGAGGGGGCGGCGTGGCACCTGATCGAAAAGGTGGCGAAGGACGTCAACGACGACCGAGCCCTCCTCCTGATCCGCCGCGCACCTTTTTAGACGCGCCGCTCGCACGGCTCGGCGCCGGGGCGCCTCCCCGGCTTCGCGCCGCTGCGGCGGACTCCGTCCGCCGGCGGCGGCGCGGGCCGTCGGCCCCGGCGGGGGTCGGCCCTCGGGCGCGGGCCGGTGCCCCTGGCTGAGGCCGGAACGTCGTCCGCGGGCGGTGGTCGGCTGCGCGGGGCGAGGAGAGGCTCCGCGCAGTGGCACGAACGCCCCGGCCCACCGCGCCGGGGCCGGGGCGGCCGGGTGGGCCACTCGGAGGGGATTGGCCCGGTCGGGTCGGCTTCGGCAGGGTTAGCGTCCGGGCATGGACGCCACCCTCGCCGCCGACCTCGCCCGTCTCCCCGCCCTCCTCGACGCCGCACGGGACGCCTCCGTCGAGGCCCTCGCGGGGCTGGACGCGCGGCCCGTCGTGCCCCCGGGGGACGGGCTGCCCGACCCCCGCCCGCTCCCCGCGCACGGCACCGGGACCGAGGCCGCCCTGAAGGACTTCCGCACCCGCTGGGAGCCCCGCCTCTCCGCCTCCGCCGGCCCCCGCTACCTCGGCTTCGTCACCGGCGGCGCCACCCCCGCCGCCCTCGCGGGGGACTGGCTGACCGCCGTCCACGACCAGAACTCCAACTCCGCCATGGACGGCGCCGGCCAGCACCTCGAACGCGAAACCGTCTCCTGGCTGCGCGAGCTCTTCGGGCTGACCCCCGCCCACACCGGCACCTTCGTCAGCGGCGCCACCATGTCCAACACCGTCGGCCTCGCCATCGCCCGCGAGTGGCTCGGCGAGCGCCTCGGGGTCTCCCCGGCCCAGGACGGCGTCGCCGCGCTCGGCGCCGTCCGCGTCCTCTCCGGCGCCCCGCACTCCTCGATCGCCAAGGCCCTCTCCGTCCTCGGCCTCGGCCGCGCCGCCCTCGTCCCCGTGCCCACCCTGCCCGGCCGCGAGGCCGTCGACCCCGCCGCACTGGACCGCGCCCTCGCCGACACGCCGGGCCCGGCCGTCGTCGTCGCCAACGCCGGCACCGTCAACACCGTCGACTTCGACGACCTCCGCGCCGTCGCCGCCCTCAAGGACCGCCACGACTTCTGGCTGCACACCGACGCCGCCTTCGGCGCCTTCGCCGCCCTCTCCCCGGAGCACGCCCATCTCACCGAGGGCCTCGACGCCGCCGACTCCGTCTGCGTCGACCTGCACAAGTGGCTCAACGTCCCCTACGACAGCGCCGTCCAGTTCACCCGCCGCCGCGACCTCCAGGCCCGCGTGTTCGCCAACGCCGCCGCCTACCTCGGCCCCCTGGGCGCCGACCCCGACCTGGTCCACCTCACCCCGGAGAACTCCCACCGGCTGCGGGCCCTGGCCGCCTGGTTCACCCTGCGCGCCTACGGCCGCGAGGGCCACCGCGAGATCGTCGAACGGGACACCGCCTGCGCCCGCGCCCTCGGCGAGCTCCTCGGCCGGGACCCGGCCCTGCGGCTGCTCGCCCCGGTCCGCCTCAACGTGGTCTGCTTCACCCTCGCCGCCGACCCCACCCCCGACCGCCTGGCCGCCCTCCGCGAGGCCGTGGCCGCCGAGGTCTTCGTGACCCCCACCGTCCTCGGGGGAACCCCCGGCCTGCGCGCCGCGTTCTCCAACTGGCGTACGACACCCGCCGACGTGCGCCGGGCCGCCGAAGCCCTCCGTGCGGCAGCGAAGGAGATCGCATGACCGACCGCTCCCTCACCCTCGCCGAGGTCGAGGCCCTGGCCCGCTCCGCGCACGAGGGCCAGACCGACAAGGCCGGCCGTCCCTACGCCGAGCACCTCGCGGCGGTGGCCGAGGGCGTCCGGCTGCGCGGCGGGAGTGCCGCCCAGCAGGCGGCCGCCTGGCTGCACGACTCCGTCGAGGACGACGCGCTCAGCGCCGACCGGCTCGCGGCGGCCGCCCTCCCGCAGGAGGTCAAGGACATGGTCGTGGCGCTCACCAAGCGCCCTGGAGAACCGGTCGAGGAGTACACGGCCCGCATCCTCGCCACCCCCGGGGCCCTCCTCGTCAAGGAGGCCGACCTCGCGCACAACGCGGACCCCGTACGCCTCTCCGTGCTGGACGCGCCCACCCGCGACCGGCTGACCGCCAAGTACGCCCGCGTCCGCTCCCTCCTCGGCATCACCGCCCCCTGACCCCCCGCCCGGCGCTCCCCTCACGCCCGAAATGTGCCCGATTGGGCTCCGCTTGGCGGGAATGCCCTGTTGTCGTTTCGTCACGGGGCGGATAGGAGGGGCCGGTTGGTGGGAGGATGGTCCATGTGGGGGTGTGCACGGGCGTGACCCCCGGGCCGGCCAGGGGACGACCGAAGGTGTGATCAGAAGTGGCCATTTCGCTGTCAGTGGTGGTTCTGTTGGCGATCATCCTGGTGATCCTGATCCGCGGCAAGCACATGAAGGCGGGGCCGGCGATCATCGCCGTCCTCTTCGGCTTCTTCCTGGCGTCCAGCTCCATCGCCCCGGACGTCAATCGGTTCCTGAACTCCCTCGCGGACACCATCGCCGGCATCAAGCTCTGAGACTTCCGGGAACTCCGAGACTTCCGAGAGCGCCGCAGCAACGCGTCAGGGCCGGGTCGAGGAGGTCCTCGACCCGGCCCTGAGCCGTTCAGAGCGGGTGACGGGAATCGAACCCGCGTAGCTAGTTTGGAAGACTAGGGCTCTACCATTGAGCTACACCCGCAGTACGCGCGCCGCAGGTCCGTGGGACCGCGGCACGGACAGCATCCTAGCGGGTCGCGCAGGGGGAGTGCACACCGCTTTCGAGCGCCGTGTCCCGGCGGGCGCCGCGCGCGCGTACGCCCGACGGGAAAACCGGGGGCGCCGGAGCGTCTTCGGGCATGTACCCTACGTGTCGCACCGACGGGGTGTGGCGCAGCTTGGTAGCGCGTCCGCTTTGGGAGCGGAAGGTCGTCGGTTCGAATCCGGCCACCCCGACCACCAGCAGTGTCCCCACGAAGATCGCGTTGTGGGCTGATTGCCGCTTGCGGTTACTATGCAAGCTGCGTGCCCGTGTGTCTGATGTACCGGGCCGAATCCGCCGAGGCCGCTGAATCACAGCGTTCCGGTAGAACCCCCAGCAGTCAGCCACAAGGAGACCGAACCGTGAAGAGCGCCGTGGAGACCCTGAACCCGACTCGGGTTCGGCTCACTGTCGAGGTGCCCTTCGAGGAGCTCAAGGACAGCCTCGACGCGGCGTACAAGAAGATCAACCAGCAGGTCACGGTGAAGGGCTTCCGCAAGGGCAAGATCCCGGCCCGCGTCATCGACCAGCGCTTCGGCCGCGGTGCGGTGCTGGAGGAGGCCGTCAACGACGCCCTCCCGAAGTTCTACACCGAGGCCGTCAACGAGGCGGACCTGAACCCGCTGGGCCAGCCCGAGGTCGACATCACCGAGCTGAAGGACGGCGAGCTGCTGGCCTTCACCGCCGAGGTGGACGTCCGCCCCGAGATCGAGATCCCGGACTACTCCGGCATCGAGGTCGAGGTCGACGCGGTCGAGGTCTCGGACGAGGACGTCGAGAAGTCCGTCGAGCAGCTGCGCGGCCGCTTCGCGTCCACCAAGGACGTCGAGCGCGCCGCCGCCGAGGGTGACGTCGTCACCATCGACCTCGAAGCCAAGGTCGACGGCGAGGTCCTCGCGGACGGCGTCGCCACCGACGTCTCCTACACCATCGGCTCGGGCGAGCTCCTCGACGGCATCGACGAGGCCGTCAAGGGCCTCGAGGCCGGCGGCGAGGCCACCTTCACCTCGCAGCTGAAGGGCGGCTCCGCCGAGGGCAAGGACGCCGAGGTCACCGTCAAGGTCACCAAGGTCTCCGCCCGCGAGCTGCCGGAGCTGGACGACGAGTTCGCCCAGATGGCGAGCGAGTTCGACACCCTCGACGAGCTGAAGGCCGACAGCCGCAAGCGCCTCGAGAACATGAAGCAGTACGACCAGGCCACCCAGGCCCAGGAGCGCGTGCTGGAGAAGTTCCTCGAGCTCGCCGAGATCCCGGTCCCGGAGAAGCTGCTCGCGGACGAGGTCCAGACCCGCAAGCACAACCTGGAGCACCACCAGCTCGGCCAGATGGGCCTGAACCTCGAGAAGTTCCTCGAGATCCAGGGCAAGACGGTCGAGGAGTTCGACGCCGAGACCCGCGAGCAGGCCGTCAAGGGCATCAAGACCCAGTTCCTGCTGGACGCCCTGGTCAACAAGGAGAAGCTGGGCGTCAACCAGGAGGAGCTCACCGAGCACCTCATGCGCCGCGCGCAGTCCTCGGGCATGTCCCCCGACCAGTTCGCCCAGGCCGTCGTCGAGGGCGGCCAGGTCCCGATGCTGGTCGGCGAGGTCGCCCGCGGCAAGGCCCTCGCGGTCGTCGTCGAGGCCGCCAAGGTCGTCGACACCAAGGGTGAGGTCGTCGACCTCTCCGACGACGAGGACGAGGTCGAGGCGGCCGCCGAGGTCGTCGAGGCCGCCGTCGAGGGTGACGACGAGGCCCAGGCCGACGAGGCCAAGTAACACCTCGGGCGCAGCCCGCTGAGCAGTGCCGTGAAGGGCCCGTACGCAGCCGCGTACGGGCCCTTCCGCGCCCCCTCGGCAGGCGCCCGGGACCTTGCGCTCCGAGCGAACAGTTCGGGAAGCGGGATGGCGTTGTCCGACCTGCGCGTTAGGGTCCATGAATACGAGGGCACGGGACTACCCGGAGTCGGCGGGGCATCGCACCACCGACCGGTCCGCGCCCCAGAACGAGACGCTGAGACGGCATGTGGCCGTCGGAGACGAGCAGGTGGATACGTGACGAATCTGAAGCCTTACGCCGCGGGTGAGCCGTCCATCGGTGGCGGCCTCGGCGACCATGTCTACAACCGGCTGCTCGGCGAGCGCATCATCTTCCTCGGCCAGCAGGTCGACGACGAGATCGCCAACAAGATCACGGCGCAGCTCCTCCTCCTGGCCGCGGACCCGGACAAGGACATCTACCTGTACATCAACAGCCCCGGCGGCTCCGTGACGGCCGGCATGGCGATCTACGACACCATGCAGTACATCCCGAACGACGTCATCACCATCGGCATGGGCATGGCCGCCTCCATGGGCCAGTTCCTGCTGACCGGCGGCACCCCGGGCAAGCGCTTCGCGCTCCCGAACACCGACATCCTGATGCACCAGGGCTCCGCCGGCATCGGCGGCACCGCGTCGGACATCAAGATCCAGGCCCAGTACCTGCTGCGCACCAAGCAGCGCATGGCCGAGATCACCGCGCACCACTCGGGCCAGACCGTGGAGGCCATCATCCGCGACGGCGACCGCGACCGCTGGTTCACGGCGGAGGAGGCCAAGGAGTACGGCCTCATCGACGAGATCATCTCCGCCGCGTCCCTGGTCCCGGGCGGCGGCGGCACCGGGGCCTGACCGCCCCGGGCCCGGCGTACGGAAGTCCGTACGCCCCGCAGGCCCGCTCCAGGCAACCCCAGCCCGCAGAACGCCACCAGGATGGTGAACACCCAGATGCAGAACAACTTCTCCGCGAGCGGCCTCTACTCCGGCCCGCAGGTGGACAACCGCTACGTCGTCCCCCGCTTCGTCGAGCGCACCTCGCAGGGCGTGCGCGAGTACGACCCGTACGCGAAGCTCTTCGAAGAGCGCGTGATCTTCCTCGGCGTGCAGATCGACGACGCCTCCGCCAACGACGTCATGGCGCAGCTGCTGTGCCTGGAGTCGATGGACCCGGACCGCGACATCTCGATCTACATCAACAGCCCGGGCGGCTCCTTCACGGCGCTGACGGCCATCTACGACACGATGCAGTTCGTGAAGCCCGACATCCAGACGGTCTGCATGGGCCAGGCGGCCTCCGCCGCCGCGGTCCTGCTCGCCGCCGGCACCCCGGGCAAGCGCATGGCCCTCCCGAACGCCCGCGTGCTGATCCACCAGCCGTCCGGCGGCACGGGCCGCGAGCAGCTCTCCGACCTGGAGATCGCGGCCAACGAGATCCTGCGCATGCGCGACCAGCTGGAGTCCATGCTGGCCAAGCA
The DNA here is from genome assembly GCF_042893675.1 of Streptomyces sp. NPDC001594. Classification (NCBI taxonomy): domain Bacteria; kingdom Bacillati; phylum Actinomycetota; class Actinomycetes; order Kitasatosporales; family Streptomycetaceae; genus Streptomyces; species Streptomyces sp. NPDC001594. The sequence goes on along the minus strand of NZ_JBIAVB010000006.1, from coordinate 265,277 downwards.
CTCGACCACGCCGATCGAGAAGATCCGCGACGACATCGAGCGCGACAAGATCCTCACGGCCGAGGACGCGCTGGCCTACGGTCTGATCGACCAGATCGTCTCGACCCGCAAGATGAACGCGGTCTGATCCTTGCCGCCAGTTGGCGCGGACGCACCGCGGATTCCGCGATGTGAACCGCGTCAAGGGGGCCCCGTCCGGGGCCCCCGGCAAGGTACCGTCGGATATGAGGCACCAGGAGCGCTGAACCAAGCGTCTCCCAGGCGAAGGGGAAGCACCTCGTGGCACGCATCGGTGACGGCGGCGATCTGCTCAAGTGCTCGTTCTGCGGGAAGAGCCAGAAGCAGGTGAAGAAGCTCATCGCAGGACCCGGTGTGTACATCTGCGACGAGTGCATCGACCTCTGCAACGAGATCATCGAAGAGGAACTCGCGGAGACCTCCGAGGTCCGGTGGGAGGAACTCCCCAAGCCCCGTGAGATCTACGAGTTCCTGGAGAGCTACGTCGTCGGCCAGGAGCCGGCGAAGAAGGCGCTCTCGGTAGCGGTCTACAACCACTACAAGCGCGTCCAGGCCGGCGAGAACGGCGGCGGGGCGGGCCGTGACGACGCGATCGAGCTCGCGAAGTCCAACATCCTGCTGCTGGGCCCCACGGGCTCGGGCAAGACCCTGCTGGCCCAGACGCTGGCCCGCATGCTGAACGTCCCGTTCGCCATCGCCGACGCCACCGCGCTGACGGAGGCCGGCTACGTGGGCGAGGACGTGGAGAACATCCTCCTCAAGCTGATCCAGGCGGCCGACTACGACGTCAAGAAGGCCGAGACCGGGATCATCTACATCGACGAGATCGACAAGGTCGCCCGCAAGAGCGAGAACCCGTCGATCACGCGCGACGTCTCGGGCGAGGGCGTGCAGCAGGCCCTCCTGAAGATCCTGGAGGGCACCACCGCCTCCGTCCCGCCGCAGGGCGGACGCAAGCACCCGCACCAGGAGTTCATCCAGATCGACACGACGAACGTGCTCTTCATCGTGGGCGGCGCCTTCGCCGGCCTGGAGAAGATCATCGAGTCGCGCGCGGGCGCCAAGGGCATCGGCTTCGGGGCGACGATCCGCTCGAAGCGGGAGATCGAGGCGAGCGACCAGTTCCAGGAGGTCATGCCGGAGGACCTGGTGAAGTTCGGGATGATCCCGGAGTTCATCGGCCGTCTGCCCGTCATCACCTCGGTCCACAACCTGGACCGGGAAGCCCTCCTCCAGATCCTGGTAGAGCCGCGCAACGCCCTGGTGAAGCAGTACCAGCGCCTGTTCGAACTCGACGGCGTGGAACTGGACTTCGAGCGCGAGGCCCTGGAGGCCATCGCCGACCAGGCCATCCTCCGCCAGACCGGCGCGCGCGGCCTGCGCGCCATCATGGAAGAGGTCCTGATGTCGGTGATGTACGAGGTCCCGTCCCGCAAGGACGTGGCCCGCGTGGTCATCACGGCGGACGTGGTCCGCTCGAACGTCAACCCGACCCTGGTCCCCCGCATCGTCCCGAAGGACCAGGGCCCGCACGAGAAGTCGGCGTAGCCGCCTGGTCGTTGCACGCGGAAGGGGCGCCCCGGATGTCCGGGGCGCCCCTTCCGTTTGCGTTCCGGGGGGTTACTTCTTCACACGGGCGGTGTTGTAGAGCTTCGCGGTGAAGTCCGCGTTCTGCTCCAGGGTGTAGCCCGGCTTGCCGGTGAGGAGGGAGGCCACGTCGGTGGAGATGACCGTGGCTGCGGTGCTGTAGTCGGCCCAGATGCAGAGCGGGACCGTCATCTCCTTGGGCCCCTTGGTGGAGGGGTCCTTCGAAGTGGCCTTGATCTCCTGGCACTTCATGACGGCGCCCTTGAACCCTGCGGGGGTCATCTTCTTCGGGCTGCCGATGAGCTGCACGTCCGACTTGCCGTCCTTGGAGAACTTCAGCTTGGCTGCGGCGAACTGCCCGTCGACGGTCTTCTCGGGGTCGGCGATGTCGCCGTAGACACCGCTGAAGGTGATGCCCTTGAGCGTGAGCGGGTTCTTCTGGTCACCGGACGCGTAGTCCATGCCCACCTGGGTGGGGTTCTTGATGCCGGCGGCCTCGACCTGCTGCTTTTCCTCCGGGCTGAACTCCTTCGCCTTGTACTTCGGGTCCTTCTGGAACTCTCCGACGGCCTCCGGCGCGACCAGCTTGTAGCCCTTGGTGGCGTCGGAGACGCTGCCCGAGCCGCCGCCCAGGAACCACCAGCCGGCGCCGCCGATGACGGCCACGGCCGCGACGACCGCGATGATCGGGAGCGCCTTCGACTTCTTCGGCGGTGCCGGCGGCGGCATGTAGGGCTGCTGCTGCGGGGGCTGCTGCTGCGGGGGCTGCTGGTAGCCGTACGCGGGCTGCGGCGGGGGCGGGGGCGGGTAGCCGCCCTGCTGGGGGTAGGCCGGCGGGGGCGGGGGCGGGGCCTGCTGGGGGTAGCCGTAGCCCGGCTGCGGGGCCTGCTGGCCGTACGGGCCCGGCGGCGGCGGGGGCTGCTGGCCGTAGGGGCCCGGCTGCTGCGGCTGCTGGCCGTACGGCCCTGGCTGGTTGTAACTCATCCCGAGTCCCCCTGTGAGGTTCCTTATCCGTTTCACACATCCTGGCGGAAGGCCTGTTCGACCGGGGCATCGGGGTCCGGGCCGTTACCGAACTACGACCCGGCCGGTACTTCCATCGCCGCCCGCAGCGCCCGCGTCCGCGCGGCCAGGGCGTCGAGCGCGACCGGCTTGTTCTCCACCGGGACGGTGACCGTCACCAGGGAGCTGTGGTCGGCCCACATACACATCGTCAGCTGCTCCGCCCCCACCGGCACGGTGCCGCAGCGCATCGCGCCGCCCGCCGGGGTGCCGGAGTCCTGGGTGACGGCCCCGTTGACGCCCATGTCGTGCAGGCCGCGGGTGAGCACGGCCCCGGGGTCGTCGTCCGTGAAGGTCCCGGCGGCGCCGCTCACCACCAGCTGGGCGGTGCCCGCCTGGTCCGCGTAGACCACGGCCAGCGGATCCGTCCCCTCCTTCGGCGTGCCCTGCCCCTGCTTGATCGCGTCCACCCGCGGCCCGGACTCCTGGAGGGCCAGCCCCTGGAAGGACGCGGGCGGGAGCAGCTTGTAGCGGCCCGCGTCCTCGGGACCGGCGAGGGCCGCGTGCACGGCCCACCGGCCGAGGAACGCCCCCGCGGCGAGGCCCAGTACGGTTCCGACCGTGCTGAGGGTCCGCTTCCGCTTGCGTTGCGCAGGGGATACGGGCTGGTAGGGGAAGGCGGCCGGGGTGCTCTCGTTCATGGGCGCATGAGACGTCCGCGGACCGGCCGCGGTCAACGGGGGACCGCCCTGCGGTATCGATTCGTGACGCGGGCGGCACCCGCCGTATCCTGTGCCCCGTGACCGAGAACACGCAGACACCCAGTGCCCCCAACTCCGAACTGCCGACCCAGTACGCGCCGGCCGAGGTAGAGGGGAAGCTCTACGAGCGCTGGGTAGAGCGTGGCTACTTCACGGCCGACGCCGCGAGCGAGAAGCCCGCGTACACCATTGTCATCCCGCCGCCGAACGTCACCGGCTCGCTCCACCTGGGCCACGCCTTCCAGCACACGCTCATGGACGCCCTGACCCGCCGCAAGCGGATGCAGGGCTACGAGTCGCTGTGGCTGCCCGGCATGGACCACGCCGGCATCGCCACCCAGAACAAGGTCGAGCAGCAGCTCGCCGAGGAGGGCAAGTCCCGCCACGACCTGGGCCGCGAGGAGTTCGTCGAGCGCGTCTGGCAGTGGAAGGAAGAGTACGGCGGCAAGATCCTCGGCCAGATGCGCCGCCTCGGCGACGGCGTCGACTGGTCGCGCGAGCGCTTCACCATGGACGAGGGCCTGTCCAAGGCCGTCCAGACCATCTTCAAGAAGCTCTACGACGACGAGCTGATCTACCGCGCCGAGCGCATCATCAACTGGTGCCCCCGCTGCCTCACGGCCATCTCCGACATCGAGGTGGAGTACCAGGAGGACGCCGGCGAGCTCGTCTCCATCACGTACGGGGAGGGCGAGGACACCCTCGTCGTCGCCACCACCCGCGCCGAGACGATGCTCGGTGACACGGCCATCGCCGTCCACCCGGACGACGAGCGCTACAAGCACCTGGTCGGCAAGCTCATCAAGCTGCCGCTCACCGACCGTTCGATCCCGGTCGTCGCGGACGCGCACGTCGACCCCGAGTTCGGCACGGGCTGCGTCAAGGTGACCCCGGCGCACGACCCGAACGACTTCGCCATCGGCCAGCGCCACGGCCTGCCGAACATGACGATCATGGACGAGCACGGTGTCATCACCGTCCACGGCCCCTTCCTCGGCCTGGACCGGTTCGAGGCCCGGTCCGCGGTCGTCGGCGCCCTGCGCGAGCAGGGCCGGATCGTCGCCGAGAAGCGTCCTTACCTGCACTCCGTCGGGCACTGCTCGCGCTGCAGCACGACCATCGAGCCCCGCCTGTCCCTCCAGTGGTGGGTCAAGGTCGAGACCCTCGCGAAGAACGCCGGTGACGCGGTCCGCGACGGCCGGGTCAAGATCCACCCGCAGGAGATGGAGCGGCGCTACTTCGACTGGGTCGACAACCTCAACGACTGGTGCATCTCCCGCCAGCTGTGGTGGGGCCACCGCATCCCCGTCTGGTACGGCCCGGACGGCGAGGTCGTCTGCGTCGGTCCCGACGAGCAGCCGCCGACGGGCGAGGGCTGGACCCAGGACACCGACGTCCTGGACACCTGGTTCTCCTCAGGCCTGTGGCCCTTCTCCACCCTGGGCTGGCCGGAGAAGACCCCGGACCTGGCGAAGTTCTACTCCACCGACGTCCTGCTGACCGGCCACGACATCATCTTCTTCTGGGTCGCCCGGATGATGATGTTCGGCCTGTACGCGATGGACGGCGAGGTCCCGTTCAAGACCATCGCCCTGACCGGCCTGGTCCGCGACGAGCGCGGCAAGAAGATGTCGAAGTCCTTCGGCAACGTCGTCGACCCGCTGGACTGGATGGACAAGTACGGCTCCGACGCCGTCCGCTTCACCCTGGCCAAGGGCGCCAACCCGGGCACCGACGTGCCGATCGGCGAAGACTGGGTCCAGGCCTCCCGCAACTTCGCCAACAAGATCTGGAACGCCACGCGCTTCGCGCTGATGAACGGCGCGACGATCGAGGGCGAGCTGCCGCCGGTCGAGAAGATGTCGGCGACCGACCGCTGGATCCTGTCGCGCCTGAACAAGACCGTCGCGCAGGTGGACGCGTACTACGAGGACTTCCAGTTCTCGAAGCTGAGCGAGGCCCTGTACCACTTCGCGTGGGACGAGGTCTTCGACTGGTACGTCGAGCTGTCGAAGACGACCTTCTTCGCGGGCGGCGAGGGCGCGCAGGTCTCCGGCCGGGTCCTCGGCGAGGTGCTGGACACCATGCTGCGCCTGCTGCACCCGGTCGTCCCGTTCGTCACCGAGACGCTGTGGACCACCCTCACCGGCGGTGAGTCCCTCGTGGTCGCCGACTGGCCCAAGGACAGTGGCTTCCGCGACGAGGCCGCCGAGGCGGAGATCGAGAACCTCCAGGCCGTCGTCACCGAGGTCCGCCGGTTCCGCGCCGACCAGGGGCTGCAGCCGGGCCAGAAGGTCCCGGCCCGCCTGGACCTGGCCGGCACGCCGCTCGCCGCGCACGAGGGCGCCATCCGTCAGCTGCTGCGCCTCCAGCCGGAGGGCGAGGGCTTCAGCGCCACCGCCACCCTGCCGGTCGCCGGTGCCACGGTCGCCCTCGACCTGTCCGGCACGATCGACGTGGCCGCCGAGCGCAAGCGCCTCTCCAAGGACCTCGGCGCCGCCGAGAAGGAGAAGCAGCAGGCCGAGGCGAAGCTCGGGAACGAGGCCTTCCTGGCCAAGGCCCCCGACAACGTCGTGGACAAGATCAAGGGCCGGCTGGCCAAGGCCGAGGCGGACATCGCCCGGATCCAGGCCCAGCTGGACGCCCTGCCCGCCGCCTAGCCGGCGAGTGAGTGAGCGAAGGGCCCCCACCGGCCGGTGGGGGCCTTTCGTCTGCCCGTGCGGGAACGTACGGCCCTGCCACGAGTGCCGTTCATCACGTGATATGTCCGAATGGCTGAGCCGATCCCGGGCGCGGACCACGCATGATGGGGGCATGCACCTGAAGTCCTCCGTCCCGGTACTCCGCCGGGCCGTGGCCTCCGGGCGCCGGCTCGCCGAAAGCTGGGGCGCCTCGCCCCGGGCGCAGGACGCCCTCGCGGCGCTGAGCTGCCTGGGCCTGATGGCCCTGGACCTGCCGGGCCTGGCCGCCGCCGACAACTCCCTCAACGGCTGGCAGGCGGCCCTGGTGCTGACGGCCGGCTGTACGACCCTGCTGGTGCGGCGCCGGCTGCCATGGGCGCCGTACCTCACCGCCCTGCTGTTCATCGGCTGGCTGCACGAGCTGACGCTGATCCAGTTCGCCCTGTACTCCGTCGGCCGCAACCGGGGCCGGCGGGCCGCCGTCCTGGCCACCACCGGCTACGTGGCCTTCGCGCTCGCCGTGTTCTGCCTGCCCGGCTGGCCCGAGCCCAAGGCGGCCACCCTCAGCTCCTTCCTCAGCCTGGTCGTGCCCATCGGGGTGCTCGCCTCCGCCGTCGGCATCGCCGCCTACCGGCACGACCTGGTGCGCGAGCTGGAGGCCCGGCGGGCCGAGGCGGCCGTCCTGCACGCCGTCCAGCAGGAACGGAACTCCGTCGCCCGCGACGTCCACGACTTCGTCGGGCGCGAGCTGACCCTGCTGACGGTCCGCTCCGAGGTGCTGTCGATGCGGGCGCGGGAGACCCCGTACGCGAAGGACTTCGAGGAGCTGTCCGACACCGCCCGCCGGGCCCACCTGGTGCTGAACGAGATCATCGTGCAGCGGGGCGAGCGGGCCGCGACCCCGGGCGTGGAGGGGCTGGCGGCGCTGGCGGAGGAGAGCGGCCGGGCCGGCTCGCCGGTCCGGCTGACGATCGACCCCCAGGCGCACGCGCTGTCGCCGCTGCGGCAGGCGGCGGTCTACCGGGTGGTCCAGGAGTGCCTGACGAACGCGGCCAAGCACGCGCAGGGCGAGACCATCGAGGTGTCGGTCAGCGCGGACGGCCCGCACCTGAGGATCGCCGTCAGCAACGGCCTGCCGGCCCGCACCCCGGGCCGGGCGCCGGTCTCGGCCGGCTCGGGCACCGCCAGCATGGCCGAGCGCGTCCGCAGCCTCGGGGGGAACCTGACGGCCCGGCGGGGCGAGGACACCTACGAGGTCGTCGCGACCCTGCCGCGCGGCTGACCCCTCCGGCGGACCCGTCAGGCCTTGGCGGGGGACAGCAGCGACCCCAGGGTGTCCAGGTCCTCCACGCAGCGCCCCGACCCCAGGGCCACGCAGTCCAGGGGCGCGTCGGCGACGAACACCGGGATGCCGGTCGCGGAGGCCATCCGCAGGTCCAGCCCGGGCAGCAGCGCCCCGCCGCCGGTGAGGACGATGCCGTGCTCCATGACGTCCCCGGACAGCTCGGGCGGGCACTCCTCCAGGGTGGCGCGGACGGCGGCGATGATCGCCTCGACCGGCTCGTCCAGCGCGGCCCGTACGTCGGCCGCGGTCAGCTCCAGGGTCTTGGGCATGCCGCCGACCCGCTCGCGCCCGCGCACGGTGAAGGTGCGGGTCTCCAGCTCCGGCCGCTCGGGCACCGGCCAGGCCGAGCCGATGGCGACCTTCACGTCCTCGGCGGTGCGCTCGCCGATGAGCAGCGAGTGCTCCTTGCGCACGTGGTCCGCGATCGCGGCGTCGAGCCGGTCCCCGCCGATCCGCAGGGACTGCGAGGTGACGATCCCGCCCAGGGAGATGACGGCCACCTCCGAGGTGCCGCCGCCGATGTCCACGACCATCGAGCCGCGCGCCTCGGCCACCGGCAGGCCGGCGCCGATCGCGGCCGCCATCGGCTCCTCGATCAGGTGGACGGAGCGGGCGCCCGCCCGGGTGGAGGCGTGGACGATGGCCCGCCGTTCGACCGGGGTGACCCCGGACGGCACGCAGATCACCATCCGGGTGCGGGGGCGCCGGCCCGGGACCGCCTTGCGGACGAAGTGCCGGATCATCTCCTCGGCCGCCTCGTAGTCGCAGATCACCCCGTCCTTGAGGGGGCGGATCGCGGTGATGGAGCCCGGGGTGCGGCCGATGGTCTCCTTGGCCTCCGTTCCGACGGCGAGCGCGGTGGTGGTGCCCGCCTTGACCGCGACCACGGACGGCTCATTGAGCACGATCCCGTGTCCGCGGGCGTAGACCAGGGTGTTCGCGGTCCCCAGGTCTATGCCTATGTCCCGGCTGGAGGCGGTCTTGTCGGTACTGGCCTGCGGCATTTGTTCCCCAATCTCCCGTCCGCAAGGCTTGCATAACGATCCGGTCGCTTTCGCCGCCGAAGGTCCCGAAACGGCCGGGCCGAAAGTCCCCGGGGCCCGCGTCCGTAGACTGGGGGCTGTGAGTGAGCAGCAGCCCGAGGGCCAGGACCGCGACCGCGACGGCACGTTCGACGAGTTCGACCAGATAGTGGCGGAAGAAGCCGACCGAGACCCCGACCTGGCGGTGATCGAGGCCGGGAGCCGCACCCTGCGCGCCCAGGCCGGCCCGCCCACGGGCGACCCCGTGCCCGCCCGCCCGGAGGACCCCGAGGTGGCCAAGGCGCTGCTGGAGGTGGAGCAGGAGCTCTCCACCCGCTGGGGCGAGACCAAGCTGGACCCGTCCGTCAGCCGCATCGAGGCGCTGATGGACGTCCTGGGCCAGCCCCAGCGCGCCTACCCGACCATCCACGTCACCGGGACGAACGGCAAGACCAGCACGGCCCGCATGATCGAGGCCCTGCTGAACGCCTTCGAGCTGCGCACCGGCCGCTACACCAGCCCGCACGTCCAGTCCGTCACGGAGCGGATCAGCCTGGACGGGGCGCCGATCAGCGCCGAGCGGTTCATCGAGACCTACCACGACATCAAGCCGTACGTGGAGATGGTCGACGCCGCCGAGGACTTCCGGCTGTCCTTCTTCGAGGTGCTCACCGGCATGGCGTACGCGGCCTTCGCGGACGCGCCCGTGGACGCGGCCGTGATCGAGGTCGGCATGGGCGGCACCTGGGACGCCACCAACGTCATCGACGCCTCGGTCGCCGTGATCACCCCGATCAGCCTGGACCACACCGACCGGCTGGGCTCCACGCCCGGCGAGATCGCGGGGGAGAAGGGCGGCGTCATCAAGCAGGGCGCCACCGTGATCCTCGCGCAGCAGCCGGTGGACGCCGCGCAGGTGCTGCTCAAGCGGGCCGTCGAGGTCGACGCGACCGTGGCCCGCGAGGGCATGGAGTTCGGCGTGGTCTCCCGCGAGGTGGCGGTCGGCGGCCAGATGCTCACCCTGCGCGGGATGGGCGGCGAGTACGACAACATCTTCCTGCCGCTGTACGGCGCCCACATGGCGCACAACGCGGCGGTCGCGCTGGCCGCCGTCGAGGCCTTCTTCGGTGTCGGCGGGCAGCAGGCGCGCGAGCTGGACGCCGACACGGTGCGGCAGGCCTTCGCCTCGGTGACCTCGCCGGGCCGCATGGAGGTCGTGCGCCGCAGCCCGACGGTGATCCTTGACGCCGCGCACAACCCGGCGGGCGCGCAGGTCACCGCGGAGGCCGTGACCGAGGCCTTCGGCTTCAGCCGGCTGATCGGTGTGGTGGCGGCGAGCGAGGGCAAGGACGTCAAGGGCGTCTTCGAGGCCTTCGAGCCGATCTTCGCGGAGGTCGTGGTCACGGAGAACACCAGCCACCGGGCCATGGGCGCGGACGAGCTGGCCGCCATCGCCGTCGAGGTCTTCGGCCCCGACCGGGTGCAGGTGGAGCCGCGGCTGGACGACGCCCTGGAGGCGGCCGTCACGCTGGCGGAGGAAGAGGCCGAATACGGAGGGGCCGGGGTCCTGGTGACCGGTTCCGTGATCACGGTGGGCGAGGCCCGCCTGCTGTTCAAGAGGGGCTGAGGGATCGATGCGCACGCTCTGCGCGAGCACGCTGATCGGTGAATTCTTCGTCGTCGGCTTCGCGGGCCTGGTGGCCATGAAGAACCCGGACCTGACCCAGGCCCAGGTGTGGACGGTCTGCGGCGTGACGATGCTGCTGTCGGTGCTGCTGTGCGGGATGCTCTCGCGCCGGGGCGCGGTGGAGCTCGGCTGGGCGCTGCAGATCGGCCTGATCGCGAGCGGTTTCGTGGTCCCGATGATGTTCTTCCTGGGCGCGGTCTTCGCGGGCCTGTGGTGGTGCTCGGTGCACTACGGCCGGCGGATCGACGCGATCAAGGCGAGCTGGGCCGCCCGCCAGGCCGAGGCTGACGCTGCGTGACGGGTCACCGTACCGGCCCTGTAGATTCGCCCTACCGCACCCGTATGCCGCAAGGAGTTGGAACATGACCCAGCGCACGCTCGTCATCCTCAAGCCGGACGCCGTCCGCCGTGGCCTGATCGGCGAGATCATCGGCCGGATCGAGCGGAAGGCCGGCTGGACCATCCCGGCGCTGGAGCTGCGCACGCTGGACCAGGAGACCCTGGAGACCCACTACGGCGAGCACAAGGGCAAGCCCTTCTACGAGCCCCTCATGGGCTTCATGTCGAGCGGCCCGGTCGTCGTCCTCGTGGTCGAAGGGGAACGCGTGATCGAGGGTGTCCGCCAGTTGGCCGGACCCACCGACCCGATCGCCGCGGCGCCCGGCTCCATCCGGGGCGACTTCGGGTCCATCACCCGGGAGAACCTGATCCACGCCTCGGATTCCGAGGAGTCCGCGGAGCGCGAGCTGAAGCTGTTCTTCCCCGCTCTCTGACTTGTCGCGGCCACTCCTTTCTGACGTGACATCAGCCAAATAGCGCTCATGACCTGGGGCGACCGAAGTAATTTCGGTCGCCCTTCGGTATTGCGGGCGCGGTCCGGGAACGCATGGACAGGACACGACGTCACCACTAAGGGGGCGGGTATCCGTTCCGGCGGGATTGCCGGAGTCCCGTCGCGCGATGTCCGTACCTGCGGCACTACGATGGGGCCTCCACCCACACACCCACCTCGCCGACCTGACAGCAGCCGCTATCAACTGGAAGGCCAGACGCTCCTCATGGGGAACAAGGGGAACAACATGTCGTTCATCGGCCGTGACATGGCGATCGACCTCGGGACCGCCAACACGCTGGTGTACGTGAGGGGCCGGGGAATCGTTCTGAACGAGCCGTCCGTGGTCGCCATCAACACGAACACCGGCGGCATCCTGGCGGTCGGCTCCGAGGCGAAGAAGATGATCGGGCGCACGCCCGGCAACATCGTCGCCGTACGCCCCCTCAAGGACGGCGTGATCGCCGACTTCGAGATCACCGAGCGGATGCTCCGGTACTTCATCCTCAAGATCCACAAGCGTCGCTACCTGGCGCGCCCGCGCGTGGTGGTCTGCGTGCCCTCCGGCATCACCGGAGTGGAGCGCCGCGCCGTCATCGAGGCGTCCACGCAGGCCGGCGCCCGCCAGGTGCACATCATCGAGGAGCCCATGGCCGCCGCCATCGGCTCGGGCCTGCCCGTCCACGAGGCCACCGGCAACATGGTCGTGGACATCGGCGGCGGCACCACCGAGGTCGCCGTCATCTCCCTCGGCGGAATCGTCACGGCGCAGTCCATCCGGGTGGCCGGCGACGAGCTGGACAACGCGATCATCCAGCACATCAAGAAGGAGTACTCGCTCCTCCTCGGCGAGCGCACCGCCGAACAGATCAAGATCACCATCGGGTCGGCGTACGACCTCGACAAGGACGAGCACACCGAGATCCGCGGCCGCGACCTGGTCTCGGGCCTGCCCAAGACCGTGGTCATCTCCGCGGCCGAGGTGCGCAAGGCCATCGAGGAGCCCGTCAACGCCATCGTCGACGCCGTCAAGACCACCCTCGACAAGTGCCCGCCGGAGCTCTCCGGCGACATCATGGACCGCGGCATCGTGCTCACCGGCGGCGGCGCCCTGCTGCGCGGCCTCGACGAGCGGCTGCGCCGCGAGACGGGCATGCCGATCCACATCGCCGAGGACCCCCTCGACTCCGTGGCCCTCGGCTCCGGCAAGTGCGTCGAGGAGTTCGAGGCCCTCCAGCAGGTCCTGGACGCCCAGCCCCGGCGGTGATCAAACCCCCGTAACGGGGCATGCGGAACACAAGGATCCGCCGTACGGGTGCTGCCGCGCCCGTGCGGCGGATCGTTGATATACAGGCACAGTCCGGTGCCGCCCCGGCCCCGCCGGAACGGTTCCGCCGCACGAGTTTCTACGAGGAAGGCACGGCCGCCGCACGTGAGGGACACACGAGAGAGCCGGCTGCTCCTGGTACTGCTGATCGCCATCGCGTTCGCGCTGATCACGGTGGACATCAGAGCGGGAGAGGCTTCGCCGGTCGACGGCGCCCGGCGGGCCGCCGCGGCCGTCTTCGGCCCCGTCGAGGAGGGCGTCGCGACCGCCGTGGACCCGGTCGCCAACGCCATAGGGGCCGTCCGCGACTCCGACAAGCGCCACAACCGGATCACGGACCTGGAGCGCGAGAACACCGCCCTGAAGCTCAAGCTGGGCAGTGACGACCGGACCCGCAGCCGCGCCCACGAGCTGGACGAGATGCTCAAGCGGGCCGGCGCCGGGCAGTACGGCATCAAGGGCGCCGAGGTCATCGGGATAGGAGCGGCCCAGGGCTTCTCCTGGACCGTCACCATCGACGCCGGCAGCAAGGACGGCATCGAACGCGACATGACCGTCCTCAACGGGGACGGACTCGTCGGACGCGTCGCCACCGTCGGCCCCGACACCGCCACCGTCGTCCTCGCCAACGACCCCCGCTTCACCGTCGGCACCCGACTGGAGAAGACCGGCGAACTGGGCTTCGCCACCGGCCAGGGCGACCGCGCCCTCTCCGTCCAGATGCTCAACGGCCGCGCCAAGATCAACCCCGGCGACCGGCTCGTCACCTTCGGCTCCCGCGCCAACAAGCCCTTCGTCCCGGGGGTCCCGATCGGCGAGGTCGTCAAGGTCGACCCCTCGCGCGGCGACCTGACCCGCACCGTCTGGGTCCGCCCCTTCGTCGGCTTCTCCCGGCTCGACATCGTCGGCGTCGTCGTGATGCCCCCGCGCGAGGACCCACGCGACTCCGTCCTGCCGCCCAAGCCCGAGCCGCCCAAGCCCACCCCGACGGTCACCGTCACGGTCGCCCCGTCCCCCTCCGCCAGCGTTTCCGGCAAGCCGGCCGACGAGTAGGAGCTGACCGCCATGCGCATCAACCGGATCCTGCTCGCGGGCTCGCTCGTCTCCGTCGCCCTCGTCATCCAGGTCACCGTCCTCGGCCGGCTCCAGCTGCCCGGAGCCGTCCCCGACCTGGTCCTGCTGACCGTCGTCGCCCTCGCCCTGGTCTACGGACACGTCAGCGGAGCCCTCATCGGCTTCACCGCCGGCCTGCTCACCGACCTCGCCCCGCCCGCCGACCACGCCGCCGGACGGTACGCCCTCGTCCTGTGCCTCGTCGGCTACCTCGTGGGCCTCGTCCGCCCCGACAACGGCCGCTTCCGCTCCGCCTGGGGGCCGATGCTCACCGTCGTGGCCGCCGCGATCGGCTCCACCCTCCTCTACGCGGGGGTCGGCGCCCTCGTCGGCGACACCGCCGCCCGCCACGTGGGCCTGGTCGGACTGCTGTTCACCGCGACCCTCTACGACCTGCTGCTCGCCCCGTTCACGGTGCCGTTCATCATGGCCCTGGCCCGCAAGGCCGAGAACGACCCGATGGCCGTCGAGGCCAACGGAGGGCCCCCGCAGGGCAAGGACGTCGCCTCCGGCTGGCTGGCCGGCGGCACCGGCCTGCGCATCGGCAGCCAGCGCGGCGGCCTGCGGATGATGACCGCGCGCGGCCGCGCCAACCGGGCCGGCCGCATAAAGGGCGTCAAGGGCGTCAAAGGTGTCAAGGGCGTGAAGAGCGTCAGGAAGCTGTGACGGGGGAGCACCAGTGACCAACATTCCGGAGACCGGCCGCACCCCCCGGGTGCAGATCCGGCTCGTCATCCTCCAGGTGCTCGTCTTCTCGCTGCTGCTCACCCTCTTCGGGCGGCTGTGGTACCTGCAGATCCGCAACGGCGCGGAGTACGCCGACGAGGCCAAGAACAACCACGTCCAGCAGGTCGTCCAGCCCGCCGTGCGCGGTTCCGTCCTCGACGCCCGGGGCATCCCGCTCGCCGACAACGAGACCCGCCTCGTCGTCTCCGCCAGCCGCACCGAGCTGATGAAGATAAAGGACAAGGGCAAGGGCGTACTGACCCGCCTCGCCGGGGTGCTGGACATGAAGCCGCAGGACGTCATGGACAAGGTCCGGCTCTGCGACTCCAAGACCCCCCAGCCCTGCTGGAACGGATCCCCCTACCAGCCGATCCCCGTCACCCTCGAAGCCACCACCCAGCAGGCCCTGCAGATCCGCGAACGCCCCGAGGACTTCCCCGGCATCACCGCCGAGCCCACCGCCGTCCGCCGCTACCCGGCCCCCGGCGGCGCCAACACCGGCCAGGTCCTCGGCTACCTCTCCCCGGTCACCGACGACGAGATCGTCAAGGCCAAGAACACCAACTCGCCGTTCCTGCGCTCCGACCAGGTCGGCCGCTTCGGCATCGAACGCACCTACGACAAGCAGCTGCGCGGCAAGTCCGGCGTCACCCGCTACGAGGTCGACAACCTCGGCCGCGTCATCGGCCAGGCCGAGAACGACCCCGCCGTCCCCGGCGCCAACCTGGTCACCAGCATCGACGCCCGCGTCCAGGGCGTCGCCGAGTACGAGCTCAACGCCGCCATGGTGGAGGCCCGCAAGCAGATCGACCGCAACACCGGCGTCCCCTACAAGGCCGACGCGGGTGCCGTCGTCGTCCTCGAATCCAAGACCGGCCGGGTCGTCGCCATGGCCTCCAACCCCACCTACGACCCCAACGTCTGGGTGGGCGGGATCTCCGCCAAGGACTACGCCAAGCTCACCGCCAAGGAGTCCAACGTCCCGCTGATGAACCGGGCGATCCAGGGCCAGGCCGCCCCCGGCTCCATCTTCAAGGTCATCCCCACCACCGCCGCCGTCAACGCCGGATACCCCTTCGACGGCAGCTACCCCTGCCCCAGCTCGTACTCCATCGGCGGCCAGGTCTTCAAGAACTTCGAGTCCCAGGGCCACGGCAACATCACCCTCGGCCAGGCCCTCGAGGTCTCCTGCGACACCGTCTTCTACGCCCTCGGCCACCAGCAGTGGCTCAAGGACGGCGGCCTCCACCCGGTCAAGAACCCGGCAGAGATCTTCTACAAGACCGCCCACCAGTTCGGCCTGGGCGCCGAGACCCACGTCGACCTCCCCGGCGAGGAGAAGGGCCGCGTCCCCGACCGCGCCTGGAAGCAGCGGTTCTGGGAGGCCAACAAGGACCAGTGGTGCAAGACCGGCAAGAAGGGCGGCACCTACGTCGAGCTGCTCTCCTACGAGAACTGCCTCGAAGGCAACCTCATGCGCGCCGGTGACGCCGTCAACTACTCCATCGGCCAGGGCGACACCCTCGTCACCCCCATCCAGATGGCCACCATCTACGCCGCCATCTCCAACGGCGGCACCCTGTGGAACCCGACCATCGGCAAGGCGGTCATCAGCGCCGACGGCAAGAAGGTCGAGGAGATCAAGCCGCAGGCCCACGGCAAGCTGCCCATGGACGAGAAGACCCGGCAGCAGATAAGCGAAGCACTGGAGGGCGTCGCCACCCGCGGCACCGCCGCCTGGCGCTTCGGCGGCTGGCCGCAGAAGCAGATCCCCATGCACGCCAAGACCGGCACCGCCGAGGTCTACGGCAAGCAGACCACCTCCTGGTTCGCCACCTACACCGACGACTACACCATCGTCATGACCATCTCCCAGGGCGGCACCGGCTCCGGCGCCTCCGGCCCCGCCGTGCGCAACATCTACAACGCCATCTACGGCCTCGACATGTCCGGCAAGCAGGACCTCTCCAAGGCCCTGCTCCCCAAGCCCGAGGCCAACCTGCCCGCCATCCAGCCGGACGGCTCCATCGACGCCCCCCAGATCCGGCCGTACGTGCCGCCGTCCCCCGAGGACGTACCGCCCGCCCTCGCCGGCCCGCCGGCCCCGCCCGCGCACAAGCAGGACTGAGGCCCGATGCAGACCGCCAACAAGTTCTCCGTCTCCCGGTACGCGCCGGAGCGCGGCGCCGTGGCCAAGCTGACCGCACGGGACTCCGTCCTGCGCCGGCTCGACTGGCCGATACTGCTGTCCGCGCTCGCCCTGTCCTTCCTCGGCGCGCTGCTGGTGTGGTCGGCCACCCGCAACCGCACCACCCTCAACCAGGGCGACCCGTACTACTTCCTGACCCGGCACGCCATGAACACCGGCATCGGCCTCGTGCTGATGATCGGCACGATCTGGCTGGGCCACCGCACCCTGCGCGGAGCCGTGCCGATCCTCTACGGGATCTCCCTGGTGCTCGTCCTGGCCGTGCTCACCCCGCTCGGCTCGACCATCAACGGCGCCCACGCCTGGATCGTCATCGGCGGCGGCTTCTCCCTCCAGCCGGGCGAGTTCGTCAAGATCACCATCATCCTGGGCATGGCCATGCTGCTCGCCGCCCGGGTGGACGCCGGCGACCTCGAACACCCCGACCACCGCACCGTGGTCAAGGCCCTGTGCCTGGCCGCCGCCCCCATGGGCATCGTCATGCTGATGCCCGACCTCGGCTCCGTCATGGTCATGGTCGTCATCGTGCTCGGCGTCCTGCTCGCCTCCGGCGCCTCCAACCGCTGGGTCGTCGGCCTGCTCGCCTCCGGCGCCGCCGGAGCCATCCTGATCTGGCAGCTCGGCGTCCTCGACGAGTACCAGATCAACCGCTTCGCCGCCTTCGCCAACCCCGAGCTCGACCCCGCCGGCGTCGGCTACAACACCAACCAGGCGCGCATCGCCATCGGTTCCGGCGGCGCGCTCGGCTCCGGCCTCTTCAAGGGCTCCCAGACCACCGGCCAGTTCGTCCCCGAACAGCAGACCGACTTCGTCTTCACCGTCGCGGGCGAGGAGCTGGGCTTCGTCGGCGCCGGACTGATCCTGGTCCTGCTCGGCGTCATCCTCTGGCGGGCCTGCGTGATCGCCCGCGAGACCACCGAGCTGTACGGGACCATCGTCTGCGCCGGGATCATCGCCTGGTTCGCGTTCCAGGCCTTCGAGAACATCGGCATGACCCTCGGCATCATGCCCGTCGCCGGCCTGCCGCTGCCCTTCGTCTCCTACGGGGGCTCCTCGATGTTCGCCGTCTGGGTGGCCGTCGGGCTGCTCCAGTCGATAAGGGTGCAACGCCCGATGTCGGCCTGATCCGGGCGGTGCGCCGGACGCTTCACGCCGCAGTGCGCAGCGCCCTGCCGCCGCACCGGAACGGGACTAGATTCGATCCATGGCGGACACCCAGCGCGAGATCGAGCGGAAATTCGAGTTCACCGGGGGCCAGGGGGGCGGCGGCGGTACCGGCGGCCAGGGCAAACGGGCGAAGCAGGGCGGGAAGAAGGCCGGGGCCGGGGACGCCCGGCCGCGGCTGCCGGACCTGACCGGGACCGCCGGGATCGCCTCCGTCCGCGACCGGGGCACCGCCCGCCTCGACGCCGTCTACTACGACACCCCCGGCCTGGCCCTCGCCGCCGACGGCCTCACCCTGCGCCGCCGCACCGGCGGTGAGGACGCCGGCTGGCACCTCAAACTCCCCGTCGCCCCCGGCACCCGCGACGAGGTCCACGCCCCGCTCTCCGACACCCTCCCCCCGGACCTCGCCGCCCTCGCCCGCTCCCGCACCCGCCGCTCCGACCTCGAACCCCAGGTCCGCCTCAGCTCCGAACGCCACACCCGCGACCTCCTCGCCGCCGACGGCACCCTCCTCGCCCAGCTGTGCACCGACACCGTCCGCGCCGAACGCGGCAAGGCCGCCGCCGCCTGGACCGAGGTCGAGGTGGAACTCGCCGACGGCGCCGACCCCGCCCTCCTCGACGCCGTCACGGACCGCTTCGCCGAGGCCGGCCTGCGCGTCAGCGACGCCCCCTCCAAGCTCGCCCGCGCCCTCACCGCCACCGGCGCCCCGCCCCCCGTCCGCCCCGGACACGACCCCGCCGACCGGACGGCGGGCGCGCACGTCCTGGCGTACGTGCGCCGGCAGCGCGACGCCCTCGTCGCCCAGGACCCCGCCGTCCGCCGCGACCTGCCCGACTCCGTCCACCAGATGCGCGTCGCCACCCGCCGGCTGCGCAGCACCCTCGCCACCCACCGCAAGATCCTCGACCGCGCCGTCACCGACCCCGTGCGCGACGAACTGCGCTGGCTCGGCGCCGAACTCGGCGCCGACCGCGACCGCGAAGTCCTCCTCGAACTGCTGCGCGCCCGGCTCGGGGAACTGCCGCCCGGTCTGCGCCTGGGCCCCGTCCGCGACCGGCTGCGCGCCTGGAACACCCTGCGCCGCAAGCGCACCCGCCGCCGCGCGGTCGCCGCCCTCGACAGCGACCGCTACCTGGCCCTCCTGGACTCCGTCGACGCCCTCCTCGCCGACCCGCCCCTGCGCCCCGCCGCCTCCCGCCCCGCGACCCGGCAGCTGCCCAAGGCCGTCCTCCACGACTGGGACCGCCTCGCCGACCGCGTCGCCGCCGCCCTCGCCCTCGACCCGGGCGAGGAGCGGGACCGCGCCCTCCACGAGGCCCGCAAGGCCGCCAAGCGCGCCCGCTACGCCGCCGAGGCGGCCGCACCCGCCCTGGGCAGGCCCGCCCGCAAGCTGGCCAAGGCCGCCAAGTCGGTGCAGAGCCTGCTCGGCGACCACCGGGACGGGGTCGTGGCCCGCGAGGCCCTGCTCGGCCTCGGCTCCCAGGCCGCCGACGCGGGGGAGTCCGCGTTCACCTGGGGGCTGCTCCACGGCCGCGAGGAAGGCCGGTCCGCCCGTCTGGAGCGCCGGCTTCCGGCCATCTGGGCCAAGGCCGTCCGCCGGAGGTCGAAGACCGCCCTGAAATGATCACGTGGAGAAGTGCGGGCGGGCCTCAAGGTACGCTTGAGAGTCGCCCCCTGCCCGCTTCACGAAAGTCGCGTGATGTCCGAGTCGGTCTTCCCACAGCTCGAAGCTCTGCTCCCGCATGTGCAGAAGCCCATCCAGTACGTCGGCGGTGAACTGAACTCCACCGTCAAGGACTGGGACGCGTGTGACGTCCGCTGGGCGCTCATGTACCCGGACGCGTACGAGGTGGGTCTGCCCAACCAGGGCGTCATGATCCTCTACGAGGTACTGAACGAGCGCGAGGGCGTCCTGGCCGAGCGCACCTACTCGGTGTGGCCCGACCTGGAAGCCCTGATGCGCGAGCACCAGGTGCCGCAGTTCACCGTCGACAGCCACCGCCCGGTCTCGGCCTTCGACGTGTTCGGCCTGTCCTTCTCCACGGAGCTGGGCTACACGAACATGCTCACGGCCCTGGACCTCGCGGGCATCCCGCTGGAGGCGAAGGACCGCACGGTCGACCACCCCATCGTCCTCGCGGGCGGGCACGCGGCCTTCAACCCCGAGCCGATCGCGGAGTTCATCGACGCGGCGATCATCGGCGACGGCGAGCAGGCCGTCCTCGACATGACCGAGATCATCCGCACCTGGAAGGCCGAGGGCCGTCCGGGTGGCCGCGAGGAGGTCCTCCTGCGCCTCGCGAAGACGGGCAGCGTCTACATCCCGGGCTTCTACGACGTGGAGTACCTGGAGGACGGCCGCATCGGCCGGGTCGTGCCGAACCGCTCCGGCGTTCCGTGGCGCGTCTCCAAGCACACCGTCATGGACCTCGACGAGTGGCCCTACCCCAAGCAGCCGCTGGTCCCGCTCGCCGAGACGGTCCACGAGCGGATGTCCGTCGAGATCTTCCGCGGCTGCACCCGCGGCTGCCGTTTCTGCCAGGCCGGCATGATCACGCGCCCCGTGCGGGAGCGAAGCATCACCGGCATCGGCGAGATGGTCGAGAAGGGCCTGAAGGCCACCGGCTTCGAAGAGGTCGGCCTGCTCTCCCTCTCCTCCGCGGACCACACCGAGATCGCGGACATCGCCAAGGGCCTCGCCGACCGCTACACGGACGACAAGATCGGCCTCTCGCTGCCGTCGACCCGCGTGGACGCGTTCAACGTGGACCTCGCCAACGAGCTGACCCGCAACGGGCGCCGCTCCGGTCTGACCTTCGCCCCCGAGGGCGGCTCCGAGCGCATGCGCAAGGTCATCAACAAGATGGTCTCGGAAGAGGACCTGATCCGTACGGTCGCCACCGCCTACGGCAACGGCTGGCGCCAGGTGAAGCTGTACTTCATGTGCGGCCTGCCGACGGAGACCGACGAGGACGTCCTGCAGATCGCCGACATGGCGATCAACGTCATCGCCAAGGGCCGCGAGGTCTCGGGGCAGAACGACATCCGCTGCACGGTGTCGATCGGCGGTTTCGTGCCGAAGCCGCACACCCCGTTCCAGTGGGCCCCGCAGCTCTCCGCCGAGGAGACCGACGCCCGCCTGGCGAAGCTCCGCGACAAGATCCGCGGTGACAAGAAGTACGGCCGCTCCATCGGCTTCCGCTACCACGACGGCAAGCCGGGCATCGTCGAGGGCCTGCTCTCGCGCGGCGACCGCCGCATCGGCGACGTGATCCGCGCGGTCTACGAGGACGGCGGCCGCTTCGACGGCTGGCGCGAGCACTTCTCGTACGACCGCTGGATGCAGGCGGCGGAGAAGACCCTGCCGGCGTACGGCGTGGACGTGGCCTGGTACACCACCCGCGAGCGCACGTACGAGGAGGTGCTCCCCTGGGACCACCTCGACTCCGGCCTCGACAAGGACTGGCTGTGGGAGGACTGGCAGGACGCCCTCGACGAGACCGAGGTCGAGGACTGCCGCTGGACCCCGTGCTTCGACTGCGGCGTGTGCCCGCAGATGCAGACGGAGATCCAGATCGGCCCCACCGGCAAGAAGCTGCTGCCGCTGTCGGTCGTGAAGTGACCTGAGCCGCCCCGACACGCCCCCCACCGGAAACGTGGGGGGCATGTTCGTTCGAGGGCCGGCCGGGATCGATCGGCTGAATCTGCGGGGCCCCGCGCAACGGAGCGACGCGTTCTGCTGTCCTTAGCGGCATGGAGATCGAGAGGCCGCAGGCCGCGCAGGGTGGGGACGGGTGTCTGGCCGGGGCCGTCAGGGTGCCCGTGAAGGTCGTGGCCGTGCTGGTGGTGCTGCCCGTGCGGATGGTGTGGGACCTGCTCGTGTTCTGCGCGCGGGCGGCCGGACGGCATGTGCTCGCCCCGCTGGGCAACGCCCTCGGGTGGGGGCTCGTGCGGCTCTGGCGGTACCTCCTCAGGCCGCTCGCGCTGACGGTCTTCTACTGGCCCTGGGTGGGCCTGTGGCGGTACGTCGCCGTGCCCGTCGGGAGCGCGGTGTACCGGTACCTGCTGCGGCCCGTCGGGCTGGCGGCCGCCTGGGCGCTGCTGGCGTTCGGGCGGTACGTGCTCGCACCCGTGGGCGCCGGCCTCGGATGGGTGCTGCGGGACCTCGTCGCCCCGCCGCTGACCTGGCTCTACCGGCAGGTGCTCACCCCCCTCGGGCACGGGGTGCGGTGGCTGGTGCGGGGGGTCTGCCTGCTGGTGTTCGTCTGGCCCTGGACGGGGCTGTGGCGCTACGCCGTCCTGCCGCTCGGGCGCGGGACGGCCTGGGTGGCGGTCCACGGGATCGTGCCGCCCCTGGTCTTCCTCGTCCGCGAGGTCCTCGCGCCCGCCTGGCACCTCGCCGGCCGGGTCACCCGGGCCCTCGGGCGCGGACTGCGGTGGCTGTGGCGCGGCTGCGTCGCCCGCCCGCTCGCCTGGGTCCGCCGCCACGTGGCCACCCCCGTCGGACACGCCCTGCGCCAGGTGTGGCGGGCCGCGCGCACCGCGATGGGGGAGGCCCGGGCCGAGGTACGGCGGGCGATCTTCGGCACGGGCGCCCCGACCCGGTAGCCGGGGAAGGCCCGCCCGGGAACCGGCGAGGTCACGGGCGCGTACTCTGGGTAGTACGACAGCCGCCGACGCGGCACCCGCTGCCGAGACCTCCCCGCCCCCGCCGGCGGGGCTGAGCCGGACGGGTCGACAGACCTCAGGGCGGCGCGCGAGCGCGACGCCCCGCACAAGGAGAAGAACCACTGGGCAAGCGACAGCCCGAAGGCCCGCCCCCCGCACCGGTGGTGCAGCGCATCCGACTGCGCTACACCAAGCGTGGCCGCCTCCGGTTCACCAGCCACCGAGACTTCCAGCGCGCCTTCGAGCGCGCCCTGCGCCGCGCCGAGGTACCCATGGCGTACTCGGCCGGCTTCACCCCGCACCCCCGCGTCTCGTACGCGAACGCCGCTCCGACCGGCACCGGCAGCGAGGCGGAGTACCTGGAGATCGCCCTCGCCGCGCCCCGCGACCCCGAGACGCTGCGCGAGCTGCTCGACGAGTCGATGCCGCTCGGCCTCGACATCGTCGACGCCGTCGAGGCCCGCACCTCCGGGCTCGCGGACCGGCTGACGGCCTCGATCTGGGAGCTGCGCCTGGAGGGCGTCGAGCCCGCCGACGCGCAGCGCGCGGTGGAGGCGTTCCTCGCCGCCGAGACGGTCGAGGTGCAGCGCCGCACCAAGAACGGGATGCGCACCTTCGACACCCGCGCCGCGGTCGTGAGCCTTGAGGCGCTTCCTGCCCAGGTTGATAGGCCTCTGGACAATGCCTGTGCGATACTGCGGCTGGTTGTTCGGCATTTGACACCTGCCGTGCGACCCGACGACGTCCTGTCCGGTCTTCACGCTGTGGCCGACCTGGCGCCGCCGGTCCCCGCTGCGGTGACCAGGCTGGCGCAGGGGCTCTTCGACGAGGAGTCCGGCACGGTGACCGACCCGCTCGCGCCCGACCGCGAGGCCGACACGGCCGCCCCACCCACGGCCGCCGTGAACGCCGACGCGAAGGCGCCGGAAGGTCCCGCCGCGTAGGGATCGTCGTCGTCGCGCCGCCCTGGAACTCGGGAGCCACCTGGGTCGGGCAGCGCACAGACCTGAAGACTTCCGCCAGGCCGTACGGACAAGACGTACGGAACCGGCGGCCATGGACTACAGCTCCCGTGTGGCGAACGCGCCCCGGAGGCCGGCTCCGCGTACTTCGCGCGGAGCCGTGCCGGACCGGACGTCAGCCGCGGCGCCCGGGAGCGTGACGGGAGAACCGCCCGCATGCTCGAGAACGAGAACGAGAACACCCCCGCCGCCGAGACCGGCAGCCCCAGCGACAACCTGCCCCCGCGCAGGCGTCGCCGCGCGGCTTCCCGGCCGGCCGGTCCCCCCGGCGGTGCCGCCGCCGAGGCGCCCGCCGCCGAGACCGAGGCCGCCCCCCAGCCCGCCGTGGCGGAGGAGGCCCCGGCCGCTCCCGCCCCGCGTGCCCGCCGCCGCGCCACCCGCGCCGTGGCCGCTCCGGCCGCCCTCGCCGCCGAGCCGGCCGAGTCGCCCGTGGAGACCGCCGCCGAGGAGGCCCCGGCCGCTCCCGCGCCGCGCACCCGCCGCCGCGCCACCCGTGCCGTCACCGCCCCCGAGGCGCCCGCCGCCGAGACCGCGGCCGCTCCCGAGCCCGTCGTGGCGGAGGAGGCTCCGGCCGCTCCCGCCCCGCGTGCCCGTCGTCGTGCCACCCGCGCCGTGACGGCTCCGGCCGGTGCCGCCGAGCCGGTCGTGGAGGCCGAGCCCG
>NZ_JBIAVB010000006.1:0-241346 GCF_042893675.1 Streptomyces sp. NPDC001594 | reverse complement strand
TGGCCGCTCCCGAGCCGGTCGTGGCGGAGGAGGCTCCGGCCGCTCCCGCCCCGCGTGCCCGCCGTCGCGCCACCCGCGCCGTGACGGCTCCGGCCGGTGCCGCCGAGCCGGTCGTGGAGGCCGAGCCCGTGGCCGCTCCCGAGCCGGTCGTGGCGGAGGAGGCTCCGGCCGCTCCCGCCCCGCGTGCCCGCCGTCGCGCCACCCGCGCCGTGACGGCTCCGGCCCCCGTCGAGGCCGCCCCGGCCGTGGTCGAGGAGGCCGCCGAGGAGACCCCCGTCGTGGAGGAGGCGCCCAAGGCCGCCACCCGCGCTGTCACCGTCGCCGACGCCGTGGACGCCCCGAAGCGCGGCCGCCGCCGTGCCACCCGCGCCGCCGCCCCGGCCGCCGCTCCCGCGCAGCCCGAGGCCGCCGCCGAGGCGGAGGCGCCCGCCGCCCCCAACCGCGCCGC
Organism: Streptomyces sp. NPDC001594; assembly: GCF_042893675.1. Classification (NCBI taxonomy): domain Bacteria; kingdom Bacillati; phylum Actinomycetota; class Actinomycetes; order Kitasatosporales; family Streptomycetaceae; genus Streptomyces; species Streptomyces sp. NPDC001594. The sequence goes on along the minus strand of NZ_JBIAVB010000006.1, from coordinate 240,898 downwards.
CCGCCGCGCCGCGCGTCCGGCCGTGGCCGTCTTCCAGGCACCGGTCTTCGCCGAGCCGATGTTCCAGACCCCGGAGACCGCCGCCCTCGCCGCCGCGGCCGCTGCCGCCGCCGTCGAGGCGGAGGAGGAGACCGAGGAGGAAGAGGCCGAGGCCGTCGCCGAGGTCCAGGCCCCCGCCGCCGCCCAGCCGGCCGGCCGCCGCCGTCGCCGCCGTGGCGGTGCCGCCGAGCCCGTGACCCTGGCCGACGTCGTCGCCGAGGCCGAGGAGGAGCCGGAGGCCGAGGCCGCCGAGCTCGACGAGGACGAGGCCGACGAGTCGGGCGACCGCCCCTCGCGCCGCCGCCGTCGCGGTGGCCGTCGCCGTCGCCGCGGCGAGGCCGCCGACCTCGACGAGGGCGCCGAGGAGGAGGCCGAGTCCGCCGACGAGGAGGACGCGCACGAAGAGGACGAGGAGGCCGATGAGGCCCTCGGTTCCTCCTCCAGCCGCCGTCGTCGCCGACGCCGTCGCCGCAGCGGTGACGCCGCCGAGGTCGAGGCGGGCGAGGAGGACGGCGTCCGTACCGTCGTCAAGGTCCGCGAGCCGCGCCCGGCGCGCGAGAAGGCCGAGCCGTCCGACGAGGTCCAGTCCATCAAGGGATCGACCCGCCTGGAGGCGAAGAAGCAGCGCCGCCGCGAGGGCCGCGAGCAGGGCCGCCGCCGCGTGCCGATCATCACCGAGGCCGAGTTCCTGGCCCGCCGTGAGGCCGTCGAGCGCGTGATGGTCGTCCGCCAGGCCGGCGAGCGCACCCAGATCGGCGTCCTCGAGGACAACGTGCTCGTCGAGCACTACGTCAACAAGGAAGAGGCCACCTCGTACGTCGGCAACGTCTACCTGGGCAAGGTCCAGAACGTGCTGCCGTCGATGGAGGCCGCGTTCATCGACATCGGCAAGGGACGCAACGCCGTCCTGTACGCCGGCGAGGTCAACTTCGAGGCGCTCGGCATGGCCAACGGGCCGCGCCGCATCGAGTCCGCCCTCAAGTCCGGCCAGTCGGTCCTGGTGCAGGTCACCAAGGACCCGATCGGCCACAAGGGCGCCCGCCTGACCAGCCAGGTCTCGCTGCCCGGCCGCTACCTGGTCTACGTGCCCGAGGGCTCGATGACCGGCATCAGCCGCAAGCTGCCCGACACCGAGCGCGCGCGCCTGAAGACCATCCTCAAGAAGATCGTCCCCGAGGACGCGGGCGTCATCGTGCGCACCGCCGCCGAGGGTGCGAGCGAGGACGAGCTGCGCCGCGACGTCGAGCGTCTGCAGCAGCAGTGGGAGGACATCCAGAAGAAGTCGAAGCAGATCACGACCTCGTCGCCGAGCCTGCTGTACGGCGAGCCGGACATGACCGTCCGCGTCGTGCGCGACATCTTCAACGAGGACTTCTCCAAGGTCATCATCAGCGGTGACCAGGCGTGGGAGACCATCCACGGCTACGTGTCCCACGTGGCCCCGGACCTGGCCGACCGGCTGTCCCGCTGGACCTCCGAGGTGGACGTCTTCGCGACCTACCGGATCGACGAGCAGCTCGCCAAGGCGCTCGACCGCAAGGTGTGGCTGCCCTCGGGCGGCTCCCTCGTGATCGACAAGACCGAGGCGATGATCGTCATCGACGTCAACACCGGCAAGTTCACCGGTCAGGGCGGCAACCTCGAAGAGACCGTCACCCGGAACAACCTGGAGGCGGCCGAGGAGATCGTGCGCCAGCTGCGGCTGCGCGACCTCGGCGGCATCGTGGTCATCGACTTCATCGACATGGTCCTGGAGTCCAACCGCGACCTGGTGCTGCGGCGCATGCTGGAGTGCCTGGGCCGCGACCGCACGAAGCACCAGGTGGCCGAGGTCACCTCGCTGGGCCTGGTCCAGATGACCCGCAAGCGGGTGGGCCAGGGTCTGCTGGAGTCCTTCTCCGAGACCTGCGTCCACTGCAACGGCCGCGGTGTCATCGTCCACATGGACACCCCGGCCGCGCCCGGCGGCGGCGGCAACGGCAAGCGCGCCAAGCGCCGTGGCGGCCGTGCCCTGGAGCACGAGCACGAGCACGAGCTGGAGGCGGCCGAGACCGCCGACGCCGAGGTGTTCGAGACCGAGACCGAGGCCGAGGTGGCCGCCGAGGCCGCCGCGCCGCGGGCGCTGCCGGAGCCGGCGTTCGTGCCGGGCGAGGAGCTGTACAGCAGCCCGGCCGAGGCCGAGGCCGCGGCGGGCGTCAGCGGGCGCCGCAACCGTCGCCGTGCCACCCGTAAGGCGACCGCTCCGGCGGGCGCCCCGCGCGGCGGCGAGCGGCAGGCCGTCCCGGCGCCGGTGACCCCGGTCGTCATGGACGAGCCGGTGACCGAGCCCGCCGACACCGTGCTGGAGCCGGCCGCCGAGGTCGTCACCGAGGCCGTGGAGGCCGTGGAGACGGTCGAGGCCACTCCGGTCGAGGCCGCCCCGGTGGCCGAGGAGGCCGCGCCCAAGGGCCGTACCCGTCGCCGGGCGACCCGCAAGGCCACCGCTCCGGCTCCCGAGCCGGTCGTGGAGGCCGAGGCCGAGGCCGAGCCGGTCGCCGAGCCGGTCGCCGAGCCGGTCGCCGAGCCCGAGCCGGCCGTGGAGGCCGTCGCGGAGCCCGTCGTCGTGCCCGAGCCGGTCGTGGAGGCCGCCCCGGCGCGTCCGCGCCGCCGCGCCGTCCGCAAGGCCACCGCACCGGCCGGTGCGGCCGAGGCCGCCATCGTGGTGGTCGAGGCCCCCGCGGCCGAGGCCGCCGCTCCGGCCGAGGCCGAGGTCAAGGCCGAGGTCGAGCCCGTCGTCGAGGCGGACGCCGAGGCCGAGGCCCCGGCGCCGGCCAAGAAGACCGCCCGCAAGGCTCCGGCCAAGAAGGCGGCCACGGCGAAGAAGGCCCCGGCCAAGAAGGCGGCGGCCGCCAAGAAGACGGCCGCGAAGAAGACGACGACGGTCAAGAAGACCGCCGCGAAGCGGACGACGAAGAAGACCGCGGCGGCGGAGCAGCAGACCCCGCCGTCCGTCTCGGCCCCGGCCGAGGGCTGATCGTCCCCGCTCCGTGGGGCCCCGCCGAGAGGTGGGGCCCCACGGGCACGCGGGGCCCGGTTTGACCCTCTCGGACCGGCCCCGTAACCTAGACCGTCGGCGTGTCTGGACGTTTATCGTGCAGCGCGCGCCGCGCTCCTGAGCACCTTCCTCCCCCAACCTCCGCGCAAGCGGACGGGACACGGGAGAGGCCGCTCGTCCATTCCGGATCACCGTGGGCCCCGGCCCGCGTGAGCGGCTGGCTTCAGGAGTATCCGCCCCGAGTGAGAGAGAGATCCGCGTGTACGCCATCGTGCGCAGCGGTGGTCGCCAGCACAAGGTTGCTGTCGGCGACATCGTTGAGGTTGACAAGATTTCCACTGCCAAGGTTGGCGACACGGTCGAGCTCTCGACCCTGCTCGTTGTCGACGGCGACGCCGTGACCAGCGACCCGTGGGTCCTGGCCGGCATCAAGGTCACGGCCGAGGTTGTGGACCACCACAAGGGCGCCAAGATCGACATCCTGCGCTACAAGAACAAGACCGGCTACCGCCGTCGCCAGGGTCACCGTCAGCAGTACACGGCGATCAAGGTCACCGGTATCCCCGCGGCTGCGAAGTAAGAGGGACTGAGACATGGCACACAAGAAGGGCGCATCGTCCACCCGGAACGGGCGCGATTCCAATGCTCAGCGGCTCGGCGTGAAGCGCTTCGGCGGTCAGGTCGTTTCCGCCGGCGAGATCCTCGTCCGCCAGCGCGGCACCCACTTCCACCCGGGTGCGGGTGTCGGTCGCGGTGGCGACGACACGCTGTTCGCGCTGCTGCCGGGTGCGGTGCAGTTCGGTACGCACCGTGGCCGCAAGGTCGTCAACATCGTTCCGGCCGCCTGATCCAGCTCCTGCTGAATCACAAGCGTTCGTAACACCCCGAGGGCGGATCTCAACTCTTCCCGGCGCAGGCCGGGAAGAGAGGTCCGCCCTCGGCGCGTTGTCATACAGACACGTTTAATGGACAGCAAGGCCTGTCCGGGACATTCCCGTAAGTATCTGGAGGAACACCCATGACCACCTTCGTGGACCGCGTCGAGCTGCACGTCGCCGCGGGTAACGGGGGCCACGGCTGCGCCTCCGTTCACCGGGAGAAGTTCAAGCCCCTGGGCGGGCCCGACGGCGGCAACGGCGGCCGTGGCGGCGACGTCATCCTGGTGGTGGAGCAGGCGATCACCACCCTGCTGGACTACCACCACAGCCCGCACCGCAAGGCCACCAACGGCAAGCCCGGCGAGGGCGGCAACCGCTCCGGCAAGGACGGCCAGGACCTGATCCTGCCCGTGCCGGACGGCACCGTCGTCCTCGACAAGCAGGGCAACGTCCTCGCCGACCTCGTCGGCCAGGGCACCTCGTACGTGGCCGCCCAGGGCGGCCGCGGCGGCCTCGGCAACGCCGCCCTCTCCTCCGCCCGCCGCAAGGCCCCCGGCTTCGCCCTCCTCGGCGTCCCCGGTGACAGCGGGGACATCGTCCTGGAGCTGAAGACCGTCGCCGACGTGGCGCTCGTCGGCTTCCCCAGCGCCGGCAAGTCCTCGCTGATCTCGGTGCTCTCCGCCGCCAAGCCGAAGATCGCGGACTACCCCTTCACCACCCTCGTCCCGAACCTGGGCGTGGTCACCGCCGGCTCCACCGTCTACACCATCGCCGACGTCCCGGGCCTGATCCCGGGCGCCAGCCAGGGCAAGGGCCTCGGCCTGGAGTTCCTGCGCCACGTCGAGCGCTGCTCGATCCTCGTGCACGTCCTGGACACCGCCACCCTGGAGTCGGACCGCGACCCGGTCGGCGACCTCGACCTCATCGAGGAGGAGCTCAAGCTCTACGGCGGCGGCCTGGAGAAGCGCCCCCGCCTCGTCGTCCTGAACAAGGTCGACATCCCCGACGGCCAGGACCTCGCCGAGATGGTCCGCCCGGACCTGGAGGCCCGCGGTTACAAGGTCTTCGAGGTCTCCGCGGTCGCCCGCACCGGCCTCAAGGAGCTCTCCTACTTCCTCGCCGAGGTCGTCGCCAAGGCGCGCGCCCGCACGCCCAAGCAGGAGGCGACCCGTATCGTCATCCGCCCGAAGGCCGTGGACGACGCCGGCTTCACCGTCGTCTTCGACGAGGTCGAGGACGTGTACCGCGTGCGCGGCGAGAAGCCGGAGCGCTGGGTCCGCCAGACCGACTTCAACAACGACGAGGCCGTCGGCTACCTCGCCGACCGGCTCAACCGCCTCGGCGTCGAGGACGCGCTGAGGAAGGCCGGTGCGAAGGCGGGCGACGGCGTCGCGATCGGCTCCGAGGAGAACGCGGTCGTCTTCGACTGGGAGCCCACCATGATGGCCGGCGCCGAGATGCTGGGCCGCCGTGGCGAGGACCACCGCATGGAGGCCCCGCGTCCGGCCACCCAGCGCCGCAAGGAGAAGGAAGCCCGGCGCGGCGACAGCGCCCAGCAGGAGTACGACGAGTTCCGCCCGTTCTAGTACCCGCCGGCGGACTTGAAGCCCGCTTTACGCCGTTCGCCTAGGATCCTGCGGGTGAGCAGCAGCAATTCCAGCAGTGACACCCCCTCGGTGTCCGTGGTCGTGATCGCGTACAACGACGCCGGGCTCGTGGGCGAGGCCGTCTCCTCGGCCCTCGCCCAGGGCCCGGTGGTCGCCGAGGTCATCGCGGTCGACGACGCCTCCTCGGACGCGACCGCGCGGGTCCTGGACGAGCTGGCCGAGGTCCACCCGCGCCTGAAGGTCGTCCACCGCGCGGCGAACAGCGGCGGCTGCGGCACCCCGCGCAACGACGGGATCGCCGCCGCCACCTCCCGGTTCGTCCTCTTCCTCGACAGCGACGACGTCCTGCCGCCCGGCGCGGCCGACGCGCTGGTGCGGGCGGCCGAGGAGCACCGCGCCCCGGTCACGGTCGGGGCGTGCGTCCGGCGCGAGCTGCCCGAGGGCCGCGACGTGCCGTGGATGCCCGGGCTGTACACGCCGGGCGAGGTCGTCGAGCGGCCCGCCGACCGGCCCGAGCTGGTCCGCGACACCCTCTGCGTCAACAAGCTGTACGACCGTTCCTTCCTGGAGGAGCACGGGATCCGCTTCCCCGACGGCCGGTTCGTCTACGAGGACTTCGTCTTCACCTCCCGCGTCCTGGCCGCCGCCCCCCGCATCGCGGTCGTCGGCGACCTCGTCTACGTGTGGCACGTGCGCCGCAGCGCCGCCCAGGTGTCCATCTCCCTGGACCGCAAGGACATCGGCAACTGGGCCTCCCGCGTCGAGGCCCACCGCACCGCCTCGCGCACCCTCGCCGCCGCCTCGCCGGAGCTCGGCCACGCCTGCCAGGTGAAGTTCCTCGACTACGACCTGCGCATGTACCTGCGCGAACTCGGCCAGGACCCCGGCTACCGGGCCGCCTGGTGGACCCTGACCCGCGACTACCTGGCCGGCTTCGACGCCGCCGACCTCGACGCCGCCCCCGCCCGCGCCCGCTGGACCGCCCGCGTGCTGCTGGCGGCCGAAGCGCCGCCCGCCGACGTCGAGCGGCTGATGACGGGCCTGGCCGCCGAGCCCGCCCGGCTGCTGCCCCCCTACGCGACGGGCGCCGCCGGGGAGCCGGTGTGGAGCGAGGAGCTGCCGGTCCCGCTGGACGGGCTCGACGCCCTGCCCGCCGCGGAGCTGCCCCTGACCGTCGACGCGCGGCCCGCCGGGGGCGCGGCCGTCCAGGTGCGGGTCCGCGAGCTGTACGGCCGGCTCGCCGAGGCCCGCCCGCATGCGGTGCGGCTGAGCTTCCTGCCCCGCACCGGCGGCGACCCCGTCCAGGTGTGCCCGGTGGAGCTGCGGCCCGCCTCCGACGGGGACGGCTGGACCGCGGAGGTCCCGTTCCGGCTCGCCGCGCTCGCCGCCGAGGGCCGCCGCCGGGGGCTGCGCGGCATGCAGGCATGGGACGTCCGGGCCGGAGTGGACTGCGGCGACGGGAGCTCCCCGGTCACCTCCCTGCGCCCCCTGGGCGGACTGCTCCGCCGCCGGGCCCTGCCCAGCAGCCGGTACGGTGTTCTGCTGGCGCAGCCCTACCGCACGGCCTCCGGCGCGCTCGCGCTGCGCCTCGCCCCCGGAGCCGGGGGCGCGCTGACCTTCGTACGCAACCGCCTCGACCGCGCCCGCACGCGCAGGTCACGCCAGAGCTCGGGAGAATAGGCATGACGTTTCTGATCACCGGTGGCGCCGGATACATCGGCGCGCACGTCGTCCGCGCGATGCTGCTCGCGGGCCAGCGGGTCGTGGTCTTCGACGACCTCTCCACCGGCCGGGAGGACCGCGTACCGGAGGGCGTGCCGCTGGTGACCGCCTCGGTGCTGGACCGCCTCGCCCTGGACCAGGCCATCGCCGAACACAAGATCACCGGCGTGGTGCACCTGGCGGGCAAGAAGCAGGTCGGCGAGTCCGTCGAGAAGCCGCTGTACTACTACCACGAGAACGTGGAGGGCCTGCAGGTCCTCCTCGGGGCCGTGGCCGCCGCCGGCATCCGGAACTTCCTCTTCTCCTCCTCCGCCTCCGTGTACGGCATGCCCGACGTGGACTCGGTGACCGAGGAGACCCCCTGCAAGCCGCTGAGCCCGTACGGCGAGACCAAGCTGGCCGGCGAGTGGCTGGTCCGCGCCGCCGGCCGGGCCCACGGCATCTCCACCGCCTGCCTGCGCTACTTCAACGTGGCGGGCGCCGCCGCCCCCGAGCTCGCGGACACCGGGGTCTTCAACCTGGTCCCGATGGTCTTCGAGCGCTACGACGCCGGCGAGGGCGCCCGGATCTTCGGCGACGACTACCCGACCCCGGACGGCACCTGCATCCGCGACTACATCCACGTCGAGGACCTGGCGGACGCCCACGTGGTGGCCGCGCGCAGGCTCGCCGAATGGGGTGCGGCGGGCGAGTACAAGGACCTCACCGTCAACATCGGGCGCGGTGAGGGCGTCTCCGTCAAGGAGATGGTCGAGCTGCTGAACGAGGGCACCGGGCACACCTACGCGCCGGTCGTCACCCCGCGCCGTCCGGGAGACCCGGCGAAGGTCGTGGCCTCGGCCGACCGGATCGCCGCGGAGCTCGGCTGGAAGGCGCGGCACGACGTCCGCGAGATGATCAGCTCGGCCTGGGCGGGCTGGGAGGCCAACCGCACGGCGCGCCACGACCCCCGCAAGGACGCCCACACGGTCTGACGCCCGCGCGCGCCCACGGGAAAGCCGCCCGCCCCGGTCCGGGGCGGGCGGCTTTCCCGTGGGCGGGGTAGGGCTCAGCGCTCCAGGAAGGCGAAGAGCTCCTCCCACCGGTCGGTGATCTCCGTGCTGGAGTAGCGGCGCACGCTGCGGAAGGCCCCGTCGCCGAGCCGGTCGCGGGTGGCGGGGTCCGACATCAGGAGGTCGAGGTGTCCGGCGAGCTCCATCGTGTTGCCGAGGCGGGCCAGCAGCCCGTCCTCCCCGTGCCGCACGATCTCCCGCACGCCCGGCGCGCAGTCGAACGCGGCCACGGGCAGGCCCGCCGCCATCGCCTCCAGCAGGGTGATCGGGAAGCCCTCGGCCCGGGAGGCCTGGGCGAAGACGGAGGCCCCGCTCAGCGCGCCCAGCACGTCGTCGGTGCTGCCCATCCACTCCACGGAGTCGTCCAGCCCGAGCGAGGTGCAGTGCGCCCGCAGGGTGGGCTCCTCGACGCCGGCCCCGTAGATCCGCAGCGTCCAGTCCGGGTGGCGCGGGACGGCGTCCGCCCAGGCGTCGAGCAGCAGGTCCACGCCCTTCTCGAACGCGAGGCGGCCGACGCTCGCGACGACCTTCGCGGTGCGCGGGGCGGGGGAGTCCGGCATGAACGGCAGCGGGTTCGGCATGCTGTCGACGTTCTCCATGCCGGACCGGATCCACAGGTCCGCGTCCTCCGGGGTGAGGACGAGCAGCCGGTCGACCTCCGGGTACCAGCGGCGGACCCGGTCGCCGCGGGTGGACTTCTGGCTGGCCTCGAAGGACTCGTGGCTCATCCCGACGACGGAGAGCCCCTTGGTGTCGGCGAGGGCCACCCACTCCATGGCCCAGACCTGGGTGACGATCACCACGGCGCCCGGGGCGGCGGCCCGGAACATCTCGCTCAGCCGCTCGGCCTTGTCCCGCATGGCCGCCCGCCGGGCCGCCTGGCGGCGCCGCTCGGGGGCGTTGAGGCGGCCCTTGACGCCGCGCAGCCGGCGGGCCTTGGGCGGGTGGGTCTCGTACAGGGTGGTCATCCCGTACGGGAGGTCCGCGGGCAGCTTCTGCCGGATCTCCTCGGCGACGGGGGCGATGCCCACGATGTGCACGCGGTGGCCCCGGTCGGTGAACAGCCGGGCCATCTGGTGGGACCAGGTGGTCACACCGCCGAGCTCGTCCACGCTGTTGGAGACGATGAAGATGTCCCGGCTCACTTGCCGCTCCTGGTGAAGAACTTCTCGACGATCTGACGGGCGGCGTCCCCGCGGTCGTACTCGCCGAACTCGGCGAGGAACCGCCGGCGGGCCTCGGCGTACTTGGCGTCGGCCTCGTCGAAGGCGGCGACGGCCTGCATCAGCTCCTCCGCCGTGGCCACCACGGGGCCCGGGGCCTTGTCCAGCAGGTCGAAGTAGGTGCCGCGGATGTCCGTCGCGTACTTCTCGTAGTCGTACGCGAAGAAGATCATCGGCCGGTCCAGCACCGCGTAGTCGAACATCACGGACGAGTAGTCGGTGATCAGCCCGTCGGCGAGCGCCAGCAGCGGGGTGATGTCGTGGTGGCGGGAGACGTCGATCACCCGGCCCGCGACCGACGGCGGCAGGGAGACGCTGTTGAGGTAGTGCGTGCGCACCAGCAGCGTGACCCGGTCGCCCAGCCGGTCCGCGAACTCCTCGACGTCGAAGGGGAAGGAGAAACCCTCCACCGCGCCGTCGGCGTTGGCCCGGAAGGTCGGCGCGTACAGCAGCACCCGCTGGGCCGGGTCGATGCCCAGCTCGGCGGCGAGCGGCCCGCGCACCCTCTCACCGCTGTCCACCTCGGCCGCGTGCGCCTCGACCAGGGCGTCGTTGCGCGGGTAGCCGGTGCGCAGCAGCACCTCGTCACGGAGCCGGAAGCCCTTGGCGAGGGTGCGGACGTCGTGCTCGGAGCGGACCAGGAAGTGGTCGAAGCGGTCGACGGCCGCCTGGAAGCGGTCCTGCGCGGGCTTGCCCTGCGCCTTGGTGCGGGGCTCGTGGAAGCCCATCCGCTTGAGGGCGGAGCCGTGCCAGGTCTGGATGTACGTGGTCCCCGGGCGCTTGGACAGCGCCAGCGGGAAGCCCTGGTTGTCGACCCAGTACTCGGCCTGCGCCAGCGCCCGCAGGTACGGCCAGCTCCAGCGCTTGACCAGGGTGGCCTCCGGGGGGAAGCCGGTGGGCTTGGCGCCCGCGTAGGACCAGATCGCCTGGAAGGGGGCCTTCTGGCGGACCAGCTCCTCGTAGATGGCCTTCGGGCTGTCGCTGTACTGCTTGCCCATGTGGCTCTCGAAGACGACCGTGCCCTTCTTGACCGGCAGCTTCGAGAAGACCTCGTGGTAGACCTTCACCTTCTGCTCGCCCGAGCCGATGTTGCGGCGCGCCCTCAGGGCCCGGCGCAGGCCGCGCTTGACCACGCCGGCGGCCTTGCCGTGCATGGCGCTGCTGATCAGCGACTGGGTGCGGACGGCGGCGGGGCCCTCGGCGGTCAGGACGTAGGAGAGGTTGCCCTTCTTGGTCATCTCCGGCTCGAAGCGGTCGGAGACCAGCCGGGTCAGCCGCGGGCGCACCCGCAGCCGGGCGGCGGACTCCAGGTCGACCCCGCCGACCGAGACGCGGGTGGTCATCCGGTCCTTGCCGGCCGTCAGCTTCAGGCGCACGTCCCAGACGGCGTCGATGATGCCGAGCGGGCGGACGGTGCCGCCGACGTCGGCGGTGCCGCTCCACTCGATCGTGTCACCGGCGTGGCGCACGGTTGCCACGGGGAAGCTGAAGGAGCGCACGCCGATCTGCCGCCGGGCCCGGAACTCCAGGGTGGCCGACAGCTCGGTGTCCCGCGCGATCCGGCCGAGCGGGTTCACGACGGCGCCGGAGAGGGTGACCTTGCCGCGCCCGTCGTCCTCGTACGAGGTCAGCCGGTTGCCCAGGGCCAGGGAGGACAGCGGCGCGGTGTGGAAGCCCTGGCCGGTGACGTCCAGTATCCGGCGGCCCTCGGCGTCGTCGAGATGCTCGGCACACCAGTAGACGCGCCCGTCGCGCTCGGCCAGCGGGGAGGAGAGCCGGCCCTTGTTGGTCATCGCGTCGGCGGCGGCGAGGAGGTTCTTCCAGTCCTCCTTGCCGAGCAGGTAGGCGCAGATGGCCTGGAGGTAGGTGACGTTCTCGTAGGCGGCCGGGTCGATGCCGGCCAGGTAGCCGTTGGCGAGCCGGGCGAACTCCTGGCGGTACGCGTCGCCCAGCAGCGGCAGGTCGCGCAGGTGCAGCACCAGGTCGTGCTTGAGGAACTTGGCGTCCTTGGCGGTCTTGATGGCGGTGTGGCCCTTGGCGGCCAGCAGCTCGTCGACCCGGCGGTGGATCTCCATCCGGTGGACGAAGTTCGCGATCTCGTGGCGCCGGTTGCTGATCGACTTGGCGGCGGCCTTCTCGACCACGTTCCAGTAGTAGACGTGGTTGGGGATCAGGGTGATGCGGCGGGCGGCGACGTAGGCCTGGGCCGAGAACAGCAGGTCCTCGTAGTGGATGCCGACCGGGAACTCCAGGCCCTGCTCCAGCAGGAACGAGCGCCGGTAGCACTTGTTCGTGGAGAGGGTGTCGTAGACCAGCAGGTCCGGGTACTCGGTGATCGACTCCAGCGTGCGGGTGCGGGCGTAGATCCACGGGTACCACTCGGTGGTCTTGCCCCAGCGGTTGTCGAGGTGCACGCGCACGCACATGCCCGAGACCAGGTCGGAGCCGGTGCGCTCGGCGGCGGCCAGCATGTTGCGGCAGGCGTTGCGCTCCAGGACGTCGTCGCTGTCCAGGAACATGACGTAGGTGCCGGTGGCCTGCTTGATGCCGTGGTTGCGGGGCGCGCCGCAGCCGCCGCTGTTCTCGGGCAGCCGGAAGGCGCGGACCCGCCCCGGGTTCGCCGCTTCGAGCTCCTGCGCGACCTCGTAGGACCGGTCCTTGCTGCAGTCGTCGACGATGACGACTTCGACCCCGCGCAGGGTCTGGTCCAAAACCGACCGGACGGCTGTCGGCAGACGCTCTGCGTCGTTGTAGACGATGACGACCACGGAGACGTCAGGCACGTGCACCTCGATCCCTTCGTTCCATTCCGCTTATCCCGTCAAAGCTACCGTGTACCGCGCACGACTCGGGCAGGGCGACGTTCGCCGTGCATACTTCTAAGGAAGAGTTGAGACGCGGGTCCGGTTGCCGACAATCACCCGTTCGGACCCCAGCAGGAAGTGCCCATGACCAAGCTGTCGGTAGTTGTCCCCTGTTACAACGAAGAGGCCGTCATCGACCGCTTCGACGAGGAGATCCGCAAGGTCCTGGACGGCCTGCCCGTCGAGTACGAGGTCTGCTACGTCGACGACGGCAGCCGCGACGGCACCCTCGGCAAGCTCCGGAGCATCGCCGCCGAGCACGGGGACCGCACCCGCTACGTCTCCTTCAGCCGGAACTTCGGCAAGGAGGCGGGCATGCTCGCCGGCCTGCGCGAGGCCACCGGCGACGCGGTGGTGATCATGGACGCGGACCTCCAGCACCCGCCGGAGCTCATCGCCACCATGCTGGAGCACTACCGCCAGGGCCACGACCAGGTCATCGCACGGCGCACCCGCGAAGGCGACAAGAAGCTCCGCTCGGCCCTGAGCCGCCTCTACTACCGGGGCGTGAACAACTGGGTCGACGTGGAGCTCACCGACGGGGTCGGCGACTTCCGGCTGCTGTCCCGGCCCGCCGTGGACGCCCTGCTCGCGCTCCCCGAGTACAACCGCTTCTCCAAGGGCCTCTTCTCCTGGATCGGCTTCGACACCGTCCACTTCGACTACCAGAACGCCCAGCGCGAGGCCGGCGAGACCAAGTGGAAGTTCGCCTCCCTGCTGAACTACGGCATGGACGGGCTGATCTCCTTCAACAACCGCCCGCTGCGCATCGGCATCTGGCTCGGGGTCTCGCTCGTCGCGCTGACCGGCCTGTACGCGCTGTGGATCACGGTGACGGCGATCACCAACGGCATCGACTCGCCCGGTTACGTCACCATCATCGCGATGATCGCCGGCATCGGCGGCATGCAGATGATCATGCTGGGGCTGATCGGCGAGTACATCGGCCGCATCTACTACGAGACCAAGCGGCGCCCGCACTTCCTGGTCAAGGAGGCCCACGGCGCGCCCGTGGCCCCCGCGCCCGTGGAACCGGTCGTCGCGGAAGGCAGCGGCCGATGAGCGCCCCCACCCGCCGTGAGCAGCTCGGCCAGATATTCCGCTTCGCCCTGGTCGGCGGGGTCAACACCGGCACGTTCTACGTCATCTACCTGCTGCTCCACCCCTGGCTGCCGTACTTCGCCGCCTACACCGTCGCCTTCCTGCTGGCGATGGTCGGCTCGTTCTTCATGAACACGTACTTCACCTACCGCACCCGGCCCACCTGGAAGAAGTTCCTGCTCTTCCCGCTGACGAACGTCACCAACTACGTGATCCAGTCCGCGGGCCTCTACGCCCTGGTGAGCTGGGCCGGCATGGACACCCGGATCGCCCCGCTGGTCGCCGCCGTGCTGGCCATCCCGTTCACCTTCGTCCTCTCCCGCAAGATCCTCATCCCGGGGACGGGCCCGGACCCGGCCCCCGAACCGGAGCGGGCCGCGGCGGGCTCGGCGTCCAGGGGCTGAAACCGGGGGGCGGAGCGGGCGCGGGACCCCGTAGATTGAGCCGGTTGGTTGGTCGGTTTCGTGCGTGTGCGAGGGGAAAAGACGTGTCAGCGGCTAGGCAGGGTGTCGTGGACGCCCGCAGGATCGTGGTCAAGGTCGGCTCCTCCTCCCTCACCACTGCGGCGGGCGGCCTCGACGCCGACCGGGTGGACGCGCTGGTCGACGTCCTGGCCAAGGCCCGCAGCGGCGGCGAGAAGGAGATCGTCCTGGTCTCCTCCGGAGCCATCGCCGCCGGCCTCTCCCCGCTCGGCCTGGCCCGCCGCCCCAAGGACCTGGCCCGCCAGCAGGCCGCCGCCAGCGTCGGACAGGGCCTGCTCGTCGCCCGCTACACCGCCTCCTTCGCCCGCTACGGCGTCCGCGTCGGCCAGGTGCTGCTCACCACCGACGACACCAGCCGGCGCGCGCACTACCGCAACGCCTTCAACACCCTGGACCAGCTCCTGGCCATGGGCGCCCTCCCCGTCGTCAACGAGAACGACACCGTCGCGACGGACGAGATCCGCTTCGGCGACAACGACCGGCTGGCCGCCCTCGTCGCCCACCTGGTCCGCGCCGACCTCCTCGTCCTCCTCTCCGATGTCGACGGCCTCTACGACGGCGACCCCTCCCTGCCCGGCACCACCCGCATCGGCGAGGTGCGGGGCCCCCAGGACATCGCCCACGTCTCCATCGGCAGCGCCGGGAAGGCGGGCGTCGGCACCGGCGGCATGGTCACCAAGGTCGAGGCCGCGCGGATCGCGGCGGCCGCCGGCGTCCCCGTCGTCCTCACCTCCGCCAGCAGGGCCGCCGACGCCCTCGCCGGCCGGGAGACCGGCACCCTGTTCCACCCCACCGGACGCCGCTCCGCCGACCGGCTGCTGTGGCTGCAGCACGCCTCCACCCCGCAGGGGCACCTCGTCCTCGACCAGGGCGCCGTCCGCGCCGTCACCCAGCGCGGCAGCTCCCTGCTGCCGGCGGGCATCGCCGCCGTCGAGGGCGACTTCGTCGCGGGCGACCCCGTCGAGCTGCGCTCCGCCGAAGGGGTCGCGGTGGCCCGGGGCCTGGTCAACTTCGACGCCAAGGAACTCCCGCGGCTCCTCGGACGCTCCACCCGCGAGCTTGCGCGGGAGCTCGGACCCGCGTACGAGCGGGAGGTCGTGCACCGGGACGATCTGGTCCTGCTGCAGGGCTGAGGTTCGGGAAAACCACCGCGCGGCGGGCCGGGGACTGGTCAACTGTGAGGGGCGGACACGCGTAGCGCAGACAGGAGGCGGCTGGTGAGACGAGCGCTGACCAGCGTCGGTACCGGGGACGGCGCCGGCGGGGAGGAACAGGGCCCGGTGTCCCGCCTCTGGCACGTGACGCTGAGCGTCTCGGGCAGACCGGCGCCGCTGGCGGAGGTGCGGCGCGGGCTGGAGCAGCTCGCGCACGACCACCCCTTCCTGCTGACCAGCCGGTATGCCGACGACCACGCGGAGATCCGGTACTGGGAGGAGGCCCGCGACCTCCACGACGCCGCGGCCGTCGCCCTGCGGCTGTGGGGCGAGCACCGGTCGACGGCGCGGCTGCCTCCGTGGGAGATCGTCGGGCTGGAGGTCATCGACCGCACGACCTACCACCAACGCGTCGCCGAGGGCTACGGGCCACCCCCGGCCCACCCGGTGGGCGTGCACCCTTACTAAACGCGCCGCTTGCGCGGCTCGGCGCCGGGGCGCCTCCCCGGCTTCGCGCCGCTGCGGCGGCCTCCGACCGCCGACGGCGGGGCGGACCCGGGGGCCCCGGCGGGCGTCGGGTGCCGGGTGCGGGTCGTCGCGGTGTGCAGGCTGGTGCCGCTGTGGCCGGGGCCGGCGCGCCAGCGGCTGGGGCGGTCGTGGTGTGCGGGCTGGTGCCGCTGTGGCCGGGGCCTGATGCCGGCTGCGGCGGTGGGCCGCTGCGCGGGGCGATGTCCCCTACCCGCCCTTCGCCCGTTCCCCGGGCCCTCGGACCCGCGCCTCAATCGCCGCCGGGGCTGAAGGATCCCGGGGCTTAGCCCCGGCCCCCGACACCGTGCGCTCCGCGCCCGGTGAGGCGCGGGGTCTGGGGCGGAGCCCCAGAGTCTTTCAGCCGCGCCGGCGACTGAGGCGGGAACGGGGGAAGGGCGGGGCGGGGAGACGGCTCCGCGCAGCGGGGTGTTCGCGGCCGCCGCCCCGGCACGGGAGCCGGCACCCGCCGATGGGACCGTCTCGCGGGGTGGAACCCCGTGGGACGGCCGGGGAGCGGGGACTAACCTTGGCGGCATGACCTCGCTCGACGACGCCCCCGCGACCTCCCCCGTCCTCGCCACCGCGGCAGCGGCCCGCACGGCCGCCGCGGCCCTCGCCCCACTCCCGCGGTCCGCCAAGGACGCGGCCCTGCTGGCCATCGCGGACGCCCTGACGGCCCGTACCGACGAGATCGTCGCCGCCAACGCCCAGGACATCGAGAAGGCCCGCGCCGCCGGCACCAGCGAGACCGTCGTCGACCGGCTCACCCTCACCCCGGAGCGGGTCGCCGCCATCGCCTCCGACGTGCGCGACGTCGTGGCCCTCCCGGATCCCGTCGGCGAGGTCGTCCGCGGCTCGACCCTCCCCAACGGCATCGACCTCCGCCAGATCCGCGTCCCCCTGGGCGTGGTCGGCATCATCTACGAGGCCCGCCCCAACGTCACCGTCGACGCCGCCGCGCTCTGCCTGAAGTCCGGCAACGCCGTCCTCCTGCGCGGCAGCTCCTCCGCCTACGCCTCCAACACCGCCCTCGTCGCCATCCTGCGCGACGCGATCGCCGGCGCGGGCCTGCCCGCCGACGCGATCCAGCTCGTCCCCGGCGAGTCCCGCGACTCCGTCCGCGAGCTGATGCGCGCCCGCGGCCTCGTCGACGTGCTCATCCCGCGCGGCGGCGCCTCCCTCATCAAGACCGTCGTCGAGGAGTCCACCGTCCCGGTCATCGAGACCGGTACCGGCAACTGCCACGTCTACGTCGACGCCCAGGCCGACCTCGACATGGCCGTGGACATCCTCGTCAACTCCAAGGCCCAGCGGCCCTCCGTCTGCAACGCCGCCGAGACCCTCCTCGTCCACCGCGACATCGCCGACGCCTTCCTGCCCCGCGCCCTCGACGCCCTCGCCGACGCCGGCGTGACCGTCCACGGCGACGCCCGGGTCCTGGCCGCCGCCGAGGACAGCAAGGTCACCGCCCTGCCCGCCACCGACGAGGACTGGGCCGCCGAGTACCTGTCCTACGACATCGCCGCCGCCGTCGTGGACTCCCTCGACGACGCCGTCGCCCACATCCGCCGCTGGACCTCCGGCCACACCGAGGCGATCGTCACCACCTCGCAGGCCGCCGCCCGCCGCTTCACCCAGCTGGTCGACTCGACCACGGTCGCCGTGAACGCCTCCACCCGGTTCACCGACGGTGGCCAGTTCGGGTTCGGTGCCGAGATCGGCATCTCCACCCAGAAGCTGCACGCCCGGGGCCCGATGGGCCTGCCCGAGCTCACCTCCACCAAGTACATCGTCACCGGCGACGGTCACATCCGGTAACCGCCACCCGAACCCGGTGTGGCCGGATTCCGGCTTTCACCCTGCCCAAAGCGGCCCCCCAGGTCTACGCTGTTCCCGTGCCGGACGACGTGGGGGGCAAGCCGTTCCCGGACGACGGGGAGCCCGACGACGACCGCGGAGGCGCGGATCAGGACTTCGCCTCCGTGGTGTTCGACGAGGCCTTCGTCCGGAGCGCCGAGATACTTGAACCGAGCGCGGCCGAACGCCAGCGCGCCGCCGACCTGGCCCGCGCCGAGGCGGAGGCCGCCCGCGTCGCCGGAGGCTGGGCGGGCGAGGACGACTACGGCCACCCGGACGGGTACCCGCTCGACGACCCCGCCTGGGGAGCCGGGCCCCACGGCTACGCCGAGGGACCGTACGGGGCCTACGGCGGCAGCCTGCGCCCCTACCGCGGCCGGGCCGGCTGGCTGAGACCGGTCGCCTGGGTGCTCGCCGTCGTCATGGGGCTCGGCATGGTCGCCCTGGCCTTCAGCGCCGTCTACCGCAGCGCCGCGGGCGAGGCGGACCCCGCCCCCGCGCCCGCCAGTACCCCGCTCGGGGAAGTCGCCGGCGTCGGCGCGTTTACGTACCCCGTCGTCCGCCAACCCTGAAGGTACGACCCCGCTCTCCCGTCAGGAGCTGGGGGCTTCTCTGAAGCGGGGACAGCGGGGAGAAGCGATGGCCGTACCAGGAGATCCACCCAACGGCACCCCCGAGGGAATCGGCGGGGGTGACGACGAACTGCGCCCGGACGAGTACCGGTCGGTGGTGTTCGACGAGGACTTCGTCCGTGCCGCCAGGCTCCAGGAGTTCTCCGCCGAGGAACGCATGGGCGAGCACGCCCGGGCCGTCCGCAGCCGCTCGATCTGGTCCTCCGGCGGCTCCGCGGGCCGGGGCACCGGCACCCCGGGCCGTGGCGCACGCCAGGGCATGCTGCTGGTCCTGCTCATCGCCTCGGCCTTCGCGGTCGCCGTCTACCTGGGCGTGCGCAACCCGTACGTGCCCCCGGCCGGCGGCAACGCCGAGCCGCTCAGCAGCACCGTCGTGCCCCTGGCGCCATCGGCCGCCGTACCCGGCGGCACACCGGCCGACCTGTACGCCCACAGCCCCGCGGCGGACTACCGGACCGGGGCGGCCGGCATCACCCTGCCCGCCGTACGCCGCACCCACCACTTCACCGAGAGCCAGGTCCTCGCCGCGCTGTCGATCGCCAAGGACTACCTGGTGCAGTCCTCCCTCGACCCCGACGTGCTCTCCGGCAGCGCCTCCCGGCCCGTGCGCGTGCTGCTGGACCCCGGACAACTCGCCCAGTTCGACGAGAGCATGGCCTCGCCCTCCGGGGACGGCCGGCACGCCGCCACCGGCTGGCTGGTCCGCTTCGACCCGCACACCGCGGCCCTGGCCGACTCCCGCGTCCGGGTCAGCGGCACCCTCGCCTTCGAGGAGGTCAGCCCGGAGGTGCTCGTCGTCACCACCGACCACACCTTCGTGTACGCCGTACGGGGAGCCTCCGGGCCGCCGGCCGGAGCCGACACGGCCTCGCTGTTCACGGTCCGCCGGGAGCTGCGGCTGCGCTTCGACCACGAGGACCTCACCAGCCGGCGGGCGGAGGTGGCCTCCTCCTACACGATGGCCGGACCCCAGGACTGCGCCGCGGACCCGGCCGGGAGCTTCCGCCCGCTGCCGGCCGGAGCCGGCCCCACCACCGTGGGCCCGCCGGCCAGCGACCCGTACGCCAGCGGCCACCCCCGGCGCACGGCCGGACTCTGCGGGGTGATGGACCCGGCGGCGGCCCCACCGGACCCGTCGGCCCAGCCCGCGCAACCCTCGCAACCGTCGCGGTCCGCGCCGTCCCCGGCCGGGCCGCAGCCGGGCCCGGCCGCGGCGGGACCGCCCGTGGCCCTGCCCCAGGCGCCGCCCCCGCCGGCCTCCGTCAGCCCTCTCCGGTAGGCGGCTTCTGCTCGCCGCCGGCAGCGCCGCCGAACCGGTCGCGCAGCTTCCCGCCCAGGTCGCCCGCGCCGCCGGCTATGTCGCCGACCAGCTTCATCAGCGGATCCCTGCTCGTGCGCACCGAGTCCGCGTAGTGCGAGGCGGACTGGCGGAAGGAGTCGGCCACCGAGGTGTCCTTGTCCTCGTCCCGCCGCGGGTAGTGCCCGTCCACGATCCGCTGGTAGTCCCGGCTCTTGGACCACTTGCGCAGCTCGGCGGCGCGCACCGTGGTGAAGGGGTGGGTGCGCGGCAGCACGTTGAGGATCTTCAGGACCGAGTCGCGCAGGTCCCCGGCCGCCTCGTACTCGTCGGCCTGGGCCAGGAAGGCGTCCACGTTCATCTCGTGCAGGTGGTTGCCGCCGGCGATCTTCATCAGCCCGCGCATCGACGCGTTCACGTCCTGCCCCACCAGCAGCCCCGCCCGGTCCGCCGACAGCTCGGACTTGCGGAACCACTCCCGCAGCGCGGTGACGATCGCCATGATCGCCACATTGCCCAGCGGGATCCACGCCACCTTCAGCGCCAGGCCCGTCAGGAACAGCAGCACCGTGCGGTACACGGAGTGCCCCGACAGCGCGTGGCCCACCTCGTGGCCCACGACCGCCCGCATCTCCTCCTCGTCCAGCAGCTCCACCAGCGCCGTCGTCACCACGATGATCGGCTCGTCCAGCCCGATGCACATGGCGTTCGGCTTCGGGTCCTGCTGTACGTACATCTGCGGGACCTTCTCCAGGTCCAGGATGGAGCAGGCGTCGCGCAGCATCTCGTACAGATGGGGGAACTGGGTCTCGCCCACCCGCACCGAGTCCGACAGGAACAGCAGCCGCAGACTGCGCTCCGGAAGCAGCCCGCTGAGGGCCTTGAAGACCGTGTCGAAACCGGTCAGCTTACGCAGGGCGACCAGCGCCGAGCGGTCCGCCGGGTGCTCGTAGGCCCGCGAGGAGATGCCCGGGAACCTCCGGCGGTCGCGTGCCGGTGTCTTCTCGAATCCGCTGTCGGTCATGGCGCTTCCCCCTGGATCGGCCTGTGCTGCACTGCGTCCATCCTCTGTCCATCCTCTCCAACGCATGAGTCGGCGTGAGCGTGCCCCGGGCCCCCGCATACGATGTGAGGGAAGTCTCCGCTCGCTCCCCGACTCGATAGGTACCTGCCTGATGAGCCTCTCCACCACCGCCAACAACCTCGTCCTCCTCGCCTCGGAGGGCACCGAGCAGCACGGTGGCAACCACGAGAGCCTGAGCCCCTACCTGACCGGTGGCGGTGCGCTCTTCGTCCTCCTGCTGCTGCTCTGGGTGACCACGCGTCTGAACCGCGACCGCTGAACCCTTCGTCCGGACCGGGCCTCCGCGCGCGCGGCACCGGGCCAGTAGGCTCTGCGCTCATGGGAGAGCAGGAAGTGCCTACGGGCCCGGTCAAGCGCCGGCTCGGCGTGATGGGCGGGACGTTCGACCCGATCCATCACGGACACCTGGTGGCCGCCAGCGAGGTCGCCGCCCTTTTCCACCTCGACGAGGTGGTGTTCGTCCCCACGGGTGAACCGTGGCAGAAGTCCCAGCGGGCCGTGTCGCCCGCCGAGGACCGCTACCTGATGACGGTCATCGCGACGGCCTCGAACCCGCAGTTCTCGGTGAGCCGCATCGACATCGACCGCGGCGGGCCGACGTACACGATCGACACCCTGCGCGACCTGAGCGCGCTCAACGAGGACGCCGACCTCTTCTTCATCACCGGCGCCGACGCCCTCGCGCAGATCCTCACCTGGCGCAACGCCGACGAGCTCTTCTCCCTCGCCCACTTCATCGGGGTGACCCGGCCCGGCCACGTCCTGACCGACGACGGCCTGCCCGAGGGCGGCGTCTCGCTCGTGGAGGTGCCCGCCCTGGCGATCTCCTCCACCGACTGCCGCGCCCGCGTCGCCGAGGGCGACCCCGTCTGGTACCTGGTCCCGGACGGCGTCGTGCGTTACATCGACAAGCGTGAGCTGTACCGGGGAGCCTGAGCTTCCGGAACGACGAGAGGCCCGCGGTGAACGACCCACAGGATCCGTACGACCCGTACGCCGCCCAGCAGCAGCTCATCGGCTACGACCCGTACGGCCGGCCGCTGTACGGCCAGGTGCCCGCGCAGCAGTACGAGCCCCCGTACGAGCAGCAGTACGACTACGGGCAGCAGGCGCAGGGGTACGCCCCCCAGGCCCCCTCCTACGGGTACGACACCCACCAGCAGCCCCCGCAGTGGATCCCCCCGCAGGCCGCCGCCCCCCAGGCCCCCGCCCAGCCCTCCGCCCCCGCCCCGGTCCCCGTCCCCGAGCCGCGCCGGCCGGAACCGGCGGACCCGGCGGAGCCGGCCGGGCGGGAGCCCGCCGGCTACCGCACCGAGCAGTTCGCCTTCATCGACCAGCCGGACGAGGACTCCGAGGACGTCATCGACTGGCTCGCCTTCACCGAGAGCCGCACCGAGCGCCGCGAGGAGGCCCGCCGCCGCGGCCGCCACCGGGTGGTCGCCCTGGCCGTCGCCCTGTCCCTGCTCCTCGTCGGCGGCCTCGGCTGGCTCTGGTACGCGGACGAGCTGCCCTTCCTCGACGGCCCCGGCCGGACCAAGGGCCCCGCGACCGCGGTCGGCGCCCAGAAGCGCGACATGATCGTCGTCCACCTGCGCAACACCAAGCGCGGCGGCAGCTCCACCGCCCTCCTCGTGGACAACGTCACCGCGCGGCAGGGCGCCACCGTCCTGCTGCCCAACACCCTCGCCGTCACCAAGGACGACGGCACCGGCACCACCCTCGGCCAGTCGGTCGAGGACGGCGGCATCGGCACCCGCGAGGCCCTCGACACCGCCCTCGGCACCCGCATCGGCGGCACGTGGCGCCTGGACACCCCCTTCCTGGAGCGCCTGGTCGAGCTGGTCGGCGGCATCGAGACCGACACCGACACCGCCGTGCCCTCCGACGACCGGGCCAAGACCCCGGCCGTCGGGCAGGGCCCCCGGCAGAGCCTGACCGGCGCCATGGCCGTCGCCTACGCCACCTACCGCGCCCCGGGCGAACCGGAGGCCAAGCAGCTGGAGCGCACCGGCCGGGTCCTGTACGCCGTCCTGCGCAAGATCCCCTCCGACCCGAAGGCGGCCGCGACGACCGTCGAGAGCATGGGCCAGATCCTGGACCCGGGGCTCGACGCGCAGAACCTCGGCGGCCTCCTGGCGCGGATCGGCGAGCACGCCAAGACGGCCGCGTACCGCACCGAGGTGCTCTCGGTGAAGCCCGACGGCGGTCTCACCGACGAGGCCTCCAAGAAGGTGGTCAAGGAGCTCCTCGGCGGATCCGTCGCCGCCGCCCAGCCCGGCGCGGCCCCGCGGGTGGGCCTCAAGGACGCCACCGGCGACGAGAAGGCGCAGGTCGCGGCGAAGGCCGCGCTGCTCAACGGCGGCTACGCCCTCGTGGACGGGGGCAGGGCCGACCGGCCGGCGGCCACCTCGCAGGTCACGTACCAGGACGAGGGCCAGCGGGCCCGCGCGGTCGAGGTCGCCAAGACGCTGGGGCTGGCGGAGACGGCCGTGAAGAAGGCGGAGAGCGTGGTGAACGCGGACGTCGTGGTGACCCTGGGCAAGGACTGGAAACCGTCCTGACGGGGCGGGGCCTGCAGTACATGAGACCCTTGTAGGGATCTGCCCGCCAACCCGAAAGCATGGCCAGTGACCGCCACGGACCGCTCCATCGAGCTCATCACCACCGCCGCCCAGGCGGCGGCCGACCGGCTCGCGCACGACATCATCGCGTACGACGTCAGCGACGTGCTGTCGATCACCGACGCCTTCCTGCTCGCCTCCGCGCCCAACGACCGCCAGGTCAAGTCGATCGTGGACGAGATCGAGGAGCGGCTCCTCAAGGAGCTCGGCGCCAAGCCGGTGCGCCGTGAGGGCGACCGCGACGCCCGCTGGATCCTGCTCGACTACGTCGACATCGTGGTCCACGTCCAGCACAGCGAGGAGCGCGTCTTCTACGCGCTGGAGCGCCTGTGGAAGGACTGCCCCGAGATCGAACTCCCCGAGGACGCCAAGCTCACCATCGGCAAGGCCGAGGAGCACGCCAAGCTGCGCGAGGCACAGGGCGACGAAGACCTGGACGGTGATCTGTTCTGAGCGGGGCCACCGGTACGGCGAATTCCGGTGGCGGCTCCGCCCGCACCGGCAGGAAGATCGTCCTCTGGCGGCACGGCCAGACCTCCTGGAACCTGGAGCGCCGCTTCCAGGGTTCCACCGACATCGAGCTGACCGAGACGGGGCTGGCGCAGGCGCGCCGCGCCGCCCGGCTGCTCGCCTCGCTGGGTCCGGACGCCATCGTGGCCTCCGACCTGAAGCGTGCCGCGGCCACGGCCGCCGAGCTGGCCGCCATCACGCGCCTGCCCGTGGCGCACACCGAGGCGCTGCGCGAGACGTACGCCGGTGAGTGGCAGGGCCTGACGCACGAGGAGATCGTCGCGAAGTACGGCGAGCAGTACGCGGCGTGGAAGCGCGGCGAGCCCGTGCGGCGCGGCGGGGGCGAGCTGGAGACCGAGGTGGCCGACCGGGCCGCCCCGGTGGTGCTCGACCACGCGGACCGGCTGCCCCCGGGCGGGACGCTGGTCGTCGTCAGCCACGGCGGCACCATCCGTACGACCATCGGCCGCCTGCTGCGGCTGGAGGCGCGCGACTGGGAGAGCCTGGGCGGGCTCTCCAACTGCTGCTGGTCCGTCCTCGGCGAGGGCGCGCGGGGCTGGCGGCTGCTCGAGCACAACGCCGGCACCCTGCCGGAGCCGGTGCTCGGCGACGACGACTGAGCCCCTCCGCGGGGCCGCTCCGACCCGGATTTCACTTTCCGGCTGGTCACAGGCTAGAGTTCTTCTTGTTCGCAGCGAAGAACACCGGAAACGGGGGGAACGCCGCGGAGAGCGGGGCTATAGCTCAGTTGGTAGAGCGCCTGCATGGCATGCAGGAGGTCAGGAGTTCAATTCTCCTTAGCTCCACAATCAGGATCCCGTCCCCAACAGGGGGCGGGATCCTTGCGTTTGTCCCTCCTGTGCTTGCTGACCCCGCCGGGACCGGCGTGGCAGAATCGGACGGCCGGAGGGGGACACGACGGTCCGACGCGGGAGGGAGTCGCTGACGGATGGGTGCACACCGGCGGCGCTGCGACTGGTGCAACAACGGCACGCCGATCGTTCGGGACATGGAGCCCGTCAATCCCGACTACCAGTACTGGTGCGAGGAATGCGCGCGGGCGCTGATCATAAAGGGCGACCCCATCGAGACGTACCGGGAGCTGGAGGGCGAGCCGATCTACGGCCGGCTGCTCGACGAGCACTGCACGCTCAAGCGCTTCTACCAGTTCGCCCGGGCATGACCCGGTCGATGGCGGGCGAATCGGTCATAACGACCCCCGGGAAACCGATTTTTGGTCTGGGGCCATGACCGTGTAATGTTCTCGATGTCGCCAGGGGGAACCGGCAAGGGAAACCGAGAAGGGGCCCGGCGGCAGAGAGAAACAAGGGGCTATAGCTCAGTTGGTAGAGCGCCTGCATGGCATGCAGGAGGTCAGGAGTTCAATTCTCCTTAGCTCCACAGTGTGGAAGAGGGCCACCCGGATCGGGTGGCCCTCTTCTCGTTGTGCGGAACGGCAGAGCGGCCGCACGGGCCCCTGCGGTACCCTGGCGCCATGCGTGCCGTACGCCTTCTGCTTACCGAGCCGCGCTGAGCAGCACCGACCCCGAGAAGGTCGGCATCGGCGCGGCGTCCCCTCCTGTGCGAGGGGTTTTTTCGTTTGGGCAGGCAGAGACGGCAGAGACGATCGATGGAGCTTCAGGAATCATGAGCGAGACGAACACCCCGGCCCCCGAGGCGGCCGAGGGGCACCGTTACACGGCTGCCATGGCCGCCGACATCGAGGCACGCTGGCAGGACGTATGGGACGCGGAGGGCACCTACGAGGCGCCCAACCCGACCGGTGACCTGGCCGGCGACCCGGCCGTCGTCGCCCGGCCCAAGAAGTTCATCATGGACATGTTCCCGTACCCCTCCGGTGCGGGCCTGCACGTCGGCCACCCGCTCGGGTACATCGCCACCGACGTCTACGCCCGCCACCAGCGCATGTCGGGCCACAACGTCCTGCACACCCTGGGCTTCGACGCCTTCGGCCTGCCGGCCGAGCAGTACGCCGTGCAGACCGGCACGCACCCGCGCGTGTCGACCGAGGCCAACATCGAGAACATGAAGCTCCAGCTGCGCCGGCTGGGCCTGGGCCACGACAAGCGCCGGTCGTTCGCGACGATCGACCCCGAGTACTACAAGTGGACCCAGTGGATCTTCCTGCAGATCTACAACTCCTACTACGACACGGACGCGGACAAGGCCCGGCCCATCGCCGAGCTGGTCGCCGCCTTCGAGAACGGCTCCCGTGAGGTCCCCGGGGGCCGTGCCTGGGCGGAGCTGACCCCCGCCGAGCGCGCCGACGTCCTGAACCAGTACCGCCTGGCCTACGCCTCGGACGCGCCCGTCAACTGGTGCCCCGGGCTGGGCACCGTGCTGGCCAACGAGGAGGTCACCGCCGACGGCCGGTCCGAGCGCGGCAACTTCCCCGTCTTCAAGTCCCGGCTGAGCCAGTGGAACATGCGCATCACCGCGTACGCCGACCGGCTGCTGGACGACCTGGACGCGCTGGACTGGCCCGAGGCCATCAAGCTCCAGCAGCGCAACTGGATCGGCCGCAGCGAGGGCGCGCGCGTCGACTTCCCCCTGGGCGACGAGGCCATCACCGTCTTCACCACCCGACCCGACACCCTGTTCGGCGCCACCTACATGGTGCTGGCGCCCGAGCACCCGCTGGTCGAGAAGTTCCTTCCGGCCGCCTGGCCCGAGGGCACCCGCGAGGCCTGGACCGGCGGACACGCCACCCCGGCCGAGGCCGTCGCCGCGTACCGCAAGCAGGCCGGCGCCAAGTCCGACGTCGAGCGGCAGGCCGACGCCAAGGAGAAGACCGGCGTCTTCACCGGCGAGTACGCCGTCAACCCGGTCAGCGGCGAGAAGGTCCCCGTCTTCGTCGCCGACTACGTGCTGATGGGCTACGGCACCGGCGCGATCATGGCCGTCCCGGCGCACGACGCCCGCGACTTCGAGTTCGCCCGCGCCTTCGAGCTGCCGATGCGCTGCGTGGTCGAGCCCACCGACGGCCGCGGCACCGACCCGGCCGAGTGGGAGGACGCCTTCGGCTCCTACGACGCCAAGCTGGTCAACTCGGCCGGCGAGGGCATCTCCCTGGACGGTCTGGGCGTGGCGGAGGCCAAGGCCGCCATCACCGACTGGCTGGCCGAGCGGGGCCTGGGCGAGGGCACCGTGAACTTCCGCCTGCGCGACTGGCTCTTCAGCCGCCAGCGCTACTGGGGCGAGCCCTTCCCGATCGTGTACGACGAGGACGGCGTGGCCCACGCGCTGCCCGAGTCGATGCTGCCGCTGGAGCTGCCCGAGGTCGAGGACTACTCGCCGCGCACCTTCGAGCCCGACGACGCGGACTCCCAGCCGGAGACCCCGCTGTCGCGCAAGGCCGACTGGGTCAACGTGGAGCTGGACCTGGGCGACGGGCGCGGGGTGCGCGCCTACCGCCGCGAGACCAACACCATGCCGAACTGGGCCGGCTCCTGCTGGTACGAGCTGCGCTACCTGGACCCGCACAACGCGGACGCGCTGGTCGACCCGGAGATCGAGCAGTACTGGATGGGCCCGCGCGAGAGCGCCCCGCACGGCGGCGTCGACCTGTACGTGGGCGGCGCCGAGCACGCGGTGCTGCACCTGCTGTACGCCCGCTTCTGGTCCAAGGTGCTGTTCGACCTGGGCCACGTGTCCTCGGTCGAGCCGTTCCACAAGCTCTTCAACCAGGGCATGATCCAGGCCTACGTCTACCGCGACGAGCGCGGCTTCCCGGTCCCGGCCACCGAGGTCGAGGAGCGCGACGGCAAGTTCTTCTTCGAGGGCGAGCAGGTCAGGCGCGAGCTGGGCAAGATGGGCAAGTCCCTGAAGAACGCCGTCACCCCGGACGAGATCTGCGAGGAGTACGGCGCGGACACGCTGCGCCTGTACGAGATGGCGATGGGCCCGCTGGACGTCTCGCGCCCGTGGGACACCCGCGCCGTCGTCGGCCAGTACCGGCTGCTGCAGCGCCTGTGGCGCAACGTGGTGGACGAGGAGACGGGCGCGGTGACGGTCGTCGACGCCGAGCCCGCGGAGGACACCCTGCGCGCCCTGCACAAGGCCATCGACGGGGCCGGCTCGGACATGGCGGGCCTGCGGTTCAACACCGCCATCGCCAAGATCACCGAGCTGAACAACGCCCTGACGAAGGCGGGCCGCCCGCTGGAGCGGTCCGTGGCCGAGCGCCTGGTGCTGCTGATCGCCCCGCTGGCCCCGCACATCGCGGAGGAGCTGTGGCACCGCCTGGGCCACACCGACTCGGTCGTCCACCAGGACTTCCCGGTCGCCGACCCGGCGTACGTCGTGGACGAGACGGTCACCTGCGTGGTCCAGGTCAAGGGCAAGGTCAAGGCCCGCCTGGAGGTGCCGCCGACGATCTCGGACGCCGACCTGGAGCAGCTGGCGGTCACCGACGCGGCCGTCGTCGCCGCGCTGGGCGGCGCCGAGGTCCGCAAGGTGATCGTGCGCGCGCCGAAGCTGGTGAACATCGTCATCTGAGGGCGCGGGTACCGCGTCTCGGGGTGATCCCGTACGGGCAGGTTGGGGGTTCGTTTGGAACCCCCGGCCTGCCCGTGGCGTTTACGGTGGAGGGGACGGGGACAGGCCGGGGAAGGGAACCTCATGGAGGTAGGCGCGTTGGTCATCATCTTTGCCCTGGTGGTGCTGTTCGCCTTCCTGGGGCTGGGCGCCTGGGCCGCGGTCAAGGCGGTCGGCGCGGCGAAGCGCGGCGTGGACCGGACGATCACGCAGGCCCGCCGGACGGTCGAGGACACCACCCTCAGGGCCAAGACCCTCGGCCAGTCCGGGGTCACGGCGGCGCTGGCGCAGCTGCGGCTCGACCTGCGGACGTCCATGCGGGCCACGCAGGCGGCCCTCTACCAGGGGGTCCAGGCGGACGCCTCGCTGAAGGAGTCGATCGCCCTCTTCGAGCGCCTCAGCCGGCACGGGCACGAGCTGGACGACGAGCTCAAGCGGCTGGAGCAGGAGCCGGACCGCAAGCGGATCGCGGAGTGCCTGCCCGGGCTGCGCGAGCGCACCGCCCAGATCACCGAGTCCGCCGATTCGCTGCGCTGGGCGGCGCGCGACCGGGCCCGTCAGTTCGCCGACGAGGACCTGGCGGCGCTGTCGGCGCAGATCGAGGTGGAGTCGAGCGCGCTGCGCGACTGGTCCCGGGAGTCGGTGGACGACCTGACGGCCGCGGCTGCGGCGTGGGACGCTGGAGCCGGACCGGGGCCCGCGCGGGGCGCGGGTGCCTCTGCCTCGGGTGCGGCTGCCTCGGGTGCGGCGGGCGAGGCTTCCGGGCGGCAGCGGCCCGCGCTGGATCCGTCCGGGCCGGCGGTGTCCTACCCCTGGCAGAAGGCTCCCCGGCCGGAGGCCGCTTCCTGAGCGCGGCGGCAGGGGCGGGCTGAGGACCGGGCAGGCCGGAGCGGTAGGGGTGACGGTCGTGGCCCGGGCTGCCGGATCGCCCCCTCGGGCGGTAACCTCCGGCTCATGTCCCGCCATGTCGCGATCGTCACCGATTCCACGGCCTATCTGCCCCCGCCGGCCATGGAGCGGCACGGGATCACCGCCGTGCCCCTGACCGTCGTACTGGGCGACGAGGCCCTGGAGGAGGGCACGGAGATCTCGGCCCGCAGCCTGGCCACGGCCCTGCAGAAGCGCCGCTCGGTCACCACCTCCCGCCCTGCCCCGGACCGCTTCGTGCAGGCCTACCGGGCGGCGGCGGAGGCCGGTGCGACCGGGATCGTGAGCCTGCACCTCTCCGCCGAGTTCTCCGGCACCTACGACGCCGCCGTGGTCGCCGCGAAGACGGCCCCCGTGCCGGTGCGTGTCGTGGACACCGGCATGGTCGCGATGGCGCTCGGCTTCTGCGCCCTCGCCGCCGCCGAGACGGCCGAGGCGGGCGGTTCCGTCGACGAGGCCGTGGCCGCCGCCGAGAAGCGGGCCGCGGAGATGTCGGCGTACTTCTACGTGGACACCCTCGACTACCTGCGCCGTGGCGGCCGGATCGGGGCGGCGCAGGCCCTCCTCGGGTCGGCGCTCGCGGTCAAGCCGCTGCTCACGCTGGACGGCGGGCGGATCGAGATGCTGGAGAAGGTGCGGACGGCCTCCCGGGCCATCGCCCGGCTGGAGGAGCTCGCCGTCGAGCGGGCCGGGGCGCGCGGCGTCGACGTGGCGGTCCACCACCTGGCGGCGCCGGAACGGGCCGAGAAGCTCGCGCAGCGGCTGCGGGAGCGGATCCCGGGCCTGGTCGAGCTGCATGTGAGCGAGGTCGGGGCGGTGATCGGCGCGCACACCGGGCCGGGGCTGCTGGCGGCGGTGGTTTCGCCGCGCTGATCCGGGGCGGATACACCGGAACGGGTGGCGGAGTTTTCCACAACGGGCTGGTTATGCACCGGAATTGATGACTCCGAGCGGGGTGTCGGGGGCCGGGCCTAGCGTCGTGGCATGACTCTTCGAACGCGTGCCGCACGCCGCCTCTCAGGTACCTCCGGATCCTTCGACGACAACGCCTCTTCCGACCTCGGCCGTGGCCGGGGTGCGGGGAGCGGGCCCGGGAGGGGGCGGCGGTCCGACGGGCGGCTGCGGGACCACCGCCGCGCCCGGTCGCAGCCCCGCCCGGACCCCGCCGCCGTGCGCCGCCGGGCGGAGGCGCTGCTGGGCGCCGCCCCGCCGCCCCGCCACCCCAAGCCGCCTCCGGTGCCTGAGCCGCCGCCTTCCGTCCCGGAGATCGACCCCGGGCCGCCTCCGGTGTCGGGGCCGCCTCCCGTGCCCGGGCTGCCTTCGGCTGCTGGGCGGTCTCCGGCCGCCGGGTCGCCTTCGGTGCCGGAGGGTCTGTCCGAGGCGCCCTTGGGGGGCGGGGAGCGGCTTTCGGCGTCGGGGGCCGGGCGGTGGCCGGCGGTGCGGGAGCGGCTGCCGGTGTGGGTGCAGGCCCGGTGCGGGGTGGAGCCCCGGGCGGTGGCCGCCGTGGGGGTGGTGCTGGCCCTCGCGGTGGGGTTCGCCGCCCAGCAGTACTGGTCGGCCCGGCCGCAGCCGGTGACGGCGCCCGCGGTGCTCGCCCCCGCGCCGCCCGCGACCCCGCCCCCGGTGGCGGGAGCGGGCCGGGGCGGGCCGGGCGGGCGCATCGTGGTGGACGTCGGCGGCAAGGTCCGTGAGCCCGGCGTGCTGCGGCTGCCCGGCGGCTCGCGGGTGGAGGACGCGCTGGCCGCCGCCGGGGGAGTGCGGCCGGGTACGGACACCACCGGGCTCAACCGGGCCCGGGTGCTGGTGGACGGGGAGCAGGTCCTGGTCGGGGTCGGCGCGCCGCCCGCGCCGGGTGGCGGGGGCTCCGGGGGCGGCCCCGGCCCCGGTCCGCTGAGTCTCGGCAGTGCGACCGCCGAGCAGCTGGACGGGCTGCCCGGGGTCGGGCCGGTGCTGGCCCGGCACATCGTGGAGTTCCGCACCGCCCGGGGCGGCTTCCGGACCGTGGAGGACCTCCGGCAGGTCGACGGCATCGGCGAGCGCAGGTTCGCCGAGCTCCGGAAGCTGGTCCGGCTGTGAGCGCCGCCGGGCCGGGCGACGCCGGGGCCGAGCGGGCCGGGCCGGCGGACCTGCGGCTGGTGGGGCCCGCCCTCGCGGCGTGGGGCGCGGCCGCCGTGGGGCTCGGGGTGCCGGCCGGGTGGTGCGCCCTCGGGGTGGGGGTCGCGGTGGTCGGTGCGGGGGTGCTGCTGGTGGCGGGGGGCCGTGGCGGGCGGCCCGGGTGGCGGGTCGGTACGGCGGTGGCGGCCGCGCTGTTGTGCGCCGCCGCCGGGGCGGGGGTGGCCGGGCTGGAGCGGGCCGAGGCGCGGGCGGGGCCCGTGGCCCGGCTCGCCGGGGAGCATGCCGAGGTCGTCGCGGAGCTCACCGTGGGTTCCGACCCCCGGGCCGCCCGGAGCGGGAGCGGGCCGCCCGTGGTGGTGCTGGACGCGGTGGTGACCCGGGTGACGGGCCCCGACGGAACGGCTACCCGGGTGGAGACCCCGGTCCGGGTGCTGGCCGGGCATCCGGAGTGGGCCCGGCTGCAGCCCTCGGTCCGGGTCGCGGTGGCGGCCCGGCTGGCCCCGGCGGGGGACGGGGAGCGGGCCGTGGCGCTGCTGCGGCCGGCCGGGGACGTCCCGCCCCGGGTGAGGGGTGGCCCGGAGCTCGCGCAGCGGGCCGCCGGGAGGCTCCGGGCCGGGCTGCGGGAGGCCTCCGACGGGCTTCGGGGGGACGCCCGCGCCCTGCTGCCGGCCCTGGTGGTCGGGGACACCTCCCGGGTCCCGTCCGAGCTGCACGACGCGTTCGAAGCCACCGACCTGCTGCACCTGCTGGCCGTCTCCGGGTCCAACCTGACCGTGGTGCTCTACCTGCTCATCGGGCCCCCGGGGCGCGCGCAGCAGGTGGAGCGGGGCGGGCTGGCGCCACGGCTGGGGCTGCCGCTGCGGTTCACCGCCCTGTGCGGGGCGGCCCTGACGGTGGGGTTCGTGGTGGTGTGCCGGCCCGATCCGAGCGTGCTGCGGGCCGCCGCCTGCGGGGCGGTGACCCTGCTGGCCCTGGCCACGGGCCGGCGCAGGTCCCTGCTCCCGGCCCTGGCCGCGGCGGTGTTGCTGCTGGTGTTGTACGACCCCTGGCTGGCCCGGGCGTACGGGTTCCTGCTGTCGGCGCTGGCCACCGGTGCGCTGCTGACCCTCGGGTCGCGCTGGGCCGGGGCGTTGCGGGCGCGCGGGGTGCCGTCGAGGCTCGCGGAGGCCCTGGGGGCCGCGGCCGCGGCGCAGGCCGTGTGCGCCCCGGTGGTGGTCGTGCTGTCGGGCCGGGTGAGCCTGGTGGCGGTGCCGTGCAACCTGCTGGCGGAGCTCGCCGCGGGGCCGGCCACGGTGCTCGGCTTCGCCGCGCTCGCGGCGTCCCCGTGGTGCATGCCGCTCGCGGAGCTGCTGGCCCGGTGCGCGGGGGTGCCGGCGGGGTGGATCGCCGCCGTCGCGCGGGCCGGGGCGCGGCTGCCGGGGGCGGAGCTGGCCTGGCCCGGCGGGGTCGCGGGAGGGCTGCTGCTGGCGGGGGTCACGGCGGCCCTGGTGGGGCTCGGGGTCCGGTTCGGCCGGCGGCGCGGTGTCCGGGCGGGAGTGGCGGTGCTGTTGCTGGTGGCGGTGGTGCGGCCGCCGCAGCTGACCCGTGCGCTCGCCGGCTGGCCGCCGCCGGACTGGAGCTACGTCCAGTGCGCCGTGGGCCAGGGGGACGCCGCCGCGCTCGCCGTGGGACCGGGGACGGCCGTCGTGGTCGACGCCGGACCGGAACCGGGCCCGGTGGACGCCTGCCTGCGCGCCCTCGGTGTGACAAGCATCCCATTGCTGCTGCTGACGCACTTTCACGCCGACCACGTGGGCGGGCTGTCCGGGGTGTTGCGGGGCCGTTCCGTCGGTGTGATCGAAACCACCGCGGTGGCGGATCCGCCCGGCCGGGCGGCCCAGGTCCGGCGGACGGCGGCGGGGGCCGGGGTGCCCGTCGTGGCGGCGGTGGCGGGGGAGCGGCGGCGGGCCGGGCGGCTGGAATGGCAGGTGCTGTGGCCCTCGGCCGACGCACCGGCGCCACAGGGGCCCAACGACGCGAGCGTGGCCCTGCTGGCACGCGCCTCGGGGCTGACGTTCCTGCTGCTGGGAGACCTCGAACCGGCAGCCCAGCAGGCCCTGCTGAGGGAGCATCCGGAGTTGGGCGCGGTGGACGTGCTCAAGGTCGCCCACCACGGTTCGGCCCACCAGGACCCGGCCCTGACGGAACGGATCCGGCCACGGCTCGCCCTGGTCCCGGTCGGCTCCGGCAACCGCTACGGGCACCCTGCGCGGAGCACCCTCGCACGGCTCGAATCCCTTGGGGCGGCTGTGCTGCGCACCGATACGGACGGCTCCGTGGCGGTCTGCGGCAGCGGTCCGGGGCTGCGTGCGGTTCCGGCCGGACGGCGTCCGAAAAGGCGCGGTCATACCGGGCGCGACCATTCTGTTTGCCCACAACCCGACAGCATGATCGAATGCCTCTTCGCCAGGACCGACCAAGTACACACAGCACGGGGGTGCATCAGCCATGTTCGGTCGCCGACGGGGGACGGATACGGCCGGGAGCGGAAGTTCGCAGACGTCCGCCACACTGACACTGCCGCCCACGGCACGCCTGTTGAGCTGCCGGGTCCTCGACACGGTCCACCAGCCCATCCGGCAGGCCAAGTTCGAGGTGACCGACCCGATAGGCCGACGGGTCGTCAGCGGAGAGACGGACCCGTACGGGGGGTTCACGGCAGCCATGCCGGAGGGGGAGTACCGGCTGTCGGTCAGCGCCGAGGGCTACGCGCCGTTCCACGGGGCGACGCTCGTGGGGGACCCGGCGCAGCCCGGCACGGCGGAGATCGTCCTGGACGCGGTGGAGCCGCCGGTGCTCCCGCAGCCCGGCCACTGGGAACTGGACCCGTCGCACTCCTCGATCGGCTTCACCGCCAAGCACATCGGCTTCGCCCGGATCCGCGGCAGGTTCAACACCTTCGCCGGGGCGGTGCGGATCGGGGAGCGCATGGAGGACTCCTCCATGCACGTCATCATCGACGCGGCGAGCATCGACACCGGGATGCGGATGCGGGACGACCACCTGAGGTCGGCGGACTTCCTCGACGCGGCGCGCCATCCGACGGTGGAGTTCTACAGCGAGCGGTTCATCCACCGCAGCGGCAGCAGCTGGGCCGTCGCGGGTGCCCTGACCCTGCACGGGGTGAGCCGCTCGGTCACCCTGGACACGCGGTACCTGGGCGTGGGCACGGGGCTGGAGGGCGAGCCGCGCGCCGCCTGCCGGGCGACGGCGGAGCTGCAGCGCGAGGACTTCGCCCTGAACTGGCAGTCGATGCTGGCCCAGGGGGTCGCTGCGATCGGTTCGAGCGTGGAAGTGACGCTGGACGTCCAGATCGTCCACAAGGCCTGAGGGCGGCCCGGCCGGGGGGCTCAGGGGGCTTCGAGCCAGCCCTCGTACTCGGCGGCGAGCTCGTCCAGCACGGCGGCCTCCAGCCGCTGCTGCGGGTCCTCGACGACCACCAGCCACTGGGCGTCCTCGGCGTCGTCCTCGCCGGCCAGCGCGTCGCGCACCAGCTGCGGCTCCTCGGGCAGGCCGAAGCGGTCGACGGCCTCCTGGGCCACCTCCTCGGCGGCGTCACGGTCGGGCAGGACCAGTACATGTCGCAGGTTCACCGGACCATTCTCGGGCACCGGACGCGGGGGGCTGTCGGTGCGGCGTGGGATGCTGGAGCCGATGGCCACCAGGAAGAACCCCACCGACGATCCCCTCGCCCCGATCACCCTCGCGGTGGGGCAGGAGGACCTGCTGCTCGACCGCGTCGTCCGGGACGTGGTGCAGGCCGCCCGCGCGGCCGACGCCGACACGGACGTCCGGGACCTCACCTCAGACCAGCTCCAGCCCGGCACCCTGGCCGAGCTGACCAGCCCGTCCCTCTTCTCCGAGCGCAAGGTCCTGATCGTGCGCAACGCGCAGGACCTGGGCGCGGACACGGTGAAGGAGGTCAAGGCCTACCTCGCCGACCCGTACGAGGAGATCGCCCTGGTCCTCCTCCACGCGGGCGGGGTCAAGGGCAAGGCGGTACTGGACGCCGCGCGCAAGGCGGGGGCCCGGGAGGTCGCCTGCCCCAAGATGACGAAGGCCGCGGACCGGCTCTCCTTCGTCCGGCAGGAGTTCCGGACCCTGGGCCGTTCGGCCACGCCCGAGGCCTGCCAGAACCTGGTCGACGCGATCGGCGCCGACCTGCGGGAGCTGGCGAGCGCGGTGGCGCAGCTGTGCGCGGACGTCGAGGGCACCATCGACGAGGCCGTGGTCGGCCGCTACTACACCGGCCGCGCGGAGGCCTCCAGCTTCACCGTCGCCGACCGGGCGGTCGAGGGGCGGGCTGCGGAGGCCCTGGAGGCCCTGCGCTGGTCCCTGGCTACCGGGGTCGCCCCGGTGCTGATCACCAGCGCGCTGGCGCAGGCCGTCCGGGCGATCGGGAAGCTGGCCTCCGCCCCGCGCGGAGCCCGCCCCGGCGATCTCGCCCGGGACCTCGGCATGCCGCCGTGGAAGATCGACCGGGTCCGCCAGCAGATGCGCGGCTGGTCGGCGGACGGGGTCTCGGAGGCGCTGCGCGCCGTCGCGCTGGCCGACGCGGGGGTCAAGGGCGGCGGGGACGACCCCGAGTACGCCCTGGAGAAGGCCGTCGTGGCGGTGGCCCGGGCCGCGCGGCCGCAGCGCCGCTAGGGCCTGTCCGGCCCCGTCCGCGCACACACGAAGGCCCCGGTCGCCGCCCTGGGGAAGGGCGGAGGCCGGGGCCTTCGGTCACTGCTGTGTGCGCCGCACCCGCGTGGCGAACGCAGGCCGCGTGCGGCGCTGGATGCCGGTCAGGAGCGGATGAGAGGGCCCGCTTGGTCCTTCCCGGCGTTCACATCGAGTGCGGAACCTCAGATGGCGGCAACCTTGGAGGCCAGCGCCGACTTCTTGTTGGCGGCGGCGTTCTTGTGGATGACACCCTTCGAGACGGCCTTGTCCAGCTTCTTGGAAGCCAGGCGGGCCGCAGCGGTGGCCTTCTCCGTGTCGCCGGCGAGGATGGCCTCGTTGGCCTTGCGGATGAAGGTGCGCAGCTCGGACTTGACCGACTTGTTGCGAAGGCGGGCCTTCTCGTTGGTCTTGTTCCGCTTGATCTGGGACTTGATGTTCGCCACGAAAGAGCCTTTTCAGGTTCAGAGTATTTTTCCGGATGTGCCTCGAGTGCTAGAGGGCATGCGAGACACAGCCACCCAGGCTACCAGGCGCGCTCCGACCGGCCCAAACCGAGCGCATGGCCCCGTCCATGGGACCATGGGAGCCTGCGTACCGTTCGACAGCAGATCCGACAGCGACCCGAGAATCAGGACACTGCGTGCCCGCCATCCCCAGCCACGTGCCCGAGCCGAGCCGTACCGACCCGGCGCTGATCCGCAATTTCTGCATCATCGCGCACATCGACCACGGCAAGTCGACCCTCGCCGACCGGATGCTGCAGCTCACCGGCGTCGTCGACCAGCGGCAGATGCGCGCCCAGTACCTCGACCGCATGGACATCGAGCGTGAGCGCGGCATCACGATCAAGTCGCAGGCGGTCCGCCTGCCGTGGGCCCCGACCGAGGGCGACGGCACGGGGACCACGCACATCCTGAACATGATCGACACCCCGGGCCACGTCGACTTCACCTACGAGGTCTCGCGCTCCCTCGCCGCCTGCGAGGGCACCATCCTCCTGGTGGACGCCGCCCAGGGCATCGAGGCCCAGACCCTCGCCAACCTGTACCTGGCGATGGAGAACGACCTCGCGATCGTCCCGGTCCTGAACAAGATCGACCTGCCGGCCGCCCAGCCGGAGAAGTTCGCCGAGGAGCTCGCGAACCTGGTCGGCTGCGACCCCGACGACGTCCTGCGGGTCTCTGCGAAGACCGGCCTCGGCGTCGACGCCCTGCTCAACCGCGTCGTCCAGACCGTCCCGGCCCCGGTCGGCGTCAAGGACGCCCCGGCCCGCGCGATGATCTTCGACTCGGTCTACGACTCCTACCGCGGCGTGGTCACCTACGTCCGTGTCGTGGACGGCACGCTCAACAAGCGCGAGCGCATCCGCATGATGTCCACGAACGCCACCCATGAGCTGCTGGAGATCGGCACCAACTCGCCGGAGATGCTCCCGGCCGACGGCCTGTCCGTCGGCGAGGTGGGCTACCTGATCACCGGTGTGAAGGACGTCCGCCAGTCCAAGGTCGGCGACACCATCACGCAGATGACGGGCGGCGCCACCGAGTCCCTCGGCGGCTACAAGGACCCGAAGCCGATGGTCTTCTCGGGCCTGTACCCGCTCGACGGCTCGGACTACCCGGAGCTGCGCGAGGCCCTGGACAAGCTCCAGCTCAACGACGCCGCGCTCGTCTACGAGCCGGAGACCTCCGCGGCCCTCGGCTTCGGCTTCCGCGTCGGCTTCCTCGGCCTGCTGCACCTGGACGTGGTCCGCGAGCGCCTGGAGCGCGAGTTCGGCCTCGACCTGATCGCCACCGCGCCCAACGTGGTCTACCGGGTGGTGCTGGAGGACGGCAAGGAAGTCACCGTCACCAACCCGAGCGAGTTCCCCGAGGGCAAGATCAAGGACGTATACGAGCCGGTCGTCCGGGCCACCGTCCTCGCGCCCACCGAGTTCATCGGCGCGATCATGGAGCTCTGCCAGACCCGCCGCGGCACCCTCCTCGGGATGGACTACCTCTCCGAGGACCGCGTCGAGATCCGCTACACGCTCCCGCTCGCGGAGATCGTCTTCGACTTCTTCGACCAGCTGAAGTCCAAGACGCGCGGCTACGCCTCCCTGGACTACGAACCCACCGGCGAGCAGGCCTCCAGCCTGGTCAAGGTGGACATCCTGCTCCACGGCGACAAGGTCGACGCCTTCTCCGCCGTCTGCCACAAGGACGCCGCCTACGCCTACGGGGTGCGCCTGGTCGCCAAGCTGCGCGAGCTCATCCCGCGGCAGGCCTTCGAGGTGCCGATCCAGGCGGCCGTCGGCTCCCGCGTCATCGCCCGCGAGACCATCCGCGCCATCCGCAAGGACGTCCTCGCGAAGTGCTACGGCGGTGACATCTCCCGTAAGCGGAAGCTGCTGGAGAAGCAGAAGGAAGGCAAGAAGCGCATGAAGATGGTCGGCTCCGTGGAGGTCCCGCAGGAGGCCTTCATCGCCGTCCTCTCCAGCGACGAGTCCAGCGCCAAGAAGAAGTAGCCGCGGCCGTTCCATGTCGCGCGAAAAGGGTCCACATGCACACGCATGGGGGCCCTTTTCGTTATGAAGCGGCCGCTCGGGGGCCCTTACGTACCGGCCGGTCGGCCTCTACCCTGATCAAAGCTCGATGGTTACCGGCCAGTTAACCGGCCGGTAATGAAAACCCGCCAGCCGCGTACCCGGCGGCCGGCCCCCGCCAGTCCCAAGCGCCCCACGCCCACGCCCTGGCCGCGTGGACCCGGTCCGGAGGATGTCGTGAGCGACACACAGACCTTGATCGAGAACCGTCCGCCCACCGTGGCGGCCCTCTTCCTTGACCGCGTCGCCGCCACGCCGAACGGGGAGGCCTACCGCTACCCCGTGCCCTCGGCCCGCCCCGAGGGGGGCCCCGACGACTGGAAGTCGCTCAGCTGGGGACAGGCGGCCGACCGGGTCTTCGCCATCGCCGCCGGCCTGATCACCCTCGGCCTGCACGCCGAGGAGCGCGTCGCCCTCGCCTCCAACACCCGCGTCGAGTGGATCCTCGCCGACCTGGGCGTGATGTGCGCCGGCGGCGCCGTCACCACGATCTACCCCAGCACCAACGCGGACGAGTCCGCCTTCATCCTCTCGGACTCCGAGAGCCGGGTGCTCATCGCCGAGGACGGCAAGCAGCTGGCCAAGGCCCGCGAGCGCCGCGCCGACCTGCCCGACCTGCGCCACGTGGTCGTCATGGACGCCGCCGACGCGGTGGCCGCCGACGGCGACCCCGAGGGCTGGGTGCTCTCCCTGGCCGACCTGGAGGCGCGCGGCAAGGAGTACCTCGGCCAGCACCCGGCGGCGGTCAAGGACCGGATCGCGGCCATCACCGCCGACCAGCTCGCCACCCTCATCTACACCTCGGGCACCACCGGCCGCCCCAAGGGCGTCCGCCTCCCGCACGACAACTGGTCGTACATGGCCAAGGCCACCGTCGCCACCGGCATGATCAACAGCGACGACGTGCAGTACCTCTGGCTGCCGCTCGCGCACGTCTTCGGCAAGGTGCTCACCTCCGGCCAGATCGAGGTCGGGCACGTCACCGCCGTCGACGGCCGCATCGACAAGATCATCGAGAACCTGCCGGTGGTCCAGCCCACCTACATGGCGGCCGTCCCGCGCATCTTCGAGAAGGTCTACAACGGCGTGGCCGCCAAGGCCCGGGCCGGCGGCGGCGCCAAGTACAAGATCTTCCAGTGGGCGGTCGGCGTCGCCCGCGAGTACGCCAAGGTCACCCAGGACAACTACCGCCGCACCGGCCGCGCCACCGCCCCCTTCGGCCTCTCCACCCGGCACAAGGTCGCCGACGCCCTCGTCTACTCCAAGCTCCGCGAGGCCTTCGGCGGCAAGCTCCGCGCCGCCGTCTCCGGCGCCTCCGCCCTCGCCCCCGAGATCGGCTACTTCTTCTCCGGCGCCGGCATCCACATCCTGGAGGGCTACGGCCTCACGGAGTCCAGCGCCGCCTCCTTCGTCAACCCCGGCGAGGCCTACCGCACGGGCACCGTCGGCAAGCCGCTCCCCGGCACCGAGGTCCGCATCGCCGACGACGGCGAGGTCCTGCTGCGCGGCCCCGGCATCATGCAGGGCTACCACCGCCAGCCCGACAAGACCGACGAGGTCCTGGAGAGCGACGGCTGGCTGCACACCGGCGACATCGGCGAGCTCTCCCCGGACGGCTACCTGCGCATCACCGACCGCAAGAAGGACCTGATCAAGACCTCGGGCGGCAAGTACGTCGCCCCGGCCGAGATCGAGGGCCAGTTCAAGGCGATCTGCCCGTACGTCTCCGCCATCGTCGTCCACGGCGCCGACCGCAACTTCTGCTCCGCCCTGGTCGCCCTCGACGAGCCCGCCATCCTCGGCTGGGCCGCCGAGAACGGCCTGGAGGGCAAGACGTACGGCGAGGTCCTGGCCGCCCCCGAGACCGACCGGCTGATCGAGACCTACGTACAGACCCTCAACGAGAACCTCCAGCGCTGGCAGACGATCAAGAAGTTCCGGATCCTGCCGCGCGACCTGGACGTCGAGCACGGCGACCTCACGCCCAGCCTGAAGCTGAAGCGCCCGGTCGTCGAGCGCGAGTTCAAGCACCTCATCGAGGAGATGTACGCCGGCTCCCGGGAGGCCTGACCCCGCCCCCGGACCGAGGGCGTAAACGACCATGGGGCGGTGCGGGACAATGGGCGCATGCCTTCCGCACTGCCCGACGGTGAACCCATGCCCGAAGACGGCTCGCTGCCGTCGCACGCCCTGGCGGGCGCCGGGGAGCGGCCCCTGGGCTTCTACCTGCACGTCCCGTACTGCGCCACCCGCTGCGGGTACTGCGACTTCAACACCTACACCGCCACCGAGCTGCGCGGCACCGGCGGCGTCCTCGCCTCCCGCGAGAACTACGCCGACACCCTGATCGACGAGGTCCGCCTGGCCCGCAAGGTGCTCGGCGACGACCCGCGCGCGGTACGGACCGTCTTCGTCGGCGGCGGCACGCCCACCCTGCTGCCCGCCGCGGACCTCGTCCGCATGCTCGGGGCGATCCGCGACGAGTTCGGCCTGGCCGAGGACGCCGAGGTCACCACCGAGGCCAACCCCGAGTCCGTGAACCCCGAGTACCTGGCGGAGCTGCGCGCCGGCGGGTTCAACCGGATCTCCTTCGGCATGCAGAGCGCCAAGCAGCACGTGCTGAAGGTCCTCGACCGCACCCACACCCCCGGCCGCCCCGAGGCCTGCGTCGCCGAGGCCCGCGCGGCGGGCTTCGAGCACGTCAACCTCGACCTGATCTACGGCACCCCCGGCGAGTCCGACGAGGACTGGCGGGTCTCCCTGGAGGCCGCGCTCGGCGCCGGACCGGACCACATCAGCGCCTACGCGCTGATCGTCGAGGAGGGCACCCAGCTGGCCCGCCGGATCCGCCGCGGCGAGGTCCCGATGACCGACGACGACGTCCACGCCGACCGGTACCTGATCGCGGACTCCGTCATGGCCGAGGCCGGGTACTCCTGGTACGAGGTCTCGAACTGGGCCACCTCCGAGGCCGGCCGCTGCCTGCACAACGAGCTGTACTGGCGCGGCGCCGACTGGTGGGGTGCCGGCCCCGGGGCCCACTCGCACGTGGGCGGGGTCCGCTGGTGGAACGTGAAGCACCCCGGCGCCTACGCGGCCGCCCTCGCCGAGGGCCGCTCCCCGGGCGCGGGCCGCGAGCTCCTCTCGGAGGAGGACCGGCGTGTGGAGCGGATCCTGCTGGAGCTCCGCCTGGTCGACGGCGTCCCCCTGTCCCTGCTGGCCCCGGCGGGCCTGGAGGCCTCCCGCCGCGCCCTGGCCGACGGCCTGCTGGAGGCGGCCCCGTACGAGGCCGGCCGCGCGGTGCTGACCCTGCGGGGGCGGCTGCTGGCGGACGCGGTGGTGCGGGACCTGGTGGACTGATCCCCCAGTCGGGTGAATGCCCGCGGAACCCGGATGCCACTGCTTACGCTGGACCTAGGCTCGCCGCCGTAAGCGACGGCGGCGAACGCGGAGGACCACGGAGATGACTGCTGTGGATGACCGGCTGATCACGGATGTCGCCAAGTTCTTCGAGGACCTGGTGGTCCCGGAGGGCTTCAAGGCTGAGCTCCTCAGGGGGGACATCGTGATGATGGCCGGGCTCGACTGGGTCCACAATCTGATCATCCTGCATGTGCTGAAGCAGATTCCCCTCGACAGGTGGTATCCGGTTCAGACGCAGGACATCGCCATTCCCGGCGAGACATCGGAGCCGCAGCCCGACCTGGTGGTGGTTGAGCACGGCGCGTTTGAGGGGCCGGGGAGGCTTGTTCCGGCCCCAGCGACCACTCTGCTGGTTGAGGTCGTGTCGAAGAACAGCGTCCACACCGACTA
This sequence comes from Streptomyces sp. NPDC001594, assembly GCF_042893675.1. Lineage (NCBI taxonomy): Bacteria > Bacillati > Actinomycetota > Actinomycetes > Kitasatosporales > Streptomycetaceae > Streptomyces > Streptomyces sp. NPDC001594. Next base: position 198,513 of record NZ_JBIAVB010000006.1, on the reverse strand, counting down.
CGAGATCAAGCGGTCGATGTACGCGGCCGGCCGGGTTCCGGCATATCTGATCATCGACCCCTTTGAGGCTGTGTGCGTCCTGCTGACGAAGCCGACGGGGCGGGGAGAGGAAGCGGACTACGACGTGGAACTCACCACTGCGTTCGGGTTGCCGGTTCCAGTGGATGTCCTGGGGATCAAGCTGGACACCACCGAGTTCCGCACACTTCCAAAGTTCAAGCGCTACCGCCGGCCGTGACGAAGTCGATCAGTTCCTCCACCCGCCCCAGCAGCGTCGGCTCCAGGTCGCGGTAGGACGTCACGCGGGACAGGATGTGCTGCCAGGCGGCCCCCGTGTTCTCCGGCCAGCCCAGGGCCCGGCAGACGCCCGTCTTCCAGTCCTGGCCGCGCGGGACCTCCGGCCACGCCCGGATGCCCAGCGCCGACGGCTTCACCGCCTGCCAGACGTCCACGTACGGGTGGCCCACCACCAGCACGTCCGGGCCGGTCACCGACGCCGCGATCCGGGACTCCTTCGAACCCGGCACCAGGTGGTCCACCAGGACCCCGAGGCGGGCGTCCGGGCCCGGGGCGAACTCCGCCACCACCGCCGCGAGGTCGTCGACCCCCTCCAGGTACTCCACCACCACGCCCTCGATCCGCAGGTCGTCACCCCACACCCGCTCGACCAGCTCGGCGTCGTGCCGCCCCTCCACGTAGATCCGCCCCGCCCGGGCCACCCGCGCCCGCGCCCCCGGGACGGCGATCGAGCCGGAGGCCGTACGGGCCGGCGCGGCCGGGGCCCGTGACGGGCGGGTCAGGGTCACCACGGCCCCGTCCAGCAGGAAGCCGCTCGGCTCCAGCGGGAAGACCCGGCGCTTGCCGAAGCGGTCCTCCAGGGTCACCGTGCCCGCCTCGCACGCCACCACCGCGCCGCAGAAGTCCGTGCCCGCCACCTCGACCACCAGATCGGGGTCGGCAGGCACCTCCGGCACGGGCTTGGGGCGCTTCCACTGCGGGGTCAGGTCGGGGGAGTACTCACGCATCCGGCCGACACTAGGAGAGCCGCGGCCCTCACGCTCCCGACACGCCGAACCGGGCCGCCAGTGTGGCGCGTTGCGCACGCACGAAGCCCGCGTCCACCACCGCTCCGTGACCCGGCACGTACAGGGCGTCCTCCCCGCCCAGTGACAGCAGCCGGTCCAGCGCCGCCGGCCACTGGCCCGGCACCGCGTCCGAGCCCGCCTGGGGCTCCCCGGACTCCTCGACCAGGTCCCCGCAGAACACCGTCTCCCGCTCGCCCGGCACGAAGACGGCCAGGTCGTGCTGGGAATGCGCGGGCCCCACGTTCGCCAGCAGCACCTGGAGCCCGCCGAGCTCCAGCGTCCACTCGCCCGACACCAGGTGCCCGGGCGCCGTCAGCAGGTCGCACGCCTCGGCGGCCTCGTCCTCCGCCAGGCCCTGGGCCACCGCGCTGTACCGGAGCTCCTCACGGCCCCCGGGCGTGGCCAGCAGCCGGTCCAGCCCCACCGCGCCGTAGGTCCGGGCGCCCGCGAAGGCGGCACCGCCCAGCACGTGGTCGAAATGTCCGTGCGTGAATGCGATATGGGTCACGTGCCGGCCGGTCAGCCGCTCCGCCTCGGCACGGATCTCAGCCCCCTCCCGGACGCTCGATCCGGGGTCGATCAGGAGCACCGAGTCGTCCCCCACCACCAGCCCCACCGTGCAGTCCCACACCGGGAGCCGTCGCCGGCCCACCCGCGGGGCCACCCGTTCCCAGCCCGCCTCTTCCCAACGTACGTCCATGCCGCGACGCTACCCTGGCGGGCCACCCTTGCCTGCTGCGTACTACCCGGCCGTACACTGACCGGGGGATCTCTGGCACTCGGCCGAGCAGAGTGCCAGCCGATCAAGACCGCAGGACCGCAGGACCGCCCGACCACGACCGCCCGACGACCGACCGCATCCGGAGGTGTGCGCGATGCTCAGTGAACGCAGACTCGAAGTGCTGCGCGCCATCGTCCAGGACTACGTCGGGACGGAGGAGCCCGTGGGCTCCAAGGCCCTCACCGAGCGGCACAAGCTGGGCGTCTCACCGGCCACCGTGCGCAACGACATGGCCGTGCTGGAGGAGGAGGGCTACATCGCCCAGCCCCACACCAGCGCCGGCCGGATCCCCACCGACAAGGGCTACCGCCTCTTCGTCGACAAGCTGGCCGGCGTCAAGCCGCTGTCGACGCCCGAGCGCCGGGCCATCCAGAACTTCCTCGACGGGGCCGTCGACCTCGACGACGTCGTCGGCCGCACGGTGCGGCTGCTCGCGCAGCTCACCCGCCAGGTGGCCGTCGTCCAGTACCCGTCGCTGACCCGCTCCACCGTCCGGCACGTCGAGCTGCTGTCGCTGGCCCCGGCCCGCCTGATGCTCGTGCTGATCACCGACACCGGACGGGTCGAGCAGCGCATGGTGGACACCCAGACCCCCTTCGGCGAGCAATCCCTCGCCGACCTGCGGGCACGGCTCAACAGCCGGGTGGTCGGCCGGCGTTTCACCGACGTCCCGAACCTGGTGCAGGACCTGCCGGAGTCGTTCGAGGTCGACGACCGGGCCACCGTCAAGGCGGTGCTCGCGACCCTCCTCGAAACCCTGGCCGAGGAGGCGGAGGAGCGGCTGATGATCGGCGGCACCGCCAACCTCACTCGCTTCGGACATGATTTTCCCTTGACGATCAGGCCCGTCCTGGAAGCGCTCGAGGAGCACGTGGTGCTCCTCAAGCTGCTGGGCGAGGCCGGGGAGTCGGGGATGGCCGTACGGATCGGGCACGAGAACGCCTACGAGGGGCTCAACTCCACGTCGGTCGTGTCCGTCGGCTACGGTTCGGGCGGCGAAGCAGTCGCCAAACTCGGCGTGGTCGGACCGACCCGCATGGACTACCCCGGAACGATGGGAGCGGTACGCGCAGTGGCACGTTACGTCGGACAGATCCTGGCGGAGTCGTAAGTGGCCACGGACTACTACGCCGTACTCGGCGTGCGCCGCGACGCATCGCAGGACGAGATCAAGAAGGCCTTCCGCCGCCTCGCGCGTGAACTCCACCCGGACGTGAATCCGGACCCGAAGACGCAGGAGCGCTTCAAGGAGATCAACGCGGCCTATGAGGTCCTCTCCGATCCGCAGAAGAAGCAGGTCTACGACCTCGGCGGCGACCCGCTGTCCTCCTCGGGCGGCGGTGGCGGCGCGGGCGGCTTCGGGGCGGGCGGCTTCGGCAACTTCTCCGACATCATGGACGCCTTCTTCGGCCAGGCCTCGCAGCGCGGCCCGCGCTCGCGGACCCGCCGCGGCCAGGACGCCATGATCCGCCTCGACCTGGAGCTGGACGAGGCCGCCTTCGGCACGACCAAGGAGATCCAGGTCGACACCGCCGTGGTGTGCGGCACCTGCTCCGGCGAGGGCGCCGCCCCCGGCACCTCCGCGCAGACCTGTGACATGTGCCGCGGCCGCGGTGAGGTCTCGCAGGTCACCCGGTCCTTCCTGGGCCAGGTCATGACCTCGCGCCCCTGCCCGCAGTGCCAGGGCTTCGGCACCGTGGTCCCGACCCCGTGCCCCGAGTGCGCGGGCGACGGCCGGGTCCGCTCCCGCCGCAGCCTGACGGTCAAGATCCCGGCCGGCGTCGAGAACGGCACCCGGATCCAGCTCGCGGGCGAGGGCGAGGTCGGCCCCGGCGGCGGCCCCGCCGGCGACCTCTACGTGGAGATCCACGAGCTGCCGCACCCGACCTTCCAGCGGCGCGGGGACGACCTGCACTGCACGGTCACCATCCCCATGACGGCGGCGGCCCTGGGCACCAAGTGCCCGCTGGAGACGCTGGACGGCATGGAGGAGATCGACATCCGCCCGGGCACCCAGTCCGGCCAGGCGATCCCGCTGCACGGGCGCGGCGTCACGCACCTGCGCGGCGGCGGCCGCGGCGACCTGATCGTCCACGTCGAGGTCACCACCCCCGGCAAGCTGGACGCCCAGCAGGAGGAGCTGCTGCGCCAGCTCGCCAAGCTGCGCGGCGAGGAGCGGCCCATGGGCCAGTTCGCGCCGGGCCAGCAGGGCCTGTTCAGCCGCCTGAAGGACGCGTTCAACGGCCGCTGACCGCTCGGCGGACGGACTCCGCGAGAGCCCGGTACGGGAGACCCCGTACCGGGCTCTCGCCGCTCCGGCCCCGCCGGGAAAGCGGACTATGCCAGGCGAATGCCATGATTCGGAGCCGTGACCCGGACATGGCACGATGCAGTCCATGTCCTCCGCACCGAACGGTCTCCACCCGTACCCGATCGTGCAGGCTCCCATGGCGGGCGGCGTCTCCGGCCCGCCCCTCGTCGCCGCCGTGTGCGAAGCGGGCGGCCTCGGCTTCCTGGCCGGCGGCTACAAGACCGCCGACGGCATGTACCAGGAGATCAAACAGACGCGCGGGCTCACCCGGCGCCCCTTCGGCGTGAACCTCTTCCTGCCGCAGGCCGACCACGCCGACCCGGCCGCCGTCGAGGCCTACCGCGGGCAGCTGGCCGGCGAGGCGAGCTGGTACGAGGTCTCCCTCGCCGAGGAGGACATCATCGGCACCAGCGACGACGGCTACGACGCCAAGCTCGCCATCCTGCTGGAGGACCCGGTCCGGGTCGTCTCCTTCACCTTCGGCTGCCCCGACCCCGCGGCCCTGGCGCGCCTGCGGGCGGCCGGCACCTACACGATCGTCACCGTGACCTCGGCCGAGGAGGCCCGCACCGCCCAGGCGGCCGGCGCCGACGCCGTGTGCGTCCAGGGCGTCGAGGCCGGCGGTCACCAGGGCACCCACCGCGACGACCCGCAGACCGACGGCACGGCCGGCGTAGGACTGCTCACCCTGGTCACCCAGGTCCGCGAGGCCGTGGCCCTGCCGATCATCGCGGCGGGCGGGGTGATGCGCGGCGCGCAGATCGCCGCGCTGCTCGCGGCGGGCGCGGAGGCGGCGCAGCTCGGCACGGCCTTCCTGGCCTGCCGGGAGTCGGGCGCCCACCCCCTGCACAAGAAGGCCCTGACCGACCCGATGTTCCCGCACACCGAGCTGACCCGGGCCTTCTCGGGCCGGCCCGCGCGGAGCCTGGTGAACCGGTTCGTGCGCGAGCACGGCCCCTACGCCCCGGCCGCCTACCCCCAGATCCACCACATGACCTCGGGGCTGCGCAAGGCGGCCGCCGCGGCCGGGGACCCGCAGGGCATGGGGCTGTGGGCCGGGCAGGGGCACCGGCTGGCCCGGGCGCTGCCCGCGGGGGAGCTGGTGGAGGTGCTGGCGGCCGAACTGGCCGAGGCGCAGAGTGCGTTGAAGGTGTTGCAGATGAGGAGAGCGTCATGACGGCCCCCGTGTTCGTGGTCGAAGAGGTCCCCGCGGGGCCGGAGTTCGTGCTGGAGGGCCCCGAGGGACGGCACGCGGTGTCCGTGAAGCGGCTGGGCCCCGGTGAGGACGTGGTCCTCACCGACGGGCGGGGCCGCTGGACGGAGGGCGTGGTCAAGGCGGCCGAGGGCAAGGACCGCCTGGTGGTCATGGACCTGAACGAGATCCGGGAGGAGCCGGAGCCGACCGTGCGGATCACGGTGGTGCAGGCGCTGCCCAAGGGCGACCGCGGCGAGGTCGCGGTCGAGACGATGACGGAGACCGGCGTCGACGCCATCGTGCCGTGGCAGGCCTCGCGGTGCATCACCCAGTGGCGCGGCGACCGCGGGGCCAAGTCCCTGGCCAAGTGGCGGTCCACCGCGCGGGAGTCGGGCAAGCAGTCGCGCCGGGTGCGCTTCCCGGAGGTCGGCGAGGCGCTGTCCACCAAGCAGGTGGCCGCCCTGCTGGCCGGAGCCGACCTGGCGATGGTGCTGCACGAGGACCGCGAGGCGGGCTCGGAGCCGCTGGCGACGGCCGCCCTGCCGGAGTCGGGCTCGGTGGTCCTGGTGGTCGGCCCCGAGGGCGGGGTCTCCCCGGAGGAACTGGCCGCCTTCGCGGAGGCGGGCGCCCGCCCGTACCGGCTGGGCCCCAGCGTCCTGCGCACCTCGACGGCGGGCACGGCGGCCACCGCCGTGCTGCTGGCACGCACGGGACGCTGGGGCTAGAAGGCGCTCCGTCAACGCGCCGGTGCGCGGCACCGGGCGCGGCGGGCTGATCCGGCGGCCGCGGGTCGGGCGCCGCGGCCGCACGGGCCGGCGCGTGCGGCCGGCCGTACGCGCCGTGTTCCGCGGGCGGGGCCGGGGCGTGGGCGCCGCCGTCCCCGCCCGCGCCGCTCGGGGCGCTCGCGCGGGAAGGTCGAGGCCCGCTCGGCCGGTCGGGCGGACGCGGGGGCCGGGCCGGTAGCATGCCCCGACCGATCAACGTCACGGGAGGCGCAGCCATGGCCGGGGAACCGCAGGCGGACTGCCTGTTCTGCAAGATCGTCGAGGGGAAGATCCCCGCGACCGTGGTCCGGGAGACCGAAACCACCCTGGCCTTCCGGGACATCAACCCGCAGGCGCCGACGCACGTGCTGGTCATCCCGAAGGTGCACTACCCCGACGCCGCCTCCCTCGCCGCCGCCGAGCCGGCCGTGATCGCCGACATACTGCGTGAGGCCGGGGAGATCGCCGCCGAGGAGAAGGTCGCCGACCACGGCTACCGGGTCGTGTTCAACACCGGCGCGGGCGCGGGCCAGACCGTCTTCCACGCCCACCTGCACGTCCTGGGCGGCCGCGGCCTCCAGTGGCCCCCCGGGTAGCGGTCCGTGTCCGTACGCGAGTTCGTGGTCCTCGGCACCGCCAGCCAGGTGCCCACCCGGCACCGCAACCACAACGGCTACCTGCTGCGCTGGGACGGCGAGGGCATCCTCTTCGACCCGGGCGAGGGCACGCAACGGCAGATGCTGCGGGCCGGTGTCGCGGCCCACGACATCAACCGGATCTGCGTCACCCACTTCCACGGTGACCACAGCCTCGGCCTGGCCGGGGTGATCCAGCGGATCAACCTCGACCAGGTCCCGCACCCCGTGACCGCGCACTACCCGGCCTCCGGGCAGAAGTTCTTCGACCGGCTGCGGTACGCGACCGCCTACCGGGAGACGGTACGGCTGCGGGAGGAGCCGGTGGCGGAGGACGGGGTGCTCGCGCAGGGCCCCTCGTACGTCCTGGAGGCCCGCCGGCTGTCGCACCCGGTGGAGTCCTTCGGCTACCGGCTCACCGAGCCGGACGGGCGCCGGATGCGGCCGGAGCTGCTCGCGCGGTACGGGATCAAGGGCCCGGACGTCGGGCGGATCCAGCGCGAGGGGCGGCTGGGGGAGGTCACCCTGGAGGACGTCAGCGAGCACCGGGCGGGGCAGCGGTTCGCCTTCGTCATGGACACCCGGCTGTGCCCGGGGGTGACCGAGCTGGCCGAGGGCTGCGACATGCTGGTCATCGAGTCCACGTTCCTCGACGCGGACCGGGCGCTCGCGGAGGACCACGGCCACCTCACCGCCGGGCAGGCGGCGGGCGCGGCGCGGGACGCCGGGGTCCGGCACCTGGTGCTGACGCACTTCTCGCAGCGCTACTCCGACCCCTCGGAGTTCGAACGGGAGGCGCGGGCGGCGGGGTTCGAGGGGGAGCTGACCGTCGCGGCCGACCTCTCCCGGGTCGCCCTGCCGAAGCGGTAGCCGCGCGGTGCGGGTGCGGGCAGGGGCCCGCTCCGCGCACCAGTGGGGCGAAGGCGGGAGGAGAGCCCGGCTCAGGTGAGGTGCGTCACACTGGATTCGGCCTCGGGGCCCCCGGGCAGACCTGGCAGCCCCTCGGCCGACCGCAGAAACGACACTTCAACGGGGAGTACACCGTGACCAGTCGGGACAGCCGCACCAGCCGCCCCGGAGCGCTCCACGCACTCGACGACCTCGACCCGCTCGGCCCCCTGCGCGACCCCCAGGAGCCGGGCTGCGACGTCTTCCTGACCGGCACGGTCTTCCTCGACATCATCTTCACCGGCCTCGACTCCGCCCCCGTCCGCGGGACGGAGTCCTGGGCGCGCGGCATGGGCTCCAGCCCCGGCGGCGTCGCCAACATGGCCACCGCCCTGGCCCGCCTGGGGCTCCGCACCTCCCTCGCCGCGGCCTTCGGCGACGACCACTACGGCGAGTACTGCTGGGACGCCCTGGCGCAGGGCGAGGGCATCGACCTGTCGATGTCCCGCACCGTCCAGGGCTGGCACAGCCCGGTCACCGTCTCCATGGCCTACGAGGGCGAGCGCACGATGGTCTCCCACGGCCACGAGGCCCCGCCCCCGGCCGGCCCCGGCCCCTTCCCCTGGTGTCCGCCGAGGACGCGGGCCGCCGTGGCCTCGCTCGCCGCCGACCGGCGCGAGGACTGGATCGGGGAGGCGGCCCGCCGCGGCTCGCGGATCTTCGCCGACGTCGGCTGGGACGACACCGGCCGCTGGGAGCTCGGCTCCCTGACCGACCTGGAGCACTGCGAGGCCTTCCTGCCCAACGCCGGCGAGGCCATGCGCTACACCCGCACCGACTGTCCCCGCGCCGCGGCCCGGGCACTGGCGGAGAAGGTGCCGGTCGCGGTGGTGACCATGGGCTCGGAGGGCTCGTACGCCGTGGACTCCCGGACCGGGGAGACCGCGGAGGCCCCCGCCATCACCGTCGACGCCCTGGACCCCACCGGGGCCGGGGACGTGTACGTGGCCGGGTTCGTCACCGGCAGCCTGGCGGGGTGGCCGCTGGCGGACCGGCTGGCCTTCGCCGGCCTGACCGCCGCCCTCTCGGTGCAGGAGTTCGGCGGCTCCCTCTCCGCCCCGGGCTGGTCCGAGGTGGCCCACTGGTGGCGCACCGCCCCCGAGGAGCTGCGCGGCCGCTACGGCTTCCTGGACGCCCTCGTCCCGCCCGGCGCCGGCCCCTGCTCCCGCCGCCGCGCCGTCCCCACCATCGGCTTCCGCAGCCCCGCCTAGGAGGGGCCCCGGCCCGGGCCGGAAAACCCCTCGGGAACGGTCGGGGGTGGACGTACCCTTGGTACTCCGGAGGCCGTCGATCGGCGCGGCCCCTCAGCGGGAGGTATGCGCAGGCCACAGTGCCGGCCCATGACTCAGACACCGACAGCCCACAGCCCCGTTCCGGGCCAGACGCGAGCCCACTTCACCGTCCCGGCGACGCACCCGATGGTGACCGTGCTCGGCTCGGGCGACGCGCTGCTGCGCGTGATCGAGAAGGCCTTCCCGGGGGCCGACATCCACGTCCGGGGCAACCAGGTCAGCGCGGTCGGGGAAGCGGCGGAAGTCGCCCTGATCCAGCGCCTGTTCGACGAGATGATGCTGGTGCTCCGCACCGGGCAGCCGATGACGGAGGACGCAGTGGAACGCTCGATCGCCATGCTCAAGGCGAACGGCAGCGACGCCGAGGGGCGCCCGCTGGAGACCCCGGCCGAGGTGCTCACCCAGAACATCCTCTCCAGCCGCGGCCGCACCATCCGCCCCAAGACCCTCAACCAGAAGCGGTACGTCGACGCGATCGACAAGAACACGATCGTCTTCGGCATCGGCCCTGCCGGTACCGGCAAGACCTACCTCGCCATGGCCAAGGCCGTGCAGGCCCTGCAGTCCAAGCAGGTCAGCCGGATCATCCTGACCCGGCCCGCCGTCGAGGCGGGGGAGCGGCTCGGCTTCCTGCCGGGCACCCTCTTCGACAAGATCGACCCGTACCTGCGCCCGCTCTACGACGCCCTGCACGACATGATGGACCCCGACTCCATCCCCCGGCTGATGGCCGCCGGCACCATCGAGGTGGCCCCGCTGGCGTACATGCGCGGCCGGACGCTGAACGACGCCTTCGTCGTCCTCGACGAGGCGCAGAACACCAGCCCCGAGCAGATGAAGATGTTCCTGACCCGCCTCGGGTTCGACTCGAAGATCGTCATCACCGGTGACATCACGCAGGTCGATCTCCCGAACGGCACCAGGAGCGGTCTGCGCCAGGTCCAGGAGATCCTCGAAGGGGTACCCGACATCCACTTCTCGCGGCTCACCTCCGAGGATGTCGTCCGGCACAAGCTGATCGGCCGTATCGTCGACGCGTACGAGAAGTACGACGACAGCCAGGCGGCCCGGGAGACCGGTCCGGCCCGGAACGGCAACCAGCGGAAGTAGAACCCAGCGCACCATGTCGATCGACGTCAACAACGAGTCCGGAACCGAAGTCGACGAGCAGGCGATCCTCGACATTGCCCGCTACGCGCTCACCCGGATGCGGATCCACCCGCTCTCCGAGCTCTCCGTCATCGTCGTCGACGAGGACGCCATGGAGCAGCTCCACATCCAGTGGATGGACCTGCCCGGACCCACCGACGTCATGTCCTTCCCGATGGACGAGCTGCGGCCGCCGTCGAAGGACGACGAGGAGCCCCCGCAGGGGCTCCTCGGCGACATCGTGCTGTGCCCCGAGGTGGCGAAGAAGCAGGGCGAGGACGCCCCCACGCAGCACTCCATGGACGAGGAGCTCCAGCTCCTGACCGTCCACGGGGTGCTGCACCTGCTGGGGTACGACCACGAGGAGCCGGACGAGAAGGCCGAGATGTTCGGCCTCCAGGCGGCCATCGTCGACGGCTGGCGCGGTGAGCGCGGGCTGACCGGTCCCTCCCCGGCCCCGACCGTCTCGTGACCGGCGCCTACCAGCTGATCACCGGGGCGGTCCTGCTGACGGTGGTGGCCTGGTTCGCCGCCTGCGCCGAGTCCGGGATCGCCCGCGTCTCCAGCTTCCGCGCCGACCAGGCCGTACGGGAGGGCCGGCGCGGCAGCGCCAAGCTGGCCCAGGTCGCCGGCGACCCCACCCGCTACGTCAACGTGGCCCTGCTGGTCCGCGTCACCTGCGAGATGGCGGCGGGCGTGCTCGTCACGTACGTCTGCCTCGACGCGTTCGGGGAGAACTGGACCGCGCTGCTGGTGGCCATCGCCGTGATGGTGCTGGTCTCGTTCGTGGCGGTGGGCGTCTCGCCCCGTACGATCGGCCGCCAGCACCCGCTGAACACGGCGACGGCGGCCGCGTACGTCCTCGTCCCGCTGGCCCGGATCATGGGGCCGATCCCGCAGCTGCTGATCCTCATCGGCAACGCCCTCACCCCGGGCAAGGGCTTCCGCAAGGGGCCCTTCGCCTCCGAGGCCGAGCTGCGCGCGATGGTGGACCTCGCGGAGGCGGAATCGCTGATCGAGGACGACGAGCGCCGGATGGTGCACTCGGTCTTCGAGCTCGGTGACACGCTGGTGCGCGAGGTGATGGTGCCGCGCACCGACCTCGTCTGCATCGAGCGCTACAAGACCATCCGCCAGGCGACCACCCTCGCCCTGCGTTCCGGTTTCTCCCGGATCCCGGTCACCGGGGAGAACGAGGACGACATCGTCGGCATGGTCTACCTCAAGGACCTCGTCCGCCGGACGCACATCAACCGGGAGGCCGAGAGCGACCTGGTCTCCACGGTGATGCGGCCGGCGGTCTTCGTGCCCGACACCAAGAACGCCGGGGACCTGCTGCGCGAGATGCAGTCGGTGCGCAACCACGTGGCCGTCGTCATCGACGAGTACGGCGGCACGGCCGGCATCGTCACGATCGAGGACATCCTGGAGGAGATCGTCGGCGAGATCACCGACGAGTACGACCGGGAACTCCCGCCCGTGGAGGAGCTCGGCGACGACCGCTACCGGGTCACCGCGCGCCTGGACATCACCGACCTGGGCGAGCTGTTCGGGGCGCTGGCCTTCGACGACGAGGACGTGGAGACGGTCGGCGGGCTGCTGGCCAAGGCGCTGGGCCGGGTGCCGATCGCCGGGGCCTCGGCGGTGGTGGACCTGCCGGACGGGCGGCCCCTGCGGCTGACGGCCGAATCCCCGGCGGGCCGCCGGAACAAGATCGTCACGGTGCTCGTGGAGCCGGTGGTTCCGCAGGCCGTCGAGCGGGAGGAGGGGGAATGACCCCGGCGGAGCTGCGCGCGTTCTGTCTGAGCTTCAACGCGGCGGTGGAGGAGTTCCCCTTCACCCCGGAGACCTCCGTGTTCAAGGTGCTGGGCAAGATGTTCGCCCTGTCGGCGCTGGACGGCGAGCCGCTGAAGGTCAACCTCAAGTGCGATCCGGAGGCGGCGGTGCGGCTGCGCGAGCAGCACGCCGCGATCGTGCCCGGCTGGCACATGAACAAGCGGCACTGGAACACCGTGTCGGTCCGGGAACTGCCGGACGCGCTGGTGCGCGAGCTGGTGGAGGACTCGTACGACCTGGTCGTGGCGGGCCTGCCGAGGGCGGAGCGGCTGCGGCTGGACCGGCCTTGAGTCCTGGCTGCTTCCCGGCCGAAGGTTAGGGTCGAAGGTCATATCGGTTCGGGACCTTCGGATCGCAGGGGGCAGCCGTTTCGCTGTTTAGGTTTGTCCTGCGCCCCGGGGGGAGGCGCGACGGGGGAACCGCCCCGGCGGGGTCGTTGCGCGGCCCTGCCGGGGTGCTCCCTATGCTTTCGCCTATGACCGAGAGCAGCGTGGGCGCGGGGATCGGCCCCGAGGACAGCAAGATCATCACCCTGGCGCGCAGCGCCCGGGCGCGCAACGGGGTCCCCGAAGGAGCGGCGGTCCGCGACGAGACCGGGCGCACCTATGTCGCCGGGACCGTGGAGCTGGACTCCCTCAGGCTCAGCGCGCTCCAGACGGCCGTCGCGATGGCGGTGGCCAGCGGCGCCCGTTCCCTGGAGGCCGCGGCCGTGGTCAGCGCGGCCGACGCCCCGGCCGAGGCCGACCGCGCGGCGGTCCGCGACCTCGGCGGCCCGGCCACCCCGGTCCTGCTCGCCGGCCCGGACGGCACTCTGAAGTCCACCACCCCCGCCGGGGCCTGAACCCCCTCCGCGCCGCCCGACGCATCCGGGCGGCGCGGTTCCGGTCCGGGCGGCGCGGTTCCGGTCCTCGCGGGGGTTCCGGTCCTGGTCCCGCGAGGGCCGGGGCTCAGACGGCGGCGGCCGCGGCCGTAGCGGTCCCGGCCGGGCGGCGGCGGATCACCATCGCCATCAGCGCCGCCACCGCGCACAGCGCGCCCGAGGCGTACCAGACCAGGTCGTACGAGCCGAGCGCGTCCCGGGCCACCCCGCCGAGGTAGGCCACCAGCGCCGCCCCCACCTGGTGCGAGGCCAGCACCCAGCCGAAGACGATGGCGCCGTCCTGCCCGTAGTGCTCCCGGCACAGGGCGATGGTCGGCGGCACGGTCGCGACCCAGTCCAGCCCGTAGAAGACGATGAACAGCACCATCGGCGGATGTACGGCCGGCGCCAGCAGCACCGGCAGGAACATCAGCGACACCCCGCGCAGGGCGTAGTAGACCGCCAGCAGGCGACGGGCCTCGAACCGGTCGGTGAACCAGCCGGAGGCGATGGTCCCCAGCACGTCGAACACCCCGATCACCGCGAGCAGCCCGGCGGCGGCCGTCACCGGCATGCCGTGGTCGTGGGCGGCCGGGGTGAAGTGGGTGCGGACCAGCCCGTTCGTGGAGGCCCCGCAGATCGCGAAGGTGCCCGCCAGCAGCCAGAACGGCCCCGTCCGGGCCGCCCGGAAGAGCACGGCCACCGCCCGCCGCGCCGCACCCTGGACCGGCGCGGGCTTGGGCGCGTAGGCGCCCCCGTACGGGGCGAGGCCCACGTCCGCCGGGTGGTCGCGCAGCAGCAGCCACACGAAGGGGACGACGGACAGGGCCGCCAGCGCCACGGTGACCGAGGCCGGCCGCCAGCCGTGGTGCTCCACCAGCCAGGACAGCAGCGGCAGGAAGATCAGCTGCCCGGAGGCGCCCGCGGCGGTGAGGATGCCCGTGACGAGCCCGCGCCGGGCGGTGAACCAGCGGTTGGTCACCGTCGCCGCGAAGGCCAGCGCCATCGATCCGCTGCCCAGGCCGACGAGCACGCCCCAGAACAGCACCAGCTGCCAGGACGCCGTCATCCACACGGTGGCCAGCGAGCCGCCCGCGATCACGGTCAGGGCGAGCGCGACGACCTTCCGGATGCCGAACCGATCCATCAGGGCGGCGGCGAAGGGGGCGGTGAGCCCGTAGAGGGCGAGGTTCACGGAGACCGCGAAACCGATGGTCCCGCGCGACCAGTCGAACTCCTGGTGCAGCGGCTCGATGAGCAGTCCGGGCAGGGAGGCGAAGGCGGCCGCGCCGATGATCGTCACGAAGGCGACGGCCGCGGCGAACCAGGCCCGGTGGATGCGGCCGGGCTCGCGGGGCGCCGCGGGGGCGGTGTCCTGGGTGCTGGAGGTGGGTGCTGTCTGCGTCACCCCGACAGCTTCCGGCCAGGAGGGGCCCGTACGACAGTGGCCTGACCGACACCCTTCGATACGATCGGGCCATGGCCCCTGCCGCGAAGCCGCACCGCGTCGTCATCCTCGCCCTCGCCGGGCTGCTGCCCTTCGAACTCGGCATCCCGCACCGGATCTTCGGTTACGCCAAGAGCCCGGGCGGACGCCGCCTGTACGAGATCCTGACCTGCGGACTCGCCGCCGGGCCGGTCCGCACGGACGCCGACTTCGCCATCCACGTCGAGCACGGCCCGGAGCTGCTCGCCACGGCCGACACCGTGGTGGTGCCCGCCTCCTACGAGCTGGGGCCGGTCTACGAGGAGGGCCGGCTGACGGCGGGGCTCGCGGCGGCCCTCGCCCACATCCGGCCCGGCACCCGCCTCGTCTCCATCTGCACCGGCGGCTACGTCCTGGCGGCCGCCGGGTACCTGGACGGCCGGCCCGCCACCACCCACTGGGCCTCCGCCGAGCATTTCCAGCGGCTGTTCCCGGCCGTACGGGTCGACCCCGACGTGCTCTACACCGACGACGGGGACGTGCTGACCTCCGCCGGGGTCGCCGCCGGCGTCGACCTGTGCCTGCACATCGTCCGCCGCGACCACGGCGCGGCCGTCGCCAACGAGGCGGCCCGGCGGACCGTCGTGCCGCCCCACCGGGACGGCGGGCAGGCGCAGTTCGTCTCCCGGCCCGTGCCGGAGCCGCAGCGGTCCAGCACCGCGGCCGCGCGGGCGTGGGTGCTGGACCGGCTGCACGAGCCGCTCCCGCTGAGCGACCTGGCCCGGCAGGAGGCCATGTCGGTACGGACCTTCACGCGCCGTTTCCGCCAGGAGTCGGGGGTCAGCCCGGGGGAGTGGATCACCGGCCAGCGGGTGGAGCGGGCGCGGCAGCTGCTGGAGCGGACGGAACTGCCGATGGAGGCGGTGGCGCGGGAGGCGGGCTTCGGGACGGCGCAGTCGCTGCGCAAGCACGTCCAGGCGGTGCTGGGGGTGAGCCCGACGGCCTACCGGCGGACGTTCCGGGCCGCGGGGGCCGAGGCCGCCGGTTCCTGACGCTGCGTCAGCTTCTGCCGTCCGTGCGCATTGACTTCTCCCGCCGCCCGCCCGTGAATGGCCCTCTGGCAGGGCGGGGCGGCGGGAGGGGGCCGGGCGGATGAGGAGCGGGGCGCGCCGCGGGAGGAGCCGGGCGGCGGTCGCGGGCATGGCCGTACTCGCGGCCACCGCCGGGGGAGCGCTGGGGGCGCCGGCGGCGGCCGACGGTGAAACGCCCCCGGGGCGGGTGGAGTTCCCCACGCACTGCCTGCCGGACGCCGAGGGGCCGACGGCGGCCCGGATCGAGGTGGACGACCCGGCGCCGCGGGCCGGCGACACGGTGACGGTGACCTACCGGCTGGACCGGACCCCCCTGCCGCCCCCGGCCGAGGGCGCCCTCCCCGCCCCGACCGGGCGGATCCTGCTGGGCGGGGCCCAGACCGGCGAGGTGCCGGTCGCTGCCGCGGGCGGATCCGGGGGCGCGGTCATGAAGGGGAGCTTCGTCGTCACCGGGGGCGGCCCGATCACCCTCACCCCGGGCGGCTACGCGCTGGCGGGGGCCGCCTGCGCGGCGGCCGGGCCGTCGGCGCCGGTCGCGGCGCGGCTCACCGTGGCCCCGCTGCCCCTCATGAACCTGCGGGGCCTCGCCCTCGGCGCCTCGTACGGGGAGCCGGGCGCCCGGGTCCGGGTCACGGGGGCCGGGTTCACGCCGGGGGCGGCCGTGACGGTCGCCGGCCGCGCGGGCGCCGCCGGGACGGCCGACCGCGCGGCGGCCACCGCGGACCGGTCCGGGGCGTTCACGGCGGAGCTGGTGGTGGCGGACCCCGGGACGACGGGGGTCGTCGCCTACGAGGGCGCGGCCTGGTCGGCGGAGCGGGGTGCGCGGCCGGAGGCGTACACGGTCGTCGAGCCGGTCCCCGCCGTGGGCTCGCTGACGATGACGCAGGCCGGGGCGGCGATCACGCTGGGCGCGGTCGGGTACGGGGGCGCGGCGGGCGCGGCCGGCCGGATCGGGACGGTGACGGTGGTCGACACGCGGGGTCCCGGTGCGGGGCGGTGGACGTTGCGGGGGAGGCTGACGGGGTTCACCGGGGCCGACGGTGCCCCGGTCCCCGGCGCCTCGCTGTCGTGGAACCCGGTGTGCGGGGGCGGGTGCGGCGCCGGTCCCGCGGGGGCGGTCGGTGCGGAGGGGGCGGTGCTCGCCTCGGGGGAGGGCGGCCGGTTCACGGTCGACGCGCCGGTCACCCTGCGGCTGCCCGCGTACACCCGGCCGGGCGCGTACCGGGCGACCCTGACCCTCACCCTGTCCTAGCCCGACCCACCGCCCGGCTGCCGCTGCGCGGGGCCATGAATAGCCCCGCCGGCGTTTGAGGCGACGGGCGCGCAGCGCACGCACGGGGTCCGGGGCGGAGCCCCTGGGAACGGTGGAACGGCGGGTCGGGGACAGCCCGCGCAGCGGCACCCGGCACCCCTGCGGGGCGGGCTGGTCGGCGGGCAGGGCGGCATCGGGGAGAATGGCCCGTATGAGCGATCGTTCCCCCGAGCCCACCGCCCCGCACCGCGCGGGCTTCGCCTGCTTCGTCGGCCGCCCCAACGCGGGCAAGTCGACCCTGACCAACGCGCTGGTGGGCACCAAGGTCGCGATCACCTCGAACCGGCCCCAGACCACCCGCCACACCGTCCGCGGCATCGTGCACCGCCCCGACGCCCAGCTGGTCCTCGTGGACACCCCCGGTCTGCACAAGCCGCGCACCCTGCTCGGCGAGCGGCTCAACGACGTGGTGCGCACCACCTGGGCCGAGGTCGACGTCATCGGCTTCTGCCTGCCCGCCGACCAGAAGCTCGGCCCCGGCGACAAGTTCATCGCCAAGGAGCTCGCGGGGATCAAGAAGACCCCCAAGATCGCCATCGTCACCAAGACCGACCTGGTCGAGTCCAAGCAGCTGGCCGAGCAGCTCATCGCGATCCAGCAGCTCGGCGCCGAGCTCGGCATCGAGTGGGCCGAGATCGTCCCCGTGTCCGCCGTCGGTGACACCCAGGTGCAGCTGCTCGCCGACCTGATCGCCCCGATGCTGCCGGAGAGCCCCCCGCTCTACCCGGAGGGCGACCTCACCGACGAGCCCGAGATGGTGATGGTCGCGGAGCTGATCCGCGAGGCCGCGCTGGAGGGCGTCCGGGACGAGCTCCCGCACTCCATCGCCGTCGTGGTCGAGGAGATGATCCCGCGCGAGAACCGCCCGGCGGACCGGCCGCTGCTCGACATCCACGCCAACGTCTACATCGAGCGGCCCAGCCAGAAGGGCATCATCATCGGCCCCAAGGGCTCCCGCCTGAAGGAGGTCGGCATGAAGTCGCGCAAGCACATCGAGGCGCTGCTCGGCACGCCGGTCTTCCTCGACCTGCACGTGAAGGTCGCCAAGGACTGGCAGCGGGACCCCAAGCAGCTGCGCAAGCTCGGCTTCTGATCCCGATCCCGGCGCGGTCCCGGCTCAGGCCAGGCGGCGGACCGTGAGGGTGTTGTCGTAGCCGTGCCCGGGCCGGTCGGCCTCCGTGCCGACCCGCTCGTGCTCGGCGCAGACCAGCACCTCCCAGCCGTCCTCGGGCAGCTCCAGGCCGGCCAGCACCTCCTCGGGGGTGGGGAAGTGCAGGTCGGGGTGCGGGTTCTCGGCGCCCGGCGCCGGGCCGCCGTGCCCGGCCACCAGCAGGACCCCGCCGGGGGCGACGGCCGCGGCGGCGGTGCGCAGGATCCGCTCGCGGGGCATCTCGCCCGGGCTGTGCAGGAAGCAGGCCGCGACCAGGTCGAACTCCCCGGCGGGGAAGGACTCCCCGAGGTCGTGGCGCTCGAAGGCGATCCGGTCGGCCACGCCCGCCTCGGCGGCGTGCCCGGCCGCCCGTTCCAGGGCGACGGGGGAGATGTCGGTGCCGGTCACCGTCCAGCCGCGTCCGGCCAGCCAGACCGCGTCGGCGCCCTCGCCGCAGCCGAGGTCCAGGGCCCGGCCGGGGGCGAGGCCGGCGGCCTCGCGGACCAGCACGGAGTTGGGCCGGCCGCTCCAGATCCGCTCGCTCTCGCGGTAGCGGGAATCCCAGAACGCCTGGCCGGCCGCCTCGACGCGGTGGCCGTGTTCGTGCTCGTGGTGGGTGGGGGAGGGGGTGGGCACGCGGTCTCCTCGGTGGGTGCGGTGAGCGCCTGTACGGACACCGCCGATGCTCCGCCCCCGCCCGTGACCCGGGCAAACCTTCTTGCCGTTTCCGCAAAAAAGCGGCTGAGGCTCAGGCGTCAGGCCGCCGGACGTGCAGCCCCGCCGCTTCCACGGCGGCCCGCAGGGAGGGGCTGTTTTCGGCCACCCATGCGAACGCTTCGGGCACCTCCAGCTCCCGCTGCCCCTCCAGCACCTTCCGTACGTCGGCGGGGGTGGCCTCGGGGCCTCCGAGCGAGGGCCGGGGCCGCCGGGCCCGGGGCATCCCGTTACCGCCCGGGCCGGGGGCCCCGCCGCTACGCGCCTTCCTTCAGCACCCGCGTGATCAGGCCGCGCTGGGCGTCCGTGAGGTGGGGGTCCTGGCAGGACACCGTCCGCCCGTCCACCGTGATGAGGTAGGCGAACCCGTCGCGGACCCCGCCCGGTCCCTCGGCGGCCAGGGGGTGGGGGGTCAGGGCCAGCTCGGCCAGGTCCCGCCACTCCTGCTCGTCGGGCCGGCCCGAGGTGTCCACCTCGGCCCGCCGCTCGATGCCCGCGAATCCGCCCGTCCGCACCACTTCGATCTTCATGTCCCCATTCCTACCCCAGGCCGACGGCCGCCCAGGCCTTCTGGAGCGCCTGGTGCTCGGCGCCGCCCTCCCCGTACCGGGCGACGGCCGCGGCCGTCGACAGCCGGGCGAAGTCCTTGAAGTCCGCCCGGGACTCCAGCTGCCCGCCGGTCAGGGTGTCGTACCAGATCTGCCCGGCCCGCTCCCAGGCCTTGCCGCCCAGCTCGGTCGCCACGACGTAGAAGGCGTGGTTGGGGATGCCGGAGTTGATGTGGACGCCGCCGTTGTCGCGGGAGGTGGTCACGTAGCCGTCCATCGTGGCCGGCTGCGGGTCCTTGCCGAGCTCGTCGTCGTCGTACGCCGTCCCCGGCGCCTTCATCGAGCGCAGCGCGACCCCCGTGACGTTGGGCCCGAGCAGCCCGGCGCCGATCAGCCAGTCCGCCTGGTCCGCCGTCTGGCCGAGGGAGTACTGCTTGATCAGCGAGCCGAAGACGTCCGACATCGACTCGTTGAGGGCGCCGGACTGGCCGTGGTAGTCGAGGTTGGCCGTGTACTGGGTCACCCCGTGGGTCAGCTCGTGCCCGATGACGTCCACCGACACGGTGAAGTCGAGGAACAGGTCCCCGTCCCCGTCGCCGAAGACCATCTGCTGCCCGTCCCAGAAGGCGTTGTCGTAGGCCTCGCCGTAGTGGACGCTCGCGTCCAGCGGCAGGCCGGAGCCGTCGATCGAGTGCCGGCCGTAGGCCTTGAGGAAGAGTTCGTACGTGGCGCCCAGCCCCGCGTACGCGCGGTTGACGGTGGCGTCCTTGGAGGCGTCGGCCCCCTCCGCGCGGACCTTCTTCCCGGGCAGCCGGGTGTGGTGCTGGGCGTCGTAGATCGTGCGCCGCGGGCCCTCGACGGGGGACGGGTCCGCGTCGGCCGGGACGATCCCGCGGACGGTGCTGATCCGGCGCCGGGTGCGCAGGAGGGCGTCGGTCTCCAGGGTGCGCTGGGCGGCGTCGGCCCGGGTGGAATCCGTGGACCGGGCGACCTCGTCCAGCAGGTGCGGCGGCACCACGGTGCAGAAGACGGGGTGGTGGGGGGTGTGTCCGTGGGAAAGGAAGGCATCCATGCCCGGAAATGTGGCAGTGGGTGATGTCTCTGTCACTAGCGGCGAGCATGATTCATTCGGTTGTCTCAAAGCCGACGCGCCGTGTTGACGGATCCGCCGGACCTTGCGGGATGAAGGGCGTCTTGGGTCACAAAGGGTGTAAATCGGACGCGGCGGTCTTGCATACTGAAACAGGTCCTCGCGACACGGCGCGGCTCGGTTAGGCTCGGCCCATCATGCGTTTCGGGCTGCTTCTCCTTAGCTGCCGCGGCGAGGGTCTGTAGTCGTAGGCCGGCCCCCTCCCCGCGGAGTTTGGTGTTGCGGTTTTCACTACCGCCGTCGGCCGTTCAGCGAACTACACGCGGACACGCGAGGAGCCCAACGCCATGAGCCAGCAGCCTTTTGTCGGTCGCCCCACGCCCATCACCAACGCGACCCACACCCAGAAGCCCTCCGGGATGCCCATCCACAAGTACGGCCAGTACGAGCAGGTGGACATCGCCGACCGCACCTGGCCGGACGCCCGCATCACCAAGGCCCCGCGCTGGCTCTCCACCGACCTGCGCGACGGCAACCAGTCGCTGATCGACCCGATGACCCCCGCCCGCAAGCGCGAGATGTTCGACCTGCTGGTGCGCATGGGCTACAAGGAGATCGAGGTCGGCTTCCCCTCCTCCGGCGAGACCGACTTCGCCTTCGTGCGCTCCATCATCGAAGAGGGCGCGATCCCGGACGACGTCACCATCTCCGTACTGACCCAGGCCCGCGAGGACCTGATCGAGCGGACCGTCGAATCGCTGGTCGGCGCCAAGCGCGCCACCGTGCACCTGTACAACGCGACCGCCCCGACCTTCCGCCGGGTCGTCTTCCGCGGCTCCAAGGAGCAGATCAAGCAGATCGCCGTCGACGGCACCCGCCTGGTCATGGAGTACGCCGACAAGCTGCTGGGCCCGGAGACGACCTTCGGCTACCAGTACAGCCCGGAGATCTTCACCGACACCGAGCTGGACTTCGCCCTGGAGGTCTGCGAGGCCGTCTGCGACGTCTGGCAGCCGGCCGAGGGCCGCGAGATCATCCTGAACCTGCCCGCCACGGTCGAGCGCTCCACGCCCTCCACCCACGCGGACCGCTTCGAGTGGATGGCCCGCAACCTGACCCGCCGCGAGCACATCTGCATCTCCGTGCACCCGCACAACGACCGCGGTACCGCCGTCGCCGCCGCCGAGCTGGCCCTGATGGCCGGCGCCGACCGCATCGAGGGTTGCCTGTTCGGACAGGGCGAGCGCACCGGCAACGTCGACCTGATCACCCTGGGCATGAACCTGTTCTCCCAGGGCATCGACCCGCAGATCGACTTCTCGCAGATCGACGAGATCCGCCGCACCAGCGAGTACTGCAACCAGATGGAGGTCCACCCGCGCCACCCCTACGCGGGCGACCTGGTCTACACCGCCTTCTCCGGCTCCCACCAGGACGCCATCAAGAAGGGCTTCGACGCCATGGAGGCCGACGCGGCCGCCCGGGGCAAGACCGTCGACGAGATCGAGTGGGCCGTCCCGTACCTGCCGATCGACCCGAAGGACGTCGGCCGCTCCTACGAGGCCGTCATCCGGGTCAACTCCCAGTCCGGCAAGGGCGGCATCGCGTACGTCCTGAAGAACGACCACAAGCTGGACCTGCCGCGCCGCATGCAGATCGAGTTCTCGCGGATCATCCAGGCCAAGACCGACGCCGAGGGCGGCGAGGTCACGCCGAAGGCGATCTGGGAGGTCTTCTCGGACGAGTACCTGCCCAACCCCGAGAACCCGTGGGGGCGCATCCAGCTGCGTTCCGGCTCCACCACCACCGACAAGGACGGCACCGACACGCTGACCGTCGAGGCGGTCGTGGACGGCGTGGAGACGGTCCTGAACGGCACCGGCAACGGTCCGATCTCGGCCTTCTTCGACGCGCTGGCCGGCATCGGCGTGGACGCCCGACTGCTGGACTACACCGAGCACACGATGAGCGAGGGCGCCTCCGCCGTGGCCGCCTCGTACATCGAGTGCGCCATCGACGGCCGGGTCCTGTGGGGCATCGGCATCGACGCCAACACCACCCGTGCCTCCCTGAAGGCGGTCATCTCCGCCGTCAACCGCGCGGGCCGCTGAACCACCCCTGACGGAGCCCCGCCCCTCCAGCCGGAGGAGCGGGGCTCCGCCGCGTTCCGGGGCCGTCCGAGGGCCCGCCGGCCGGGGGCGCAGATCGGCCAAGTGCGCCCCCGGGGCCATGTTGTCTTGTCGCACGACTGACGCACACTCACCGATGTGGCTAACATCACGCCAACCCGGCGTCGTTGCCCGGGGAGTTACGGAGGTGCGACGTGCTGCCAGTTCGGGGTGGGAACGGCCGGAAGCTGACGCTCTGGGGCATCCGTACCAGCTGGAACACCGTGGGCGACGGGGAGTTCTTCTGCCCCGGCTGCGGTGGTGACCGCAACTACCGCCGGCGCACCGGGCGCCGCCGCTTCACCGTGCTCGGCCTGCCGGTGCTGCCGCGCGGGCAGGCCGGACCCGTCGTCGAGTGCCAGGCCTGCCGCGAGCGCTTCGGCACCGAGGTGCTGGACCACCTGACCACCACCCGGTTCTCCTCGCTGCTGCGCGACGCCGTGCACACCGTGACGCTGGCCGTGCTCGCCGCGGGCGGGACCTCCTCGCGCAGCGCGCTGGAGGCCGCCGTGACGGCCGTACGGGGCGCCGGCTTCACGGACTGCACCGAGGAGCAGCTGGAGTCCCTCGTGGAGGCGCTGGCCACCGACGAGGGCCGGCTGGGGCTCTACGACGGACCCGAGTGCTGCGGGGCGGCGCTGTCGATCGAGCTCCACGAGGCGCTGGAACCGCTCGCCGCGCACCTGGCCGGCCCCGGACGTGAATCGATCCTGCTGCAGGGCGCGCGGATCGCCCTCGCCGACGGGCCGTACATCCCGGCCGAGCGCGAGGTGCTCGCCACCGTGGGCGCGGCGCTGCGGATGGGCTCGGACGAGGTGGCCGGGCTGCTGTCGGCGGTGCGGGCGCCCTGACGCGCCCCTCCCGTGTGCGGATCCGGGCCCGGCGGAGTCTTTTCCGCCGGGCCCGGACGCGTTTTCGGGGTGGAAATCCCGGCATGTGGGCGGTTGTGGAGTAACGATTCGGCCGTACCGGCCGGAAACAGAGATCCGAAGCGTCCGTTTCGGGGGTGGAGTACCCCATTCCGTACACGAATTCCGGATTCCGGACGGCCGGAACGGGGTCCTCCGATGTGCGCGTCCGCATACACGTGAACCCGCAAATCCCCTGTCAGGGAAGGGAACTGCGCAGGTGCGCGGGGAGAACGGCGGGCTTCAGGACCGGATTCCCATACTCCTGTCCACGGCGCCCCGCCATGGGAGAAACCTCCAGAGAGAGCGTTCCGGATCGGCCACACTTTGTCGGAGTGTCCGATACCTGTGAGCCCTCCCACAGGCGTTCAATTCCGGTCACACGACGAGATCTGCGTGTTCCCACTGACAACCCCGGCGGACCAACGGGTTAGCGACCCACTCCGGCCAGGGGATAACCAGCTTCCTCTCAATTACCTACCTCCTTGAAGGGCAAGGCAGAGATGGCACGTGTCGCCGCCCGGCTTTCCGCAAGCGGAGAGCAGAGCTCGCACCCGGTCGACGAGGTGCTCCCCCTCCCCAAGCTCGCGCTGTACGGCTTCCAGCACGTACTCGCCTTCTACGCCGGCGCGGTGATCGTCCCGATCATCGTCGGCAGTGCGCTGAAGCTGAGCCCTGAACAGCTGGTCTACCTGATCAACGCGGACCTCTTCACCTGCGGCATCGCCTCGATCATCCAGGCCTTCGGCGTCGGCCGCGTCGGCGCCCGGCTCCCGCTGATCCAGGGCGTGACCTTCACCGCGGTCTCCCCGATGATCGCCATCGGCCTCGGCGCCGGCGGCGGAACCGCCGCCCTGCTGGTCATCTACGGCGCGGTCATCACCGCCGGCATCGCGACCTTCGCCTTCGCCTGGCTGCCCGCCAAGGCCTTCCGCGCGGTCATGCGGCTGTTCCCGCCGGTCGTCACCGGCACGGTGATCACGGTCCTCGGCATCGTCCTGATCCCCGTCGGCCTCAAGGACGCGGCCGGCGGCGCCCCGACCGTGGCCGACGGCGGCGTGCCCACGCAGCTGGCCTACGCCGGCGGCACCATGCTCTTCATCCTCGTCCTGATGAAGTTCGGCGGCCCGTTCCTGCGCAGCATCGGCATCCTGCTCGGCCTGGTCGGCGGCACGGCCGTCGCCTTCCTGCTCGGCGACGCCAAGTTCGGCGACGTGGGCAGGTCCGACTGGATCGGCGTCACCACCCCCTTCCACTTCGGCGCCCCGAAGTTCGAATGGTTCCCGATCCTCCTCATGCTGATCGTCATGCTGATCACCATGGTCGAGACGACCGGTGACACCTACGCCGTCGGCGACATCGTCGGCAAGGAGGTCGACAGCGAGACCGTCGCCCGCGCCCTGCGCGCCGACGGCGCCGCCACCGCCCTCGGCGGCATCCTCAACTCCTTCCCGTACGTCGCCTTCGCCGAGAACGTCGGCCTGGTGCGGATGACCAAGGTCAAGAGCCGCTTCGTGGTCGTGGCCGCCGGTGTCTTCATGATCGTCCTCGGCCTGATCCCCAAGGCCGCCGCGATCGTCGCCTCCGTCCCGCCGGGCGTCCTCGGCGGCGCCGCCACCGTGATGTTCGGCATGGTCGCCCTCGCCGGTATCCAGACCCTGGCCAAGGTGGACCTCAAGGAGGAGAAGAACGCCCTGATCGTCGGCGTCTCCCTGGCCTTCGCGCTCTTCCCGGCCACGGTCCCGGCCTACTTCGACAAGCACATGAGCCCGGACGTGTCCTCGCTCCTCAACAGCGGTGTGACCCTCGGTGCCACCGCCGCCATCGTCCTGAACCTGGTCTTCAACGGCCTGGCCAAGGACGACGCGCAGACGGCCGCCCCGGCCGAGGCCCTCGCCGAGGCGCTGGCCGAGACCCTGACCGGGCGCGCCGAGGTACCCGCCCAGCCGGCCGCCGCCCCCGCGACCGCCGAGAAGGGCCCGGCCAAGGACGCCGCCGAGCCGGACGCCGCGAAGGACTCCGTGAAGGATTCCGCGACGGTTTCCGCGAAGGACTCCGCCCAGCCGGCCGCCGCCGAGGAGGGCTCCGCCAAGCCGGGCGGCTCCGTCAAGCCGGACGCCGCCGAGGACGGCGCGGCCGGGGCAGGGGCCGAGGAGGCCGACGCGGCGGGGGCCCCCGCCGTCTGACCGCCGCCCCACCGAACCTCCCAAGGGGTGCCGCCCCCGTCCGGACGACCGCTCCGGACGGGGGCCGGTGCTGTCCGCGCACGGGGGACAATGGGCCCATGAGTCTCTTCCGCGACGACGGCATCGTGCTGCGCACCCAGAAGCTGGGAGAGGCGGACCGCATCATCACGCTGCTCACCCGCGGCCACGGCCGCGTGCGGGCCGTCGCCCGCGGAGTACGGCGCACGAAGTCCAAGTTCGGCGCCCGGCTTGAACCTTTCTCCCACGCCGACGTGCAGTTCTTCGCCCGGGGCAGCGAGCTGGTCGGCCGCAGCCTGCCGCTGTGCACCCAGACCGAGATCATCGCCCCCTACGGCAACGGCATCGTCACCGACTACGCCCGCTACACCGCCGGCACCGCCATGCTGGAGACCGCCGAACGCTTCACCGAGAACGAGGGCGAGCCCGCCGTGCAGCAGTACCTGCTGCTGGTCGGCGCCCTGCGCACGCTCTCGCGCGGCGAACACGAGCCGCACCTGATCCTCGACGCCTTCCTGCTGCGCTCCCTGGCCGTCAACGGCTACGCGCCCAGCTTCGACGACTGCGCGAAATGCGGCATCCACGGCCCCAACCGGCACTTCTCCGTCGGCGCGGGCGGGGTCATATGCGGCGACTGCCGGGTCCCCGGAAGCGTCGTACCATCTGCTGAGGCCATCGGGCTGCTCAGCGCCCTGCTGACGGGGGACTGGCCGACGGCCGACGCGGCGGAGCCGCGGCACGTGCGCGAGGGGAGCGGACTCGTCTCCGCCTATCTGCACTGGCATCTGGAACGCGGGCTGCGTTCCCTGCGTTACGTAGAGAAGTGACCGAGATCGGAGACCGAAGCGCCATGGCAGTACGCGGATTCCTGGGACTCTCCCGCCGTGAGTACACGATCCCCGAACCGCACCCGACCGGCGCCCGCCCGCCGAGGATCCCGGGCGAGCTGGTCCCGGAGCACGTCGCGATCGTGATGGACGGCAACGGCCGCTGGGCCAAGGAGCGGGGCCTGCCGCGCACCGAGGGCCACAAGGTCGGCGCCGAACGCGTCCTCGACGTCCTCCAGGGCGCCATCGAGATGGGCGTCAAGAACATCTCCCTGTACGCCTTCTCCACCGAGAACTGGAAGCGCTCGCCCGACGAGGTCCGCTTCCTGATGAACTTCAACCGGGACTTCATCCGCAAGACCCGTGACCAGCTCGACGCCCTCGGCATCCGGGTGCGCTGGGTGGGCCGCATGCCCAAGCTGTGGAAGTCCGTGGCCAAGGAGCTCCAGGTCGCCCAGGAGCAGACCAAGGGCAACGACAAGCTCACCCTGTACTTCTGCATGAACTACGGCGGCCGCGCCGAGATCGCCGACGCCGCGCAGGCCCTCGCCGAGGACGTGAAGGCCGGCCGGCTGGACCCCTCGAAGGTCAACGAGAAGACCCTCGCCAAGTACCTCTACTACCCGGACATGCCGGACGTGGACCTGTTCCTGCGCCCCAGCGGCGAGCAGCGCACGTCCAACTACCTGATCTGGCAGAGCGCCTACGCCGAGATGGTCTTCCAGGACGTCCTGTGGCCGGACTTCGACCGGCTCCACCTGTGGGACGCCTGCCTGGAGTACGCCAAGCGCGACCGCCGCTTCGGCGGCGCGGTCCCGAACCAGCCGGAGGGCTCCGAGAGCTGACCCCCGGATACGCCTCCGCCGCCGGACCCCCGAGGGGCCGGCGGCGGAGCCGTACGACATCGGCCGGATCCCGACCGGTGTTCGACCGGAATCAGACCCTTTCGGACGAGCCGGCGGCCGCGCAGTCCGCGCAGGTGCCGAAGATCTCGACGGTGTGGGCCACGTTCACGTAGCCGTGCTCGGCGGCGATGGCCTCCGCCCACTTCTCCACCGCGGGCCCCTCCACCTCGACCGCCTTGCCACACTTGCGGCACACCAGGTGGTGGTGGTGATCGCCCGTGGAGCAGCGCCGGTAGACGGACTCGCCGTCGCTGGTGCGCAGCACGTCCACCTCGCCGGCGTCCGCCAGGGACTGGAGGGTGCGGTACACGGTGGTCAGGCCCACGGAGTCGCCGCGGTGCTTGAGCATGTCGTGCAGCTCCTGGGCACTGCGGAACTCGTCCACCTCGTCCAGCGCCGCCGCCACGGCGGCCCGCTGCCGGGTGGATCGCCCTCGTACTGGCGCGGTATTCGTCTCGCCAGGCGCAGTCGCCACCGGTTCCTCCTCGTTTCGGCCTCGCCTCATTGTGCCAGGCGGCCGGTCGTCCTAGACCTTCACGTCGTCCCGGGTGCAGACCTCCTCGGCGGCCCGGGCGGCCTTGGCACGGCGCCTGGCCAGGGGCGTGGACAGGGCCGTCGTGGCCACGAAGACGGCGATCGCGAGCAGCACGATCGTCGCGCCGGACGGCGCGTCGATGTAGTAGGTGGCGGCCGTGCCGCTCAGCGAGACCACCACGCCGATCGCCATCGCCAGCGACAGGGTCGCGGCGAAGCCGCGGGCGACCCGCTGGGCGGCCGCGACGGGGATCACCATCATGGCGCTGACCAGCAGCAGGCCCACGATGCGCATGGCCACGGTGACGGTGACGGCGGCGGTGACGGCCATCAGCAGGTTCAGCGCGCGCACCGGCAGGCCGGTGACGCGGGCGAACTCCTCGTCCTGGCTGATCGCGAACAGCTGGCGGCGCAGGCCGAGGGTGACGGCGATGACGAAGGCGGCGAGGATCACCACGGCGGTGACGTCCTCGGGAGAGACGAAGCTGATCGAACCGAAGAGGTAGCTGTTGAGGTTGGCGGTGGAGCCGCCGGGCGCCATGCTGATGATCATGACGCCGCCGGCCAGGCCGCCGTAGAAGAGCATGGCGAGCGCGATGTCCCCGCTGGTCTTGCCGCGGGAGCGGATCAGCTCCATGCCGACCGCGCCGACGATCGCGACGAGGGTGGCCATCCAGATCGGGCTGGTGCCCAGCAGGAAGCCCAGGGCGACACCGGTCATGGCGACGTGGCCGATGCCGTCGCCCATGACCGCCTGGCGGCGCTGGACGAGGTAGGTGCCGATCGTGGGGGCGGTGATGCCGACCAGCGCGGCGGCGATCAGCGCCCGCTGCATGAAGGGTTCGTGCAGGATGTCCATCAGCTCAGCAGTCCCGTCCGCAGGGGCTCGGCGTCGTGCGCCGCGTGGGGGTGTACGTGGTCGTGCCCGGGAAGGGCGTGCTGCCCGACGGCCTCGGGCGGCGGGCCGTCGTGGACGACGCAGCCGTCGCGCAGGACGACGGCGCGGCCGATCAGGGGCTCCAGCGGGCCCAGCTCGTGCAGGACGAGCAGGACGGTGGTGCCGGCGGCGACCTGCTCGCGCAGGGCGTTCGCGAGGACCCCCTGGTTGGCCAGGTCCACCCCGGCCATCGGCTCGTCCATGATCAGCAGCTCGGGTTCGACGGCCAGCGCCCGGGCTATGAGCACGCGCTGGTGCTGTCCGCCGGAGAGGGCGTTGACGGAGGCGTCGGCGTACGCGTCCATGTCGACCAGGGCCAGGGCGCGGTCGACGGCGGCCTTGTCGGCCTTGCGCAGGATCCCGAAGCGGGAGCGGGCCAGGCGGCCGGAGGAGACGACCTCGCGGACGGTGGCCGGGACGCCGCTGGCGGCGGTGGTGCGCTGGGGGACGTAGCCGATGCGCGACCACTGGCGGAAGCGCCGGAAGTCGGTGCCGAAGAGGGAGAGGGTGCCGTCGCTGAGGGGCACCTGGCCGACCACGGCGCGGACGGCCGTGGACTTGCCGGAGCCGTTGGCGCCGAGCAGGGCGACGACCTCGCCCCGGTGGACGGTGAGGTCGACCCCGCGCAGTACGGGGCGGGAGCCGAGCGAGGCCGTGGCCCCGCGCAGGGATATGACGGGCTGGTCGTCGTCCGCCGGCCGGGGTGTCGTCGCAGATGTCATCACTTCGCTCCGAGGGCCTTCTGGAGGTTCTTCAGGTTGGACCGCATGACCTCGAAGTAGTCGGCGCCCTGCGACTTGCCGGTGATCCCCTCAAGGGGGTCGAGGACGTCGGTCCGCAGCCCCGTGTCCCGGGCGAGGGTCTTGGCCGTCTTGTCGCTGGCCAGGGCCTCGAAGAACACGGTGGTGACATTGTCCTTCTTCGCCACGGCCTGGAGTTCCCTCATCCGGGCCGGGCTGGGTTCGGCCTCGGGGTCGACGCCGGAGATGCCCTCCTGGTCGAGGCCGTAGCGTTCGGCGAGGTAGCCGAAAGCGGAATGGGTGGTGATGAAGGTCTTGGAGGCCGTGTTCTTCAGGCCCTCCTTGAACTCGCCGTCCAGTGCGCCCAGTTTCGCCACGAGGTCGTCCGTGTTCTTGCGGTAGTCGGCCGCGTGGGCGGGGTCGGCCTTCTCCAGGGTGGCGCCGAAGCCCTTGGCGATCTCCGCGTACTTGACCGGGTCGAGCCAGACGTGCGGGTCCTCGCCCGCCTCGCCGTGGGAGTGGTCGTGTTCCCCGTCGGCGTGGTCGTGGTCCTCCTCGCCGGAGGTGCCGTGTACCTCGAGCCGGGTGAGCGTGGCCGCGTCCACCACGTCCTTCACGCCGGACTGGGCGACGGCCTTGTCGACGGCGGGCTGCAGGCCCTTGAGGAAGAGGACCACGTCCGAGTCGCCCAGCCCGCCGATCTGCCGGGGGGTGAGCTCCAGGTCGTGCGGTTCGACGCCCGGCTTGGTCAGGCTGGAGACCTTCACGTGGTCCCCGCCTATCCGCTCGGCGAGGAACTGCAGGGGGTAGAACGACGCCGTCACGCTCAGCCTGCCGTCCTGGTCCGCGCCCGCCGCGCCCGCCCCTGAACAGGCGGTGAGGGCCGTCCCGGCCAGGGCGACGGCGCCGGCGAGAGCGGCGGTGGGTATGAGGCGTCGTACGTTCATGACATCCATTTTCATCAAAGATGGAAACCGTTGTCAAAAAGCCAGGTGGGGGGCCCGGAGGAGCATGCTGGAAGGGGGTACCGACTTGAAGTGGAGGGTGCGGGCGCCGGTAACCTAAAGCCTTCGCCGTTCGTCCTCGTAATGAAGAGAGCACCGTGGCCGCCGACAAGATCGAAACCCTCGTCAGCCTGAGCAAGCGCCGTGGCTTCGTCTACCCCTGCAGTGAGATCTACGGCGGCTCCAGGGCTGCCTGGGACTACGGCCCGCTGGGTGTCGAGCTCAAGGAGAACATCAAGCGCCAGTGGTGGAAGGCCATGGTCACCGGGCGTGAGGACATCGTCGGCATCGACTCCTCCGTGATCCTGGCCCCCGAGGTCTGGGTGGCCTCCGGCCACGTCGCGACCTTCTCGGACCCGCTGACCGAGTGCACCTCCTGCCACAAGCGCCACCGCGCCGACCACCTGGAGGAGGCCTACGAGGCCAAGCACGGCCGCCTCCCCGAGAACGGCCTGGCCGACGTCAACTGCCCCAACTGTGGCGTGAAGGGCCAGTTCACCGAGCCGAAGCAGTTCTCCGGCATGCTGGAGACCCACCTCGGCCCGACCCAGGACACCGGCTCCAAGGCGTACCTGCGCCCCGAGACCGCCCAGGGCATCTTCACCAACTTCGCCCTCGTGCAGACCTCTTCGCGCAAGAAGCCGCCGTTCGGCATCGCGCAGATGGGCAAGTCCTTCCGCAACGAGATCACGCCGGGCAACTTCATCTTCCGCACGCGCGAGTTCGAGCAGATGGAGATGGAGTTCTTCGTCAAGCCGGGCGAGGACGAGCAGTGGCAGGAGTACTGGATGCAGGAGCGGTGGAACTGGTACCGCGGCCTCGGTATGCGCGAGGAGAACATGCGCTGGTACGAGCACCCGAAGGAGAAGCTGTCCCACTACTCGAAGCGCACCGCCGACATCGAGTACCGCTTCAACTTCGGCGGCAACGAGTTCTCCGAGCTCGAAGGCGTCGCCAACCGCACGGACTACGACCTCAAGGCCCACTCCGCCGCGTCCGGCCAGGACCTCGTCTACTTCGACCAGGAGTCGAAGGAGAAGTACACCCCGTACGTCATCGAGCCGGCGGCCGGTGTCAACCGCGCCATGTTCGCGTTCATGATCGACGCGTACGTCGAGGACGAGGCCCCGAACGCCAAGGGCGCCATGGAGAAGCGCACCGTGATGCGCTTCGACCCGCGCCTGGCCCCGGTCAAGGTCGCCGTCCTGCCGCTGTCCCGCAACGCGCAGCTGTCGCCGAAGGCCAAGGGCCTCGCCGCCGACCTGCGCAAGAACTGGAACATCGAGTTCGACGACGCGGGCGCCATCGGCCGCCGCTACCGCCGTCAGGACGAGATCGGTACGCCGTTCTGCGTCACCGTCGACTTCGACACCCTTGAGGACAACGCGGTGACCGTGCGCGAGCGCGACACCATGAAGCAGGAGCGCGTCTCCCTGGACCAGATCCAGGCCTACCTCGGCAGCCGCCTGCTCGGCTGCTAGGACCTGCACGAAAGACCGGTGGCCCGGTGCGCGGATCGCGCGCCGGGCCACCGGTCTTTTCGCGGCCGCGGCCGTCAGGCCGCGGGGCTCCCGGCCTGTCCGGCCGCGGCGGTGGCCGCCGCGGCGGCCCGCTTCTCGCCCTCCGCCTTGGTGCGCTTGACGAAGCCGACCGTCCACAGGGCCAGGCCGCCGAGCGTGCCGTAGATCAGGAACGGGCTGATGGTCACCATGGTGGAGGTGTCCAGGACGTACGACAGGGCGACCCGGACGGCCGCCTCGATCAGGTAGACCACGCCCCACACCAGGGTCATGCGGCGCTGGGCGTTGCGGAAGCCCTCGTACTGCCACAGGCCGTTGTAGTACGCCACGCCCGCCGGGGTGCCGTCCGTGCCGAACTTCCGGCCGAAGTAGAACATCAGCGGACGCGGTGCGAGCAGCGTGGCCAGGCACAGGAGGCCGAACAGCCCCGTGACGGCGGAGTCCTTGACCAGCAGGGCACGGGTGGAGTTGGCGCCGACGAGGGAGACGGCGGCGGTGATCGCCAGGAACACCAGGGTGACGATGGCGAACTCGTCCAGCTTGCGCCGCCAGGCCACCATGATGGCGCTGTCGAGGACCGGCCAGGCGCCACTGACGAGCAGGGCCGAGGCCTCGCTCCAGCCGTGGTCGTCGACGAGCGTGTTGTAGGTGACGATCGGCGCGACGATGCTGAGGGCGATCGTCAGGATCAGGCCGATGGCGGCGGCTCCGCCGGAGCGTGCGGGAGGTGAGGGCTGTACTGCTGCCGTGGACAAGGTTCCCCCTGGAACGTGCTGAGTAGTGCGGTAAGGGGACCGTAAGGAACTGTCACTGACATGTACAAGTCGACACGGCTCAAAATGATCGCCAAGCCGTGCGGAGCGTCGAATTCCGCACAACGGGGCGCGCGGCCGCGCCAGTTCAGGCGCGCAGGCCCCTGATGACCAGCCCGACGACGGCCTCGAACTCCGCCGTGATCGTGGGGGAGAGCCACTCCGACACGTACTGCGGGTCATGGAAGCGGCCCGTGGCGTCGAAGACGGCCCGCGCGGCGGCCGGCACGTCGGGCGCGGCCAGGGTGCCGGCGGCGACACCCTCGGCGATGATCCGGGTCAGCTGGTCGATCAGCTCCGTCAGGTGCGCGTCGACCACCCCGCTGTTCTCGCCCAGCAGCACCGTGTAGGTCGCGAACAGCTCCGGGTCGTCGCCCGCCTTGTGGCGCTTGGCCTCGAAGAGGGCCTCCAGCCAGGACTCCAGCTTGGAGGGGGCC
This sequence comes from Streptomyces sp. NPDC001594, assembly GCF_042893675.1. Taxonomy (NCBI): domain Bacteria; kingdom Bacillati; phylum Actinomycetota; class Actinomycetes; order Kitasatosporales; family Streptomycetaceae; genus Streptomyces; species Streptomyces sp. NPDC001594. Next base: position 165,331 of record NZ_JBIAVB010000006.1, on the reverse strand, counting down.
GTCTCGCCCGGCGCCGACGCGATCCCTTCCAGCATGACCACGCTCTTGGCGAGCCAGCGGTCCGTCACGGCCTCCCGCAGCGCCGCCTTCGAGGGGAAGTGCCGGTAGACGCTGCCGTGGCTGACGCCCAGGGCGCGCGCCACGTCCACGACGGTGGCCTTGGTCGGGCCGAAGCGGCGCAGCACCTCCTCGGTGGTCTCGAGGATGCGCTCGGGGGTCAGGGGCTCGGCAGCAGCGGAGGGCATGGGTACGACCGTACCGCCAGCTCAGTGCTCGCTGTCGAGGTGGGCCATCTGCGCGGCCGGATACCGGTCGCCGGACGCGGCCCCCGCCGGCACCGCCGCCTCGATGGCGGCCAGGTCGGCGTCGCCGAGCTCGACCCGCAGGGCGCCGAGGGCCTCGGTCAGCCGGTCCCGGCGGCGGGCACCGACCAGGGGCACGATGTCGACTCCCTGCCGCGGGCCCTGGGCGAGCACCCAGGCGATCGCGATCTGGGCGACGCTCACGCCCTTCTCCTCGGCGACCTTGCGCAGGGCCTCGACCAGGTCGAGGTTGCGGCCGAGGTTCTCGCCCTGGAAGCGGGGGCTCATCCCGCGGAAGTCGCCGGGGGCGAGGGCGCGGTCCCGGCTGAAGTGCCCGCTGATCAGGCCTCGGGACAGCACGCCGTACGCCGTCACGCCTATGCCGAGTTCGCGGGCGGTGGGCAGGATCCGGTCCTCGATGCCGCGCGAGATCAGCGAGTACTCGATCTGGAGGTCCGAGATCGGGGCCACCGCCGCGGCCCGGCGCAGGGTGTCCGCGCCGACCTCGGAGAGGCCGATGTGCCGTACGTGCCCCGCCTGGACGGCCTCGGCGATGGCGCCGACGGTCTCCTCGATCGGGACGTCGGGGTCGACGCGGGCGATCCGGTAGACGTCGATGTGGTCCCGGCCGAGCCGCTGGAGCGAGTAGGCCAGGAAGTTCTTCACGGCCTCGGGGCGCCCGTCGTACCCGGTGAATCCGCCCTCGACCGTACGCAGGGCGCCGAACTTGACGCTGGTCAGCGCCCGCTCGCGGGCGGCGGCCGGGGCGGTGCGCAGGGCCTCGTTGATCAGCAGCTCGTTGTGGCCCATGCCGTAGAAGTCGCCGGTGTCCAGGAGCGCGTCCATGCCCTCGGGGGCGGCTTCCAGGAAGGCGTGGAGGGTGGCCAGGGACTCGGTCCGGTCGGCCTCGCCGTAGAGCGCGGACATGCCCATGCAGCCCAGACCCAGGGGGAAGACGGACGGCCCGGTGGCGCCGAGGCGGACGGCGGCGGGGACGGATGCGGCAGTGGACGCGGAGGTGGACGCGGAGGTGGACGCGGAGGTGCTCTCGTTCGTGGTCATGGAACAAGAGTGGCATGACGGATGACAGATTTCAATATCTGTCACCCCACGGGGTCGGCCGGGGGCGTCAGCCCGCCGGAGCCGGCCCCGGGGCCGGGGGCAGTCCGCCGTCCATCCGCGGGCCCGGGGCCTGGCCCGGCGCCGGGGGAGGAGGGGGAGGGGGAGAGGCCGGGGCGGTCGTCGACGGCTCCAGCTCCCGCGCGGTCCGCAGCGCGGTGGCATGGGCCCACGGGCCGGTGGTGACCGCCCCCACGACCAGCACCAGGACCGCGCAGCCCGTGATGATCCACCACGCGGGCCGGGTCGCCGTCGCGAAGTCCGCGCCGCCCGAGGTCCCGGCCGCCAGCACCGCCCCGATCACCGCCACGCCCAGCGCCCCGCCGGTCTGCCGGCTGGTGGAGGCCACCGCGGCCGCCACCCCCGCCTGGGAACGCGGCATCCCGGACACCGCCGTGTTGGTGATCGGGGCGTTGACCAGGCCGAAGCCGATGCCGAAGAGGACGTAACCGGTGAACATCAGCGGAGTCGAGGCCTCCGCCGAGAACGCCGCGAACAGCAGCCCGCTCGCGCCCATGGCCACCCCCGACACCAGCAGCGAGGGCCGCGGCCCGTGGTTGGCCACCAGCCGCCCCGAGACCGGCGCGCACAAGAAGGCCATCGCGGCCATCGGCAGCATGTGCAGCCCCGCGTCCAGCGCGTTCAGCCCCCGCACCTCCTGGAGGTAGAGGGTGGTCAGGAAGAGGAACCCGGAGAGCGAGGCGAAGGTGCTCACCGCGATCACGGTCGCCCCGCTGAACGGGGCGCTGCGGAAGAACCGGGGGTCGATCAGCGGGTCCCGGCGCCGGGACTCGTAGAACAGCAGCCCGCCCAGCGCGGCCGCCGCCCCCAGCGCGCACGCCAGGATCGGCGGCGAGCCCCAGCCCTCGGACGGCGCCTCGATGATCGCGTACGTCACCCCGCCCAGCAGCGCCACGACGAGCAGCTGCCCCACCGGGTCCGGCCGCCGCGGCCGCTCGGAGCGGGACTCCGGCACGAACCGCAGGGTCAGCGCCAGGGCGGCCAGCCCGACGGGCAGGTTGACCCAGAAGATCGACCGCCACCCCACCGAGTCCACCAGCAGCCCGCCGATCAGCGGACCGGCGGCCATCGAGATGCCGACCACCGCGCCCCAGACGCCGATGGCGCGGGCGCGCTCCTTCGGATCGGTGAAGGTGTTGGTGATGATCGACATTGCGACGGGGTTGAGCATGGCCCCGCCGACGGCCTGGACCATCCGGAAGACGATCAGCCAGTGCAGGCCGGGCGCCAGGGAGCACAGCACCGACCCCGCCGTGAACAGCACCAGCCCCAGGGCGAAGACCTTCCGCCGCCCGACCCGGTCCGCCGTCGACCCGGCCAGTATCAGCAGCGAGGCGATGACCAGGGTGTACGCGTCGATGGTCCACTGCATCCCCGAGACCGACGCGTCGAACTCGCGGCGCATCGCCGGCAGGGCCACGTTCAGGACGGTGTTGTCCAGGCTGACGATCAGCAGGCTCATGCAGCAGATGCCCAGGACGAGCAGGCGGTGCCGACGGCTCCCGTGATCCACGCCACTGATGTGATGCATACCGCCGATCGTACGAATAAGCAGGGGACGGCGCTGCGGGACAATGGGGGGATGACCACGCTTCCCGCCCCCCTCGCGATCGGCCCGCACACCGTGCAGCCCCCCGTGGTGCTCGCGCCGATGGCCGGCATCACCAACGCCCCCTTCCGGACCCTCTGCCGCGAGTTCTCGGGCGGCAAGGGGCTGTTCGTGAGCGAGATGATCACGACCCGCGCCCTGGTCGAGCGCAACGAGAAGACCATGCAGCTGATCCACTTCGACGAGAGCGAAAAGCCGCGGTCGATTCAGCTGTACGGGGTGGACCCCGGCACGGTCGGCAAGGCGGTCCGCATGATCGTGGAGGAGGACCGCGCCGACCACATCGACCTCAACTTCGGCTGCCCCGTCCCCAAGGTCACGCGCAAGGGCGGCGGCTCGGCCCTCCCCTACAAGCGGCACCTGCTGCGCGCCATCCTCCGCGAGGCCGTCGCGGGCGCCGGCGACCTGCCGGTGACCATGAAGATGCGCAAGGGCATCGACGACGACCACCTCACCTACCTCGACGCCGGCCGGATCGCCGTAGAGGAGGGGGTCACCGCCATCGCCCTGCACGGCCGCACGACCGCCCAGCACTACGGCGGCACCGCCGACTGGGAGGCCATCGCCCGCCTCAAGGAGCACGTGCCGGAGATCCCGGTGCTCGGCAACGGCGACATCTGGTGCGCCGAGGACGCCCTGCGCATGGTCCGCGAGACCGGCTGCGACGGCGTGGTCGTGGGGCGCGGCTGCCTGGGCCGCCCGTGGCTGTTCAACGACCTGGTCGCCGCCTTCGAGGGCCGCCCGGAGGACTTCCTCAAGCCCACCCTGCGCGAGGTCAAGGCCGCCATGCTGCGCCACGCGCAGCTGCTGGGGGAGTGGATCGGGGACGAGGCGCGCGGGGTGATCGACTTCCGTAAGCACGTCGCCTGGTACCTCAAGGGGTTCTCCGTCGGCTCGGAGATGCGCGGGAAGATGGCGGTCGTCTCCTCCCTGGCCGAATTGGACGCTCATCTGAGCGAGCTCGACCTGGACCAGGCCTGGCCCGACAGCGCGGACGGCCCGCGCGGCCGGACGTCCGGAAACAACCGGGTTGTCCTGCCGGACGGCTGGCTGAAGGATCCGTACGACTGCGCCGGTGTGAGCGAGGACGCCGAGCTGGACACGTCCGGAGGCTGACAAATCGCCCTGCGGCGTGCGTGATATACGCCACGCATGGGAGAGGTTTCGCTCAGATGAGCGCGCAAGTCACGGGTAAGACTTCCAAAGGGTGGCACTGGGTGCCACCCTTTGTTCGTTCAAGAGTTGAACGCAAATGTATCGATGATCGCTCATCCGAGCGCAATCTAGCGGTTCTGGGCACCTCACCCTTCGGGATGTGAACGCTGTTCGGAGGTTCTCATTACCGACCGGTTACTTTCGATACGGTGGCGCACGGGTGGTTACGGCCCCATGACCGCCAAGTGGACGTACCGATAAGCCTTCGATCTGGGTATGTTCCTGGCCGTCAGGGCAGCCACCCGAGTCCTCGAGGAGTCGAGACCCGTGTCGGAAAACAAAGATCAGAAGTTCGTCTACGACTTCACCGAGGGCAACCGGGACCTCAAGGACCTTCTCGGCGGCAAGGGGGCCAACCTCGCCGAGATGACCAACCTCGGTCTCCCGGTCCCTCCCGGCTTCACCATCACCACCGAGGCCTGCAAGGTCTACCTCGACAGCGGTTCGGCCCCGGCCGAGCTGCGTGACGAGGTCAGCGCGCACCTCGCCGCCCTCGAGACGAAGATGGGCAAGAAGCTCGGCCAGTCCGACGACCCGCTCCTGGTCTCCGTCCGCTCCGGCGCCAAGTTCTCCATGCCCGGCATGATGGACACGGTCCTGAACATCGGCCTCTCCGACGAGTCCGTGGTCGGCCTCGCCGCGCAGGCCGACAACGAGCGCTTCGCCTGGGACTCGTACCGCCGCCTGATCCAGATGTTCGGCAAGACCGTCCTCGGCGTCGAGGGCGAGCTCTTCGAGGACGCCCTCGACGAGGCCAAGGCCGCCAAGAAGGTCACCGTCGACACCGACCTCGACGCCGCCGACCTCAAGAAGCTGGTCAAGGCCTTCAAGAAGATCGTCGCGAAGGAGGCCGGCCGCGAGTTCCCGCAGGACGCCCGCGAGCAGCTCGACCTCGCCGTCGAGGCCGTCTTCAACTCCTGGAACACCGACCGCGCCAAGCTCTACCGCCGCCAGGAGCGCATCCCCGGCGACCTGGGCACCGCCGTCAACATCTGCTCCATGGTCTTCGGCAACCTCGGCCCCGACTCGGGCACCGGCGTCGCCTTCACCCGCGACCCCGCCAGCGGCCACCAGGGCGTCTACGGCGACTACCTGCAGAACGCCCAGGGCGAGGACGTCGTCGCGGGCATCCGCAACACCGTCCCGCTCGCGGACCTGGAGGCCATCGACAAGGCCTCGTACGACCAGCTCATGACGATCATGGAGACGCTGGAGACCCACTACAAGGATCTCTGCGACATCGAGTTCACCATCGAGCGCGGCCAGCTGTGGATGCTCCAGACCCGCGTCGGCAAGCGCACCGCCGGCGCCGCCTTCCGCATCGCCACCCAGCTCGTGGACCAGGGCCTGATCGACGAGGCCGAGGCGCTCCAGCGCGTCACCGGGGCCCAGCTGGCGCAGCTGATGTTCCCGCGCTTCGACGAGTCCGCCAAGACCACCCTCCTGGGCCGCGGCATCGCCGCCTCCCCGGGTGCGGCCGTCGGCAAGGCCGTCTTCGACTCGTACACGGCCGTCAAGTGGTCCCGCTCCGGCGAGAAGGTCATCCTGATCCGCCGCGAGACCAACCCCGACGACCTCGACGGCATGATCGCCTCCGAGGGCATCCTGACCTCGCGCGGCGGCAAGACCTCGCACGCCGCCGTCGTCGCCCGCGGCATGGGCAAGACCTGCGTCTGCGGCGCCGAGGAGCTCGACGTCGACACCAAGCGCCGCCGCATGACGGTCGGCGGGCAGGTCATCGAGGAGGGCGACGTCGTCTCCATCGACGGCTCCACCGGCAAGGTCTACCTCGGCGAGGTACCCGTCGTGCCGTCCCCGGTCGTCGAGTACTTCGAGGGCCGGATGCACGCCGGCGCCGACGACGCCGACGAGCTGGTGGCCGCCGTGCACCGGATCATGGCCTACGCCGACCGCGTCCGCCGCCTGCGGGTGCGCGCCAACGCCGACAACGCCGAGGACGCCTCGCGCGCCCGCCGCTTCGGCGCCCAGGGCATCGGCCTGTGCCGCACCGAACACATGTTCCTCGGCGAGCGCCGTGAGATGGTCGAGCGCCTGATCCTCGCGGACACCGACTCCGAGCGCGAGGAGGCACTCAGTGCCCTCCTGCCGCTGCAGAAGAAGGACTTCGTCGAGCTGTTCGAGGCGATGGACGGCCTGCCCGTCACCGTCCGCCTCCTGGACCCGCCGCTGCACGAGTTCCTGCCCGACATCACCGAGCTGTCGGTGCGCGTCGCCCTCGCCGAGTCCCGCCAGGACGCCAACGAGAACGACCTGCGCCTGCTCCAGGCGGTGCACAAGCTGCACGAGCAGAACCCGATGCTGGGTCTGCGCGGTGTCCGCCTCGGCCTGGTCATCCCCGGCCTGTTCGCCATGCAGGTCCGGGCGATCGCCGAGGCCGCCGCCGAGCGCAAGAACGCCAAGGGCGACCCGCGCGCCGAGATCATGGTCCCGCTCGTCGGCACCGTCCAGGAGCTGGAGATCGTCCGCGAGGAGGCCGACGCGATCATCGCCGAGGTCGAGGCCGCCACCGGCACCAGCCTCAAGCTCAGCATCGGCACGATGATCGAGCTGCCGCGCGCCGCGCTGACCGCCGCCCAGATCGCCGAGGCCGCGCAGTTCTTCTCCTTCGGCACGAACGACCTGACCCAGACGGTGTGGGGCTTCTCCCGCGACGACGTCGAGGCCAGCTTCTTCACCGCCTACCTGGAGAAGGGCATCTTCGGGGTCTCGCCCTTCGAGACCATCGACAAGGACGGCGTCGGCTCCCTCGTGCGCCACGCGGTCCAGCAGGGCCGGGCCACCCGCCCCGACCTCAAGCTCGGCGTCTGCGGCGAGCACGGCGGCGACCCCGAGTCGGTGCACTTCTTCCACGAGGTCGGCCTCGACTACGTCTCCTGCTCGCCCTTCCGGATCCCGGTGGCGCGCCTGGAGGCCGGCCGGGCCGCCGCCGAGGCCAAGGGCTCCGACAGCCGCTGAGCCCGGCCCCCTGACAGCGCCCGCCCCCGGTTCCCTGACTGCCGGGGGCGGGCGCTTCCCACTGTGCGGAAGACCCCTGGGCCTCACCCGGCCGGGTTTCGCGAAATATTCAACGAAGTCATTACGGCGCCAGGCGGCGGACGGATCCCCACCCGTCCGCCGCCTGCCGCCTATCCGCCAGGCACGTCGGCGCTTCCCGGTGCGACCGACCGCCAGGCCCCGCAAAGCCCCCCACGGCCTTCACGGAGCGTTTCGGTCGCGCCGGAGTGTGCCTGGCGGAGTACAGGATTTCGCTTGTCACGCCCCTGCCGAAAGGGGTTTCAACTGTGGCCGAAAGGGCGTGGTGACCACGTGTGACGGCGTGCATACTCGTGGGGCGGGGGGATTGCGGTTGCACAGGTGGGGGTTCGGTGCTGCGTATCCATTTCACTGGAGTGGACCTGGCACGCGTACGGATGGCAGGGCGTCCCGATGCGTTGTGGGAAACGATTCTTAGTTTTCATCGCTTAAGAGACCGGCGTGACGCCCGGCTGTTCGGCGAATGGCGTACGGAAGCCCGGAGCCGGTTGAATGGTGAAACAAGGCTGCTGAGCGCGCTCATACCGGCTCGCGGCTATTTCCCCGATTTCCTGACCCCCTCCGAGGGCCAGTACGGGTGGGACGTCGGCCTCGACGCCCTGCGCGGGCTCCCCGCGGACCGGCTGCGCCACGAGCTCTCCCTCGTGGGCGCGGGCGCCGCCGCGGGCTTCGGCGCGGCCTTCGGGACCCCGCCGCCGACCCGGCTGCGGGAGTTCATGGACGGCGGCACCAAGTACCTGCCCCGGCTGCTGGGCGAGCTGCGCGGCTACCACCGCGCGGCCGTGGAACCGTACTGGACCCACATCCAGGCCCAGATCGAGGCCGAGCGGGCCGCACGCGGCCGCGCCCTCCTCGACGGGGGCGCGGACGAGCTGCTGGCCTCGCTGCCGCCGATGCTGCGCTGGCGGGCGCCGGTGCTGGAGTGCGAGTACCCGGTGGACCGGGACGTACGGCTGCGGGGGCGCGGGCTGCTGCTCCAGCCGTCGTTCTTCTGCCGGCGCACCGCGGTGACCCTCCACGACCCGGAACTGCCGCCGGTGCTGGTCTACCCGGCCGCCGCCCAGCTGGCCGGCGCCGGAGCCGGCGGGGAGGCCGCCCGGCCGGCCGAGGAGCAGCGCCAGCGCACCCTGGGCAAGCTGGTGGGCCACACCCGCTCGGTGGTGCTGCGGGCCATCGGCGACGGGGCGACCACCAGCGAACTGGCCCGCCGCGCCGGGGTCTCCCTGGCGTCGGCGAGCCAGCACGCCTGCGTGATGCGCGAGGCGGGCCTGGTGACCACCCTGCGCCACGGCAACGCGGTCCTGCACACGGTGACCCCGCTGGGCGCGGCCCTCCTCAAGGGCGGCGCGGTGGTCTCCTGAAGGATCGGTTCACCTGAAGCGGCGGCGGCCCCTCCGGCCGCCGCCGCTTCGGCGGCAAAAAAATCCCGCGCCCGGCGATGAGTTCCGGCGGCGCCCCCGGTCTACCCCTCGACAGCAGCGAACGGAGCACGCGCACCGCGCGGCCCGCCCCAGAGAGAAGAGACGCCGGGATGTCCTCCACCATGATCTTCGTCAACCTGCCCGTCAGCGACCTGGAGGCCACCAAGGCGTTCTGGGGCAAGCTGGGCTACTCCTTCAACGCCCGGTTCACCGACGAGAACTGCGCCTCCATGCCCATCTCCGACACCATCGTCGCGATGTTCCTGACCCACGGCCGCTACAAGGACTTCACCCACAAGGCCATCGCCGACGCCCGCACCACCTCCGAGGTGCTGGTCTGCCTGAGTGCCGAGAGCCGCGACGCGGTCGACGAGCTGGTCGACGGGGCCCTGGCGGCCGGGGCCACCGAACCCCGCCCCGCCCAGGACCACGGCGTCATGTACGGCCGGGCCTTCGACGACCTCGACGGCCACACCTGGGAGATCATGTGGATGGATCCGTCCGTGGTCCAGGGCTGACCCTCCGCCTCACGAGGTCGCGGCGGTCCGCACCGGGTAGGTCCGGACCGTCACCTCCTCGTCGTCCAGACAGCGCCCCGACTCCAGGTCGAAGCGCTGCTTGAGCAGCGGCGAGGCCACGAACGCCCGGCCCGCCGACCAGCCCACCAGCCCGCGCGAGAGCACCTGCGCACCGGTGAAGGGGTCCTGGTTGCCGATCGCGTACGGGCGCCCCGCGCGGTCGACGAACACCGCCGCCTGGCTCCCGTCCGGGAGCAGGGCCGCCACCCCGCGCCCGGGGACGAGCGAGGACAGCTCGCACACCGTCAGCCAGCCTTCGGCCACCCGCAGTTCCACCGTCATCGGACCGGACCTCCCAGGGTCAGGACGGCCAGGTCGGGCTTGACCTGGTCGCGTTCGGGGACGAAGCGCACGGTCGGGTCGGGGGCGCCGGGCGCGTTCACGAAGGACACGAACCGCCGCAGCCGGTCCGGGTCCTGGAGGGTCTCGGCCCACTCGTCGCGGTAGTGGGCCACGTGCTCGGCCATCAGCGCCTCCAGCTCCGCGCACAGCCCGAGCGAGTCGTGCACCACCACGTCGCGCAGGTGGTCCAGGCCCCCCTCCAGCCGCTCCAGCCAGGTGGAGGTGCGCTCCAGCCGGTCGGCGGTGCGGATGTAGAACATCAGGAACCGGTCGATGAGGCGCACGAGTTCGGCGTCGGAGAGGTCCTGCGCGAGGAGGTCGGCGTGGCGGGGGACGGCTCCGCCGTTGCCGCCGACGTAGAGGTTCCAGCCGTTGGCCGTCGCGATGACCCCGAAGTCCTTGCTCTGCGCCTCCGCACACTCGCGGGCGCAGCCGGAGACCGCCGACTTCAGCTTGTGCGGGGCGCGCAGGCCCCGGTAGCGCAGCTCCAGGTCGATGGCCATCCGCACGCTGTCCTGGACCCCGTAGCGGCACCAGGTCTGCCCCACGCAGGACTTCACCGTCCGCAGGGCCTTGCCGTACGCGTGCCCGGATTCGAAGCCGGCGTCGACCAGCCGGGCCCAGATCGCGGGCAGCTGGTCCACGCTCGCGCCGAACAGGTCGATCCGCTGGCCGCCGGTGATCTTCGTGTAGAGGCCGAAGTCGCGGGCCACCTCGCCGATCACGATCAGCTTCTCCGGGGTGATCTCGCCGCCCGGGATCCGCGGCACCACCGAGTACGAGCCGTTGCGCTGGAGGTTCGCCAGGAAGTGGTCGTTGGTGTCCTGGAGGGCGGCCTGCTCCCCGTCGAGGACGTAGCCGCTCGCGCCCACGGCCGGGGCGAGCGAGGCGATGATCGAACCGACGGCGGGCTTGCAGACCTCGCAGCCCTCGCCGCCCCGGGCCTCCGGCCGGCCGTGCCCGTCCAGGAGCTCCCGGAACGAGGCGAGGCGGCGGGTGCGGACGATCTCGTACAGCTCCGCCCGGGTGTGCGCGAAGCAGCCGCACAGTCCCGGATCGGCGGCGGGCGGCAGCAGCTGCCCGAGCACCTTGACGCAGCCGCCGCAGCCCGTCCCGGCCTTGGTGCACTTCTTGACCTCGGCCAGGGTGGAGCAGGCGGTGATCGCCGCCTTGGTGACGTTGTGGCAGGAGCAGATCACCGCGGTGTCGGGCAACGCGGCCGGGCCCAGCTGCGCGGCGGGGCCGAGCCCGGCGGGCAGCACCAGCTGCTCGGGGGCGATGGGCGGGACGCTGCCGGTGAGCGGGCGCAGCGTGCCGTAGGCGTCGGCGTCGCCGACCAGGACCCCGCCGAGCAGGACGCCGTCGGCGGACAGGACGAGCTTCTTGTAGATCCCGGAGCGGGAGTCGGACCAGACCACGTCCAGGCTGCCCTCGGCCGTGCCGTGCGCGTCGCCGAAGGAGGCCACGTCCACGCCGAGCAGCTTCAGCTTGGTGGACAGGTCGGCGCCGGTGAACTCCCGTTCGCGGCCCAGCAGGTCCTCGGCGGCGGTCTCGGCCATCTCGTAGCCGGGCGCGACCAGGCCGTAGACCCGGCCGTCGACGGCCTGCGCGCACTCGCCGATCGCGTACACGCGGGGGTCGGAGGTGCGGCAGCGGGCGTCGACGGAGATCCCGCCGCGCTCGCCGACGGCCAGGCCGCAGTTCCGGGCGAGCTGGTCGCGGGGGCGGACACCGGCGGAGAAGACGACGAGTTCGGTGTCGAGGGACGAGCCGTCCGACAGGCTCATCCCGGTGACCGAGCCGTCCTCGCCGGTCAGCACCGCCTGGGTGCCGACGCCGGTGTGCACGGTCAGGCCCATCTCCTCGATGGTGCGCAGCAGGGCCGCGCCGCCGCCCTCGTCCACCTGGACGGGCATCAGCCGCGGCGCGAACTCCACGATGTGCGCGGACAGCCCGAGGCCCCGCAGGGCGCCGGCCGCCTCCAGCCCGAGGAGGCCGCCGCCGACGACGGCGCCGGTCGTGCGGGTCTTCGCGTACTCCTCGATCGCGAGGAGGTCCTCGACGGTGCGGTAGACGAAGCAGCCGCGGGCGTCCTTGCCGGGGACGGGCGGGACGAAGGGGTAGCTGCCGGTCGCCAGGACCAGCACGTCGTACGGGAAGACGCGCCCGGAGCGGGAGGTGACCGTACGGGCCTCCCGGTCGACGGACTCGGCGGGGTCGTCCAGGTGCAGGTCGATGCCGTGCTCCGCCATGAACCCGGCCGGAGCGAGGGAGAGTTCCTCGGGGCTGGTGCCGGAGAAGTACGAGGTGAGGTGCACCCGGTCGTAGGCGGGCCGGGGCTCCTCGCAGAGCACGGTCACCCGGTGCGTGGCGGTGGCCCCGCGTTCGGCGAGCGCCTCAAGGTAGCGCTGGCCGACCATGCCGTGCCCGATGAGCACGATCGCGGGCTGGGGCTCGGTCATGTCAGTGGCCTCCGTCGTCGGTGAGCAGGTGGAACGTGTCGTGCGGGGCGTCCAGGGACTCGTCGCCCGCCCAGGTGCGGGCCAGGGCCCCCACGGTGGAGAGCTCGCCGAGCAGGACCCCGCCGACGAGCCGGTCGCCGCGCAGGACGACCTTGCGGTAGGTGCGGCGGGTGGCGTCGGCGAGGCGGACCACGTCGTCCCCGGGGAGCGGGGTGGGGTCGCCGAAGGCGGCCAGGTCCAGGGGGCGGTCGGCGCCGCCGAGGGTGAGCCGGGTCAGGGCGCGGGTGCCGGTGTAGTCGGCGGGGGAGCCGCAGAGGGCGGCGGCGAGGGCGTCGGCCTGCTCCAGCGCGGGGCCGGCCAGGCCGTACAGGCGACCGGCGTGCTCGGCGCAGTCGCCGATGGCGTGGACGGCCGGGTCGCTGGTGCGCAGCCGGTCGTCGACGACCACGCCCTGGCGGACCTCCAGCCCGGCCGCCCGGGCCAGTCCGGTGCGGGGGCGGACGCCGCAGGCGATGACGACGAGGTCGGCCGCGAGGCGGTAGCCGTCGGCGAGTTCGACCCCGATGACGCGGCGGCCCTGGCCGGGCGGGGTGCCGGTAGCCGCTGCGCGGAGCCGTCTCCCCGCCCCGCCGTTCCCCCGGTCCCCGGGGCTGCGCCCCGGACCCCGCTCCGGGCGCTGCGTGGCCGGTGCGCTCACCTCCCCGCGCGGCGGCTCCGCAGGCGTGGTCGCCAGCCCCCTGACGCGGCACGCGGTGTGGATTTCCATCCCCAGCCCCACAAGGTGCTCCCGCAGCAGCGCCGAGGCGTCGGCGTCGAGCTGGCGCTCCATCAGCCGCTCCGCCTGCTGGGCCACGACCACCTGCGCACCCCGCGCGGCCAGCGCACGGGCCGCGGAGACGCCCAGGAGGCCGCCGCCGATCACCACAGCGCGCAGCCCCGGCCGCACGGCCGCGTCCAGGGCGAGGCAGTCGTCCATGGTTCGGAACGCGTGCACCCCGTCGGGGAGTTCCCCGCCGCCGGGCGGAAACAGCCCGCGCAGCGGCGGCAGCACCGGGTTCGAGCCGGTGGCCAGCACGAGGACGTCGTACTCCGGGGCCGTGCCGTCGTCGCAGCGCACCCGGCGCGCGTCACGGTCGATCCGTACCGCCCGCACCCCCCGCCGCAGCACCGGCCCGGGAGCCGGCAGCGCGGCCACGTCGGGCGTGTACCGGCCGGCCAGCACCTCCGCCAGCAGGACCCGGTTGTAGGGCGCGTGGGACTCCTCGCCGAGGACGGTCACCGCGGCGGAGGGGCCCAGCCGCGCGGCGAGCCGCAGGCCCGCCAGGCCGCCGCCGATCACCACCACACGCTGCTTCGAGGTCATGGAACGAGCGTGCGGGGCGGCTGTTTCCCCGCCGCATCGCTCCTGTTACCCGGACGGAACGCCGCCCTCAGCGCCTGCCGCTGCGGCCGGTGAGGCGTCCGGCGGGCGGTGGGGCGGGGGCGTGAAGCTCAAGCTTCGCGCAACTTTCCGGGAATCGATGCGACCTGCATCGATCCGCTCCCTAGGGTCGGGTCCGTGCCTGACATATCAACGACCATGATCATCGTGCTGTGCGCGGCCGCGGCGGCGGCCGGCTGGATCGACGCGGTGGTGGGCGGCGGCGGACTGCTGCTCCTGCCCGCCCTGCTGCTCGGCCTCCCGCACGCCCAGCCCGCCGCCGTCCTCGGGACCAACAAGGCGGTGGCCATCGTCGGCACGGCCGGGGCGGCCGTCACCTATGTCCGCAAGACCCCCGTGGACGTGAAGCTCGCCGTCCGGATCGGGCTGGCCGCGCTCGCCGGGTCGGTCGGCGGGGCGGCGCTGGCCGGCGGGATCAGCAAGGACACGATGCGGCCGCTGATCATGGGCGTGCTCGTGGTGGTCGCGGCCGTCGTGATCTTCAAGCCCGGCTTCGGCGCCGCCCCCTCCGCCTCGCCCGTCTCCCGGCGGCGGGTCCTGCTCACCATCGCCCTCGCCGGCCTGGGCATCGGCTTCTACGACGGCCTCATCGGCCCCGGCACCGGAACGTTCCTGGTGCTGGCCCTCACCGCCCTGCTCCACCTCGACCTGGTCACCGCCTCCGCCACCGCGAAGATCGTCAACTGCTGCACCAACGCCGGGGCGCTGGCGATGTTCGCCTACCAGGGGATGGTGTTCTGGCAGCTTGCCGCGCTGATGGCCGTGTTCAACCTGGCCGGGGGCATGGTCGGTGCCCGGATGGCGCTGAAGAAGGGCAGCGGCTTCGTCCGGGGCGTGCTGCTGACCGTGGTCGGCGCGCTGGTCGTCAAGCTGGGTCTGGAGCAGTGGGGGTAGGCGGCCTGGGCCGAAGCGGGCGCGGGACCCCGGGGTCGCGCGCCCGCCGGTGCGTCAGGCCTGCGGGGCGCGGCGCATCACCCAGAGGGTCGGGCCGCCGCCGGGCAGCTGGGCCTCGCCGAGCAGGGTGAAGCCGAAGTGCTCGTAGAAGGGCACGTTGGACTCCTTGGAGGACTCCAGGTACACCGGCAGGCCCGCCGCGTCGGCCTGGGCCAGGCCCGAGCGCAGCAGCGCGGCCCCGTGACCCTGGCCCTGGCCGGCCGGGTCGGCGCCCAGCACGGCCAGGTACCAGTGCTTCTCCGGGGGCGCGTGTTCGGCGGCGGCCACGATGCCCTCGCGGAACACCCCCGCCCGGTCGCCGAGCACGGTGGCGAGCTCGTCGAGGGTCTCGTCGTCGGGCAGGGCGCGGCCGTCCGGCGCCACCCAGAAGGAGGCGGCCAGGTCGGTGCGCTCGCACACGCCGTGGCGGCCGTAGTGCCGGGTGAGGAGCGTCTCGAAGTACCGGGCCATGCCCTCCTCGCGGGTGGCCCCGTCGGGGAAGAACCAGCACATCATCGGGTCGTCGGAGAAGGCGCGGGCCAGGCTGCGGCCGATGTCCGCGGCGTCGTCGGCCGTGGCTGCCCTGGGCGTGTTCGTTGTCGACATACGGGTCATTCTGCAAGCCGATGATCTTGGTCGGGACGGTGGGGTGCCGGGTTTCAGTAGGTCCCGGTGAGATGGGCGAAAACGACCACGTTGCCCTGGTAGCCGGTGCGCGGGGAGAAGCCGCCGCCGCAGGTGATCACGCGCAGCTCGGCGCGCGGCGACGGCCCGTACACGCGGCGGTCCGGGAAGGACTTCGCGTCGTAGACCTCGACCGCGTGGACGGTGAACACCGCCGTGCGCCCGTCGGCGCGTGCCACCTCGATCGCGGCGCCCCGGTGCAGGGCGCCCAGGTGGTAGAAGACCGCGGGGCCGCTCGCGTTGTCCACGTGGCCCGCGACCACGGCGGTGCCCGTCGCGCCCGGGGTGGTGCCGTCCCGGTACCAACCCGCGAGGTCGCCCCGGGCGGGCGGCGGCACCTCAAGGCTGCCGTCGTGCTCCAGGCCGAGCCCGGTGAGCGGGGCGTCCACGTGGATGGACGGGATCCGGATCCGGGTCGGCGGGGAGCCGGGCAGGGCGGCGATGCTGCCGGGGTAGCGGGCCTGCGCGCTCAGGGCGTCGGCGGGGGAGGGCAGCGGCGGCCGGACGGTCTCGCCGGAACCGCTGGTCACGAGCCATACGCCGACGCAGGCGGCCAGCGCCACCAGCCCGACCTGCCCGCGCCGCCCGGGGCGGCCGGGGCGCATGGCGTGGCCGGAGTCGTGGCCGGGACCGCCGTGTCCGGCGGAGCGCCGGAAGCCCGTACCCGTCCCGGAGGCCCGGAGGGCCCAGCGGCCGGCACCCGCGCCGCCGGCCGCCCAGGGCCCCGGGCCCGTCTGCGGGCCGGAGGTCCCCCCTACGCCGACTGCCGCGTTTGAGCCCGCGCCGGAACCCGGGGCCGTCCAGGGGCCCGGGCCCGTTTGCTTGCCGGAGGCCGGCCCTGAACCCGTGCGGGATCCCGGGGCCGTCCCGGGGGCCGGGGCCCCGTCCGTGGCGGGGCCGGGGCGGTGGTGTCGTGCGGGGCCCGTGGCCCGCGGAGCGCGGTCGCCCCGGAAGCCCGGGAAGCCGGCCATGCCTCGTACCCCCTCGCCTCGCCGTGGACAGGAGTGGCCGTCGCCGGCCCCGCGAACGGGGGGACCTCGCGGGGCGGGCGACGGGGGGCGGTACCGGTCGGACCGCGGCCTCGGCCGCGGTGGGCGCCCGTCAGCTCCGCGTGCCGCTCGCCCGGCGACGCAGGAGCCAGGTACCGCCGACGGCGGCCGCGGCCAGCACTGCCGCTCCCGCCGTGATCTTGGCCGGATCGGTGGTGGTGGAGGTGCCACCGCCCACCCCGGTGCGCACGTGCCCCTGGGGGCCGTGCTCGGTGACGACCAGGTCGCCGGTGGCGAACTTGCCGTCGGCGCAGGTGGCGCCGATGCCGTACTTCCCGGGCCGGATGTCCCGGGCGACCTGGAACTGGCCCGCCACGACCTCCTTGTGGGTGCCCGGCGTCAGCTTGAACCGGCCCCCGCCCACCGTGGTGGCGTCGCCCTCGGCGTGGCCGCCCGGGCCGCAGGCCTTCGTGTTCACGGTGACCGTGGTGCCTGGCACGGCGGATTTCGGCCAGACCTCCAGCACGGCGAAGTCCCCCGGCGCGAAGGGGGGCATGCCGAGGTCCGCGGCGGCCACCGCTCCCGCGACCGGGCCGGCGAAGGCGGCGGCGGTCAGTGCGGCGGCGGTCAGCGCGTGGGCGGTCCTGCGGCGCATGCGTCACTCCAGGGGACACGGGGTCGTGTCTTGAGGAAAACCGGGCCGCCCGGCAACCGCCTGCTGACCCCTCGTCAGATCCCGTTCCGGGCGCCCCCGGGAACGGGATCCGTGCACGTCACAGGCCCCGCGCGGCCATCCGGGCACCCCCACCCCGTCCGGGTGACACCCGCCCCTCAAGCGCCCCGCTCAGGCCTGCGGCAGGGTCACCGTCGCCGCCGCGCCCCCGTCCGCCGGGTTCCACAGGCGCACCCCGGCGCCGATCACCTGGGCCTGCCCGAAGGCGATGGCTCAGTGCCGTGCGGCCGGTCTCGGTGTCGGCCGCGACGATCAGCTCCTTGCGGCCGTCCCCGGTCAGGTCCAGGTAGACGGGCGGACGGATCCCGGACCGGCCGGGGGCGCTGATCGCGGCCTTCTCGGCGAACATCCGCATGCGCGGGTCGGCCTCGGCGACCTCGGCCGCCCGTACCGCCGTCAGCCCCTCGGGGCCCACCTCGGGCGCGTCCGCCAGCGGCCCGGCGGGGGCTGCCGGGTGCCGGTCGCCGCGCCGGGGGTCTTCGGGGAGTCGTCGGCCCAGGCCGGCCAGAGGGCCTGCGGCCGGGGCTGCGCCGACGCCGGGGCCACGGGCTCCCCGGCGGCCAGCCCGCCGGGAGCGGCACAGCCCCCGGCGGCCAGTGCGGCGGCGGCGCAGAGCAGCGCGGGGGTGGGGAGGCGGCGGGGTGATCGCGACATGGGAACGGAACCGTGGGGGTGAGGGAGGGGGATGAATCGGACGGTAATCGGCGACTGTCACAGCGACCGGGAGATCGTGTAACAGCGGTGCGTACGGTGGGGGTGCACGGGAAAGACGGGCCTTTCGGCCCGGCCCGGGCAGGTCCGGCGTAGCCGAAGGAGGGGCTCGTGACATCGGTCGATCGGCCGGGATCCGGCGGCGTCCTGCCGTTCTTCGTGTACGGCACGCTGCGGCCCGGCGAGGTCAACCACCGGCTGTTCCTGCGCGGCCGCACCACCGCGGAGGAGCCGGCCCGGCTGCCGGGGGTGGCGCTGTACGAGGGGCCGGGGTACCCGTACGCGGTGGAGCGGGCGGGGTCGGTGACGGCGGGGGAGCTGATCACGCCGGCGGCGGACGCGTACGGGGAGCTGCTGGGCGCGCTGGACCTGCTGGAGGAGTACGCCGGGCCGGGCAGCCCGCGCAACGTCTACGACCGGGTCGCGCGGGAGGCCGTCCGGAGGGACGGGAGCCGGGTGCGGGCCTGGGTGTACCTGGCGGCCGCGCCGCTGGCCCTCCGGCTGGCGCGGGCGGGCACCGAGATCCCCGACGGGGACTGGCTGCGAAGGTAGTGGGGGCGGGGTGGCGCTGCGCGCCCATCGCCTCAAACGCCGGCGGGGCTATGAATAGCCCCGCCGGCGTTTGAGGCGCGGGGGTCTGGGGGCGGAGCCCCCAGGGCCTACAGGCCTTCCGCGCCCCGGTTGCGGAGGCGTTGGGCGTACTGCTGCAAGACCCACAGCTCCTGCTGGACCGCCGCGTGCTGCTCGGGCGGGGCCGCAGGCCCGAGGCGGGCCATCTGGCCCTGGATCTCGTGCACCCGGCGGTCCACCGCCCGCAGGCGGACCTGCACCAGCTGGACCCCCGCGTACACCTCGTCCACCGTCTTCGCGTGGATGGCCTCCACCGCCAGCTCCGTCACCAGCGCGCGCACCGTGTCGTTCGGGGCCGCCTCCCGCACCCGGGCCAGGTAGTCCTCCGTGCCCTGGGCGGCACCGCCCGCGTCCTGGATGGCCTGGCGGACCTCCGCGTAGGGCGGGGCGGTGAACTCGTCCGTCCCGTACGCGTCGAAGGCGGGGGAGACCAGGGCCGGCCGCTGGAGCGCCAGTTTCAGCAGCTCCCGCTCCGTGCGGTGCGCCGGGCTGCGCAGGTTCAGCGCCGGACCGCTCGGCTGGGCGGCGGCGGACGACGGCGCGGCCGGGGCCTCCTCGTAACGGCGGCCCGGCTGCCGCTGCCCCGACTGCTGGCCGCGCTCGCGCGCCCAGCGCGCCTGCTGCGCGACCCGCTTGACCACGAACTGCTCGTCGCGGATGCCCAGCATGCCCGCCAGCTGCACCGCCGACTCGTGCTGGATCGCGATGTTCTTGATCCCGGCGACCACCGGGGCCGCCTCGTCCAGGGCGGCCGCCCGCCCCGCCGGGTTCTCCAGGTTGTGCCGGGACACGATGTGCCGCAGCGCGAACTCGAACAGCGGGGTGCGGGACTCCACCAGACCGGACACCGCCGCGTCGCCCTGCGCGAGCCGCAGGTCGCAGGGGTCCATCCCGCCCGGGGTGATCGCGATCGAGGTCTCCGCCGCGAACTTCTGGTCGTCCTCGAAGGCCCGCAGCGCCGCCTTCTGCCCGGCCGCGTCGCCGTCGAAGGTGAAGATCACCTCGGCCGTCGCGTTGTCCATCAGCAGCCGGCGCAGGATCTTGATGTGCTCCCCGCCGAAGGCCGTGCCACAGGTGGCGATGGCGGTGGTGACCCCGGCCAGGTGGCAGGCCATCACATCGGTGTAGCCCTCGACGACCACGGCCCGGGAGGTCTTGGCGATCTCCTTCTTGGCCAGGTCGATGCCGTAGAGGACCTGGGACTTCTTGTAGATCGGCGTCTCGGGGGTGTTCAGGTATTTGGGGCCGTTGTCGTCCTCGCGCAGCTTGCGCGCGCCGAAGCCGACCACCTCGCCGCTGATGTCCCGGATCGGCCACATCAGCCGGCCCCGGAAGCGGTCGATGGGCTTGCCGCTGCGGCTGTCCTGGGCCAGGCCGGACTGGATCAGCTCCTTGTCGCTGAAGCCGCGCCCGCGCAGGAACCGGGTCAGGTGGTCCCAGCCGGCCGGGCTGTAGCCCACGCCGAAGTGCTCGGCCGCCCCCTGGTCGAAGCCGCGCTCCGCCAGGAAGCGGCGGCCGATCTCGGCCTCGGCGCCGCCGAGCTGGTCCGCGTAGAACTGGGCGGCCGCCTTGTGCGCCTCGACCAGCCGGATCCGCTCGCCGCGGCCGCTGGTGCCGGCGGTGTAGCCGCCCTCCTCGTAGCGCAGGGTGATGCCGGCCTGGCCGGCCAGCCGCTCGACCGCCTCCGAGAACGAGAGGTGGTCGATCTTCATGACGAAGTCGAGGGTGTCCCCGCCGGCCTGGCAGCCGAAGCAGTGGTAGAGCCCCTTGCTCGGGCTGACCTGGAAGGACGGGGACTTCTCGTCGTGGAAGGGGCACAGGCCCTTGAGGTTGCCGCCGCCGGCGTTGCGCAGCTGGAGGTACTCCGAGACCACGGCGTCGATCGGGACCGCGTCCCGTACCGCCTTCACGTCGTCGTCGTTGATCCGTCCTGCCACCCGTGAATTCTACGGTGGGGCGGCGGCAATCCCGTCAGGCCCCCTGGGCGGGGACCAGGGAGTCAAGCGGAACGGAAGGGTCCGCCAGCTGTTCGCGGTCCACGGGGGCCTTGGAGCGGATCAGGTTCTGGATGTGCTCGGTGACGTCCCACACGTTCACGTTCATCCCGGCCAGCACCCGGCCCTCGGAGAGCCAGAACGCGATGAACTCGCGCTTGGCCACGTCCCCGCGCACCAGCACCTGGTCGTAGCTGCCCGCCGGGGCGTACCCCGAGTACTCCAGGCCCACGTCGTACTGGTCGGAGAAGAAGTACGGCACCCGCTCGTACGAGACCTCCTGCCCCAGCATCGCCCGCGCGGCGGCCGGGCCGCCGTTGAGGGCGTTGGCCCAGTGCTCCACCCGCACCCGGGTGCCCAGCGCCGGGTGCTGGGCGGCGGCCACGTCGCCGACGGCGAAGACGTCCGGGTCGGAGGTGCGCAGCGAGGCGTCCACGGCGATGCCGCCGCCGTGCTCCCGGTCGACCAGGGCCAGCCCGGAGGTCTCGGCGAGCGCGGTGCGCGGTGCCGCCCCGATGGCGGCGAGCACCGCGTGCGCCGGGTGCTCCTCGCCGTCGTCGGTGCGGGCGGCCAGCACCATGCCGTCCTGGCCGACGATCTCCGTCAGCCTCGCCCCGAAGTGGAAGCGGACCCCGTGCTCGCTGTGCAGGTCGGCGAAGAACTGGCCGATCTCCGGTCCGAGCACCGCGTGCAGCGGGGAGGCCAGCGGCTCGACCACGGTCACCTCGGCGCCGTAGGAGCGGGCCGCGGCCGCCACCTCCAGGCCGATCCAGCCCGCGCCCGCGATCAGCAGGTGGCCGTTGTCCCGGCCCAGGGAGGTCAGGGCCTTGCGCAGCAGGTCGGCGTGGGCGAGCCGGCGCAGGTGGTGCACCCCGGCGAGGCCGGTGCCCGGGATGTCCAGGCGGCGGGGCTCGGAGCCGGTCGCCAGCAGCAGCTTGTCGTAGTGCAGCAGGGTGCCGTCGCCCAGCCGCACCGTCTTCGCCTCGCGGTCCAGGTGCACGGCGGGCTGCCCCAGGTGCAGCTCGATGTCGGCGCCCGCGTACCAGGACGGCTCGTGCACGAAGACGCTGTCGCGCTCCTCCTTGCCCAGCAGGTAGCCCTTGGACAGCGGGGGCCGCTCGTAGGGATGGTCGCGCTCGTCGCCGATCAGGATCACCCGGCCGGTGAACCCCTCCGACCTCAGCGTTTCGGCGGCCTTCGCCCCGGCCAGCCCCGCGCCGACGATGATGAACGTCTGGTGTGCGTCGACCACCTGATGCCTCCTCATAACCTCTCCGCCATGTGCGGCCACATGCGAGCGTCCCGCACCGAGCCTGCCCCGTGAAGGGGGAATGGCCCGATCGGCTCACCCTTCGGCGCGCCGCCCGCGACGGGTGAGGCGGGCGTGCAGGGACCGGGCGGAGGCGTCCGTGAGGCAGGCGATCTGGTCGATGACCGCCCGCTTGCGGGCCTTGTCGTCTCCCGCCGCGTCGAAGATCGCCCGGAACTGGGGGTCGAGTCCCTCCGGCGCGCGGGCGCTGAGCGCCTCGGCGAGTTCGGCCAGGACGATGCGCTGGTCGGCCCGCAGCCGCTCCTGCTCGTCGCGCTGCATCACGTACAGGTCGGCGACCGCCTTGAGGACGGCGCACTCGTTGCGCGCCCGGCGCGGGACCACCAGCTCCGCCGCGTACCGGGTCAGCGGGCCGGGCCCGTACGCCTCACGGGTGGCGGTCTCGGCGGCCAGGCAGAACCGGCCGATCAGCTGGCTGGTGGCGTCCTTCAGGCGGGCCTGCGCCACGGCGGAGCCGTCGTAGCCGTGCGGCCACCACTCCTCCTCCATCAGCCGGTCCAGCGCCTCGCGCAGCTCCTCCGGATCCGTGTCGGCGGGCACGTAGCGGCCGATGGCGACCCGCCAGATCGCGGCCCGCTCCGGTTCGGCGAACAGCAGGTTGGGGTCGAGGTGCCCGGCGTGCAGCCCGTCCTCGAAGTCGTGCACCGAGTACGCGACGTCGTCCGACCAGTCCATCACCTGGGCCTCGAAGCACTTGCGGTCGGCGGGCGCGCCGCGCCGCAGCCACTCGAAGACGGGCAGGTCGTCCTCGTAGGCGCCGAACTTCACCGAATCGGGGTCGGTGGGGTGTCCGCCACGCGCCCACGGGTACTTGGTGGCGGCGTCCAGGCAGGCCCGGGTCAGATTGAGTCCGACGCTCGCCGGTTCGCCCGTCGCCGGGTCGGGCACGAACCGCTTGGGCTCCAGCCGGGTCAGCAGGCGCAGCGACTGGGCGTTGCCCTCGAAGCCGCCGCAGTCCTTCGCGAACTCGTTGAGCGCCTCCTCGCCGTTGTGCCCGAACGGCGGGTGCCCCATGTCGTGCGACAGGCAGGCGGCCTCGACGAGGTCCGGGTCGCAGCCGAGGGCCGCGCCGAGCTCCCGGCCGACCTGCGCGCACTCCAGGGAGTGGGTCAGCCGGGTGCGGGGGCTCGCGTCCCAGTCGTACGAGCGGGTGCCCGGGGTGACCACCTGGGTCTTGCCGGCGAGGCGGCGCAGCGCGGCCGAATGCAGCACCCGGGCGCGGTCGCGCTGGAAGGCGGTCCGCCCGGGCCTCTTGTCGGGCTCGGCGGCCCACCGCTCGGTGGCGGCGGGGTCGTAGGACTCGTACGCGGGGGTGAGCGCGGTGCCTTCCATGTATCAGAAGGTAACCGGAGACACCGACAATCCGAGCAATCCGGTCCAGCCCGGTCCCGTCCGGTCGTCAGGCGGTGGCCAGTTCCCGCTCGTGCGCGGGGCGGGCCAGGGCCTGGTCGTAGCGGTGCAGGACCAGCCGGGCCAGGGCCGGGTGGGCGCCCAGGGGGCCCGCGGCCGGGCCCGGTGCGGCGGCGGCGCTCGCGGTGGCGAAGCGGCCGGGGGCGGTGAAGTACGAGGCCACCGCCACCCGGTGGCCCCGGGCCACGAGCGCCCGTACGGCCTCGGGGACGGCCGGCGCGGCCGCCGAGGCGTACCCCGGGACCACGGGCACCCCGCCGAGCCGCTCCGAGAGCAGGGCGGCGGTGCGGCGCGAGCCGGCCGCGGATTCGGGGTCGAGGGAACCGGCGCAGGCCAGCACCACGGCGGTGCCGGGCTGCCAGCCGGCCTCCAGGAGCCGCTCGAACAGGGCCTCCACCAGCAGCGGGTGCGGCCCGAGCGGCGCCGCGACCCGTACGCGCAGGTGCCCGGCGCGGGCCGCGGCGGCGGGCAGGTCGCGCTTGACGTGGGTCCCGTGCCCGAGCAGCAGGGGGACGAGGACGGCCGCACCGGTGGCGTCCGCGAGGGTGTCGGCGAGCAGCGGCCGGTTCAGCTCGACGTGCCCGAGCCGGACGTCGAGGCGCGGGCGGAGCTCGCGGACCCGTTCGAGGAGGGCGAGGACGGTGAGGGCGGCACGGGGGTCGCGGCTGCCGTGGGCCACGGCGACGAGGGTGGGGTGCATGAGGGGGCTCCGTGGGGCCGGGCGCGCGGCGGGCGCACTCCGCTCAGCTGGGCGCCGAGCTGGTGGGTGATCCGGGTCAGCAGCTCGGCCGCGCCGCCGAACGGGAGGGAGAGCGGGGACTGGCTTTCGGGAGGGTGCACCGGCTCCGTCATGGACCGATCCTGCGGGCCGCACGTTGCCGGTGCGTTGCGCGGCGGTGACGGGTGTTTGCCGGGAGCTCACAGCTCCGGCCGACCGGGAACCGTCCCGGCGGTCCGGACCGTCCTGACCCGGGAAGAGCCGCCGGGGGCGGCGCAGCCACGACCACCAGGGGGAAGAGCCATGCGCCGACCGAGCCTCGGCACCGTACGGGCCCGGCGGCGGGCGGTGCAGGCCGTGATGGCGCTGTGCGCGCTGGCCCTGCTGCCGTCGGCCTGGACCCACGCCACCGCCGCCGCCCGGCTGCGCACCACCGCGCAGGCGCCCGCGGCCGGGGTGGCCGTCGTCTTCGGGGCCGGGCTGTGGGACGGCCGGCCCACCCCGTACCTGGCGTCCCGCCTGGACGCGGCCGTCGAGCTGTACCGGTCCGGGAAGGTGAAGGCCGTCCTTGTCACCGGGGACAACGGCCGTACCGGGTACGACGAGCCCGACGCGATGCGCGCCTACCTCACCCGGCACGGGGTGCCCGACCGGCAGATCGTCAGCGACTTCGCCGGCTTCGACACCTGGGACAGCTGCGTGCGCGCCCGGGAGGTCTTCGGCGTGCGCCGGGCGGTGCTGGTCAGCCAGAGCTTCCACATCCACCGGGCCGTCACGCTGTGCCGGGCCGCGGGCGTGGACGCGTACGGGGTCGGGGTCGACAACAAGCACGACTCCACCTGGTACTACGGCGGCGCCCGCGAGGTCTTCGCGGCCGGCAAGGCGGCCGTCGACGCCGTCTTCGAGCCGCGGCCGACGTTCCTCGGGCCCAAGGAGGAGGGGGTGTCGCGGGCCCTGGGCGCTCTGACAGACTGACGCGGCGAAGCTCGGGGACGCGGCCCGCTTCCTGCGCCACGACGTCACCAGCGAGACCGACTGGCAGGCCGTCCTGGACCACGCGGTCTCCGAGTTCGGCCGGCTCGCCGGACTGGTCAACAACGCCGGGATCGCGACGGGGCACTTCCTGGAGCACGAGAGCGTCGAGCACTTCCGCCGGTGCGTCGAGGTCAACCTGGTCGGCACGTTCATCGGCCTCAAGGCCGCGATCCCGCTGCTGCGGGCGAACGGCGGGGGCTCCGTCGGCAACATCTCCTCGGCCGCCGGGCTCACCGGGCTGGCCCTCACGGCCGGGTACGGGGCGTCCAAGTGGGGCGTACGGGGGCTGTCGAAGATCGGCGCGGTGGAGCTGGCGGAGGCGCGGATCCGGGTGAACTCGGTGCATCCGGGGATGACGCTGACCCCGATGACGGCGCCGGTGGGGATCCAGGCGGGGGAGGGTCACCATCCGGGCGCCCCGCTGGGCCGCGTCGGCGTCCCCGAGGAGATCGCGGCGGCCGTCGCGTTCCTCCTCTCCGACGCCGCGTCCTACGTCACCGGGGCCGAGCTGGCCGTGGACGGCGGCTGGACGGCGGGCCTGACGGTCCGGTACCTGACGGGGCAGTAGCCGATCCTGGGCCGGGGCCGGGAGCGCCGCTGCGCGGGGCCGTCCCCTACCCGCCCTTCCTCCGTTCCCAGGGGCTCCGCCCCTGACCCCGTACGGGCACTGCGCGCCAGTCGCCTCGAACTCCCCCAGCTACCGCTGGGGGGCCCAGGCGGGCTGTCCATAGCCTCACGGCCCCCCGCCGGCGCCGCTGAGCCGCCGCACCCCGGCCCGTAACACGCGCCCGCACCCCGCGTAACACCCCACCCGCACCCTGGCCCGTATGCACAGCACCCAGGCAGTCACCCCCACCCACTGCCCCTACTGCGCCCTGCAGTGCGGCATGAACCTCCGGCCGCACACCGACGGCGTCACGGTCGAGGAGCGGGCCGACTTCCCGGTGAACCGGGGCGCGCTCTGCGGCAAGGGCCGCACCGCCCCCGCCGTGCTCTCCTCCCGGGTGCGCCTCACCGAACCGCTCATCCGCACCCGCCCCGGCGGCCCCCTCGTCCCGGCTGGCTGGGACGAGGCCCTCGACGCCGTCGCCGCCGGCCTCACCCGCACCCGCCGCACGCACGGCCCCGACGCCGTCGGCGTCTTCGGCGGCGGCGGGCTCACCAACGAGAAGGCGTACGCCCTCGGCAAGTTCGCCCGCGTCGCCCTCGGCACCTCCCAGATCGACTACAACGGCCGCTTCTGCATGTCCTCGGCCGCCGCCGCCCACCAGCGGGCCTTCGGCCTGGACCGGGGACTGCCCTTCCCCCTGGAGGACATCCCCCGCACCGGCTGCGTGATCCTCGTCGGCTCCAACCCCGCCGACACCATGCCCCCCGCCCTGCGCTACCTCACCGAGCTCAAGGAGGCCGGCGGCACCCTCGTCGTCGTCGACCCCCGCCGCACCCGCACCGCCGAACTCGCCGACCTCCACCTGGCCCCCCGCCCCGGCACCGACCTCGCCCTGGCCCTCGGCCTGCTGCACCTCGTCGTCGCCGAGGGCCGCACCGACCCGGAGTTCATCGCCGCCCGCACCACCGGCTGGGAGGACGCCCGGGCCGCCGCCATGGCCCACTGGCCCGAGCACGTCGAGCGGATCACCGGCGTCCCGGTGCCCCGGCTCCGCCGCGCCGTCGAGCTGTTCTGCGCCCCCGAGGCCGCCATGGTGCTCACCGCCCGCGGCCCCGAACAGCAGGCCAAGGGCACCGACACCGTCAGCGCGTGGATCAACCTGTGCCTCGCCACCGGCCGGGCCGGCCGCCCCTACTCCGGCTACGGCTGCCTCACCGGCCAGGGAAACGGCCAGGGCGGCCGCGAGCACGGCCAGAAGGCCGACCAGCTCCCCGGCTACCGCAAGCTCACCGACCCCGCCGCCCGGGAACACGTCGCCCGGGTCTGGGGCGTCGACCCCGCGACCCTGCCCGGCCCCGGCCGCAGCGCCTACGAACTCCTCGACGCCCTCGGCGGCGACGTCAAGGCCCTCCTCCTCATGGGCTCCAACCCCCTCGTCTCCGCGCCCCGCGCCGCCCACGTCGAGGAACGCGTCCGCTCCCTGGACTTCCTCGCCGTCGCCGACGTGGTCCTCTCCGAGACCGCCGCCCTCGCCGACGTGGTCCTGCCCGTCACCCAGTGGGCCGAGGAGACCGGCACCACCACCAACCTGGAAGGCCGCGTCCTGCTGCGCCGCCAGGCCCTCACCCCGCCGCCCGGCGTCCGCAGCGACCTCGAGGTCCTGCACGGACTCGCCGCCCGCCTCGGCCTGGACAAGGGCTTCCCCACCGCCCCCGAGGAGGTCTTCGCCGAACTGCGCCGCGCCTCCGCGGGCGGCCCCGCCGACTACTCCGGCATCACCTACGACCGCATCACCGCCGAACAGGGCGTCTTCTGGCCCTGCCCCGACGGCTCCCCGGGCACGCCCCGGCTGTTCCTGGACCGCTTCGCCACCGAGGACGGCCGGGCCCGCTTCGCCCCCGTCACCCACCGCGAGGCCGCCGAGACCCCCGACGCCGACTACCCCCTGCTGCTCACCACCGGCCGGGTCGTCGCCCAGTACCAGTCCGGGGCGCAGACCCGCCGCGTGCCCGAGCTCAACGAGGCCGCCCCCGGCCCCTTCGTGGAGCTCCACCCGCGCCTCGCCGCCCGCCTCGGGGTGGCCGACGGCGCCCCGCTGGCCGTCACCTCGCGGCGCGGCCGGGCGGTGGCCCCGGCCCGGATCACCGACGCCATCAGGGCGGACACCGTGTTCATGCCCTTCCACTGGTACGGGGAGGGCCGCGCCAACACCCTCACCAACCCCGCCCTGGACCCCGTCTCCCGGATGCCCGAGTTCAAGGTCTGCGCGGTCCGCGTGGAGCCCGCGTAGCCCGCAGGCCCGCGGACCATCTCTTGCCGCGTTCTTGGGACCCGCTTTGGGGAGCCTCACAGCTCCCGCAACTAGCGTTCCGCGCATGTCATCTCGACCCTCGAACACCCTCCCCGTGCTGCCCTACCGCAAGCCCACCCGCGGCCGCGACTACTGGGTGCTGGACGACGTCCTGCCCGACGCCGACGCCGTACGGGAACGCTGCCTCGCCAAGGGCGACTGGGTCCAGGGCGCCCCGCACAAGCCCGAGCCCTGGCCCGGCCTGCGCGCCATGCCCGCCCTGGACCCGGCCGAACTCGCCCACGTGGAGAAGCTGGTGCGGCAGGCCACCGGGGCGAAGCGGATCTGGGCCGAGGACCCCGCCGGGGCCGGCACCTTCAACCACAACTGCGTCCAGGTCGTCGGCGAGGGGGAGTGCGAGTCCCGCCCGCACACCGACTCCCGCACCGTGTGCCGCTACGCCGCCGTGCTCTACCTGACCCCCGGCATCCCCAAGGACTGCGGCACCAGCTTCTACCGGCAGAGCCTGCCCGGCGGGGTCCTCGGCGGCAACCAGGTCCTCGCCCCGCACAACAACCTCGTCGACGCCCTCGGCACCCGCTTCGTCCCCGAGGACTCCTTCACCGAGGACCTCCGCGTCCCCCACCGCTACAACCGCCTCCTGCTCTACTCCGCCAACCTGATCCACAGCGCCACCGGCTACTGGGGCACCACCCTGGAGGACAAGCGGATGACGGCCGTCTTCTTCTGGATGGCCTGACGGGACGCCCCGCACGGGCCCGGGCCGCGGCCCCGATCGTCTCGGACATGAGTCCGATCCGCATCGGGGTTGCCGCCGGGGGGTAACCATCCGGTCACGCAGCGGGTCAGAAAGTGCCCGCACGCCCCTCGTGGCAGCGATGTGTCGTACCCCACACTGAGGTGCGGTGCCACCGTCCTCGGAGCCCCTGGAGGTCGCCCCCGTGCAGACCCGGACCCTGACCGTGAACGTGAGCCACCCCGCCGGCAGCTCCTTCCACGCCGGTGAAGCCGCACCCGCAGAGGCAGAGGCCGAGGCCGTGGACGAGACCGCGGACACCGCCGCGCACGAAGCCGCCGAGCACGGCGGGGACGAAGAACCCGAGGTGTTCGAACTCATCGAGCAGCCGCCCCCGCAGCCCGCCCGCGGTCCCGCCGGACCGGCCGCGGGCGGCCCCTCCGCCGACCTCTTCCGCCAGTACCTGCGCGAGATAGGCAGGATCCCGCTCCTGACCGCCGCCGAGGAGGTCGAACTCGCCCGCCGGGTGGAAGCGGGACTCTTCGCCGAGGAACGGCTCGCCGGCGCCACCGACCTCGACTCCCAGCTCGCCGTCGACCTCGACAAACTCGTCGTCATGGGCCGCATGGCCAAACGCCGGCTCATCGAGTCCAACCTGCGGCTCGTCGTCTCCGTCGCCAAACGCTACGTGGGCCGCGGCCTCACCATGCTCGACCTGGTCCAGGAGGGCAACCTCGGACTCATCCGGGCCGTCGAGAAGTTCGACTACGCCCGCGGCTACAAGTTCTCCACCTACGCCACCTGGTGGATCCGCCAGGCCATGTCACGGGCCCTCGCCGACCAGGCCCGTACCATCCGCGTCCCCGTCCACGTCGTCGAGCTGATCAACCGCGTCGTGCGCGTCCAGCGCCGCATGCTCCAGGAACGCGGCTACGAACCCACCGCCGAAGAGGTCGCCCTCCACCTGGAACTGACCCCCGAACGCGTCCTGGAGGTCCTGCGCCTCGCCCAGGAACCGGTCTCCCTGCACGCCCCCGTCGGCGAGGAGGAGGACGTCGCGCTCGGCGACCTCATCGAGGACGGCGACGCCGCCTCCCCCATGGAGTCCGCCGCCTTCTTCCTGCTGCGCGAACACCTCGAAGCCGTCCTGTCGACCCTCGGCGAACGCGAACGCAAGGTCGTCCAGCTCCGCTACGGGCTCGCCGACGGCCGCCCGCGCACCCTGGAGGAGATCGGCCGGATCTTCGGCGTCACCCGGGAGCGGATCCGCCAGATCGAGTCCAAGACCCTCGCCAAGCTCCGCGACCACGCCTTCGCGGACCAGCTGCGCGGCTACCTCGACTGACGCCGCGCGCCCGGCCACCCCGCGAACGGGAAGGGGGCGCCCCGAAGGACGCCCCCACCCGCTCGCGCGCACCGCCGGTCAGTCGACCTCGGCGACCGCCTGCGCGAACTGCGCCGCGTACAGCCGCGCGTACGCGCCCTCGGCGGCCAGCAGCTCCGTGTGCGTGCCCTGCTCCACGATCGAGCCGTTCTCCATCACCAGGATCACGTCGGCGTCCCGGATCGTCGAGAGCCGGTGCGCGATCACGAAGGACGTACGGCCGTGCGCCAGGCGCGCCATCGCCTTCTGGATCAGCACCTCGGTACGGGTGTCCACCGAGCTCGTCGCCTCGTCGAGGACCAGGATCACCGGGTCCGACAGGAACGCCCGGGCGATGGTGATCAGCTGCTTCTCGCCCGCGCTGACACCCGCGCCCTCGTCGTCGAGCACCGTGTCGTAGCCGTCCGGCAGCGTACGGACGAACCGGTCCGCGTGCGCCGCCCGCGCGGCCTCCTCGATCTCGGCGCGCGTGACCTCGCGGGCCGCGCCGTAGGCGATGTTCTCCGCGATGGTCCCGCCGAACAGCCAGGTGTCCTGCAGGACCATGCCGATCCCCGAGCGCAGCTCCTCGCGGGTCATCTTGGCGATGTCCACCCCGTCGAGGGCGATCTCGCCGCCGGTGACCTCGTAGAACCGCATCAGCAGGTTGACCAGCGTGGTCTTGCCCGCGCCCGTCGGGCCGACGATCGCGACCGTCTGGCCCGGCTCCACGCTCAGCGACAGGTTCTCGATCAGCGGCTTGTCCGGCTCGTAGCGGAAGGCCACCTTGTCCAGGACGACCTGTCCGCGCAGCTGCTCCGGACGCTCCGGAACCTCAGCGTCCGGCTCCTGCTCGGGCGCGTCCATCAGCTCGTACACCCGCTCCGCCGAGGCGACGCCGGACTGCACCAGGTTCGCCATCGACGCCACCTGCGTCAGCGGCATCGAGAACTGGCGCGAGTACTGGATGAACGCCTGCACGTCACCGATCGACAGGGTGCCCGAGGCCACCCGCAGCCCGCCGACGACCGCCACCAGCACGTAGTTGATGTTCGAGATGAAGAACATCACCGGCTGCATGATGCCGCTGACCAGCTGCGCCCTGAACGAGGCCCGGTACAGCTCCTCGTTCTGCTCGGCGAAGACCTCCGCCGACTCCTTCTGCCGCCCGAAGACCTTCACCAGCGCGTGGCCGGAGTACATCTCCTCGATGTGGGCGTTCAGCGCGCCGGTGGTCTTCCACTGCGCCACGAACTGCGGCTGCGACTTCTTGCCGATCTTCGCCGCCACCACCATGGCGACCGGCACCGTCGCCAGCGCGACCAGCGCCAGCAGCGGGGAGATCCAGAACATCATCGCCAGCACGCCGACGATCGTCAGCAGCGAGTTCATCAGCTGGCCCAGCGTCTGCTGGAGCGTCTGCCCGATGTTGTCGATGTCGTTCGTCGCCCGGCTCAGCACCTCGCCGCGCTTCTGCTGGTCGAAGTACGACAGCGGCAGCCGCGACAGCTTCGCCTGGAGCTCCTCGCGCATCCGGAACACCATGCCGTTCTGCACGAGGTTCGACAGCCTCGTCGCGACCAGCATCAGCACCGCCGCCATGCCGAAGACGGCCAGCGCCCACAGCGCCACGACCCCGACGGCGCCGAAGTCGATGCCCTCGCCCGGCGTGAAGTCGGTGCTCGCCAGCATGTCGGCCATGCCGCCGTGCCCCTGGGAGCGCAGCCCCTCCAGCGCCTGCTCCTTCGTCAGGCCCTCCGGCATCTCCCGGCCGACGATGCCCGCGAACACCAGGTCCGTGGCCTCGCCGAGGATCTTCGGCCCGACCACCGAACAGCCGACGCTGCCGACCACGGCCGCGACCATGCCCCACAGCTTCGCCTTGTCCCGGGCCAGCTGCCCCAGCAGCCGTTTGCCCGACCCCTTGAAGTCCATGGACCTCTGGGGCGAGCCCGTCATCATCCGTCCTCCGGGCCCGCTCATGCGGCCTCCGCCTCCGTCAGCTGGGAGAGCACGATCTCCCGGTAGGTCTCATTGCCGGCCATCAGCTCGTGGTGGCGGCCCTCGCCGACCACCTGGCCCTCGTCGAGGACGATGATCCGGTCGGCGTCGCGGATCGTGGAGACCCGCTGGGCGACGATGACCACCGTCGCCTCCTGCGTCTCACGTGCCAGCGCCGCGCGCAGCGCCGCGTCCGTCGCGTAGTCCAGGGCCGAGAAGGAGTCGTCGAACAAGTAGATCTCCGGGCGCTGCACGAGCGTGCGGGCGATCGCCAGACGCTGGCGCTGGCCGCCGGACACGTTCGTGCCGCCCTGGGTGATGGGCGCCTCCAGGCCGCCCTCCAGCGCGGAGACGAACTCCTTGGCCTGGGCCACCTCCAGCGCCCGCCACAGCTCCTCGTCCGTCGCGTCCGGGCGCCCGTAGCGCAGGTTGGAGGCCACGGTCCCGGAGAACAGGTACGGCTTCTGCGGGACCATGCCGACCGTCTTGGCCAGCAGCTGCGGGTCCAGCCGGCGCACGTCCTCGCCGTCGACGAGGACCTCGCCGCCGGTCGCGTCGAACAGCCGGGGCACCAGGCCCAGCAGCGTGGACTTGCCGCTGCCGGTGGAGCCGATCACCGCCGTGGTCTCACCGGGGCGGGCCACCAGGTCCACCCCGCGCAGCACCGGCGCCTCGGCCCCCGGATAGTGGAAGTCCGCGCCGCGCAGCTCCAGCTGACCGCGCCGCAGCAGCTTGCGGACCGGGTCGGTGGGCGGGACCACGCTGGACTCGGTGTCCAGGACCTCCTGGATGCGCTCGGCGCAGACCTCGGCGCGCGGCACCATCATGAACATGAAGGTGGCCATCATCACGGCCATCACGATCTGCATCAGGTAGGCGAGGAAGGCCGTCAGCTGGCCGATCTCCATCTCCCGGCCGTCCACGCGCATCGCGCCGAACCAGATGACGGCCACGCTGGAGATGTTCACGACCAGCAGCACGACGGGGAACATCAGCGCGAGGAGCCGCCCCGAGGCCAGCGAGACCCCGGTCAGCTCGGTGTTCGCCCCGCGGAAGCGCTCCTCCTCGTAGCCGTCGCGGACGAAGGCGCGGATCACCCGGTTGCCGGTGATCTGCTCGCGCAGCACCCGGTTGACCACGTCGAGGCGCTGCTGCATCAGACGGAACAGCGGACGCGTCTTCCAGACGATCGCGCCGACCGAGACGCCCAGCACCGGCACCACCGCGAGCAGCACGCCCGACAGCTTCACGTCCAGCGAGAGCGCCATGGCGATGCCGCCGACGCACATGATCGGCGCCGAGACCATCAGCGTGAAGGTCAGCAGCGCCAGCATCTGCACCTGCTGGACGTCGTTGGTCGTGCGGGTGATCAGCGACGGCGCGCCGAACTGGCCCAGCTCGCGGGCGGAGAAGCTCTGCACCCGGTCGAAGACGGCGGCGCGGACGTCGCGGCCCAGCGCGGCGGCGGTCCGCGCGCCGAAGTAGACGGCCCCGATGTTGCAGACGAGCTGGACGAGTGAGACACCGAGCATCAGTGCGCCGAAGCGCAGGATGTATCCCGTGTCACCGTTGACGACGCCCTTGTCGATGATGTCGGCGTTCAGCGTGGGCAGGTAGAGGCTCGCACTGGTCTGCAGGAGTTGCAGCAGCACCAGTGCGGCGATGGGTTTGCGGTGCGGACGCAGGTACGTCCGCAGGAGTCGTATGAGCACGCGCAGGCTCCGGGTAGGCAAGATCGAGGGGTTCACCCCATCCTGCGGCAACCGGGGGCTTGATCCCTACCGCTTTTCGCAAAGCCGGGACAAAAGGAGTAGGCCGCTTCGTGCCAAGGTCCCCTTGCTGCCAGGATTCGCGCCCGCACAGGGGTTGCGCACCGGGCGCGCCCTCTGCCCCGCGCGCCTCAGAAGGCCCCGGGGTGCAGCTGCTCCCGCGTGGTGACGTACTGCTGGCGCACCGCCTGCCAGGCCGCGAACTCCTCGTCCGGCTCGAAGACCTGCGCGGCCGGCGCCGGCCACAGCGGAGGCGTGTGCGGGGCGAGCGTGCCCTGCCGCACCCCCAGCGCCCACGCCGCCTGCCGGGCCGCGCCCAGCGCCGCGTAGTCCGCCGGCGCGGGCACGACGACCTGCGTTCCGAACAGCCCCGGCGCGGCGGCCTGCACGGCGGGCAGCTCGGCGGCCGCGCCCAGCAGGAACACCCGCCGGATGCCCACGCCCCGGTGCCGCAGCACGTCCAGGGCGTCCACCAGCCCGCACAGCATCCCCTCGAAGGCGGCCCGCGCCAGGTGCTCCGGCTTCATCGAGTCCCGGCGCAGCCCCGACAGGGTCCCGGCGGAGTGCGGCAGGTTCGGCGTGCGCTCTCCCTCCAGGTACGGCAGGAGTACGAGCCCGTGCGCACCCGGCGTCGACTTCAGCGCGAGCGCGCTCAGCCCCTCCAGGTCGGTGCCGAGCATGTCGGCGGTGCCGCGCAGGGTCCGTACGGCGTTGGAGGTGTTCACCACCGGCAGGTGCATGCCGCCGGCGTCGGCGAGGGAGGTGACCAGGCCGCCCGGCTCCACCAGGGCCTCGTGGTGCACGGCCATCACCGAACCGGTGGCCCCCAGCGAGACCACCGCGTCCCCGGGGCCCAGGCCCAGCCCGAGGACGGCCGCCGTGGTCTCCCCGGTCCCG
Organism: Streptomyces sp. NPDC001594; assembly: GCF_042893675.1. Taxonomy (NCBI): domain Bacteria; kingdom Bacillati; phylum Actinomycetota; class Actinomycetes; order Kitasatosporales; family Streptomycetaceae; genus Streptomyces; species Streptomyces sp. NPDC001594. Next base: position 130,913 of record NZ_JBIAVB010000006.1, on the reverse strand, counting down.
GCGGAGATCAACAGCCCCTCCGGGGTCATCCCGGCGGCGTCGCACGGACCGAGCACCTCGGGCAGCAGCGCCTGGTGCCCGAGCGCCAACTCGACCAGGTCCGGCCGGTAGGAGCCGGTGGCCGCCGACCAGTACCCGGTCCCGGAGGCGTCCGCCCGGTCGGTGGTGCGGCGGGCGGGCCGGCCCAGCAGCTGCCAGACCAGCCAGTCGTGCGGGGACATCAGCACCGCCACCCGGCGCGCGGCCTCCGGGTCGGTACGGGCCAGCCAGGCGAGCTTCACGATCGGCTGCGCGGGGTGCGGGACCGAGCCCACGGCCGCCGTCCAGGCGGCCTTGCCCCCGAGCGCCTCGACCAGGTCGGCCGCGGCGACCTGCCCGCGCCGGTCGTTGCCGACCAGCGCGGGCCGGACCAGCCCGCCCTGCGCGTCCAGTGCCAGCAGGCCGCGCCGCGCGGAGACCCCGATGGCCTGGACGCCCTCCAGCAGCCCGCCGCCGGCGGCCTCGCCCAGGGAGAGCAGCCAGGCCTGCGGGTCGGTCTCGTGGGCGACCGTCTCGCCCGCGGACTGCGGATGGGGTGCGTAGCCCTGGCGCAGTACGGCGCCCGTGTCCGTGTCACAGACGACGATGCGAGTGAAGGTGGAAGAGCTGTCCAGCCCGGCGACTATCCCCATGCGGAGAATTCTGCCCCACCGGACGGCTCTCCCAGGAGGGTCAGGTGTTGCTGGTCCCCCACTCGTCCTCGTATCCCTGCCCCCGCTCCCGCAGCCCCGGCACCCGCCGCGCCACGGAGGCCGGCAGCGCGCCGCCCACCTTGTCGCCGACGACGGCGAAGGCCTTCCCGGCGAACGCCCGCCCGGTCTGCCCCGCCGTCTCGGCGGCGTTGCGCACCACCGGGTTCTGCGCGACGCGCCGCGCGGACTTCTTCATCCCCTCGTACCGCTCGCGCCCCGCGGCCGTTCCCACCACGTAGCCGACGGCCACCCCGGCGAGGAACGTGACCTTGTACCGCATGCCTGCCACCCTTCGTCGTGTCGGTGCCCGGCCGGCTGGCGATACCGATTGGCGGAGCACCCCCCTGCTTGCGCTAATCTATGACTCGCAACGGGCGCTCGCCCCCCGGCAAGGCCGGAGGTGGGCTGTTCGTGGCACCGCAGCAATCCCCTGTAGCTCAATTGGCAGAGCAGCCGGCTGTTAACCGGCAGGTTACTGGTTCGAGTCCAGTCGGGGGAGCGCGGTCCCCTGTAGCTCAATTGGCAGAGCAGCCGGCTGTTAACCGGCAGGTTACTGGTTCGAGTCCAGTCGGGGGAGCAAGAAGGGAAGAGGACCCGGTCGGGTCCTCTTTCTTTTTTGGCCCGGACCTGGAACCGGGCAGCCGTCAGCGCGGTCTCTCTGAACATGCGAAGCCGATCATGCGAGGCAACCGAAGCAGGAGATCGTATGAGCGGCTATGCTGCGGCAGACGGCGCGCACACATGTACGCGCCACGCCGTGAAGGGGCGGTAGCTCAGCCGGTTAGAGCAGCGGACTCATAATCCGTCGGCCGTGGGTTCGAGTCCCACCCGCCCCACCGCAAAGCTGGTCAGCAGAATCGTTTTGACCAGCAGACTTGGTGCCCCGCCCGGGCTTCTTGGGTTGGGGCACCTCGTCGTTCCGGGTCGTGTGCGTGAGCGATGCGTGAGCGCCAGTTCCGGAAGCGGCTATGCGCCGGGCCCGCGGCACGATCCGCGAGGCTCCCTCCGCCGCCGCCCTGTCCACCTGCGGCAGCAGACTCGTATACGTGTCCGAGGTCAGCGTGATCGTTGAGTGCCGCAGGGTCTCCTTGATCGTGTGGATGTCCCCGCCGCCCGCGTGCGTCAGCGTCGCAGCGACATGACGTAGATCACGCAGACTGATCGGCGGCAGATCGGTGGACCCCAGGATCCGCCGAAACGCGTCGGACACCGTCTCCGGATGCAGCCAGGACCCGTCCTCCTGCGTGAACACCTTTCCCGTGTCCCGCCACGCCGTTCCGAACCTCAGCCGCTCACGCCTCTGCCGCGCCCGATGTTCCCGCAGCGCCTCGATCGTGCCGCTGTCGAGGGCGATGGTGGCCGCGCTGCCGTCGGTCTTGGGCTCGGACTCGAACGCCTCCCAGTTGTCTACGACGATCTCCTTGGCCGGCGTCAGCAGACCGCCCTCCAGGTCCACGTTCGTCCAGTCCAGACCGACGGCCTCGCCGCGCCGCAGTCCGCGGAAGGCGATCACATGGAAGAGCGCGTACAGCCGATCGCCCTCCGCGGCATCGAGAAACACCCCGACCTGATCGGGAGTCCACACCATGACGGCACTCGGCTTCACACCGGTCTCGCGCCACCGCCGCACCCGCTCATCGGTCCACAGTTGCGCCTTGGGTCGTTTCCCGGACGCCAGCTCGACATGTGAGGCCGGGTTGAATGTCAGCAGTTGCTGGGCGATCGCGGCGTTCAGAGCCGCCCTAAGTGTCCGGCGGATGCTCTGCTGGGTCGCGGGCCCGGTGATCTTCCGAAAGGGCTTCATGGCGGCGAGCTTGGCCTTCTCCGCGTCCAGTCGCGCCCGCTCCGCCGCCGGGGGCCTGCTGTCCCTCTCCCACTTGCAGCGGGCGGCCTGCTCGCGACGAGCTGCGTTGTCCGAGGCGATCACCTCGTTCTCGAACGTGATGGCGTCGAACATGTCGCGCAGGTGCCCGACGTTCAGCCGGTCCAGCCGCACGTGCCCGATGCGCGGCTTGAGGTGGACGCGAACGTGGGTGCTGTAGCCACTGGTGGTGGTCCTACGGGTCTTCTTCCCTGCCAGCCACATGTCGAGCCAGTCGCCAACGGTCAGACGGGACGTGAGTTTCTGCCCGGTCGCGAACCGCCGCCGCGTCTCCTCCAGGTCCGGCAGCGGCCCCTTCTCGTCGGCCACCAGCTCCAGCAGCTCCGCGATCTGCCGCCGCCCCTCCTCGTCGTCCGCCTCCGGCAGCGCCAGCAGGGCCCGTATGTGGTCGAGGTCGGCCTGGGCGGCGACCTTCGTCTCGTACCCACCCCGGCTGAACGACCGCCGCTGGCCATCCTCGTGCGGCGGCAGCTCCTGCCGCACCGAGTAGCTACCGTGCCGCCGCTGCTTCAGCTTCGGGCATTTACTGCCGAGAGGCTTCCCCGTCTCGGCGTCCCTGCAATGGCAACGACGGTACGTCGAGCCCTTCATGAGTTGTCTCCTTGCTGGCTGTTCTGGGATATCGGCCGGTATCTAGCAGTGACTGAAGATGCCCCTATCTGACCCTGGGTGCCCTCACCTTTCCTTATTTTTCCTTGCCTTTCGAAATTCCGTGGACGCCATTTCGGTGGTGCGGTTTCAGCAGGGCGTGCGGGCCCTGTGGCGTTCCGAGGGGCAAGTCGCAGGGCCCTGACCTGCTGGAAGCGTCATCTGGGGCTGATCATAGGCAACGAACCGGCAAGGTCAAACCGCGACGAAATCGCTGTGTTGATGCCCTGAGCGCGGCACAGGCGAGGAGCCTAAAGGCGCCCATTCCTAACTTGGCGAACCGTGCGCTTCGCTACAGTATTATTCGCCTCTCGTTGCGGCCCCGGCTTAACGGCGGAAGTTTTGAATTCGGAAAAATATGGGCTACGTTCGGGCCATGATCAATGCCGACGTTCTGAGCCTTTCCCGCGTCCGGGAAGAGGCGATATCGGGTGCAGCGCGCCGTACTCGGCTGGCGGCTCGCTTGTCCCTCGCCGAGATCGCAGCCCTCTGCGAGGTCGATCCCTCCACCGTCTGGCGGTGGGAGCGAGGCAAGCGTGCGCCCCGAGGCGAGCCAGCCCTCAGGTACGCGCAGGTGCTGGGGGATCTGACGGCCCAAGTCTCAGGGGAGGCGAGTCGATGAGCGGGGCGCCCCTCACACGCGACGAACTGCTGGCACTGCCACCAGTGATCGACCTTGAGACCGCAGGGCGAGCCTTCGGGCTCAAGCGCAGCACGACTTACGACCTCGCCAGGCGCGGCGAGCTACCAGTCAGCACCCTGCGCCTCGGCAGGGCGCAACGCGTACTCACCGCCGAACTTCTCGAAGTCCTCGGCATCCAGCCGGAAACGGCCACCACAGCAGCCGCCGCATAGACCAGACGGCAGCACGGGGTGTGAACGACCAAGCCCGCCCCGCGCCGCCGCACAGGAGGTGCATATGACGAACCCTATCCCGCGTCCCGCCTGCCACTTCATCGTTACCGGGCGGGGTGACCGGTGAGCCTCGACGCCATGGACTGGGTCTGGAACCACTCTTCATCCCGAGGCCTCGCACGTATGGCCCTGTTGGCCATCGCCGACAAGTGCCCAGACGCGAAGTGCACCGCGTACGCCGGGACGACCATGCTCCTGCAGCGGACCAACGCCACGCGATCGGGCTTGCGAGCGGCGATCGACAATCTGATCAAGATGGGTGAGCTGGCCATCAAGGAGGAGGCCAAGGGGCCGCGCGGCGAGACCGTCTACCAGTTGCCGCTTGCGGTGGATCATGTTCGTGGACAGAAACAGGGGGCCTGTGAGAAGCCTGGGCCGCTCACAGACCCGGGTCGGCAAGAGGCCTCCAGGGGATCGGTCTCAGGCCCGGTGGGGGACCTGTCACAGGCCCGCAGGGGGCCGGTCACAGGCCCCCAGAACGCAAGGAACCAGAAACAACACAAAGAACAGCAGCCGCGCGCGACTTCCATCCGTTCCATGACCAGCGAACCCGTTCGCCAACTCGCCCTTGCGATGAAGGCCGAGGGACTGCCGGTCCACTGGAACCTCAGCCCCAGCGAGCAGCACGATCTCGAAGACCTCATCCAGCACCACGGCACACACGCCCTGGTCGAGGTCGTCGCCCGCCGCACCGCGCCAGGAGACGCTCCCAAGTCGGCCCGCTACTGGCTCCGGGCATGGGCTGATCTGGACCAGCGCACCTTCCCTCCAAATCTGACCACGAACGTCGTCCCACTCACCCAACCGACCCACAGCGGCCACACCGCCGCCCTCATGGGCGGACTCGCCCTTCTCACCCAGGACGGAGGCGTCTGAATGGATCTGCAGGAAGTGGCCGCGCTGCTCAATCACGCCGGCATGTTCGACAGCCGCCTGCGCCGCCTGATGTCCACGCATCACCAGGCTGCCGAGCTCATCCGGCCGTGGGGCGATGCGCTTGCCGGCGTTCCGGCGGTCCAGGATTCGGTCAGCTGGGACGCAGCCCGGGCCGTGGACCGCTTCTACGAGCAGCAAGGGCGCGACCGCACCGCGCAGTACCGATCCGTGGAACCGACCGACATCCTCAGCGCCTGGGCCCCTCGCCGCGCTGAGCTCCTCCAGCGACACATCGATCCCGTCCCGGAGGCCGACCCCGACGACACGGTCGCCTATTTGGCCGAGCTTCGGGCCATTCGCCATGCCGTTGCCGTCGGCCTCACTCCGCCGGTCGAGCAGCGCCAGCTGACCAGCACGCGACCGACTGCGGAAGTCGCGGCACGAGTGGCGGCTACGGGCAGCCCAATCCCTGCCGAAGCCCGCCGCGCACTCGCCCCTTACCGGGCGCTCCCCGTGCGACACGAAACCGTCGCCGCGTAGTGCCCCACACCTGGGCTCTTTGAACGTTTTCTCCTCTGCCCGTTTCCAGGTTGCTCCGCTGCTCCGTTGCGCGGGGCGGCCGAGCGGGCTACGGCACGGCTGTCCAGTGCCAAGGCCGTTGCCCTTGAAGGCCCTTCAGGCATTCGACTCGGTGCAGAGCCTCGCGGAGGACGTGCGGGTGGTCCGGGTGCTCCGTCGCGATCCGTGCTGAGTAGGCGGTCATGCGGAGCTCCCGGATGTCGCGGAGGACTTCGTACCCGTCCCAGGCGGTGACATCGACGCCGTAGATGGCGCAGAAGCCCTCGTAGTCGTCCAGGGTGATGCTGCCCGTAGAAGTGAGCTTCACAGCGGTGGACGTCAGGTCCCACTCCCTAGGGCCCGTGGTGAAGCTGTCGAGGTCGAGGAGATAGGCCGTGCCATCCTCGGCGGACGCCACGTTGCCGACCCAGGCATCACCGTGCAGAACGCAGGTGGAGAGGGCCGGGGTCTGCAGCAGCTGGAGCCAGGCTTCCTCCAGCCTGTCGGTGTACGCGTGAAGCCACGACGAAGTGGGACTGTCCAGAGCCTTCGCCTGGTTCAGCCTGGTCCGGATCTTGCCGAACGGCTCCAGGGGCTCAAGTTCGAAGTCGGGCTCAGGTAGCGAGTGCAGGGCCTTGAGGAGGTGGGCCATCTCGCTGACCGTGCCGTCACGGTGTGGGGGCAGTTCCTCCCAGATCGTCACAGCCCTGCCGTTGATGGTGACCGGCTGGTCGAGCCCGGGAGCGGGACGGACGGCAGGGATGCCATGACTGCCCAGCCAATTGGCGACCGCGATCTCGCGCTGGGCAACACGCGTACGCCCTGGCCGAGAGATCCGGGCCACGAGTTGCCCAGGGAGCCGCCATATCGCGTTCTCCGCGATTCGGATCGGCTCGGCATCCGCAGTGGCAAGGCCCAGTTCCAGGCAGGCGGCGAGTAGCGTGTGGCGGGAGAGCGTGACGCTGTCGGTGGGGGCGAGGGTCACGTTCTGATCGTCTCCTTGATGCGGTCGCGCAGCTCGGTCACCTCGGGGATCATCCGGTGGGCGGCGGCGACCTTCGCGAGGTGCCGTACGTCATCAACTGCCCGTCCCGAGTGTAGTTTGGTGACTTCATCGAGAGCCTGGTGCCCGATCAGGCTGGCCTCGGACGGGTCTCCGGAGGCCATGGTCAGGGAGGCCAGTCTCGTTCGGGAGAACACGCGGGAACGCGGGTAGGCGGCCGTGTGGCCTTCGACCGCGGTTCTGAGACGCTCCGCAGCTGCTTCGGGTTTGTAGCCGACCAGAGCAAGGTCATAGAGCGCATGGCCGGTGTCGCCGGCGTGCTGCGCGGCGTCATAGTAGGACATCCACGGTGGATCCTCGTGGGGCCTCGCCTGGGCGAATGCATCGTCGGCCTGGCCGACCGCCCGCAGCGTCGCCTGAACGTCCCCGGTCTTGGCCAGGGCGCGAGCCCTGGCGATATGGAGCATGGCGCGCTCAGTGCCGGTGAGCCTGTTCTCGTGTGCGAGTCCGAGTTCGGCGTAGGTGAGGCCGGAGTCCGCGTCTCCCAGCCATACGGATTGCCGCGCCCGGTACGAGTACACCTTGGCGCGGAGGTGCCACTGGCCGGCCTCCTCGGCGCAGGCGGCGGCGAAGGCGAAGACCCTGCGTGCGTCCTGGTGTGCCTGGGCGTCGAAGTCGGCAGCGCCGACGACCATCCCGAGGCGGGCCGCGGCGGCGAAGAGGGCTGGCCGCAGCGGTTCAGGGCAGGGGAGTTCCAGTAGGGCGGAGGCCCAGCGGAGTTGGGTCTCGGCAGCGGTGCGGACGATCCCGCCGCCTCCGTAGTGGTGATCCCACCCGGCGAGCACGGTCGCAGCGGCCTCGATCTGATCGATGTCCTGGGGACGGATCGTGGTGGGGAGCAGGGAGGGTTCGCTGGGTCTGATCAGGTGGGAGAGGGGCGTGCCTGCTAACAAGGCGGCGGCTCCGGAGCCGGCGAGGAAGGTGCGGCGTTCCACGTGTTTCCCGTCATCGGTGGTGCTCTCGGCCACAGGCAGCATGACCCCGGGAAAGCTCAGTGCACCCGCCGGAACCGGGGCCACGGCCGTGTTGTCCGCATCGTCGAGGACCTTGTCCACATCGCTGCCCGCGCGCAGGCACAGCCACTCCAGGATTCCCCCGGTGTCCAGCGCGCGGTCGAGGCGGCGGGCCAGAGCGAGGTCGCACGGGCGCTCAGCCTTCTCGATCTTGGCGATCAGGCTGCCGCTGACGTGGACGGCCTGCCCGAGCGCCTGCTGAGACAGCCTGCGGACCTTCCGCCAGTGGCGCAGGTGTGCACCGAACCAGTCCCGCGGTGACCTGGTCGGGTCAAGGTCTTTCGATGGCTGAGGCATGTGCGCTCCCTTCCCCCTGATGCGTACAGCGTGGCTGTACGCATCCACAGCTGGCCCCGTAACGGGGCCAGCACGCAAGGTTTCTACCAAGCGAACGACCCAACTGCCGCTGGTCTGGCGGCTTTTTCGGACAACCCAGCCCCGTCATGGAAGGCCGAGCCATGTTTCCGAGAGGAATAGCGCGCGTCACCCCGGTCCAGCGGGACGTCCAGTACGACCACGAGGCCGGCCAGGCGCGTCTGCCCGTCACCGTGCACCTCGACGACGGCACGACCGAGGTGACGGTACTCGTGATGACGCCGGCGCAGGTCGAGCTGCTGCACATCCAGACCGGCCAGGCGATCGACCGGCGCGAACGGGAGCTGAACCCCCGATGACAGGCCGGTCCTCCGACACGCTCGGCACGGCCCTCGCCTGGTTGTGGGCCCTGGGTACCGCCGCGGGACTTGCCGCCATCGCGCTCTCCGCAGCCCACGCCGCGTACGCCGACCAGGCGGCCCCCTCGTGGTCGGCACCGGACAGCACTCCGGAGAGCTGAACAGGTTTCCCTGCCCTCGCTGCGCTCTGTGACACGGCAGCGGCAGGGATGGCCAGCCCAGAGCCCCGCGGGCTTGGGGCTGCCCGATGCACAAAATCCGCAACGGTGCCGCTCGGCACCGGAGACGGCGCCACCAGCAGCACGTACGCGGGGCGCCGCCACAGCGCGGACCTCGAAACCGTCCCGATGGGCGGACACCTCCGATGAAGGAGCTCAGCCATGCCACAACCCAGGAAAGAGAAGCAGAACCACCTGATCTACGCGGACGTCGTGGACTCCAAGTCCAAGGCGGGCGTGTGGATGGGGGAGCGTGCCTCCTTCCGCGAGAAGCAGGGCCGCATCCTCGACGCGCTCAAGGACCGCACCGACTGGGTCGAGCTGACCGACGCGATCATGGTCATCAGCACCGAGCCCGCCGGCCTCACGGTCATCGCGCCCAACCCGACGCTGCCCGGCGTCATCGTCCTCTCCGACGGCGGCAGCCCCGCGGCCTCGGCCCGGCTCCAGGCCGACGCCGAGGAGCAGGTCCGCGCGGTCATGGGCGAGCTGGGCATCGCCGAAGAGGAAACGGCGGCCTGACCCAGTGGCCGCTCCCCTGCTGCTGTGGGGGAAGTACTTCCAGTACGACCGGGACGGGGAGGCTGTCCTCCTCGACCCGGTCACCCTGGACAGTGTGCTTCTCGACTCCGGCGAGGTCGCTGACCTCGCCGGAGTCTCCCCGACCGCGACCCATGAAGCCCTCGCCGGGCTCGGCTTCACCCAGGACGGCCCCGCCGCCGACCGCCGTGAAGCACTCCACAACCGCCTCGACGCTCTCGGTTTCGACCCGACACCGCAGCGGATCAGCGGGCTGCGGGTGGTCCTCACCGACCGCTGCAACATGGCCTGTACGTACTGCTTCGTCGACACCAACACCGGGAAGCCGGACATGACCGAGGAGGAGCTCGCTACCGGCCTGGAGTTCCTGTTCGAGCAGAACGCCGGCCAGGAGGAGGTGTCGATCCAGTGGTTCGGCGGCGAGCCGACGATCCGCTTCGACCTCATGAAGTACGGCGACGAGCTCGCCGACACCCTCGCCGCCCGCTACGGCGTCGCACGTGTCCGCCGCACCGTCGTCACCAACGGCGCCCGGCTCACGGACGAAGCCCTCGACCACTTCGTGCAGCGCGAGTACGGGGTCGGGATCTCCATCGACGGCCCGCCGGGGATCAACTCCGCCAACCGGCTCCTTCTCGGTGGCCAGCCCGCAGACGACCGGATTCGCCGCAACGTCGGCCGCCTGGTCACGGCCAAGGGCCTGCACGTCGGCTGCAACCTCACCCCCACGGCCTCGAACATCGGACGCCTGGCCGAGACCGTGCGGTGGATCATCGACGACCTCGGCCTGAAGTTCATCTACGTCAACACCCCCATCCCCACGGGGGGTGAGTGGAGAGTCAACGGCGCCGAGCTGGCTCGCGAGCTGTACGAGGCCCGGCTGACCGCGCTCGGCAGGGGCGGCATGCTCTTCTCGGTTCTCGACCGCGCGTTCCAGGCCCTCGACACCCGACGGCCGATGCTGTTCGACCACATGCAGGGCGACCGCAGCCTGAACGCCGCCCTGCTGCCCGGTAACCGCGTCAGCGTGTGCGACATCAACTTCACCGAGCCCTCGTTCCTCCACACCGTCGATGAGCTCCGCCAGAACCCCGGCCTGCTGGCTGCGGCGGCCAAGAAGGTTGCCCCGATCCCCGCTTGTGTCGACTGCCCGGCCCTGGCCATATGCGGCGGACCGTCCCGAAACGAGCAGGCCCTCATCAGCGGCGACACCCCGGACCCGCAGATGTGCGCCTTCTACACGAGCACCGTGTCCATCGCGGTCTGGGACAACACGGGGGTCCAATGAGCGCCGCCGCCCGTACTGCGCTGGTCTCGACGGCGGGCCACTGCAAGGTCGCCTGCGGCTTCTGCTTCCGCGCCGACCGCGCCCACGGCTTCCTTACCATCGACACGTACAGCCGCGCCCTGTCCCGGCTGAAGGAGACCGGGGTGGAGGGTGTCTGCCTGACCGGAGGCGAGCCCACCCACCATCCGGATCTCCGGCAGCTCGTCCGGCTGGCCCACCAGTTCGGCATGGCGGTGTCCATGGTGACCTCGGCCCGGACCGAGGCAGAGGTCACCGCCCTCGCGGAGGTCGAGCACCTGCTGGCCAACGTCACCGTCTCCGCCGATTCCGAGGGCGCGATGGCCCTCGGTAGGACGACCCGAACCGCGGCCTCCGCCGTTGCGACGCTGCGTGCCGTGGACGTCCCCGCGAAGGTCCTCCACCTGACCTACTGGGATGTGGCGGAGAAGGAGGTCGAGCACATCGCCGACCTCGTCGCCGGGACGGACATCGAGGTCCAGCTCAGCCCCGTACTCCTCAGCGCACAGGGCCTGCGCAGAGGCGGCGGGTCGCTCCAGGACTCCGTGGAGCGCAGGGAGGCCGACACGGCCGCCCTGGCCGGGCGCTTCCGCCTGTCCAACGCCTACCGGTCCTACCTCGATGATCTTCGCCGGATGCAGCTGTCCGACGACGAGGGCCACCGCTGCCGGTCGGCGACCCTCTACATGTCCGCCGAGGGTGAGATACGGCGCTGCCCCTACGGCTCGGACGCGGTCAACGTCCACGCCAGGCGGACCGAAATCAGGGGGTTCCTCGAGGCCCCGGCCAAGGATCGCGTCGGGCCCGACTGTGCTGCCATCTGCCGCCCCGCATCGCGCGCCTGCGCGGCGGCGGCCTGAGCGAGGGAGTCATCGTGCACCCGCCGGTCTCCGTTACCGACCCGCACAACTTCACCGCCTGCTGGAGGCAACCGCCGAACTTCCGCCTGCACGTCCCGTTCGACTACCTCTTCATGCCCGCCATCGACATCCTCGACCACATCCGCCGGGACGAGGAGGTCCGCTTCACGATCCTCGGCGACGAGGACTGGCAGGTCCGCATGGACCGAACTGCCGCCTTCCGGACAGCACCAGTCGAGGAGATCACCACCTGGCCCTTCCGCCTGGTGCACTTCAACCTCGCCCGGTTCTATGACGAACTCCTCGACGGCTTCCAGGACGAGGTCATGGTCCCCTGGCGCACATACCTTGCCTCCCAGGGATTCACTTGGCAGCGGTGCACGCCGATCCTCTTCCTGTCCTCCCAGGAGGCGGCCTCGACGTACCACAACGACAACTCGCACGGCCTCGTGTGGCAGGTCCACGGCACCAAGACCTTCCACAGCTATCACAACCCCGACAAGCACCTCACGGCCGAAGCCGCTGTGATCGGGGAGACCACCGCCGAGGAACCGCCGGCCCACGACGAGACGGATCGGCAGTCGGTGACCATGCACCCCGGCGACCAACTGTGGAGCCACGCCCTGACGCCGCACTGGGTGACCACCGAGTCCCCGCTCGCCCTCAGCGTCACGCTGTCTCACGGCGGCCTGTGCCACCAGGGACGCTACGCCGACCGTGAGCTGGCCCTGCGGTCCCACTGGGACAAGCACCCCGCTGAGGCGTGGACCCTCGACCTGGGCCACACCCGGTACTGAGCACCCTGTGCCGCTGCCCCCACCGCCAGACGGCGGCGGGGGCAGCGGCCGTACGAACTCGATCAGGGAGTCAGACGGTTCGGTCCGCGGAAGAGGAAGGCCGCCTCGCGGATGGAGTCCAGGCCGAGCATGACCATGAGGATCCGCCCGAGGCCGGCGCCGAGTCCGCCGTGCGGCGGGCAGCCGAAGCGGAAGATGTTCAGGTAGTCCTGCATCGGCTCGGTGCTCATGCCCTTCTCCTCCGCCTGCTTCAGCAGGACGTCGGAGCGGTGCTCGCGCTGGGCGCCGGTGGTGACCTCCAAGCCCTTCCACAGCAGGTCGAAGCTGAGCGTCAGGTCCGGCCGGTCCGCAGGGCGCATGTGGTAGAAGGGCCGGATGGTCGCCGGGTAGTGCGTGATGAACACGAACTCGTGGCCCGTGCGCTCCTTCATGTGCGCGGCGATCCGTCGCTCACCGTCCGGGTCCAGGTCCTCCTTCACCCTTTCGGGGTCCCAGCCGCCGGCCCGCAGGACCTCCTGCGCCTCGGCCATCGTGATCCGCGGGAAAGGAGTCTGGGGTACCGCCACCTCGACCCCGAAGACCTCCCGGATCCGCTCCCCGTGGACCTCGGCGACCTTGGCGATGGCGTGGGCGAGCATCTGCTCCTCGAAGGCCATCACGTCCTCGACGTCGTCGATCCACGACAGCTCCACGTCGACGCCGGTGAACTCGGTCGCGTGCCGGGAGGTGAACGACGGCTCGGCACGGAAGACCGGCCCGATCTCGAAGACCCGGTCGATGCCGGCCCCCACCGCCATCTGCTTGTAGAACTGCGGCGACTGCGCCAGGTACGCCGACCGGTCGAAGTACCCGAGCTTGAACACCTCCGCCCCGGACTCCGAGGCGGTCCCCATCAGCTTCGGGGTGTGCATCTCCGTGCAGCCATGCTCCATGGCGTACTCCCGCAGGCCCTGCTCAAGGGTCGTCTGCACGGCGAACACCAGCTGCGCGGTCTCCCGCTTGCGGACGTCGAGGAACCGCCAGTCCAGCCGGTGCTCGGGCCCGGTGTGCTCGTCGATCGGCAGTGGCGTCTCGGCCAGGTTCAGCACCTCGACCGACTCGGGGACGAGCTCCAGGCCGGCGAGCTTGACCTGGGCCGCGTCCACGACGCGCCCTGTGATCCGCACGGCGGACTCCGGGGTGAGGGACTCGAGCACGGCCTCCAGCGGGCCGCCGTCGCGCTTGTGGGTCACCTGGACCATGCCGGAGTGGTCGCGCAGGATCACGAACTGCATCTTGCGCTGCAGCCGGAGTGCGTTCACCCAGCCGGAGACAGAGACGGTCTGGTCGATGTGGCCGCGTAGGTCAGAGGTCAGAACGCGGCTCGTAGTGTGGATCATCGCAGCCCTCCAGGGGCGTCGTCATGATCCCTTGGGAGTGCGGGCGAGAAGGGAACTCGCGGTACCACCGCACTTTCGCCGCCACCCGAGGGCAGCAGCCTCATTCAGCCCTGTGACGGGGGCGAACCGGCGGGGCATTGGGCCAGGCGGCCGTTCCTCCCCGCGCTCAGGAGGGTCTTCACCTCGGGCGCGAGTCCGCCTTCCCAGCTACCGGCGGCTCTCTCTGCTCGCGTGATCTTCAGCTACTTGTCTCCGTCGACGCGTTGCCCCTGAGAATAGGGACCGCGCAAGAGCCCCGCAACGGAATCAGCGTGACGTCGCACGGCGTGATCGATTTTGCGACAACCCTCGCCGCGGCTGCCGCTGCCGACATCAGGAGTGTCATGGACCTGCTGCCGCTTGCCACCAGCACGGATGTCCAGGAGCAGCAGCCTGAGGTGGCTGTGCTGCCGGTCGGTGCCTTCGAGCAGCACGGCCGCTATCTGCCGCTGATCACCGACACAGCCATCGCGTGCATCATCGGCCGGGCGATAGTCGACGCCTACCGAGTGCACCTTCTCCCGCCGATCACGATGTCATGCAGTCATGAGCATGCTGCGTTCCCCGGCACCGTCAGCATCAGCGCGAAGACGCTGTACGCGGTGATCGAGGACATCCGGGTCTCCCTTGCCCACACGGGCATCCACAAGCTGGTGATCATCAACGGCCACGGCGGCAATTACGTCCTGTCCAACATCGTCCAGGAAGCGAACGTCGACGGTCCTGTCGTGTCCCTCTTTCCCCTCGGCGCTGAATGGGACCGCGCCCGCGCCCACGCTGGCCTCGTTTCAGACCGCCACGCTGACATGCACGCCGGCGAGGTCGAGACCTCCATCCTCCTCCACGCGGCACCCGAACTGGTCCGCGACGGCTACGCCAAGGCCGATCACGACGGAGGAGCACGCCCCTTCCTCCTCGTACACGGCATGACCGAATACACGACCTCGGGCGTCGTCGGGTACCCGTCCCAGGCCACCGCAGGAAAGGGCAAGGCACTGCTCGCGAACCTGGTGGAGAGCTTTGCTGCACACCTCGGCGCCCTTGGAATAGCCAGCGACGAGAGCCGACAGTCCCGAGTCAACCGTCAGCTTTCGTAAGCTGCACGTTGTCCAGGTCGTTGCGGGGCCCGGATACCCGACCACGAGGGGACCGGCACACATGGGCAGGACTGAGTACTACAACGATCCCGACGCACCCAAGGCCAACACCCTCATCCCGGCCAGCAACCTGCTCGTCGTCGACGACCGCGGCGCCATCCTGCTCCAGCGCCGCCGCGACACCGGCCAGTGGGCTCTGCCGGGCGGAGCCCAGGACATCGGCGAGACCGCGGCCCAGTGCGCGGTACGCGAGTGCTTGGAGGAGACCGGCATCGTCGCCGAGATCACCGGCTTCCTCGGCGTCTACACCAACCCGAACCACATCGTCGCCTACACCGACGGCGAGATCCGCCAGCAGTACGAGAACACCTACATCGGCCGCCCTGTCGGCGGCGAGCCCACGATCAACGACGAGGCCAACGGCGTCCGTTTCGTCCAGCCCGCCGACCTCGACCAATACGACATCCACGTCAGCATGCGCCAGCAGATCGGCGACTACCTCGCCGGCAGCTACCCCTACCTCGGCTGATCCTCGCGCGCCACTGCCGCGAGGAGCTCCGGCGAAGCACGACGGATGAATCGCCCCACGAGTCTGTCGGCTCCGTAACGGCCCACGATCTCCGCCACCCGCACATCGGCGGTATCCCGTTCGCAGGCGGGCGGCGTCGTCATGTCGCAGTACACGAGCGCATACACGAGCAGACACGCGTCGCAAGCGGAACTCGCGCGCCAGCACCTCCTTTAGCGCGCACCCTTCGGCCACCGATTCCCCCACTACTTGAGCTGTGAGCTTGTCACCGGCTACAGGCGCGGGACCAGAGGTCGGCCTTCCCATTTCCTCGCCTGCCCGCCCGAGGCTGGGCATCGGCACGGGCAGCTAGAGTCCGATTTGTGAGCGAGAACGAGCACGAAGCGAAGATGGCCCGCCCCCGCATGGCAGCCGGCGCTCTCTTCTTCGACGAAGCCGATCGAGTCCTCCTCGTCGAGCCGTCCTACAAGGACTACCGCGACATCCCCGGGGGCTACGTCGAGGAGGGGGAGTCGCCCCGACAAGCTTGTGTGCGTGAGGTTCAGGAGGAGCTCGGCATCACCCCACACATCGGCCGCCTCCTCGTCGTGGACTGGGCACCAAACCCGGGTGAGGGGGACAAGGTCCTCTACCTCTTCGACGGCGGCCGCCTGAGCACCGACGAGCGTCGGCAGATCGCCCTGCAACCGGACGAGCTCCACGGCTACGACTTCCACAACGCTGAGCAGGTAACGGCGCTCACCATCCCTCGCCTGGCGCGCCGAATTGCCGCCGCCATTCAGGCACGAGCGTCCGACCTGACTGCCTATCTGGAGCACGGGGAGCCGCCGGCAACGGGAACGTAACCAATCATCGACGGACGCTCTGGCCGACCGAGGGCCGTCCCCGCGCCCCCGCCTCGCGGAGGCAGCGGCAACCGCCCAACAAGCAGGCTCGGAACACAGCCGACGGATGAAGCTCCGGCATTGCTCCTACGGCGGTCAGGCGGTTCTCCCCGCGGAACAGGATCGCCGCCTCGCGGATGGAGTCCAGGCCGAGCACGATCATTAGGATCCGCCCCAGGCCAGCGCCGAGTCCGCCGTGTTGGCGGGCAGCCGAAGCGGAAGATGTTCGCGTAGTCCTACATGGGCTCGGCGCTCATGCCCTTCTCCTCTGCCTGCTTCAGCAGGACGTCGAGCAGTGCTTGCTCGCGCTGGGCCCCGGTGGTGACCTACTGGTGAAGGTAAGGAGGACGCAGCGATTCAGGGCCACCTCGCCGGAGGTGTGGACGCTTCAGCCAATCCTCCTGAAACTTCGATCAGCCTCTCTTCACGCTCAACCGGAGGAGGTATAAGGCTGTTCTCTCGAGACAAACGAGCCCAAACCCGGCTCCGTATACGTCAGCCCCTCCGTCCGGAGTGCGCGCAACGCCTTCTGTGCAGTGGCCGCGGCGATTCCAAACTCCTCGGTCAATTGCACTACTGATGGCACGCGAGAGCGCGGCGGGTACGTGCCATCAGCAATGCGTTGTCGCAGCACCTCGGCCACCTGTCGCCAGCGAGGAACGTCGGGGGCGAATTCGATCACAGCGCCAAGCTAGGCATGTAATCGGGCACCTGGCGAGCTGTAGCATGCCTAGCATGCTGTAGTCTGCCCGCAAAGGGGACCCCGCGATTGCGTGCGCGATCCGGGTCGGTCGCAAGGGAGCGGGTGGCATGAGGGGCTCAATCGACAGGCAGGCGCAGACGTCCCTGCCGGAGCCGCAACACAATGAACGTGAAGGGGTAGAAGCGGGCGCCCGCGATGAGCCGCAGATGCCTGCCCCCGTCGTGCCTAAGGGTGTACTCGTCACTGTCAGCCTTCCGTCGGCGCTCACCACATCCCGCTTGAAGCGCGGCGATGTCTTCGCGCTCCGGTCAAACGCCGACGAACACCTGACAGTCAGGAGCATTTCGCCTCATCCTGAGCTTGACCTATGGCTAATCATTACCGTCAGGTGCAAGAGGGTCCCGTTCACGCTGCATGCCCATGAACTCGTGCAGCCTGTGCGCATGCGGCGCACTTACCAGGTGGCGTGCCAGATGTGCGATGCAGCCACCACCGTGGACCTCGATCTGGTCGTCCATGGAGAACCGACGACGTGGGTGTGCAGTCAGCACTAGTGAGCGACTCGTGCGACTGCTGTCATTGTGGCGGGCTCAGGTATGTCGCAGTACCTATGCCGTTCCGGCAAGGCCAGCCAGGAAGCCATTGCCCGGCCGACGACGAGGCGCCTGACTGAGACAACTTCCTGCTGCTCCTTGCGCTTTGGAGCGTGTCGGACGCAGGTCGGCCGATGTCGATGCCCCTCAGGCAGGGCTGCCATACGACAGGTTGTCTTGATGGCTCCCGAGTCTAGCTGAGCCAGCATCAGGAGCCCCTGGTGCTGGACCGTGGGACCGAGATCCGACCTGGGGATCGATCTATGTAGCTGGCGTTGTGAAGAAGAACTACAGGTTTGGCCGGCGGTTGCCGGTTGGGCACGTGTAGGCGACGGCCCTAGCGACCACGCAGGGGGCCTGATCCGAGATGGTTCCAACGCCACCCGCTGGGGGCTGATCGGCATCGCACGTCTCGTAACCCCTGCTCCCCGCCAGCCCTTTGACCTGCACACCTGGTGTCCAACGCAACTTCCGTGACGGGAGGTGCTGTTTTGCTGTCCCCTAGGTGATGTGAGCGTTCCACCGCCGAGCGTCGGCGGCCTGCTCTACAGTTCCAACACCTGCTCATGCCGAAGTCGACCGAACGGCGACGACGGCCAAAGGGCGAGCGGGTCACAACTGAGTGGGTCCGACATACAGCAGTCGGGCACCCGGGGAGGGGCATTTGATGCTCCAGATCAACGACGTGCGCGCCGAGACGATGCGCCGTCTGTACGGGAAGAGCAAGGCAAGGGCGTGGGACGGCGAGTACCTCGACGTGCTCGACACCGCTCTGAACCTCGCACTTGGTCACAAACGTGTGGCCGATGATCCCGACCTCCTGTGCAGGAACGTCATCCGGGACGCGCGTCGTACGATCCGCCGCTCGGAGGCCAGTGCCCGCCGGCGTGCCGCTTGCCAGCCCCTGGCCGACGCTGCTCGCCGCCGAGTGTCCACGACCGCAGCGGATGGTTCGCTCGTCATCGATATGGTCACCTACGACACCCCCGAGGCGTGGGCACTCGCAGCCGAAACCATTCAGGAGCTGGCCGCCTTCGCTGCGACGATTGGCTCTCACGGCCTTGGCTGCCTCCAGGGCATGCTGGACATGGCGACCGTCTCTGACTCCGCCAGGCAGACCGGCGTCTCCGTGGCAACGGTTGAGCGTGCCCGACGCGCCCTCCGTGTCCACGCCCGGGCGCTCATCAGCGGCAGCGCATGACGATGTCCACCAAGGTTCACGTCCGGGTGGCTGAACCGTACGAGGGCACCTCCGGGGTCGCTCTCCGGTTCACGCGGAGCATCGTGAATATGCAGATCCCGACCGGGACCCTCGGGGCTTATCTACTGATGGAGCACGAGCAGGAAGGTGCGCGCCCGCTGTATGTGGGGCGGTCGGACAACTGCCTCCGGCGGAGATTGTCGCGTCATCCACTCCGCGGGTGTGCAACTCACTTCCTCGTGGCCCCGGCCCGCAACTCCCACCAGGCCTATGCGATCGAGTCGTACTGGTACCACCAGTACCGGTCCGCGGGCCACACGATCCGGAATCAGATACACCCTGCCAGCCCCGCCGGGACGGGCCGCCGTTGCCCGTTCTGCCCTGAAACGGCCATCGAACGCGCCTTGAGGCGGGCCCTTCCCCGACCACGCCCTTCTGACACCAGGAGCACATCATGACCACTGCCAGCATGGACATCATCCCGGTCGTCCTCTCCGGGCAGGCACTTCTCAGCCTCCGCGAGTCGGGCCACAACTTCCCGTCTGCTGTCGGAGAGGTGATCGACAACAGCCTCGAAGCCCGCGCGAACCACATTCAGATCATCACCGAGGAAGCGATGAAGAGCCGCAAGAAGACCCTCACCCAGGTCTCCTTCATCGATGACGGTGAGGGCATGGACGACGAGACGCTGCAGCACTATCTGCAGCTGGGCTTCTCCAAGAGGTTCATGTCCGAGAAGACCATCGGGAAGTTCGGTGTCGGTGCGAAGCTCGCCGGTCTCAGTGTCGGCATGCGCATCGACGCCTGGTCCCGCGTCGAGGGCAGCGAGCAGATCCGGCATGTGTTCTTCGATCTCGAAGAGGGCATTGAGGCCGAGAAGCGCGGCGACAAGGTCGGGATCTATCCTCCCGATGACGAGCCTCTCCCCCCCCACCTCGAGGTCTACTTTCCGGAGGGCTCGGGCACCATGGTGACGTGGTCGAAGATCGACCGGGTATCTGACGGCCATGGCCGGAGCACTCCGGATCACATTCGCAACGAGATGAACAAGGAGCTGGCACGCATCTTCCGCGAGTTCCTGAGCGGTGGCATCCGGATCACCGTCGACCACACGGACTTGAAGCCCCACGACCCGACGTTTCTCCGTAAGGGCACCTGGGCCGACCAGGTGCTCACCGAGGAACTGGCACGCACCAACGGCGAGTCACGCGCTGAGGCACGGCACTTCCACGGTCAGGTGTTCTTCAACGAAGAAGTCAAGGTGCAGGGCACTGATCACAAGATCCGCGTCGTCATCGCTCTGGCACCGCCCGAGATCCTGCGCTTCAAGGGCGCTGGCGGCGACGCCTTCGCCAAGCGGCTGCGGATCCCGGAGAACGAGGGCGCCATCAGCTTCATGCGGCTTGACCGCGAGATCAGCTACACCCCCGTAGCCAAGCTCTTTCCCTCCGGCATCCAAACCAAGGACCGGTACATCGGCTTCGAGGTCTACTTCACCCCGGAGCTCGACCGCATGATGGGCGTTCGCAACGTGAAGCGCGGGGCCGTCCCCGCTGATGAGCTCCGCAGGACCCTGCGGACCATCGCGGAGAGCGTTATCCCAAAGGCGCGTGACGAGATCGACCGGGTGTGGGGCGAGGTCAACCGCGACGACGCAGTGAAGTCCGGCGAGCACGCCCCCATCACGAAGGCCCTCAAGGACGTGGACCGCACCATGCCCAAGGCCCGGGTCAAGCAGGTTCCCACGCCGGCTCAGCAGGAGAGGGAGTACGACAACCTGGCGAAGGACGCTGGACGGAACACGACGGAGGAGGAGAAGGCTGCCTACGTGGAGGAGATCAAGGAGCTTCCATTCGTCATCGAGACGGTGGATGTTCCCGGAGATGATCTCTTCCAGCTCACGCACCTCAAGGACCAGACGATCATCCGGTTGAACCAGCGCCACGTCTTCTACCAGGAGATGTACGAGCCCTTGCAGCTGCTGTCGAAGGAGGGCAGCACGGGCACTGGGCCCAACGTGTCCGCAACGGCTCGCCGAGCCGTCGAAGCGATCACCCTGCTCCTCGTGGCGTACGCGAAGGCCGAGTCCATGCACGAGACGCCCGTCGACCAGTACAAGGAGCTGCGAAAGTGGTGGGGCAGCTTCACCGAGCAGTACCTCACGAAGATCAAGGATGTCCTCTGAGCTCAGCTGACGGCTCGCGGACAGTATGAAGGGCCGGCAGGACACATGGGTGTCGCGCCGGCCCTTCGGGCTGCTAAGCCACCGCGAGCGACATGAAGTCGCTGATGCTTCTCAGATTGCGCCGCCCGTGGAGGAAGCCGACCCCGCGGTGAATGTGGATGATCAACGTACGGGATACGGCTTCGTCCGTGGGCTCCTCTCCGTCTGCGAGGCACCGTTGTTTCAGCAAGGCTAGGTATACGTCTCCGTAGGCCCCGGCGAACGTCTTCCAGCTCATCTCGACGTTTGAGTCGGTGACGACGTCCTTCACTAGCGGAGTCGAAGCGTCACGCAGCGACAGGGCAAGGGCCCAGCGGCATAGGACATTCCAGTGTGTAATGCCTGTGTGGCGCTTGAGCCAGACGAGCTGGTCCTTCGCCGTCTGCGAGAGGCGGATGGTCTCAAGCGACATGCGCTGCTCCTGCGGTCCACCAGTAGCCCGGTTCGACGGTGGTGGTGAAGGTCCTGTCATCGTGCACGAGGGTGTACGTATGGGAGAGATATGGCTTGAGGCGACCGAGTAGCTTCTCATCGATCTCCTCGTCCGTGGACAGGAGCAGCACCTGGCGACCAGCCTTGGGGAAGTAACGGTCCACGAGGTGCTCCCGGTGCTTGCTGTCCAGGCGGCCGAGCGGGGTGTCGATGATGCTCGGCAGCCGGTTGCCCGCGGTCTTAGCCAGCCCCCACAGGAGGGAGACCGCAAGCAGCTGACGCTCGCCGGCGCTCAACCGGCTGGGGTCGATGGTCTCGCCGTCCGGCCCAGTGAGGGCAAGAGCAAACTTGTCGTCCGTGTTGATTTCGATGTCACGGATGAGACCCTGCTTACGCATGAGCGTATTGAAGCTGTGCAAAACAGCGGCTTCGACGTTTTCGATGTGGTGGGCGAGAAGATCGTCCCCGAGCTGCTCAAGGGTGCCCCGTGTCTTCTCTGAATACTTGACCACTCGCTTGAGCCACTCAGAACGCCACTCGGCCGCACGACGGGAGCGATGAACACGGTCCAGCTCTTCCTCAAGCCGTCGGCGTCGCGCGACTGCTTCAGTGTGGAGGTTTTCGCCTCGCTGGAACTCGGCCTGTGCGACCGCCATCCTGTCCATAGCAGTCTGGCGCTCATCAACGAGCCGGCCAATGAACTCATCGTCAGGCACGGCTTCCACCCGTTGCTGCGCGACCTCGAGGTGCTCCGCGATGTCGGCAGCTTCCTGCAGGAGATCGCGGGCACGGGCAAGGTCACTAGCCAGGGCTTGGTCCAGTGCTGACAATTGCAGCAAGGCGTCGTGCGGAAGCCCCAGGTTATGCTCCAAGTCTGTGGCCGCCGCACGCTTCTTGCGGTCGCTAGTCAGCTTCTTCTGCAGCGCGGAGCGGGCGTCAGCGGGCAGCTCCTCAGCGACCTGCTTGAGCAGCCACTCGTCGCGCTCCTCTAGGACGCCGAGAAAGCGCGAGGCGTCATCGGCTTCCTTTTCCAGGCTTGCCTGCTTCTTGACGCCGGCGAGCTGATCCTGCAGGAGCAGAAGGGGAAGCGGGCCCTCGGCTAGAGAGACCAAAGCCTTGTTCGTAGCCACCGATTGATTCTTGACGCGGTTACGCTCGGCCTCCAGTTCCTTTCTGCGCTCGTACTCGTTGCCGCCTGCATCCTCAAACTTTCCCTCGATGTCACCCAAGTCTTTTTGCCGCACGAGAAGCTCTGAACGGGCAGCCGCCATGAGTTGGTGGGCGTCAGATGCGGCCTGGGTGGCCTGCTCCAACTCCAGTTCCTGCTTGCGGATCTTGTTCAGTACATCTTGGTCGGCATCGGACAGTCGCTGACGGTTCTCAAGGGTCTTGAGGAGCTGGCGCAGTCGTTCTACGGCACTGACGCCGAGGAGGGAGTGAATGGCGGACTCGATGACCCTGGCTGCGCTGCGTGGGTCGGCAAGCTCCTCGATCTTCTCTCCGTCGAAGAAGAAGAGTGTGGCTACGTCGAGCGGAAGGATCGTCTCGACGTGATCGGCCCAACCCTCCGTCATTGTGCGGCTGAACTCTCCGTCGACCAAGACAGTCAGAAATTCACGCAGAGTCTTACTGCCGGTGAAGTACCAGTTCCTGACAACTCGGTAGTAGCGTTCTTCTCCCTCTACGATAATGGAGAATTCCAAGGCGATGGACGCGCCTTCAGCGGGGTCGGCCTTCCTATTGATGCACTGCTGAAGGTAGTCATTGTAGGGGCGGCTGCCGCGGCCGCTGCAGTCTGCTTTGGGACCATAGAGAACGAGCTGGATGGCATCGAGAAGTGTGGTCTTACCGCAGCCGTTCAGTCCGCCGATTAGGACGATGGGGCGTCCGGGCTCTGTGCGGAGGTCGAGCCGTTGTTCGCCTTGGTAGGCCCCAAAGTCGCGCAGCGTGATGTTATGCAGGAGCATCGTTCTACTCTTCGTCCAAAGTCAGGGCCTGGGGCTGTTCTGCGGTCTCGGGTCGGATGCCACCCTCGTGCGTAGCTTGCTTAAGCTGCGCGAATTCCAGCGCGTCTTCTTTACTTTCGTAGAACCCCTTCTCGATCACCTTTTCGAGAGCCTCGTAGAGACCCTTTCGCCGCGTCTTGGTCCTGTATTCACGTTCGACAGCCAGTAGTTCACGGACCATGGTGAAGTGGATCTCGTCGTCACCGCAGATCTTGCGAAGGAGGTCGATCTCGTTTGCGCGGATGACCAGGCTTTCCTCCAGGTCTTGCCCGGGGAACTTCTCGCCCGTCTCCTCCTCGTAAATCCGCGGGAGAATGTCTTCTACCTCGTGCTTCTTGAACACCCAGATGCGACGGATTTCATGGAGCTCTTCCATCGTCACCAGCTCGATGTTGCGGGCCTCCTCGGGACCTTCCTTACGGACGTGCGCCTGGGCGCGAAGCAGCTTCCGCAGCCAGTCCTCACGAGCCTTCTGGGTGTAGGGGCCCTGGATGATGCGGTCGTTGAACAGCTGCACGCGGCCGTTCATCCGACGGAAGTCACGTGTCTCTTTCTCTTTCGACACATCGTCCAGCTCGTTGCGCAGAGAGAGGAGGGGACGCATCCACTTCTTTTGCTGCGGGTCGTTCTGGATCATGGCAGTCATGGACTTGTCCTGGTCCACAAGCGTGCATGTCCAGCAGCCGAACCGGCTGTCACCGCAGGACGGGGTGGTGTCGTCCACAACCAGCGGACATTCGGAGTCGCTGGATGCCCCCTGATACATGGTGAGCAGGTCCTTGTTCTTGTAGCCCCATGGATTGGCCTGCTGCATGAGGAACGCCCAGACCTCATCGTTGGTCCAGTCCTCGATGGGGCTGTACACGAGCGAGTTTGGGAGGTTGCCGTTGGGGGATAGGCGGTCGCGCACGCGCCGCTTCTCGTGCTTTGCCATAGCTCGAGCGCGGGCTTGACTTTCAGCCTTGCGGATGCCGAGGACGAGGATGGCCTCACCGTGACGACGTACAACCTGGCGAATGAAGCGGTTCGATGGTTTGATCTTCATGCGCTCAGTGCACCAACGGAACTTCGGCCGAGGGGCCGGGTAGCCGCGGCCAATCAAGTTGACCCAGAAGGTGTCCTCCACCTTGGGGGTGAGCCGATGCGGTTCGATCGGCAGGCTCTGCTCGGTCGCAGCCTTCTTCATCGTCTCAAGTGATTGCGACACCCAGGCGGCAACGATTGGATTCTCGACCAGGGTGTCAGTACTGATCACATACACCGGCTTGGTGCGCTGGTCAGCCGGCAATCCTTGCAGAGCAAGCCATACGAGTTGAAGGACAGCAGTGGAATCCTTACCACCGCTGTAGCCGATTACCCAAGGCACCTCGTCCGCGGTGTAGAGCTCACGTACTTCATCCGTTAGCTCGTTCACAATCTCGGAAAGGCCCCGGCCCTGGAAAGCCACGGGACGTGCCACGGTGCTCATGCATCTCCTCGTGCGTATGCGTCCTCTACACGCTGTTCTTCGGGGCTTAGCCGAAGGTCCATGTGCTGTCGGAGGTAATTCACGGTCAAAGTCAGGTTTTGGTGGCTCTTTGACACCCGGCCACCCACGAGTGCTCGTCCTTCCCAGTCGATGTTCCCGCGCGTCCAGTCCACAGACTTCAAGCGGGCCAACTTCGACTTCCACGCTTTGGGCGCATTCGCGTTCCTCAGGAGGGTGTTACCGATTCTTCCTAGGGCGTGCAATGCGATGCCATGGCTATGGATGAAGTCACGACGAACCTCGGGTGCAGTCAACTCGCGGCGGCGCACCAAAGACCATTCCGGGATGACCACGTCAATAGCCTCCCAGTACTCCTCAGCGAGCGTCTGCGCTTGTTCCTTCTCAACTTCAAGCCCTTGAAGAAGTGACTGGGTTGCGTAATAGACCGCACTGAGAGTGAAAAGCTTGCGCGACCGCTGGGAGAGGGTGCTGTTCTCCATCTCCACGTGCCCCTTGAAGACGGGCGATTTCATCGCAAGGAGTCGGGTAATGATGGCTAGGTCGTCTCGGTGGTCGTACAGCACGCCGATGGACCGGGCCGGGCGAACGGCGTGTCGGTTGAGGTCGGCGAACATCTGCTGGCAGCGGGCTAGGCCGGCATCGTGGAAGAAGACGACGGCGATGGTCTCTTCGCCGAGATCCGGGTTCTCCTTGAGTGCCTGCTCGATCGCAGCGCGGCGGTGCTGGCCGTCGTTGATGAGGAAGCGCGCGGCCATGGGGATGCGGATCTGCCCTGCCCGCATCCCCACACCGGAGTCGGAGATGCTCTCAAAGTACATCTCGCCATCCACGGACGCCGTCAGCGCACTGAAAACGTAATCGTCCGGATTGTCCACGATGTACCGAGTGAGGGCTGGGAGTCTCCCCTTGTTCAGCACCCGCTGGGCGCGCACTTCAGGGGCCAGCTCGTCCTCATCGAACAGGAAGATCTTCGGAATGAGGCGAAGCGGACACATGGACACGTAGAACTCGCGCCCCGCCTGGACTCCTCGGATGGCTGGGAAGATGTACTCGAAGCCTGAAGAGGTGGCAGCGTCGGCGAGCTGCGAAGGTGACTGTGATCCCACCTGCGCAACGGTATCGTACTTGTACGTCAGGGATTAGACGTACAGGTCGTGCAGGATTAACGCACAGAGGTGTGGTGGGGCTAGTGGTGACGTATCTCGATGCGGCAGCGACCACGCGCGTGGACCCGCGTGTGGCTGAGGTTGTCCTGCATTGGATGACTGAAGAGTTCGGCAACGCGGGCAGCCGCACCCATGAGTACGGCTCCCGGGCGAAACGTGCCGTGCAGCGTGCGCGGCAGTACCTAGCCGGCACGTTCAATGCCGAGGTGGATGAGTTGATCTTCACCAGCGGTGCGACTGAGGGCAACAACATCGCGCTGCTGGGTCTAGCCCCCCATGGCGAAGAGAGTGGCCGACGTCACATTATCACCTCTGCAATTGAGCACAAAGCGGTCATCGAGCCTCTTGAGCACCTGCAGACACGAGGCTTCGAGGTCGACTTCATCGAACCTGGCCCGTCAGGGCGCGTCAGCGTCGACGCCGTGATGGAACGCTTGCGGCCGGACACCCTGCTGGTGTCGCTCATGCACGTCAACAACGAGACCGGAGTCGTACAGCCTGTCGCTGAGCTCGCTCAGAAGCTGCGGGAGACATCCACGTACATGCACGTGGATGCCGCGCAGGGCTACGGGAAGCTGACGCCGGACCTCACGGCACCGATCGACTTGATCAGCGTCAGCGGCCACAAGATCGGAGGCCCCAAGGGCGTCGGAATGCTGCTGGCCCGCCACCGTGGCTGGGACACCCTGCCCCTCAAGCCGATCATGTTTGGCGGCGGTCAGGAACGGAACTTGCGACCGGGTACCCTCCCGGTCCCGTTGATCATGGGGTTGGCTGAGGCGGCGAAGATCTTCCACAAGGAACACGCCCAGTGGGGCAAGGAGGCGACTGCTTTCCGCATCCGGCTCCTGGACGCCCTCGCGAAGACCCGCTTCCGGGTCAATGGCGATCAGGATCACACTGTTCCTCACATTCTCAACCTGACGTTCGACGGCGTAGACGCCGAGGCGCTCATCGTGATGTTGAAGGACCAGGTCGCCGTAGCGACGGGCTCTGCCTGTACGAGCGCCTCCTACACCCCCAGCCACGTCCTGACCGCCATGGGTCTGCCCGAAGAAGTGGCTTCCAACGGGCTCCGCCTGTCGTGGTGCCCCAACGAGACGATGGACCTGGACCCCACCGAGCTGGCAAATACGATCATGCGCTTGCAGCCGGACTCAGCTTGATCGGTCATGCGGTGCCCGCCGGACCAGACGATGCCCCCGCAACTCGCGCCCACAGCGGAGGAGCTCGGCTTCCCAGCCGTTCTCCGTACCGATGAGGTGAGGGTGCTCGTACAGCCCCGCTCTCGCCTCTGCTGCCGTGAGTCGTTTGTACCGCTCGACGTCCGGATCGTCGGGAGCCAGGAACTCGTGCTTGCGGTGCAGCAGAGGCCGGTTCATGGATTCCGCGTATGAGGTGTGGGAGGCCTCGAGAGTTTTGAGGTCTACCTGGTACGACGACAAGATCCGCGGGTGCGGGTCGCTGTCGAAGTCGGGGTAGTCGAGCCAGCTCACTGCGCGTCCTTGGTGACGCAGCTTGGCCACGGTCCAATCCTGTGGACGGCCGGCCGCGATCGAGGCGCAGTGCTCGTACAGACGCAGGACCGTGGGCATGCGGTCGAGGGCGCGCTGGTGGACGTACAACGCGGTTGGGGTCAGCTTCCCAACCGCGGAGGCGTTCATGGCTCCGCGTAGGTACGCGTCGTCGCGGAGTTTCAGCAGGAGACGGTCGGATCGCTGGCATGCCTCCTTGTAGGAGGTGAAGAAGGCGCGGACATCGAGCTGGACACTGACGGGGAGGCTGTTGAAAGGGCCGCGGCCGTTGAAGAGCTCGACGGCCAGGAAGAGCAGGGTATTGAGCATGGACCGCTTGCGGCCCTCCTCGACCTTGGCTTCCTCGGCAGAGTCCCGGACAAGGCGACGCAGTTCATTGGGGCGTAGGTGGCCGAGACACTCAGCCATTGGCTGTGGCACTTCCTCCATGCGGGGGAGGCGCCCGCGCCGCTCCATGTGGTCGACCACTGCGGCGATCGCCGAGGTCGTGTCTTCGGAGGCGAGCCACTCCGCGTCGGGAACGATCCGTTGAGCGAGGTAGCCCAGCCGCGCCCTCTCGTCCTTAAAGGCATAGACGATCCCTGGTGCCGCGGAGACTGTCCGCACGCCCGTTACTTCTTCAACGTAGTTGCGAAGTTCGCTCGCCCCGAAGAGGTGCTGGAACGTCTGCCGGCTGGTTAGCAGGCCGTCACCGAACGTCTCACCGCGAATCTTTGACCTTTCCCAGGTCAGGCGCGCTGAGGCGACCAGGACTGTTCCCGCCAGTTCCCACGCTGTCTTCAGCGTCCGACGCCGCTCCTGCGGCTCTTCGATGACGTTGAGGACGTAGGTAAGAAGAACAACGTCCGCGGGCTCCAGCGTCGTCTTGGGTAGGTAGAACGGGTCCCAACCAACGGCGCGGTAGTCCAGCTTCTGAAGGGTGCGCACGTCACCACCGCGGCCACAACCGTAGTCAAGGACGGTACGTCCGGGGAGTACTTGTCTGTCGATCACTGCCTGTCTGGCGGGCACGGAGAGGTGTGCGCGACTGATCGCGGTGAGTCTGCGGTCGCTGCTCCATGCCTGCTGCTCCATGCTCACGCCCTTGCAAACTTGGGGGACGCCCGCAGGGTAACGGCGGGGAGGTGCGCCACCCACAGCCCGGGCACTGTCCGTTTGTTTGGTGAAGCTTCCGCTGCGACAACTGCACCACCGACCCGAGCCCTCGAACCCGACGCGCACTCGGCTGTCAGCCCGGCCGCCAGCCCGCCGTCTGGACAAGGGACCTTCACAGCCGGCGATGCATGGGGAACCGCCGCGAAGGGTTGGTGGTCGGCATACTCTGATCTAGGTCCGCCGCCTGGACCGTCAGAGAAGAGCAACAAACAACAGAAGACGGGGTCGATCTTGGGGGCAGTGGAGGACGCGCGTGCTGGGGCTGAGGATCACGCAGCATCGCGATTCGGCATGCTCGAAGTTGAACAGGCACCCGAGTCGCCAGGGATTTACGCCTGGTATGTGAGGTTCCAGGCGAGCCCTCAGGACTGGGAGACGAAGCCGGTCGACGGTCAGGATGCTTCTATCGAGGGGTTCCTCGGTCTTTTGCGTGAGTACGCCAGCTACTACGAACCGCTACCCATAACTCTCCGCGGGTCTGCCCCTTACGGGGGCCGGTGGGATGGGGTCCTTGAGCTTGACCATGGCGTCAGCCGGCGCGAGTTCCAACTGCGTGCCGAGGACGTCGACCGCCGGGAGAGGGAACGGCGGGAGCGGGACAGGGATGCCTTGGAAAACACCATCAGCTCGCAGACGGGGCGTCGCTTGCTGGCTCAGTTCCTTGCTCGTGCGACGCCGGTCTTCTCGTCCCCGTTGTATATCGGCGTTGCTGAGAATCTCAATGAGCGTCTCCAGAGACATCGCACGAGCTACAACAAGGCTATGGAGTGGCTCCGAACCAATCCCAATGATGCAGACAGGCTGAGGGCAGACGCAAGGACATTCGGGCAGCGTGCTGCATCGCGAGGTATTGCAATGGAAAACCTGGAAGCTTGGGTCATTGATCTGAAGGTGCTCGAATCAAATATTGACGCCAAGTCTCTGCGTGAGAGCGCCCAATCGGCAGAGTGGTTGCTCCACCGTCTTTTCGCGCCAATTCTGGGAAGGCAGTGATCTGTTTTGTTCCGTTCTACCGTCAAGAGTACGTTTCGCGACTACGTGCAGGGGACTTGGGGCACCTTCAGTACCCCTGCCGGGCGGGTCGAATACATTATGACCAAGGCGCGCTTGGGGCAGGAGTCCCCGGCGCCCGAGCGGCTATTGACACAGCACTTGTCCCCGGTTCGCGAGGTGATGGATGCGGATGTCCTCGACTTCAATCAACTGCTCCAGCGCGACCTCGATGACCACCGTGTTGCAACGGGCTTGATCCCCTATCTGCTCAAGAACCGTGCGACCGGACCCGCGTTCTTCCCGCCGATCATGGCTGTTCTCTTGCCTTTCAGCGAGGGGGCGCCCTCGCGTTTTCCTGCGTTTGGGGAAACGGAGAAGGTCGAAGACCAAGATCTTGTCTGGAAGCAAGTGCAGGCGGGCGATGCCTTTGCTGTGCGACGCGTGGTCGACGAGCAGGGGGAGTACCACCCTGTGAACTTGGCCCAGCTGCGTTGGAATGAGCATGCTTCCAGACTGGTTGTTCTGGACGGCCAGCATAGGGCGATGGCGCTGCTCGCCATTGACCGCACTATGTCGCACAAGTGGAGGGGAAGTCGAGGTGAGAAATTCCGCGATTTCTATGAGAAGCAGGTGCAGAGGTACCTCGCAGACGAGGCCATCTCCTCCCACGTGGACTTGTCCAACGTCGAAGTCCCTGTCACTGTTTGCTGGTTTCCTGATCGGGTCGGCGAATCAGGTCACGCGCACGAGGCGGCGCGAACCCTGTTCGTTGACGTGAACAAGGAGGCTAAAGCCCCAAGTGAGTCGAGGATCATCCTGCTCTCCGATGCAGAGCTTGTGAATGTCCTTACCCGCAGTATGCTCAGCGGCCTAAGGCGTCCTGAGAGTGACGGCCTGATTCCCCTGTATGCCGTCGAGTACGACAATCCCGACGTCAACACAACTCGGCCGGCGCGCTGGTCTGTCATGACGAACATTCACCTACTCAAGGAAGCGGTGAACCGTTGCGTTTTTGGTCCGCCGAAATATTTGAGGGATGTCACGAAGAAGATTAGTAGTCGTGAAAATAAGCCTGAGCGGGATGCCTTCATGCGGCAGCAGCTTGAAGTAGGGAAGCTGTTTAAGGCGGAGGTGCAGGACGAAGGATTCACGTACCGCCGGGACGCCATTGGTAATGAGAACTTCCCGCTTGGAAAGTCCGAGGTTCTGAGTGCTCGCTTCTCCGAGACTTGGGGGATTTCTATCCTCACCTTGCTGTCGAAAGTAGCCCCCTACGCCGCGCACGCTCGCGCTCTCCGTCGAATGGAGGCGGGTTGGAGTGGTGTGGAGATCTTCGCTTCGCTCGCGCGCGATGCGCTATTTGGTGGCGTAGGAGTGTACTGGACATTGAAAGACAGCTATGAGCACTACAAGGAAGAGTCGCGAAACAAGCCGGGGGTCAGTCGGCGGAAGCCGGACGATGATGTTCTCCGAGCTTGGGAGGTGATACAGGAGAAGGAGGGGTCTTTCGAGGTGCTTCGGGCGGAAGAATACCTCGGATCGACCGCAGAGGACAAGCGTGAGGCTAGCAAGTCTGCGTACCTGGTGCTGAATACTCACGCCTGCCAACTCGGCCTGGCCATGACGTTGGGCTCCCTTTGGGAGCTGAGGAAGAGCGAAATTAAGAAATGGAAGCTTGACGAGCTTCCAGAATTTACTGACGCGCTCGCGCGAGGGTGGAACGCCTTCTTCCTGAACGATGCAGGAAAGGGGAGGGTTCGGGACAGGCGACTCGCCTTTGGTAAAACGGTTCCGGATCCAATTAACCAGATTCCAAAACTGGAAACAGCGCGTGCCGTTTACTTCCGATACTTCTGGCTCCAGGCTCTTGCCGGCCCTGACTCGTGGAAGCACGTCGCTGAGTGGTTCGACGGGCGAGAGGGATTCGAGAGGTTGGTGTCGGACGCCCGCAGGATGTACCTGGCCTTCTGTATCGAGGAACGCGTCAAAGCACTCAAGACCAGCAAGCCAGGTCAGACGGACGCCCAGCGACGCAGCGCGGCGGAAGACTTGGCCACCAAGGCACTTCGCAAGGCGCTGGTGAACTGGTTCTTCGTGGAGGAGTCAGAGTTCGATGCGTGGCTCTCTCCTGCTCTTGCGAGCGTGGCCCGGGACGCTGCTGCAACTGCGGACGACAACGGGGATTCCACAGATGACGACGAGGCGGTTGATGCAGACTCTCGTCCGCTGAGCTACGAGGAGTTGCTCGACGAGGAGTGACAGTCTGGCCAAGTCATCCTCTGTAAGCGAGGCTGACTGCCGACTGGCCGGTGTCGCGCCACGGTTGCTCGACACAGGCAAACGACAGCTTTGTGGCACGCCGAGTTGCATGATGGGTGAAGGATCGCCTCCTGCGTGAGCGATGCGTGAGCGGACGGGCTTGGAGGATCTTGATCCAAGCCCGTTAAGGCTCACTCAGCTGGACGGCGAGGGGCCGCTGACCAGGCACTTAAGGACAGGTAGGGGTCAGGCTTGATCGTCCTGGACGATCTCCCCGGGACTCATAATCCGTCGGCCGTGGGTTCGAGTCCCACCCGCCCCACCGCAAGCCGCAGGTGAAGAATCGTTCTCACCTGCGGCTCCGGCGTTTTCTGGGGTCGTCGCGCAGGCAGGTGACGAGCGTCACGGGGGAGGAACGGCAGAAGCCCCAGGTCCCGGTGAGTGAGTCCTGGGGCTTCCACGGATCCGCTGCCGGGCGGCTCAGGCTTCGGCGGGCTCCGCGGTCAGGGCCGTGCCCACGCGCCGGAAGCCGAGGCGGCCGTACATCCTCGCCACGTCGTCATCGCTCGCGGAGAGGAAGACGACCTCGCTGCCCTGCGCACGCGCGTCGGCGATCAGGGCCGCCGTCACCGCGAGGCCCAGGCCGCGCCGACGGGCGGCGGGAAGGGTTCCCACGGCGACGACCTCGCTGACGCCGTCCACTGAGTTGCGCTGTCCCGAGCTGAGGACGTCGCCCTCCTCCAGGGCGGCGGCGATCCCGGTCAGCCCGGCGCGGATGCGGGCCGTGGAGCGCTCCACGGAGCCGTCGCCCGCGCGGGACTCCACCACCTCGGCCAGTTCGGCGGAGCCGGCCGCTCCGACCGTGGTGCCCGGTGCCGCGAAGGCGACGTGCGGCATGGCCAGGGCCCCGGCCAGTGCCTCGTCGCCCGGGGTCAGCATCCGTACGGAGACCCCTTCCTGCGGGTCGTCCAGGGCGGTCGCGGAAGCGTCGTCCACCAGCACCATCAGCGGGTACTCGTGCACTTCCAGCCCGGACTCCTCGACCGCGGCCCGCAGCCCGGGGGCGGTCTCGGCGACCCATTCGAAGGCTTCCGGTACGCCGAGCTCGCGCTGCCGGGCACGGACCGCGCTCACGTCCGCGGCGGTCACCGGCCGCCCCTGCCACCCGCGCAGCGGACGGGCGTAGAAGGGCCAGCCCGAGCCCTCCCTGATGAACAGGGTCAGCGGCCCGTGGTCCTCGGCGCGGGCACCGTTGCGCGGAACCGCGTCGAAGAAGCCCTCCAGTCGTTCCAACAGGGCCTGAGCGGTATCAGCGTGCGGTTCCATCGGAAATCGTTCTCCTTGTTCCACGTCGGACCGAATGCAACAGAAATCTCAGCGGGAGACCGGAGCCGACAACTCCGCCTCAAGTGCCGCGTGCAGGGCCGCAGCCGTCCCGCCGGACACCACGGACCGGTCGGTGACGAGTGACACCGACCAGGCGCCGCCGGGCCGGGGGCGGACGTCGAGCGCCATCTGATACCCCGTGCCATCGGGCTCGGGCTGCACCGGACGCACCTTCGTACCATGCAGTGCCAGGTTCTCCACCGGCCTCAGGTGGTGCACGACAGCGACCTGGCACGGCTGCGGCAAGCTCTGCGCCGTGCTTCCGCCCGCGGCCGCGCCGGCCCGCATGGCGGTCAGCAGGGCCTCCTGGGCGCCGCGGGGGCCGGACGCGGGGCCCAGCCGTACGGGGAGGAAGCGCGCGACGGGTCCGATCGTGCGTTCCAGGCCGGGAGCGTCCCGGCCCGAAACCGGAACCGCCACCAGCAGGTCGTCCGCGCCCGTGACCGACCGCAACGCCGCCGCCGTGGCCGCGAGCAGGACGGCGGTGAAGGTGACGCCTTCCGTACGGGCGTACGTGCGCACGTGCGCCGGCACATTGACGACCCGCGCCTCGCGTCCCCCGGGTGCCCCGTGCGCTTGCGAGGACGGGGAAGGCCAGGCGATCCCGGTCAGGCCGCCCGGCGCGGCCTCCTGGAGCGCGCCGCCCCGCCATTCCTGGAACGGACGCTCTTCGGGTTCGAGCTCGGCACGGCCGCCCGCGAGACGGGCCCGGTAGCTCGAACCGAGGTCCTCCAGCAGGATGCGGACGGACCATTCGTCGACCAGGGCGCGCCGCACCGACACGGCCAGGGCCCACTCGCCGCCACCGGTGTCTTCGGCCTCGGCCACCGGAGCGAGGACGATCCGTACGGTCGGGTCCCCCGGGCCGGGTCCGGCCGCGTGCTGCCGGTCGAGAAGTTCCTCGGGAGCTCCTACGGCAGGGGCGACGGACAGCACCGCGCCCCGGCCCTGCGACAGCACGGGGTGCTGCTTCACCACGTCGTCGAGGGCGAGTCCGAGTGCCTCCTGGTCCACCACCCCCGTCACCCGGAACAGCCGGGCGGCGGAGTCGGGGTGCTCGACGGGCGGAAGGGGAGCAGGGGAAGCGGCGGCAGTCGGCGGGACGCTCAGCGGCGCCTGCTCCAGGTACTCGGCGATGCCGCCGGCGGTGCCGTTCGCCAGGATGTCCGCCGCACCGATCCGCCGTCCCGTCAGCCGGGCCAGCCGGACCGCCAGCGTCGTCGCGGAGAGCGAGGAGCCCCCCAGGTGGACGAACTCGGCGTCGGAGTCCTGCATCGGGCGGCCCAGCACCTCGCTCAGCAGCCGGATCACCAGCTCACGGGTGACGGGGGGAACCGTCACCGCCGTGCCCGCCAGCGTCTCCAGCGCCCTGGTGTCGATCTTGCCGGAGTGGCCGCGCGGCAGCGTTTCGAGGCGCCCCAGTGTCGCGGGCACACAGGCCGCCGGGAGTTTCCCGCCCAACTCGGCGCGGATCGCCGAGGAGTTCATCGCGCCGCGTCCGGTGTACCAGCCGTGCAGGGCGATCACCCGGCCCGCCGCGTCCCGTACCGGAACGACAGCCGCCTCGAGCACTCCGCCGCAGGTCCGGAGCGCGGACTCGACCTCGCCGGGTTCGATGCGTACGCCCCGGAGCTTCACCTGGCGATCGGCTCGTGCCACGTAGCTGAGCACCCCGTCCGGCGCCATCCGGACCAGGTCCCCGGTCCGGTACGCCCGGCTGCCGGGTCGTCCGGGTACGGGAACCGGAACGAATCGCCGGGCCGTCTCGCGGGAGTTGCCGAGGTAGCCGTGGCAGAGGCCGATGCCGGACACGTACAGCTCACCGGTCTCGCCCGCGCCCACGGGGGATCCGGCGGAGTCCAGCACGTGAAGGCCCGCGCCCCGAACCGGAATTCCGATCGGGATGTCCGTGGCCTCGTCAGCGACATCGGCGTCCGTCACGGTGTGGGTGGTGGTGAAGACGGTGGCTTCCACGGGCCCGTAGGCATGAATGAGCCTCGTCCGCGGGTGGAGCTCGCGGAAGCGCCGGAAGTGCGGCACGGACACCTTCTCGCCGCCGGTCATCACCTGTCGCAGTCCGGACAGGCAGCCGGGGTCGACGTCGAGGAGCATGTTGAACAAGGACGTCGTGAGGAAGAGGGTGTTGACCCCGGACTCCTCGACAGCGGCCCTCAGTTCGAGCGGCCCGAGCGGCCCGCCGTCGGGCAGGACGCAACAGCCGCCGTTCAGCAGGGCGCCGAACAGCTCCAGGGCGAAGGCGTCCCAGGGGAGGGCCGCGGCCTGCAGGGTGACGACTCCGTCGCGGTAGTCCGCGAAGTCCGGGTCCGTCAGCAGACCGGTGAGGGCGCGGTGCGGGCACACCGCTCCCTTCGGCTCACCGGTGCTGCCGGAGGTGAAGAAGACGCAGGCGGGGTCGCCGCCGTCGATCTCGACGGGGGCGGCCGGAGCGTAGGCGCCGACATCGGGCATGGCGGCGGTCAGGTCGACGGACGGGCAGGTCCACTGCGTGGGGTTCGCCTCGTCGTCCACGGCCACCGGTGACCGGCAGACCCGTACGAGCTGCTCCAGCCGGGTGACGGGCCAGTCCGCCGGCACGGCGACGTAGGCCGCGCCCAGTTTCAGCACCGCGATCAGCGCCGTCACCAGCCCCGGGGAACGGGGCAGCCGCACCGGGATGACATCGCCCCGCCGGACGCCGGCCCCGGCCAGCCGGGTGGCCAGCCGGTCCGACGCCGCGTCCAGCTCGCCGTGGCTCACGTGCCCGCCGTCCCGCCAGCGCAGGGCGGGGGCGAGCGGCGTCCGCCGCGCGACCTCCCTGAGCACGGCGGGAAGGAACCGGCCGTCGGCGGAACCGGACCCGTGACCGGGCTCGGATCCGGACGCGGACCCGCTGGGGTCCGGGTCCGGCACGACGTCGGTCCAGGTCCGCGCCACGTGGTCGAGGCACTCCTCTTCCGTGCCCCGGACGCCGGCCTCCCGCCAGCCGGACGGCAGCGGCGGGCCGTCGGCCGCGCGGACGGCGTACTGCCCGCCGGCGTTGGCCACGACGATGTAGTTCACCTGAGTCTTCTTCCTGCTACGCCGTCACGACGTGCTGCTCATCGAGGTGGCGGTCCTTGTCGCCCGTGACCGCGTGGACGAGATAACTCGCGACCTCGGCCGGAGTGGCCCCGCGCGAGAAGATCTTGTCGACGCCGAGTTCGGCGCTCATCGTCTCGTCGAAGCGGGGACCGCCCACGATCAGCAGCGGGCAGCGGCCCTCCGGGTACCCGGCCCGGAAGGCCTGCGCGAACTCGCGGGTGTTGCTCAGGTGCACATCGCGCTGGGTGACGATCTGGGAGACCAGGACCGCGTCCGCTCCCGCCTCCTTGGCCCGCGCCAGCAGCTCCGGCACGGTCACCTGGGCACCGAGGTTCAGCACCGAGATCTCCCGGTAGTACTCCAGGCCCTTCTCGCCGGCGAACCCCTTGATGTTCAGGATCGCGTCGATACCGACCGTGTGCGCGTCGGTCCCGATGCAGGCGCCCACGACGACGAGCTTGCGCCCGAGCGTCGCCTCGATCCTCTGGTTGGTCTCCTTCGTGCCCAGCAGCGGGTAGTCCCGTTCCAGGACCACCACCTCCGAGAGGTCCACGCCGTGCCGCATCCGGCCGTACACCACGAAGAAGGTGAAGTCCGGTCCCATGCCCTGGACATGGACCACCATGGCCGACTCGACGCCCATCTTCCCGGCCAGCTGCAGGGCGGCGCCCTCGGCGAGCTTCCCGGGAGGCAGGGGCAGCGAGAAGGACACCTGGACCATACCGTCCCCGGTGGTGTCCCCGTACGGGCGGACGAGCTGTTTCGGCTTGGCCCGCGGGGTGCCCCCCTGTGCGGCCTCGTCTGCTGCGGAATACATGGTCATGCCGTTCCTCCGTTCGTTCCGGCACCGGCCAGAACCTTCGTCGGTCCGCACTCCAGGAGTTCGGTGGCCGGGTTGAAATAGCCCTCGGCGTGCGCCAGGGTGCCCTCGCGGCCCTTGCCGCCCTCCGGGGGGCGGTGCATGAGCCCGAAGGTCCCCTCCGCGATCGCCGTGATCAGCGAGTCGTCGCAGATCCGTTCCAGCAGTTCCACCGCCTCGCCCAGGACGTGCCGGGCACGGCCGGCGATGAACCCGTCGGGCGCGGGGCGGAAGTCCTCGTGCAGCCCTCCGGCCGCGTCAAGTACGTAGCGCACGTTGCGCAGGGCGAGGTCCCGGTCGGAGAGCCAGGGGGTCACCACGGCCTCGGTCATCATTCCGACCAGCAGGATGGACTGCCCGGTCAGGGCACCGGCCAGGTTGAAGAAACCGTTCAGCAGGTAGCCGCGGAAGATGTCCCCCGTCATGTGGCGGGTCGGCGGCATCCACTTCAGCGGTGCGTCGGGGAAGAGGGTCTTCGCCAGCATCGCGTGGGCCAGTTCCAGCCGGAACGAGTCCTTGCGCTCCGGATCGATCTCGAAGGCGTGGCCGAGACCGATCTGCCAGTCCTCCAGGCCCGCCTCGCGGGCGAAGTGCTCGTTGAGCAGCTGGCTGACGGTCACCGTGTGCGCCGCGTCGACGGCGTCCGCGGTGGTGAGGTAGTTGTCCTCGCCCGTGTTGATGATGATGCCGGCCCGTGCGTGGATCTGCCGGGAGAAGCGCTGGTCGACGAAGGTGCGGAGCGGGTTGATGTCGCGGAAGAGGATCCCGTACATCGAGTCGTTCAGCATCATGTCCAGGCGTTCCAGCCCCGCCAGCACCGCCATCTCCGGCATGCACAGCCCGGAGGCGTAATTGGTGAGCCGGATGTAGCGCCCGACGTCCTTGGACACGTCGTCGAGGGCCGCACGCATCAGCCGGAAGTTCTCCTGCGTGGCGTAGGTCCCGGCGAATCCCTCGCGGGTCGCCCCCTCCGGGACGTAGTCCATGAGGGACTGCCCCGTCGACCGGATGACCGCGACGATGTCCGCACCGGCCCGTGCCGCCGCCTGGGCCTGGGCTATGTCCTCGTAGATGTCGCCGGTGGCCACGATGAGGTAGATCCACGGCTTCACCGCGTCGCCGAACCCCTTGGTCATCGCGGTACGCCGGCTGCGCTGCCGGTCGATCCGGTCCATTCCCGTGCCGACGAACGCCAGCGAGGAGGCCCGGGCCCGGTCGGCCGCCGCACCCTTGGGGATACGGAACTTCACCCGGCCCGCGGCGGCCTGGTCGGCGAGCTCGTTCAGGTCGGCGAAGTCGCCGGTGTTCCAGGCGTCCCAGACCGGCAGCGCCGTACCGTGTTCGAGACCGACCTGTGCCCGGACCGAGTCCAGCAGCAGGTTCGCCCGGGGGACGCCTTCCCGGTCGGC
Source organism: Streptomyces sp. NPDC001594 (assembly GCF_042893675.1). Classification (NCBI taxonomy): domain Bacteria; kingdom Bacillati; phylum Actinomycetota; class Actinomycetes; order Kitasatosporales; family Streptomycetaceae; genus Streptomyces; species Streptomyces sp. NPDC001594. Next base: position 92,413 of record NZ_JBIAVB010000006.1, on the reverse strand, counting down.
GCCGGACAGCCCGCCAAGCCGGAGCACGGCCCGCTCCACCGCTACGGTGGTGTGGGTCTTGGCCAGCTCGATCACCGGTGCTCCGGCGCGCTCCGCCAGCTTCCGGGCCCTGGCCACCAGCGCCGGATCCAGATCCAGTTTCGGGCCGGAATTCACGGAGGACAGGGCCGTCGGCCGCTCCTGGTCCAGGCTGAAGAAGTCTTCCCCGTTCATCACTTCGCGTCCACCCCCGCCTCGGCCGCGAGCCGTCCCTCGAAGAGCGTGCGCACACCGGGCTCCGACCGCAGGAGGTCGAAGGCGTACTCGGCATGACCGGCCGCGTAGCCGTTGCCGATGAGCATGGTCACGTCCGCGGCCAGGCCCTCGGCCCCCAGCGCCGCCGCGGGGAAGGAGGTCGCCATCGAGTAGAAGATGATGGTTCCGCGGTCACCCGTCACGAGGATCGCGCTTCCCTCGCAGCCCGCGACGTCCACGCAGACCGCCGTCACGTCCGCCGGCCCGCCGGCCGCCTCGCTCACCGCCGCGGCGAAGGCCACGGCGTCGCGCGCGTCCGCGACCACGACCACGTCGGCGAGCCCCGCCTCACGCAGCCGGCGGGCTTCCCGCTCGTTCGGTACGACGCCGATCAGCTGCGCGGCGCCCGCGCGCCGGGCGGCGACCAGCGACAGGGAGCCGCTCTTGCCGCTGGCGCCGATCACGACCACGCGCGGTGCGCGGCCGCGTGCGACATGGTCCGCCACCACGCGTGCGGTGAGCGCCGGCGCTCCGCAGACGTCCATCAGCGCGGTGGCCACCGGCGGCGGCACCTCATCGGGAACCACCGCGGCGACCGAACGGCCGAACAGGATGGCGTGGCCCTCGGCGGGCACCTGCTCGGACAGGCCGTCCCAGTCGCGCAGGCCGTCGGTGATGGCCAGCGGGGTGAGGGTCAGCGACACGAGGGTCGTGACGCGGTCACCGACGGCGAAGCCGAGGGCGGAGTCCGGCCCGACCTCTTCGACGACGCCCACGAGCATGCCGCCCGACCCGGTCACCGGGTTGTGCATCTTGCCCCGCTCGCGGATGATCGCGCAGACCTCGTCGCGGATGAGGCTCCCGTCGCCGTTGTGCTTGGCGGACAGCTGACGGTAGGAGGCGGCGTCGAGATTGAGCCGCTCCACCCGGATCCGGACCTCGTCCCTCCACAGCTGCGGGCGCGTGTCCAGGCGGTGCGCGGCCTGGGGAAGGACGCCGGCGGGTTCGAGGACCCGGTGGAGTCCGATCGCAGACCCCTCTTGCGCGGTCTTGGTCATGGAGTGATTCCTTGGCTCATTGTCCTGCTGCTTGGCTTGCTGTGGATACGTCACTGTGCGGATCCGAGGTCGGTGAGGATCCCGGCCACGACGTCGGCGGCGAACTCGCCGAGGTAGAAGTGGCCACCGGGATGGGTGCGGACGGAGCAGCGCGCACTCGTCAGCTCGGCCCAGCCGCCCAGGTCCGCGGCCGGCACGCGCTCGTCGTCCGAGCCGCCGAAGACGGAGAAGGGGACGGCGAGCGGCGCCTGCTCCTCGTACCGGTAGCCGTGCACCATGGCGAAGTCCGCGCGCAGGGAGGGGAGCAGCAGCTCCAGCAGCTCCGGACAGGCCGCCACCTCGTCCGGCAGGCCGCCCAGCGCGCTGACGGCGGCGACCAGTTCGTCGTCGCCGAGCGTGTGTACCGGCGCGAGCGGGGTGCGCCGGTGGGCCGCCGACGTACCCGAGAGGGCCAGCCGGAGCGGCTGCGGCGCGTGCGAACGACGCAGTTCCCGGGCCACCTCGAAGGCGAGCAGTGCCCCCATGCTGTGGCCGAACAGCACGAACGGCGTTCCCGCCGCGTCCTGGGCCACGACACCGGCCAGAGCGGCGGCCAGTCCACGCAGGTCCGTGAACGGGTCGTCCTCCAGATGGCCCGGGCGGCCGGGCAGCCGCACGCTCCGCACGTCCACCGTGCCGGGCACCAGCGCGGTCCACGGCTGGTAGGCGGCTCCGTTGCCTCCAGCGTGCGGGAAACAGTAGAGGACGAGCTCGGCGCCGGGGTTCCGGCCGAACCGCTGTACCGGCAGCCTCTGCTGGTACGCCGGTCCGGTCCGGGTGCTCACCGTCGTCATGGGTGCGGCCTACTTGTTCGCGTCGAGCCAGGAGGCGACCGCGGCCGTCAGGGCGGGCACCGTCTGGTTCTCGAAGAGCAGTCGGACCGGGACACGCTGCCCGACCACCTTGCTGATGGCACCCATGACGCGGATCGCCGCTATGGAGTTGCCGCCGATGGAGAAGAAGTGCGCGTCGTCGGCGAAGTCCTCCGTTTCGAGCACCTCCGTCCAGGCGTCCCTGACCAGGGCTGCGACGTCGGTCTCCGAGTCGTGTGCGGGCACGTGCATGGTGTTCAACGGCCTTCCGTTCGGTGCGAGGTGTGGTCCGGCACGGGCGCGGAGCCCTGCGCGGCCAGGTGTCCGGCGAGCCGGCGCGGGGTCGGGTGGACGTACAGGTCCCGGACGGACATCCGGTCCACGCCCGCGTCCCGCAGAGCCCTGGTGACCCGGGCGGCCAGCAGGGAGTTGCCGCCGATGTCGAAGAAGTGGTCGTCGGGACCGACCCGGGCGGCCAGTACCTCCCGCCATACGGCCAGTACGACGCCCTCCAGGCCGGCCGGTTCCTCCGAGGCGTCGCCCCCCTGGCCGGTTCCTTCCCCGGCGGGAGACGCGGTGCCGACGGTCGCGGGCGGCAGCGCCGACGGATCGAGCTTCCCGTTCGCCGTGAGCGGCAGGGCGTCCAGCAGGGTGAGCGTGCTCGGCACCATGTAGGAGGGCAGGGTCCCGGCCGCCGCGGCGAGGATGGAGCCCGTTTCCGCCGGGTCCGTTCCGGGCGCCGGCACCACGTAGGCGTCGAGGCGGGCGGTCGCCGCGTCCGATGCGTTGGTGAGCACCACGGCGGCCGCCAGGACCCGGGCGTCGTCCAGCAGGACGCTGCGGATCTCGCCGAGTTCGATGCGGTATCCGCGCAGCTTCACCTGGCTGTCGATCCGCCCGAGGTGCTCCAGCGTGCCGTCGGCGGCCAGCCGGCCCAGGTCCCCACTGCGGTAGAGCCGTTCCCCGGTGTCCGGGTCGGCGACGAAGCGTTCGGCCGTCAGCTCGGGGCGGTTGAGGTAGTACGAGGCGACGCCCGCCCCGCCGACGACGATCTCGCCGCTCTCGCCGGGCGGCAGCGGGCGCTGCTGCTCGTCCACGACCCGGACGGACCAGCCGGGGATGGGGCGGCCGACCGACCGCGATCCGGCCCGGGCCAGCTCCCGGGTGATGGTCTGCGCGGTGACGTGGACGGTGGTCTCGGTGATGCCGAACATGTTGACCATGCGGCATTCCGTCTCGGGGTGCAGGTCGAACCACGGCAGCAGGGAGCGGGTGTCGAGCGGCTCGCCGCCGAAGACCACCAGGCGCAGGGCGAGCCGGGCGGGCCGGCGGCACTCCACGTCCAGTACCTGGGCGAAGCTGGACGGAGTCTGGTTGAGGACGGTCACCGACTCGTCCACGAGCAGCTGCCGGAACTCGTCGGGGTTGCGCCGCGCCGACTCCGGCACGATCACCAGACGGCCGCCCGTCAGCAGACAGGCCCACATCTCCCAGACGGAGAAGTCGAACGCCGCCGAGTGGAACCAGGTCCAGACGTCGTCGGGGCCGAAGGCGTACTCGTCCGCCGTGCCGTCGAGCAGCGCGATGACGTTCCCGTGCGGCACCACGACGCCCTTGGGCTTCCCCGTGGAACCGGAGGTGTAGATCACGTAGGCCGGCTCGCCCGGGGACGGCGCCGCGGCGCTCCTCGGACCGTCGGGGGCCGCAGCGAGCAGGGCGGCGACGGTGGCCCGCGGGCTCCCGGCGTCGCGGGACGCGTCCCGTTGCTCCACGACCGTGAGGACCAGAGCGGCGTCGGACGCAATGAAGCGGAGCCGGTCGGCAGGGGTGGCCGGGTCCATCGGCACGTAGACCGCGCCGGCCTTGAGCGTGGCCAGCAGTACGGCGATGAGCTCCGTGGACCGGTCCAGGAGGATTCCCACGCGGGATCCCGGCTCCACGCCCGAGGCGCGCAGCCCGGCGCACAGCCGGTCGGACCACTTGTCGAGGTCCCGGTAGGTGACCGAGGTGCCGTCCGCGGTCAGCGCGAGGGCGTCGGGGGTCCGGCGGGCCTGCTCGGAGAACCCGCCGTGGACGAGTCCTGCGCCGAAGGTGGCCGCGGGGGCCTGGGCCGAGGGGTGGGGTGTCGTGATCACGTTCTGTTCCCAGCGGTGCTCGAGGTGGCGCGCGCCGGCAGGAGTTCCCGCTCGATGAGGGCGCTCAGCCCGGACCAGTCGTCGGTCGGATACATGTGGGTGCCGGGCAGTTCCCGAGCGACGAAGCCGCCGGACGTCACCGCGGCCCACCCCGAGGAGGAGGCGGCGGAGACGAGGGCGTCGTCGGCGCCCCGGACCGCGACGACGGGTGCCGGCAGGACGTCCGGCCAGGCGGGCGCGTACGACTCGTGCGCGGCGATGTCGGCCCGCAGCGCGGGCAACAGCAGCTCGCGCAGCTCCAGGTCGTCCAGTGCCGGGTGGTCGTAGTCGGCGATCCGTCGGACCCCGGCGATGAACTCCTCGTCGGACAGGCCCGTGAGCCTGACCGCGTTGGGTACGCCCGGGGGATGGGATCCGCTGGCGAAGAGGACGAGTTCGCCCCGGTGACCGTCGCGCAGCAGCGCCTGCGCGGTCTCGTACGCGACGACCGCGCCGAAGCAGTGGCCGAACAGCGCCGCCCTCGGGGCGTCGCCGAGCGCGGCCCGGACGGCCGGTAGGACCGCCTCGACCAGCTCGGGGATGGTCTCGGCGGGCAGTTCCGTGAAGAGGGCCTCCTTGCCGGGGAGATCGACCGGCCGGAGGTCGAGCAGTTCGGAGCGGCCCTGCGCCTGCTGGAAGAAGCTGGGGCCCGCACCGGCGGGCGGGAAGCACACCACGGGAACGGATGTCACGGGTCAGACCGTCCCTTCCGGGGCGTGGGCGTGGGTGTACCGGCTCGTCGCGTCGACCAACTCGTGGACGGCGGTCAGCGACCGGTGCAGCTCCTCGAGGGAGCCGACGGTGAACCAGACGTTCTGGACCCTGCCGAGCAGGCCCGCCCGGTAGTCGACACGGGTGCCGGGGGCCGCCCGTACGTCGACCCGCCAGACTCCCGGTATCCGCTTGAGTTCCTCGGAGTCCGCGAGCTGCTCCACCACGGTGGCCGTGGCGGGCGCGTGGATGTCGAGGAGGGCCGCGGTTCCGGTGATCCGTACCGGTACGCGATCCGCACGGCCCGCCGCGGCGTGCAGCGCCATCCGCACCACGTCCAGGTCGCTGGCCTGGCCGATCAGGGCCGGGATCTGCCCGCCCACGCGGCCGTTGACCTCGATGATGCGCGGGCCCTCCGGGGTCAGCTTCACCTCGGTGTGGCTGACCCCCGAGGAGACGCCGAGCGCGGTCAGTCCCGCCGACACCAGGGCGCAGACCTCTTCCCGCAGGTCGTCGGGCAGCTGGGTCGGGCCGACCGCGCCGGACTCACGGAACGGGGGGAGCAGCGGGAGCTTGTCGGTGACCCAGAAGTGCCAGTGGCCGTCCGTACCCAGGCTGAGCGTCTCCACCGAGACGTAGTCGCCGAGCCAGGGCACGCTGGGGTGAGAGCCGTCCCGCAGCCGCTCTTCGAGCTGCCACACGCAGTCGCCGAAGCCGGGGAAGTCGCCGAAGCGGATGGCGTCCGACGGGGTGCCCGCAGCCGCCTTCCGCAGGGCGGCGGTGAGCTCCTCGACGCTGTCGACGGGGTAGACGTTGGTGCTTCCGTTGCCGGCCACCGGCTTGAGTACGGCGGGGAACCCCACCTCGGCGGCCGCACGTCGCATGCCGGCCTCGTCGTCGAAGGTCGTGTGCCGCATGGTCTGCACACCGGCCTCGGCGAAGACCCGGCGCTGGACGTCCTTGCGGGTGACCGCGGCGGCCGTCTCCGGGGAGTGGTACGGCAGGCCCAGGCGCTCCGCGACCGCCGCGACGGTCGGGATCATCTCGTCGCTGAAGGTCAGTACACCCTCGACCCCGCGGGCCGCCAGGGCGTCGCAGAGCGCGTCCGGTGCCATGCCCGAGGCGTCGAGGTGGTCGACGATCCCTTCGAGCGCCGCCAGGTCCGAAGCCGCCCGCGACTCCACCCCGGAAGTGACCACCAGGAGGCGGTACTCGGCATCGGCGGCGTCGAGGAGCTCCGGCAGTCCTACCGCGCCCCCGAGGTTGAACAGCGCGATCAGCGGCATGAGCCGTCCTCCTCCTCGGCGGCACGGATCGCTTCCTTGCGCCACCACTCCTGGCCCTCGGCCGGGAGCGTGTCGACCGGGTCCAGGTACTCGTAGGTGCGCACCAGGGCGTCGGGGTCCTGCATTTCTATGGATGTGCGGTAGTTCTTCGTCCAGTACGAGACGCCGCGGCTCCGGTCGTATTCCGAGACCTGGTGGACCCAGCGCTTTCCGACGTACGGGACGTCGCAAACGATGCGCGGCGTGGCGAAGCCCGGCAGATATCCCATGATCTGGGTCTGCAGTTCCTGGGCCTCGGCGACGGAAACCCGCCAGTGCTCACTGAACGGGATCATGTCGCACATGTAGAAGTAGTACGGCATGATCGCCGCGTCATCGAGCAGCGCGAAACAGAGGTCGAGCAGCGATTTCGCGGAGTTGTTCACCCCGCGCATCAGCACGCCCTGGTTGCGGATGTCGCGGATCCCGGTTTCGAGCATGGCGCGGGCCGCATCGGCCACCAGGGGGGTGACGGACTGCGCCGAGTTCGCGTGGGTGTGGATCGCGAGCTGCACGTCCCGCTTCCTGGCGGTGGCCGCGATCCGCTCCATGCCGGCCCGGACCTCGTCCGACAGCCAGTACTGAGGGAGCCCGATCAGGGCCTTCGAGGCGAGGCGCACATCGCGTACGTTCTCGATCCGCAGGAGCTCGTCGACGAAGGCCTCGAGCCGGGGCCACGGCAGGTTGGCCACGTCGCCGCCGGAGACGACCACGTCGCGCACGCCCGGCTGGCTGCGGATGTAGTCGAGCATGGCGGTGAGCCGGTCCTGCGGCTTGGCCTCGAACTTCAGCTTCTCGATGACCGGCGTCGACTGCCCGACGAGGTCCATGCGGGTGCAGTGCCCGCAGTACTGCGGGCACGTGGAGACGATCTCCGCGAGCACCTTGGTGGGGTAGCGGTGCGTCAGCCCCTCCACGGCCCACATCTCCTGCTCGTGCAGCGAGTCACGGGTCGCCCGCGGGTGGGAGGGCCACTCCGTCGCACGGTCCGAGAACACCGGCAGCATGTAGCGGCGCACGGGGTCCGCGTAGAACGCCTCGGTCAGACTGCCGGGGCCGGCCGGCTCCACACCGACGGCCATGGTGTTCATCATCTGCGGCGGAATCAGCAGCGACATGGTCGCCCGCTCTTCGCGGTCGCGCTCCAGATCCGCGTAGAACGATTCGCTCACCAGGTCGCCGAGCACCTTGCGCAATTGCCGTACGTTTCGCACGCAATTGAGCCGCTGCCACTGCAGCGACGCCCATTCGGCCGGAGTTACGTCACGCCATGCGGGAAATCGGCGCCAGTCCGGCTCCACCAGTTCACGATGACTGTAGGCATAGGGTTGTTCAAGAATGGTCACGGGCTATCCGATTCGCATGGGGGAAGGTCAGCCGACTTCCTGGTCGGACTCTTCCAGGTAATGGACACCGGACAGCGTCGAGGCGTGGGAGACGCGCGACGCGGGCGCGGCCGGCTCCGCGATGCCGCCGTCCAGGCCGAAGAGCGTGCGCCCCGCCTCGAGCCCGCGGATCTCGGCGGTGATCTCACGGCGGGCTTCCCAGCGCTCGCGGTCGAGGCGGTAGCGGTCGCTGACCGACACCGTGCCGCGCACCGAGTTGATCTGGGTGCCGTCCTTGAGGAAGCCGAACTTCTCACACACCCGCTGGGAGGGGCCGTTGTCCTGCCGTACGACGACGACCGCGTAGTCCGCGCCCAGCCCCTCGAAGGCGAGGTGCAGGGCCGCCGCGCGGGCCTGGGTACCGAGCCCCATGCCATGGAACCGGTAGCCGAGCCAGGAGGTGAGGAGAACCTCGCGCGCCGTGGCGAAGTTGCGCGCCCCGAGGCTCTGGGAACCCACGACGGTGCCCTCGTGGACCACGGCGAGGTACAGCGTCCAGTCCTCGGGCGTCCAGGAACCCAGCGCACCCCAGTGACGCTGGAGGACCCGCTTGGCGACCGTGGCCTGGTCACCGTCGGTCCACTGCGAGAAGAAGGGCATGTATGCCGGGTCGTGGACGCCTTCGGCGCCCCGGTCGGCGAGGTCGTCGAGGTCGTGCTGGGACGGCCACCGGAGCTCGACCCGCGGCGTCGTGACACTCAAACCCGAGATGGGCCAATTACGCATGTGCTGGAATTCCCTTGCTGAAGATCATGTACGTGTGGTGGCCGGCAGTGCGTGCCAGCCGCCGTCGCCCCGCTCGCCGGCGGGGTCCGTCCGGCGCCCGTAGCGCCCGGCGAGCTCTTCGAGCAGCGCTGCGGCCGACGTGCCCGGCAGGAGGGCGCGGTGGACGGCCAGACCGACCAGGTTCCTGCCGTCGTCCCCCACGGCCAGCAGGCCGTGCACGAGGACCGGGTCGGTGGGGGCGAAGGCGGTCAGCTCCATCTCTCGGACGACCTCCGCGCGCGCGGCCCCGGCGTCCTGTTCGCCCCCGTCCGCCGCGACGGACGGCGTCCGGACGGACAGCCGGGCCGTCTGCGGGCCGACGACCGCCCGCCACTTGTCACCGATCCTGCGGAACGTGGTCCGCAGCGCCGGCCGGTCGGCCTGCAGTCCGGCGAAGGCCTCCTGCAGGGCAGCGGCGTCCACCGGTCCGTCCACCTCCGCCAGCGCCACCGCGGTGTGCTCGGCATTGCTGCTCCGGCGCACCAGGTCGTGGAAGACCAGACGCTGCTCGAGGGCGTTGAGCGGCCGGCCCTCCGGCTCGGTGCGCGGCGCCGTACGGGAGCTGGAATCGCGCTGGAACCGGTAGACGGGAAGGCGCAGCCGACGGCCGGGCAGCCCCGTCGTCAGGTCCGCCACCACGCCCTGGCACCACAACCGGGCCAGCAGGAACGGCAGATCGTTCTCCGTACTGACCTCGACGACCAGGGCACCGGGGTCCTCGGGGTGCTCGACGGCTTCGGAGTCGTCGTAGTCGATCTCGCCCTCGGACACCATGCGTCCCCAGTTGGCGACCCGGTGCAGCGCGTCGTCGAACCCGAGGGAGTCCATGGCCGCCTCGGCGGTGAAGCCCGCCACTCCCGCGCCGGTCGCCGCGCTCGGGGTGACGCCCCAGGACATCAGCGTGCGCGCCACCGCGAAGTCGACGGCGAGTGCCGCCGGCGCGGTCATCGCCGGATCGTCCGACCACTCGTCGTCCGACAGCTCGAACCACTTCAGGAGCGGCACGGGCAGGACGTCGTCGAGCACCTGGGCCGCACGGTCCAGCCACCGGCGGGCCTCACCGTGCGCCGCGTAGGCGCGGACCCCCCGCGCCCGGGCGCCTTCGAAACCCGCCGCGGTGAAGGAGAGGACCACCCGCGGCGGCACGGCCGTGGCGGGCCGGCCCTCGGCCACCGGCGCGGCCGTGCCCGCCGGTTCACCGCGCAGCGCCGCCACGGCCGATGCCGTATCAGCCACCACCGCGGCCCACCGCTCCGGCAGCTGCTCGCGGCCGACCGCGAGCGTGGTGGACACGTCGTGCACGCTCAGCCCGGGCTCGGCCGTCAGCCGGGCGGCGAGGCTGCCGCGTGCGGCGAGCAGTGCCTCCGGAGACCGCGCGGACAGCGCGATGATCCGATGCGCGCTGCCGAACACGTCGTTCGTCGTCATGCCGTTAGACCCCGCTCTTCGCTTCGAGGTCACTGCCTCGGAATTCCTGCAGGACGACATGGGCGTTGGTGCCGCCCACGCCGAACGAACTCACACCCGCGGTACGGGGGTGCTCCCGCTCGGGCCAGGCCCGGGTCTGCGGTGTCAGCCGGAGCCGGCCGCCGTTCGCGCTCATCTCGCCGATGGGCTCGCTCGCCGTCGGAGTGCCGGGCAGGATCCCGCTGTGCACGGCGAGCGCCGCCTTGATCAGACCCGCGACTCCGGCCGCGTGGTTGGTGTGACCGATGGACGACTTGAGCCCGCCCACGGCTACCTCCGGACCGTCCGGACCCAGGGCCTCGGACAGCGCGATCGCCTCGATCGCGTCGCCGAGCCGCGTTCCGGTGCCGTGCGGCTCCACGTAGTCGACCTGGTCCCCCGTGACGCCCGCCGCGTCCAGGGCCTTGCGGATCACCCGTGCCTGGCCCTCCACTCCGGGCGCCGAGTACCCGACGCGGGAGATGCCGTCGTTGTTCACCGCGCTGCCGCGGATGACCGCGTAGATCGGGTCGCCGTCACGGACCGCGTCGGAGAGCCTGCGCAGCAGCACCGCTCCGGCGCCGTCCCCGCCGACGGTTCCCGACGCGTGCACGTCGAACGGACGGCACACGCCGTCCTTGGAGTAGAGGTGGCCCGGGGTGAACGTGTAGCCGCCGTCCTCCGGGTTGTCGATGGACACCCCGCCGGCCAGCGCGTAGTCGCTGCTGCCGCTGCGCAGGCTCGCGCAGGCCAGGTGTACGGCCACCAGTGAGGTGGAGCACGCCGTGTCGATGAGGAGGTTCTCACCCCACAGGTTGTTCCAGTAGGCGAAGCGCGACGGCATGAAGGTGGCGCTGGTCGCGATGACGTCGTCGGCGCGGAGGGGCTGTTCGCGGGTGCCCCAGTAGGTGTTCTCGTTCGAACGGTCCGCCCCGACGAACAGGCTCGTCGACGGGCCGATGTCGGAGATCTTCAGAGCGGCGTCCTCGACCGCCGCCCAGAGGCATTCGTAGAGCACGCCGTGCTGAGGATCGGCGGTGGCCAGCTCGTCCTGCGAGAAACCGAGCATCTCCGCGTCGTAGCCGACGCCGTCGCCCATCAGGCCCCAGCGCGGGATGCGCTTCGAGCCGTTGCCGAGGTCCGGCTGCTCCGGGTCGGGGCTCGTGGTGATGAGCTGCCTGCCGGCCAGCAGGTTGCTCCAGAAGGCGTCCTTGTCCGGAGATCCGGCGAAACGGCAGCCCATCCCGATCACCGCGATGTCGTCGTCCGACTGGACGGTCCTGGCCGGCTGCTGCGGGGCCGCGGGAAGCACCGGCGTCGGCCCGCCTTCCAGCAGGGCCGCCTGCGTCCGGACCGTGGTGTGGCGGAAGAGGTCGGGTATGGCGACCGTGACCCCGGAGAGCTCACGGATGGACTGCTGGAGCCTGATCACCAGCAGCGAATTGCCACCGACGTCGAAGAAGTTGTCGTCGATGCCCTCGGGCCCGGCGGCCAGTACGGCACCCCAGGCCGCGAGGACCAGGCCGACCGCCTCGCCGTCCGCCGGACGCGGGGGCGCCAGGGCCTTCGGGGCGGCGACGGCCGCCGCTTCCTCCCGGCGCGGACGGTCCTCCCGTACCGGCTCCAGCCGTCCGGCCGGCGTCCTGCGCACCCGCGGCCCGGAGGCAGCGCGTACGCCGTCGACCACGAGCTCACCGGGCATGCCCACCGGAGCCGGGCACGCCGCACCGGCCAGGACGACCTCCGCACGGACGCCGGGGCCGGCTTCGCCGAGGGGTACGGCGGTCGCGTGCTCCTCGACGGCGTCGAGGACGGCGCAGGTCGCCACGAGGGCTCCCGGGCGCGGCACGTACCCGAACCTCAGGACGCCCGCACCGCACCAGCGCAGGGCGCGGCGCACCAGGGGCACCGAGAGCGGACCGCCGAAGACCCGCACGTGCCGGACGCTCTGCAGGACGTCGACCGCCCCGTCCACGAGGGAGTGGAACCGGTCCGTGGCCAGCACGAGTGCCGTGACGTGGTGGCGGTGCAGCGTGCGGCGCAGCCCCTCGGCGCCCGACCCGTCCTCCTCGTCGGGGACGGCCAGGCAGGCTCCCCGCGAGAGCGCTCCCCAGATCTCGTAGGCGGCGCCGTCCGAGCCCGCCGGAGCCAGGTGCGCGACGGTGTCGTCCTCGCCGAATCCCAGGAAGTCCCCCGAGACGACGCGGCCGAGGGCGTGGAGGGCGCGGCGCGCGTCCTGCGCTCCTTCGGACCCGGTCACGCCCGGCTCGGCCGCGGCGAACGCGTCGGCCAGCGCACGCACCACCGCTTCGGCGCCCGGCGCACCGGGAAGCGCCGCGGTGCCGGCCGGCGCGTCCTCCCACCGGACGGCCTCGGCCCGCGCACGGTCCACCAGCTCGCGGTAGGTCAGCTCGTACGAGCCGCGCCGCACGGCGACCGCCCCGGGCCTCCGCTCCGCCTGGGCCGTCACGAGCTCCAGCAGGCCGGGGACCGGCTGTGCGTCCGACGGAGCGTCGGCCGTGCCGGGCACCGGGCGGGCGAGGTCGTCGAGGAGCTCGCCACAGGTGCGGTCGGCGTCCTCGCACAGTCCTTCGACGACGGTCACGAGCTGGCGGAGCAGGAGCTGCGCCGTCTGCGGACCGTAGATGCGGGAGTCGTAGTCGACCCGGAGCTGGAGACGGCCGTCCTCCTCCAGCATCACGAGGGAGACCGGGTAGTGCGCCAGGTCCTCGGGGTCGTCCAGCGGCCGAGCGGTGAGGCCTCCGGCGGCGGTGAGGGTCGGGGGCTCGCCGTACGGGGTGAACACGCTGCGGGGGACGAACGCGCTGTCCCCGGCGGCGTTCTGGCGGCCGCGCAGGTGATCGACCGGTACCTCGGAGTACTCCATCGACTCCAGGACCTGGTCGCGCAGCTCCTCCAGGTGGCCGGCGACCGCCGTGTCCCGCGCGAGCCTGCTGCGGACCGGCAGTACGCGGGTGAACAGGCCGACCTCGTCATGGCTGGACTCGGCGTTGCGTCCGCTGAACGGCATGCCGATGATGCCGTCGCCGATGCCGCTCCAGCCGTGCAGCAGCAGCGTCCACGCGCCGAACACGGCGAGGGTGGGCGACAGATGGAGCTCACCGGCCCGCTCGCGCAGGCCTGCGAACGCACCGTCCGAAAGGAATGTCCCGGAGCTGCGCAGGGCCTGCGGGGCGGCTTCCTCCCGTACCCGGTCGGGCAGCGGAAGCAGCCACGCCCACTCGCCGTCCAGGAGCTCCTGCCAGTACGGGGCGCCGAACCGGTCCGCCTCGGGCGAGGAGGCCTCCTGCGGGGCCGGCGCGCCCAGGTCGGGGGCGAGGCCCTCGACGCGTGCCGAGTACGCCTCCATGAGGTGGCGCGACAGCACGTCCAGGGACCAGCGGTCCGCGACGATGTGATGCGTGACGAGGCACAGCACTGCGGTGTCGGCACGGGCGTCGGCGTACGGGAAGAGGCCGGCCCTCAGCAGGCTTCCGCCCGAGAGGTTCAGCGGCCTGGCGGCGTCGGACACGGCCAGCCGGAAGGCCTCGTCCCGGCCGGCGGCCGCGCCCCGGTCGTGCACGAGCAGTGGTACGGGTACTGCTTCCCCGCGCGTCTCGCGCAGCGCACCTCCCTCAAGGGTGAACCGGCTGTGCAGCGCGCCGTGCCGGCCCGCCACATCCGCGAGGGCGAGCCGCAGTGCCGCCACGTCCACCGGCCCCTGCAGGTCCAGGTAGACGGGAACGTTGTAGCGGGCGGACTCCGGGTCCTGCTGGACCGCGAGCCAGATGTCCAGCTGTTCCACGCTTGCCTGCGCGTCCATGTGCTGTTTCAGATCCACTTCGTTCACTCTTCGGTTCACCCCCGTCGCCGGGGGTCGAGGTCAGATCAGCCCTGCTGCGGCACGGAGGCGTCCGCCTCGGCCTGTGGCTCCGGACTCGCGTCGTTGTGGGGGCTGGTGCGCTCGTCGTAGCGGGTGAAGCGCGGAAGTACGGCGCCGAGCAGCGCCGCGGCGCCCACGCACATGAGTCCGCCCGAGACGATGGCTCCGCGCAGGCCGTAGACCGCGGCCATGCCGCCGGCCCGCGTCTGCCCGAGCGTGGGGCCGATCGAGAACGAGAGCAGTTCGATGCCGGCGAGGCGCCCGCGGTAGCTGTCGGGAATCGTCTGGTTCCAGATCGTCTGCCGGAAGAGGCCGCTGACCATGTCGGCGGCGCCCGCCACGACCAGGAAGGTCACCGCGAGGCCGATGTTCGACACCGCGCCGAAGCCGGTGATCGCCAGGCCCCAGACCGCCGCGGCCAGCAGGACCGCCAGTCCATGCCGGTGCACGTGCTTGACCCACCCGCTGGTGAGCGTCACCAGCAGGGCGCCGACCGATGTTGCTGTGTACATGAGACCGAGCGCCCACGGCGCGTCGAGGGCGTCCGCCACGAAGGGGAACAGCGAGGTCGGCATGGCCAGGAACATCGCGGCGATGTCCACCAGGTAGGTGCCGACGAGCTCCTGGCGCGAGAAGGCGTACCGGGCGCCGTCCGCGATCGACTTGAGGCTGGGGGGCTCGGCGCCCTCGGGAACGGCCGTCGGACGCAGGCGCGACAGCAGGAGGGCGGAGACGATGAAGGAAGCGACATCGAGCCCATAAGCGGCGCCCAGCCCCACCTGGGTCACCAGCAGACCGCCGATCGCGGGGCCCGCGATGGCGCCGATCTGCCAGCGAAGCCCCTGCAGGGCGTTGGCCGCCGGGATCTGGTCGCGCGGGACCAACCGGGGGGTGAGCGCGTTGAGCGCCGGCCGCTGCAGGCCGTCCAGGGCCGCCATGGCACCCGCGACCACGTAGAGCAGCCACACGACGGGGTTCTCGAGCAGGGCGTTGCCCAGCAGGGCCAGGCCGAGCACCGTCATGCCGATCTCGGTCGTGAGGATGATCCGCCTGCGGTCCATCGAGTCCGCCAGCGCACCGCCGTACAGCCCGCACAGGATCATCGGCACGAGCTCGATCACGCCGACGAGGCCCACCGCCACGTAGGAGCCGGTGAGCTCCTTGATCTGGTAGGGGATCGCCACATAGGTGGTGAAGTTTCCGAACATGGTGATGACACCGCTCGCCATCACCAGCCGGAAATCACGCTGCCGAAGCGGCGTGACGTCCATGCGGGCACGCCGAAGCACGCCCATGAAAGACGAAAAACTCATCGCTTTGAAGACCTGTACCGTCCCGCGGAGAATGTGCCGCACATGGGCGACCAGACCCCGCTACCGTCCTGCCGCCGTCAGGGAAGCCGATTCATCAACTGCGACCGCACGCATCTTTGATGCGGGCCTCAAAGGTCACGTGGTGTGTGGCCAGGCGAATCGACTAGTCCCAGCCGATGTCGTTGACGGCCGGCGCACCTGCGTGGCCCGCAGTGGAGTGGGTGCCGGCGAACGCGAACCCGAAAGAGGCGACTGCCGCACACGTCAGAGCCACGACAAACCGAATGAACATGTGCTCTGAACTCCCCGTAATTACTTCCCGCCGCGCAGTCGTAATCCACATTCGGCAGGCCATCCTTTTCACCGGGTCACTCTGCCAGTGCCCCCGAATCCACGGAAGGAGCCCTGGGTATCATCATCTATCCAGCCACAAGCTGATGGGGGATATGAGTGGAATTTTCGGACATGAACGACGCTTCGGGGGCACATGCCCCCTCATTGGGTGCGCTTCAGGCCACAGCGCACATTTCTTCGGCCGGGGGGCCGAAGACAGCCGCCGCCTTGCCTCTCCTGCGCCAGATCCAGCGCGAGCTGCGCCGACAGGTATCAGAGATCGAGGATCACGTAGGGCGAATTCAGGCCCAGCCGCGCGGGCCGTCGACGTCCGACGCGATCCACGGGGTCGAATTGCTGGGCACTCCCGAGTTCGAAGTGCTCCAGGGATTCGAAGTGATCAACGACGCCATCAATGCTGCACTCGAAACGGTGGAAACAGAGGTGATCACGGCCCAGCCCGGCGGCGGGCGCCAGGCCGAGACCCTCGACCATTCCTTCGACCGGGAAGTGCGGCTCCTCGGGCGCGGAGTGCGGATACGGACCCTCTACCAGCACACCGCCCGCTTCAGTGCCGCCACCCGCTACTACGTGGAGCGCGTCAGCGGTCACGGATCGAAGGTGCGCACTCTTGAAGAGTTCTTCGACCGCCTGATCATCGTGGACGAAACCGTCGCGTTCATCCCCTGCAACGACGAGAGGTCCACGGCGATAGCCGTCAGACAGCCCGCGGTCGTACGCTTCCTCAAGGGAACGTTCGAGCGCTCCTGGACGCGGGCGACACAGTTCTCCGTCGATATGGACCAGAAGGCCTACCGGTACGCGATCGACAGCACCCGGCTCTCGGTGGCCCGGCTCGTCACCCAGGGGGAAACGGACGAGGTGGGAGCCCGCCGCGCGGGCCTGAGCCTCCGCAACTACCGGGAGCACGTGAAGGCGTTGATGACCCAGCTCGACACGCGCAGCAGGTGCGAACTCGGTTACGCCATTGCCCGTTCGGATCTGCTCGAAGCCAAAGGCGCGGCCCTGTCGGTTTCTTGACCCCTTGAGCAGGTCACCGGCCCCCCCGCGGGACGCGCCGCGGCCGCGGACGCCCCGAGCGGGCGCCGCGACCGTGGCCGTGCGGAAGGACCGGTCAGGCCTTCTCGGTCTCCTCCACCAGGTGGCGCAGCACGTCCATCAGGTCCTGGCGGCGCGCGAAGGCCGCCCGCTGCCGGGCCGCGCCCGAGCCGTCGCGCAGCAGTCCGCCCAGGGTCCGCGCCGCGTGGTCCAGGTCTCCGGCGGCGGCCAGGTCGGGGGCGACCAGGTCGAGCAGGGCCTCCGCCAGGTCGGCCGCCGGGAGTTCGGCGCCCGTGTACGGGTCCAGGCCGAAGCCCTCCAGGCCGTCGTGGGCCGCTCGCCAGCGCGCGAGCCGCAGCACCTCGTCCCGTACCGGCCGCTCGGGCCGCTGCTCCGCGATGTCGCGCAGCGCCGAGGAGACCAGGGCGCGGCCGAGCTCCGCCTGGAGCACGGCCGTGTCGATGTCCGGGGACATGTCGGGCGCCCGGATTTCGAGGGTCGGCCAGTTCCCCGAGGGACGGAGGTCCCAGTAGACCATCTTGGTGTCCAGGGCCGCCCCGGAGCCGAGCAGGGTCTGCACCGAGCGCCGGAAGTGGGCCGTGGACGGGAAGTGCGGGGGCGGACCCGCCGAGGGCCAGCCGGCCCAGGCCATCGCCCGCCAGCTGGAGTGGCCGGTGTCACGGCCGCCCCAGAAGGGGGAGTTGGCCGCCAGCGCGATCAGCGTGGGCAGCCAGGGGCGGACCCGGTTGGACACCGCCACGGCCGTGTCCACGTCGAGGGTGCCGATGTGGATGTGACGGCCGCAGCTGACCAGGGTGTCGGTGAGCGCGCCGAACCGGCGGTGCTGCTCGCGCTGGCGCGGCTCGTCGTCGGTCAGGTGCAGCGGCCCTTCGACGGCCACGACGGGCGAGGGGGCGGCCAGCAGCCGGCAGCCGTGCTCGCGGGCCGCCGCCGCGAGGGTCCGCCGCAGGGCGGCGAGCTCCTCGCGCAGGGTGATCGCCGAATCGGCGACCGGGGTGGAGATCTCCACCTGGTACCGGGTCCCCTCTGGGTGCAGCTGCTGGGGCAGCCCGGCGGCGGTGGCCAGGACGCGGGGCGCGGCCGGGACCACCCGTAACGTGCGGTCGTCGACGAGCAGGAACTCCTCCTCGACCCCGACCGTGAGGGGGGTGGTGGCACCGCTCGCCGTGCGCAGGCCGTGGCCCGCGGGGCCGGTGTCACCGGTGCTCGTGGTGCTGTTGCCAGGATCGATCACTACGCCTCCCTGGACATACGAGTCTTTCATCATGGGCCGAACAGGCGGCCACGGGGCAACGCCGATCCGGTCAAATGTCGGGTGATAATGGCGAGTTAGCGGCAAGAGCGATCCCGCCCTGAAACCCCCGGTCCGGGTGGGTCGCACGTTGCGCGTGTGTGATGGCCCCATGAACCCCGATGAACCCGTCCCCGGCTCCAGGGGCGCCCTAGACCGCGCTGGTTACCATCCCGTGTGACTGGTATTGCCTCCCCGCCCCGACCGAGGCGACGCATATTCGCCGACCTGACCCCGCTGCGCACCTCCGCCCACTACAGACGGCTGTGGGTGGGCGGCACCATCTCCTGGATGGGCCAGGCCATGACCGCCCTGGCGATCTCGCTCCAGGTCTACGAGATCACCGGCTCCAGCTTCTCCGTCGGCCTCGTCGGTCTCTTCTCGCTCGTCCCGCTGGTCGTCTTCGGCCTGTACGGCGGCGCCATCGCCGACACCGTGGACCGGCGCAAGCTGGGCCTGCGCAGCCAGGTCGGGCTCACCGTGCTCTCCTCCGGCCTGGCCGCCGCCGCGCTGCTCGACTACCACCAGGTCTGGCTGCTCTACACGGTCGTCGCCCTCCAGTCGGTCTGCGGGGCGCTGAACGGGCCCGCCCGCTCGGCCATGATCCCCAAGCTGCTGCCGCCCGAGCAGCTGCCCGCCGCGAACGCGCTGGGCTCCGTCACCATGACCTCCGGGACCATGCTGGGCCCGGTGCTCGGCGGGCTGATCGTCGGCTGGTGGGGCTACCAGGCGGCCTACCTGATCGACGCCGTCACCTTCATCGCCGCCCTGTACGCCATGTGGCGGCTGCCCTCGATGCTGCCCGAGCCCCTGCCGGAGGGCCGCAAGGGTCGGGCCTCGGTGCTGGACGGGCTGCGCTTCCTCGGCACCCGGCCCAACATCCGGATGAACTTCTTCTCCGACATGGCCGCGATGATCTTCGCCCAGCCGAAGGCGCTGTTCCCGGCCATCGCCGTCCTCTGGTACGGGGGCGACGCCAAGACCGTCGGCCTGCTGGTCGCCGCCCCCGCCGTGGGCGCGCTGCTCGGCGGGGTGTTCTCCGGCTGGCAGGGGCGGATCCGGCGGCACGGCCTGGCGATCCTGCTGTCCGTCGCGGCGTGGGGGCTGGCCATCGCCGTGTTCGGGCTGACCCGGAACCTGTGGCTGGGGCTCTTCTTCCTGGCGCTGGCCGGATGCGCAGACACCATCTCGATGGTGTTCCGCTCCACGATGATGCAGGCCGCGACCCCGGACGGGATGCGCGGCCGGCTCCAGGGCGTGTACATCGTGGTCGTCGCGGGCGGGCCCCGCCTCGGGGACTTCCTGGCCGGCACCGTCGCCGACCTCACCTCCCCGGCGGTAGCCATCACGGGCGGCGGGCTGGCGTGCGTGGTCGTGCTGGGGCTGCTGGCCGCCCGGTGGCGCTCGTTCGCCCGGTACGACGCGCGGTCGCCGCAGGCCTAGGGCCTGTCCGGCGGAGGCAGCCCGGGGACCCCTTGCGCTGCCCGGCCGCCTCTGCCGCCACGTGTCGAGATGGGCCATGCCGGCGGGCATCCGCCCGCCGGAGGGCGGCGGCAGAGGCCAGGGCCCCGCGGAGGCGCCTACGCGCCGTCCTCCGGGCCCACGACGCCCCGGGCCACGCCGAGGTCGACCAGGTCCTGGGGCCGGATGCGCAGCTGGTCCGCCGTGGCCGGGGCCTCCTCGGGCGGGCGCTTGAGGATGGCCGCCGCCAGCTCGGGGGCGATGACGGAGAAGTAGCTGTCCGGGGTCACCCAGGTGTTCCCGGGCGCCGCCAGGGCGAGCGCCCCGCCCGAGCCGCCCTCGCCGATCAGCAGGGTCGTCACCGGGACGGTGGCCGCCGCGACCGCCGCGAAGCAGTCCGCGATGGCCGGGCCGGCGCCCGCGTGCTCGGCGGCGGCGTCGTTGGCCGCGCCCGGGGTGTCGACCAGGGTGAGCACCGGGATCCCGAGCCGGTCCGCCAGCCGGATCACACGGGCGGCCGTACGGTAGCCCGCCGGGCGGGTGGCGGTGCCGCACTGGGCGGCGTACGCCACCGCCCGGCCCTCCCGCAGCCCGAACCCGCACAGCATCCCGGCGTCGAAGGCCCCGGCCCGGTCCCCGCGCAACGGCATCCGCAGCCCGAAGTACGCGTCCAGGTAGGCCTGCGCGCGGGGCCGCCCGGGGTGCCGGGCCTGCCGGACGGCGTCCCAGCCGGTCTGCGGGGGCGTCACGCCGCCCAGCGCGGCCGGGGGTTCGACCGGCCCGGCGGCCCGCGGCGCGGCCAGCACCCGCAGCCAGTCCCCGACCGCCCCGGGCAGCTCCGCCGGAGGGACGACGGCGTCCACGTGCCCGGCGCCGTACTGCCCCTCGGCGGTGTAGGCCGCCGGATCGGCGTCGGCCGGCCGCACCCGGGACCCCGCGAAGCCGACCTGCGCCCCGGGCAGCGCCAGCACCACGTCGGCCCCCGCCCCGAGGGTGGCCCACCCCCCGCCGGTGGTGGGGTCGCGCAGCACCGCGATCTGCGGGAGCCCGGCGGCCCGGGTCAGCACGCACTGGCGGGCCACCCGCTGGAGCTGCGTCAGCGCGAGCATCCCCTCCTGCATGCGGGAGCCGCCGGTGGCGATCAGGGAGACCAGCGGCAGCCGGCGCTCGCGGGCGTGCGCGTACGCGGCCTCCAGCCGGTCACCGGTACGGCGGCCGAGGCTCCCGCCGAGGAACCCGAACTCGAAGGAGACGAGCACCGCTTCGAACCCGCCGACCCGGGCGGTCCCGGTCACCACGGACTCCCGCTCCCCGGTCCGGGCGCCGGCCCGCGCCAGCGAGGCGTCGTACCCGTCCCACCCGAGCGGGCCGTCGTCATCGGGATACTCCGCACACGGCGCGGGCAACTCCCCGAAGCTCCCGGGGTCGGTCAGGGCGGCGATGGCGGCACGGGCCGAGAGACGGGTCGTCACGGGGCCCAGGGTAGGCGGTGGGGGCTCACGGCGGGCGGTGACGGAATCACCAGCCCCAACCCTGCTCTGAGACCGCCCCGCCGGGACCCGGCCCTCCCCCGACCCTGCCCGGCCTCCCGGCTCCGGCCCACCCCCGCGCCGTGGGCTACAGGCCCGACTCCCATGTCACCGTTGTGCCTCGGGTGTCCGTCTCCGTGTAGCCGTCGTCCGAGACCGTGAGGCGGACTCGGGAGGGGGTGGCGTCGATCTCGACCTCGATCGCCGTGACCTCGCGGCGGCGGTGGGCCGCCGCCAGGGCGCTGCGGAGGGTGGCCAGGAGGGCGTCCGTCACGCGGTCCGGGAGCAGGGCGTCCACCGCGCCCGCGAAGTGCACCGACGGCTGGAAGCCCAACAGGACCGCCGCCCCGCCGGTTTCGCGCAGGACCCGGCCGCGGAAGGTGGTCGGGGCGTCCGTCGGGGGCTGCTGGAGGGCGAAGATGGCGGTGCGGACCTCCTGGATGGTGGAGTCCAGCTCGTCCACCGCCCGGCTCAGCTCGTCGCCTACGTCCGCCCCGTCGCCCGTGGGGGCGTTCGAGGAGCGGCGTCGGGTGCTCTCCAGCATCATCTCCGTCGCGAACAGCCGCTGGACGACCAGGTCGTGCAGGTCGCGTGCGATCCGGTCGCGGTCCTCGTACACCGCGAGCTGCTCGCGGTCGTGCTGGGCGTCGGCCAGGACCAGGGCGAGGGCCGCCTGGGAGGCGAACTGGGAGGCCAGGAGCCGGTCCACGGCGTCGTAGGGGCGGCCGCCCCGGGCCCTGGGCAGGGCGAGGGTGCCGATCAGCTGGCCGCCGCTCTGGAGCGGGAGCATCATGCTCGGCCCGAAGCGTTTGCGCACGTGCGTGGTCATCCGGGGGTCGGTCGCCGAGTCCTCTATGAAGACGGGTTCACCGCCCAGCAGTTGCACCAGCACCGCCGAACCGGGGGCGATGGTCGTGCCGACCAGGTCGCCGGGGTCCCCTTGGGTGGAGGCGGCCACGATCTCCATGCCGCCCTCCGGCGTGGGCTGGAGCACCACGCCGGCCGCCGCGTCCGCGAGCAGCCGGGCCCGTTCGGCCACGCACATCAGGGCGTCGGCCGCCGGCCGCCCCGCCAGCAGGGTGGTGGTCACGGCGGCCGCGCCCTCGATCCAGCGCTCCCGGCGGCGGGCGGTCTCGTACAGGCGGGCGTTCCCGATCGCTATCCCGGCCTGCGAGGCCAGCACCCGCATCAGCGCGAGGTCCTCGTCCGTGAAGGGGCCGCCGCCGCGCTTCTCGGTGAGGTAGAGGTTGCCGAAGACCTCGGTGTGGACCCTGATCGGCACGCCCAGGAAGCTGCGCATGGGCGGGTGCCCGGGCGGGAACCCGGCCGAGCGGGGGTCCTGGGTGAGGTCGTCCAGCCGCAGCGGCCGGGGGTCGGCGATCAGTGCGCCGAGCACGCCGCTGCGGCCGTCCGGCAGCCGGGGGATCGCGGCCCGTTCGGCCTCGCTCATCCCGGCGGTGAACAGCTGGGTCAGCCGGCCGCGCTCGGGGTCGACGACCCCGAGCGCGCCGTAGCGGGCTCCGCACAGGTCGGTGGCGGAGTCCACGACGTGCTGGAGGGTGGCCTGGAGCTCCAGCTCCGAGCCGACGCTGAGGACGGCGTCGAGCAGCACCGGCAGGCTGGCCGGCGCCGCGCCCGCCACCACCCCGCCGGGCTCCGATCCCGACCCGGGCTCCGATCCCGACCCGGGCTCCGCCCCCGACCCGGGCTCCGCCCCCGACCCGGGCTTCGCCCCGGACCCGGGCTCCGAACCGGAGCCCGAGCCCGCGCCCGGTCCCGACCCCGGTCCCGGGCCCTCGGCGGTTGGCTCCCGCGTCATTCGGCCAGCGGGTTGAGGACCATCGGGGCGATCTTCCCTTCGAGCATCGCGCCGAGACCCATTACGGCGCACACGTCGGGCCGTTCCGCGATGGCCACGGGCATTCCGGTGGAGTCCCTCAGCATCTGGTCCAGCCCCGGCAGCAGGGCGCTGCCTCCCACCATCATGATCCCCCGGTCCGTCAGGTCCGCGACCAGGTCCGGCGGGCAGTCGCGCAGCACCCGGCCGATGCCGTCGAGGACGGCCGTCAGCGGGGTGTGGATGGCGTCGCGCACGGCGGCGGTGTCCACGTGGACCGAGCGGGCCAGTCCGGTGGACACGTCGCGGCCGTGGATCAGGGTGGAGGCGGGGCCGTCCGGGGTGATGCCGTTGCCGTGCAGGGCCAGCTGGAGGGGGCGGACGGCCTGGCTCGGCAGCATCAGCTCGTGGGCGTGGCGCAGGTGCTGGACCACGGCGTGGTCGATGGCCTCGCCGCCGACGGGGATCCGCTGGGCGGTGACGATCGAGCCGAGGGAGAGCACCGCCACCTGGGTGGCGGCGGCTCCGCACACCATGATCATCGTCGCGGTCGGCTGCTCCACGGGCAGGCCGCAGCCGACGGCCGCCGCGATCAGGGTGTCGACCAGCTCGACGCGCCGCGCCCCCAGTCCGACCATCGTCTCGACGGCCGCGCGCTGGGCCAGCGGGTCGGCGTCGTGCGGGGTGCAGCAGGCGGCGCGCAGCCGGGGCTTGCGGCGCAGGGCGCGGCGGAGCTTCTCGCCGAGGAGGTGACGCAGCATCCGCTGGGCCATCTCGATGTCGACGACGGTGCCGCCGGAGACGGGGCGGACGACGCGGATGTAGTCGGGCGTGCGGCCCGTCATCCGTTCGGCGAAGGTGCCGACGGCGATGAGGGCGCCGGTGCGGGTGTTGACCGCGGCGACGCTGGGCTCGTCGACGACCAGCCCGGCGCCCTTCACGTAGACGCGGGTCCTCGCGGCTCCCAGGTCGACGGCGACGTGGCAGCGGCGCAACTGCTCAAGACTGACGGTCACGGCAGGTCCTCCCGAGAGCGCTTGGTGCAGAAGGGGACCGGCGGATGCCGGTCGCAATTCATATCTTCTCGGGTCAATGGGGCATACCGCCCGCTGGAATGCTCCGGCCGGGGCGGGTCGTACGGGGCGCACGTGCTGCACGGGGGTGGATTTCTGTACCGACAGGCAGCACCATGCGCGCACCATCCGCGCTACCCGTGCGTAACAAGGTAAAGGGGACCCGATGCTGACGCCCCGCCAGAGACTCCTGGCGCTCCTGACCCTCTGCCTCACCCTTTTCACACCGGTCACGGCCCACGCCGCGGCCGTCGCCCGCAATCCGGTGGTCTTCGTCCACGGATACAACGCCGACCCCGGCGTCTGGGGTTCCCTGCGCGCGGACCTGCGGGCCGACGGGTACGCGGACTCCGAGCTGTTCTCGTTCGGCTACGACACCCACCAGTCCGTCAACGAGGTGCTCTCCGGCCGCCTCGCCGCCTACGTGGACGAGGTCCGCCGCCAGACCGGCGCCGCCCGCGTGGACATGGTGGGCCACTCCTTCGGCTCGCTCGTCAGCCGCTGGTACGTCAAGTACGGCGGCGGCACGCAGACCGTGGACCACTGGGTCTCGCTGGCCGGGCCCAACCACGGCACCTCCACCGCATGGGCCTGCGCCCTGTGGGACCAGGCGTGCCGTGACATGACCCCGGGCTCCTACGTGGTGAAGAACCTCGCCGCCGGGGACGAGACCCCGGGCGCGGTGAAGTACGCGACCTTCTGGTCGGACTGCGACGAGGTGGTCAACCCCGACGGCAGCGTCCCGCTCACCGGCGCCCTGAACACCCCGGTCGGCTGCCTGACCCACAACGATCTGCTCGGAGACGCCGCCACCTCGGCCGGGGTCCGCGCCTTCCTGCGCTCCTAGGCCGTCTCTTCGTCCGCCGGTTGCACCCGCTGGAGCAGCCCGTACGTGAACTCCGCCACCAGGGCCCGTCCCGACGCGCTGAACGCCAGCCGCCAGCGCGTCGGCGCGGTGCCCTCCATCGGCCGGGCCGGCGCGAAGGCGCGGGCCACCTCGTCCACCGTCGCCGCCCAGGGCAGCAGGTCAGCCTCCGTCTCCAGTACGGGCCCCGGCAGGCCCGGGGCGCGCACCAGCCACTCGTTCCACACCGCCCCGTCCGGCGCGGCCAGCACCTCGAAGCGCAGCTCCGGCCAGAGCGGCACCGGCCACAGCAGCGCCTCGCACTCCAGGTCCCCGATCCGGCGCGGCTCGGCCGACTCCGGCGGCCCGAGCACCGACCGGTAGCGGGCCAGCGCCCCGCGCGAGCGGGGTGATCGGACCATCGCCTGCCAGCGCCGGTTGGCCTCCCGCTGCTCGGCGAGGGTCGCCCCAAGCCGCAGCCGGGCCGCCTCCGCGAGAGCGGGCTGGAAGTCCGCCATCCTGCGCAGCAGCACCAGCTGGAAGGCGCCCGGCCCGAAGGCTGCCGGACGGTCCGGGTTCGGGGTCGCGGTCATGGAGGCCACGATTCCACACATAATCCTCACGCTCCCGGAATACTTATGTTGCCGGGGACCGCATAGCCTGCGGGCGCCATGAACTACTTCTGCCCCGCCTGTCAGAGGCACCTCAACGGAGCGCTCGCGTGCGCCGGCTGCGGGACCCCGGCCGAGTATCTGGTGGCCGCCGCGCCCACCGCCGCCGCCGGGGCGCACCCGCACCCGGGCCCGGAGGCACAGCCGGCGCTGGCCGAGGTGTTCGCGGACTCCCTCGTCGTGCTGACCGCCCCCCACCAGGGCCGCGCCGGTACGCGCAAACGCGCGGCCTCCCGCCGCAGGCGGGGGCGGACCGCCCTGGCCGTCGGCCTGGGGCTGGCGCTCGCGACCGGCGGCTCGATCGCCGTGGCCCGCATCGCGGGCGACGACGGGGGCGTGAACCGGGCCGACCGGGTGGAGCTCACCGACAGCGGACCCGCCCAGCCCGACGCCCTGCCCAGCCAGGCTCCGGTCGCGCCTTCCGCCATGCCGAAGGGCGCGGGCGGGGCGGCGAGGACGGCCCGGCCCAGCGGGAGCCCGAGCGGGTCGGCGTCGGCGAGCCCGAGCGGGAGCGCCTCCGCCCCCACGGAGACGCCTTCGCAGAAAGGTTCCGGCGGTGGGGGAGCCGTAAAGACGACGACGCCGGGGCAGCCCGCACCGGGCACGACCGGCACGGCGCAGCCCACCCCGACGAAGACCAAGCCGGGCAATCCGAAGCCCGAGCCGACCAAGACCTGCGTGTTCTGGATCTTCGGCTGCTCGTAGGGCTGACCGGACCCGGCCCGCCCGCTCAGCCCAGCATCCGCCTGAGCAGGTCCCGCAGTGCCGTGCGCTCCTGCGCGGAGAGTCCGGCCAGCGGTTCGCGCGCGAAGTCCAGCGACTCGCGCAGCCGCTCCGCCGTCTCGGCCCCCTCCTCCGTCGGCGCGGCCAGCTTCACCCGGCGGTCGGCCGGGTCCGGCCGGCGTTCGACCAGGCCGCGGGTTTCGAGGCGGTCGATGATGCCGGTGACGTTGGACGGCTCGCAGCGCAGCTTCTGCGCGATGCGGCGCATGGGCAGCGGCTCCAGCGACAGCAGCGTCAGGACCTTCGCCTGGGCGCCGGTGAGCTGGTGGCGGGCGGCCGCCTCCTCGTACTCCATGTGGTAGCGGGCCACGACGTCGCCGATGAGCTCGACGACCTCGACGGTCACTGGATCTGCGCGACGACTGGACATGCCACCAGCGTACCCATTTGCTTGACAACATGAAATATCCAGGAGCATGGTTGTTTCAGGACGTGAAGCATTCCGCTTCCCGCCCGCCTCCCCTCCCACTTCCTGGAGTCCCTCATGTCTCAGATCCCCGCCGTCAGCCGCGAGTGGCACCTCGTCCGCCGTCCGCAGGGCTGGCCCGTGGCCGAGGACTTCGCCCTCCGTGAGGTGCCCGTCTCCGCCGAGCCCGGCGCCGGCCGGATCCTGGTCCGCAACCTCCACATGTCGGTGGACCCGTACATGCGCGGCCGGATGAACGAGACCAAGTCCTACATCCCGCCGTTCCAGCTGGACGAGCCGATGCAGGGCGGCGCGGTCGGCGAGGTCGTCGCCTCCAACGCCGAGGGCTTCGCCGTCGGCGACCACGTCCTGCACATGCTGGGCTGGCGCGAGTACGCCGAGCTCGACGCGAAGCACGCCACCAAGGTCGACGCCTCCCTCGCCCCGCTCTCCGCCTACCTCGGCGTCCTCGGCATGCCGGGCCTGACCGCCTACGCGGGCCTCTTCGAGGTCGCCTCCTTCAAGGAGGGCGACTCCGTCTTCGTCTCCGGCGCGGCGGGCGCGGTCGGCAGCCTGGTCGGCCAGTTCGCGAAGATCAAGGGCGCCTCCCGGGTGATCGGCTCCGCCGGCTCGGACGAGAAGGTCACCCTCCTCACGGAGAAGTACGGCTTCGACGCCGCCTTCAACTACAAGAACGGCCCCGTCGCGAAGCAGCTGAAGGAAGCCGCCCCCGAGGGCGTCGACGTCTACTTCGACAACGTCGGCGGCGACCACCTGGAGGCCGCCATCGCCGAGATGAACCCGCACGGCCGCGCCACCCTCTGCGGCGCGATCTCCGGCTACAACGAGACCGAGCCCACCCCCGGCCCGCGCAACCTCACCCTGGTCATCGGCAAGCGCCTGCGCCTCCAGGGCATCCTCGTCGGCGACCACGCCGCCCTCCAGCCGCAGTTCGTCAAGGACGTGGCCGGCTGGCTGGCCTCCGGCGAGCTGCGCTACGACGAGACGGTCGTCGAGGGCGTGGAGAACGCGACCGACGCCTTCCTCGGAATGCTGCGCGGCGAGAACACCGGAAAGATGATCGTCACGTTCACCCGTTAGGCTCCCTCCATACCGTCGCGATCGTGGGCGCGAGTCGCGGCGACTATCTGGAGGATCCGTTTTCATGTCCATCACCCAGTCCGACGTCGCGTACACGGCCGTCGCCATCGCCGAGAACGGCCGTGACGGCCGCGTCGCCACCAACGACGGCCGGCTCGACGTCGTCGTGAACCCGCCGAAGGAGCTCGGCGGCAGCGGCGCCGGCACCAACCCGGAGCAGCTGTTCGCCGCCGGCTACAGCGCCTGCTTCCAGGGCGCCCTCAGCGTCGCGGCCCGCAACGAGAACGTCGACGTCACCGGCTCCACCGTGACCGCCGAGGTCGGCATCGGCAAGAACGACGAGGGCTTCGGCATCATCGTCAAGCTGACCGCCTCGATCCCGAACGTGGACGCCGCCGTGGCGAAGGACCTGGTCGAGAAGGCCGACCAGATCTGCCCCTACTCCAAGGCGACCCGCGGCAACATCACGGTCGAGCTGAACGTCGCCTGACGCTCGCGCCGCAGCTCATGAAGGCCGCACCCCCTCGGGGGGTGCGGCCTTCGCCGTAAACTGGCCGCATGCGTGATCTTGCGGGGGGTTTCCGGTACCTGTGGGCCGGACAGAGATGGGTGTTCGGCAACGGCCGCTGGCTGGGCTTCGGCCTGCTGCCGGGCCTGGTCACGCTGGTTCTCTACGGCGCCGCGCTGACCGGCCTCTTCTACGGGGCCGACGACTTCACGGTGTGGGCGACGCCGTTCGCCTCGGACTGGTCCTCGCCCTGGCTCGGGCTGTTCCGCGGGTTCCTGACCGCCGTGGTCGTCTCCCTCGGCCTCTTCGTCTCGGTGATCACCTTCACCGCCGTGACGCTGCTGGTCGGCCAGCCCTTCTACGAGTCCCTCTCGGAGCAGGTCGACCGCACCGAGGGCGGTGGGGTCCCGGAGTCGGGGCGCTCGTTCTGGGCGGACCTGTGGATCTCCGCCCGGGACAGCCTGCGGCTGCTGGTGCGGGTGCTGCTGTACGGGATCCTGCTGTTCGCCCTCGGGTTCATCCCGGTGGTCGGGCAGACGGTGGTCCCGGCGATCGGGTTCTGCGTCTCCGGCTTCTTCCTCACCCAGGAGCTCACCTCCGTCGCCCTCCAGCGGCGCCGGGTGGACCTGGACGAGCAGCTCACCCTGCTGCGCGGGCGGCGCGCGACGGCGCTCGGCTTCGGGGTACCGCTGGTGCTGCTGTTCCTGATCCCGCTGCTCGCGGTCTTCCTGATGCCGGGCGCGGTGGCGGGGGCGACCCTGCTGGCGCGGGACCTGGTGGGGGACGACGCCGAGGCCTCCGAGGGCGGGGACGGGGACGCCGCCCAGGCCCCGGCGGTTCCCTACGGCGCGACCGGACCCTACGGCGCGACCGGACCCTACGGTGGCCCCGCCCCGGCGGGCCCGTACGGCGGCCAGGGCTACGCTCCGGCTCCCGGGCAGGGCTACGGACAGCAGGCTCCGGGTCAGGCGCCCCCGTACCGGCAGCCATACGGCTACCCCCCGGTCTCCGGGCAGGACCCGCGTTCCTCCTCCTGAGGCCGGGCCCCTGGCGGCTCAGTGCCCGGGGGCGGTGCGGCGCAGGAGGGTGATGGCGCCCACTGTGTCCTCGGCCCCGTGGGCGGCCGGGTCGGCCTCCAGGCGTTCGCGCATCAGGTCCAGGTACGGCGCGAGCAGCTCGGCGCTGACCCCCTGGTCGGCGGCGGTGCGCAGCAGCGTGCCGCTCGCCGCCACCTGCATGGCCAGGCTGGAGACCACCCCGGTGGTGAAGTCCCGGGAGGTCAGCCGTTCGGCGGCGTTCCCGACGAAGAAGCCCATCGCGCCCAGCCACTCCGACAGCAGCGGGGCCAGGTCCTTCGGGGCGATGTCCTCGCCCTCGATCAGCGCGTAGGCGTGCGAGACCCCGGCGAACAGGCCGTACATGGCGCTCAGCAGAGCCACGTCGTGCAGGGCCGCGTGGCCAGGGTCCTCGCCGACGTAGCGGGCGCCGGCCGGGACCTCCAGGGTGGTCCGGTGGGTGTCGAAGAGGGCGCGGGAGCCGCTGTAGAAGACGTAGCCGCCGGCCTGCGGGACCCCGATCATCGACGGGGTGGCCATGATCCCGGCGTCCACGAAGCGGGCGCCGCGCGTCTCGGCCCAGGCGGCGCGGGCGCGGCCCTCGGCGGCGGTGCCGGTGGTGAGGTTGACCAGGTCCTTGCCGGTGAGGTCGATCCCGTCCAGCACGGAGGCGATGCTCGCGTCGTCCAGCAGGCAGAGCACGATCAGGCGGTTCGCGGCGACGGCCGCGGCGGGGGTGGCGGCGACGGAAGCGCCCTCGGCGGCCAGGGGCCCGGCCTTGGCGGGGGTGCGGTTCCAGACGGTCAGGGGGTGGCCGGCGGCGAGCCAGGTGCGGGCCAGGGCGGTGCCCATGTCGCCGAGGCCGAGCAGGGTGAGCGGGCGGTGCCGGGTGTCGTTGTCGGTCATGGCGTTTAGCCTGGTGGCAGGCTGACGGGGGCTCAAGTACGCACTTGGGAGTGGGTGCTTACCCCGGGGTGAGCGTGCAGGTGGGAGGGGTGGGCGGGATGGCGACGGTGCGCAGGCCGGGTGCGGACCACTGTGGGATCGCGGCGGCGATGGCGGTGATCGACGGGAAGTGGAAGGTGTCGATCCTGTGGGAGCTGGAGCAGTGCCCGGGCCGCCGGTTCGGTGAGCTGCGCCGACTGGTCCCCGGGGTGTCGGAGAAGGTCCTCGCGGCGCAGCTGCGCGAGCTGGAGGCCGACGGCATAGTCCACCGCGAGGTCTTCGACGAGGTCCCGCCGCGGGTGGAGTACTCGCTGACCCCGCTCGGCCGGGAGCTGAGCGGGGCCCTGGAGTCCCTGGGGGAGTGGGGCACGAAGCACCTGCTGCCGGATTCGGTCTAGGGCTGGGCGCCGGTCCGCGGGCGGGGGGCGTCCCCCGTTCCGCCGCCCCGGCGGCGTGGCTGCTCGCCTCGACGCGGAGGGTGGGCGTGTCATGGGTGCGGGCCAGTGGGCGCCCGGTGCCGACGCTGAGGAAGCCATGATGAAACGTCCCGCGCGCCGTTCCCTGCTCACGGCCGGGGTCGGCGGATCGGTCGCGGCCGTCGCCTCAGCGGCCTTCCTGCTGCGGGGCGGCGGCGGGGCGCCGGGGGAGGCGGGCTCCGTCGCGTCGCCGGGTCCGTCCGCCTCCGGGGCCGGCTCGCTGCGCACGGACCTGGCCGTGCGCAGCAGGCTGCTCGGGCGGGACGTCCCGTACAGCCTCTACCTGTCGGCCCGGGCGGGCTCCGGGCGGGGTACCGGGATCCCGGTCCTGTTCCTCCTGCACGGCACGAGCGGGAGCCATACCGACTGGGTCGTCAAGGGCGGCATCGTGGCGACCCTGGACCGGGCCGTCGCGGCGGGCCGGATCCCGGCGTGCGCCCTCGTCATGCCCGACGCCCGGCGCGACCCCGGCCGGCCGGGCGGCGGCCAGGACGAGACGTTCTACGTCAACGACATCGCCGCCGCCGGATCCGGCGGGGACACCCTGCGCTACGAGGACATGTTCGTCCAGGAGTTCGTCCCGGCCGTCGAGAAGGCCCACGGGCTGGGCGGCCGGCCGGAGAGGAGGGCCGTCGCCGGACTCTCCATGGGCGGCTACGGGGCGCTGATGTACGCCCTGCGCTACCCGGGCCTGTTCGGCGCCGCCGCCGGACTGAGCACGGCGCACTTCACCGACGAGGGCTACCGCGCGATCCCGATGAAGGAGTGGAACCGCTTCTTCGGCCACGCCTTCGGCCGTGACCTGGAGGGCCCGGCCCGCCTGACGGACCGTTTCCGGGAGTACGACCTGGCCGACATCCTCCGCCGCACGGCCCCCGACCGCCTCCGCCGCGCCCGCTACCACCTCGCCTGCGGGACCGAGGACGCCAACCACCTGCCGGGGACCGAGGACCTGACCACCGCCTTCGCGGCCCGGGGGACCGACACCGAGACGGTCCTGCGGCCGGGCGGCCACAACTGGCCCTACTGGAGCGTCGCGGCGGACCGCATGCTGGACTTCTTCGGCAGCCTGCTCCGCTGAGCCCCGCCCGGTCCGGCAGGCGCGCCTCAGACCTAGGCGGCCGGGACGTCCGCCGTGGCCACCGTCGGGGTGTAGGTGTCGGCCTCGGCGAGGAGGGTGCCGTCCGGGGCCCAGACGGCCGCGCCGCCGCAGCCCGTCCAGGGGCCGGCCGGGCCGACGTGGTTGGCGAGGACCACGTAGAGGCCGTGTTCCTTCGCCATGCCCGGGTAGACGGTGGCGCGTTCGGTGATGCCGTCGCCCGTGCCGTAGAGGGAGCTGGCGAGGTGGACGCGGCAGCCGTCGGCCGCGCCCCGGGCGGGCAGGTCGGGGAAGTGGTTGTCGAAGCAGACGCCCAGGGAGAAGCGGATGCCGCCGAGTGCGAAGCGGCCGTCCGTGGTGCCGGGGGTGAAGGCGCCCTGTTCGTGCTGGTAGAGGTGCTGCTTGGCGTAGCTGGTGAGGTGCGCGCCGGCCGCGTCGTAGACCAGGGTCGCGAGGGCCGGCAGCGGGCCGTCCGTGCGCAGGGCGGCGTTGACGGCGACGGCGGGGCCGGCCGAGCGCAGCCCGTCCAGGCGGGGGTCGTCGGGGCCGGACAGCCACAGGGCCGGGTCCTGGGCGAGGGCTTCCATCTCGTAGCCGGTGAGCGTCAGTTCGGGGAAGACGACGAGCTCCGCGCCCTCGTCCCGGGCCCGGGCGGCGAGGGCGGTGGCCCGGGCGGCGTTGGCGGTGACGTCGGCGGGTATGCAGGTCAGCTGTGCGGCGGCGATCTTCATGGGCTTCAGGATGTCAGGGCGGGGGCGGCGGCGGGGGCGCCGGGGAGCTCGCCGCGGCGGCGGACGAAGGCCAGCTCGACCAGGTTGAGCCCGGTCACCACCGCGGTCGGCAGGGCGAGCGCCGCCAGCGAGGGCAGCAGGACGGCCGCGGGCAGCAGGAGCAGGACGACGGCGGAGGCCGTCAGCCGGGTCACCGACCAGGAGCGGAACAGGTGCCAGCGGGTGTACCCGAAGGTGGCCAGGAACAGGGCGCAGCCCCCGTGGAGGAGGGCGGCGACGCCGAGCGGGAGCCGGGTCCCGGGGTGGGCGACGGCCTCGGCCATGCCGACGGCGACCGCGATGATCGAGGCGATCAGCGAGAGGTGCCCGTACGAGAGGACCTGCCGGGCCACGTCGGCCCGTACGGCGGCGGTCTCCAGGCCGTGCCGGACGGCGTCGGCGGCGAGGTGGAAGTAGACCCACCACAGGCCGCAGACCAGGGTGAAGGCCACGGCGACGGCGGCCAGCGCGCCGGTGTCCAGCTCGGGGGCGGAGGCCACCGGGGCGCCGACGGCCACGATGGACTCGCCGAGCGCGATCATCACGAACAGGCCGAACCGCTCGGCGAGGTGGCCGGAGTCGAAGGCGATGCGGACCATGGCGCGGCGGGTCAGCCGGGGCGCGGCCAGGTCCACGGCGGCGGCCAGCGCCCACAGGGCGATCCGGGCCGGTCCGTCGAGGAAGGATCCGGCCAACAGGAGCGGGCCGCTGACCAGCACGGACAGGGTCACCGGGGTGAGCCGCAGGCGGCGGTTGCGGCCGTGCGCGAGGGCGGCGAGGACCAGCCGGGCGCAGAGGTAGGCGCCGGCCAGCAGCGGTCCGCGGTCCCCGAAGGCGTCGGGCAGGGCCAGGGCCATCAGCAGGCCGCACAGCCCGGCGGCGAAGAGGCCGAGCCGCTCCAGGGGCCGGTCGGCGTCATGGGTGTTGGAGTGGACGGTGTTGCCCACCCACACCCAGTAGACGGGGATGAACACGATCAGGGCCCGGCCGGTGCCGGCCCAGCCGTGGTCGTGGTGGAGCAGTGCCGAGACCTGGGTCACGGCGAACACCAGCACCAGGTCGAAGAACAGCTCCGACCACGTGACCTTCTTCTCGCGCTCCTCCGCGTGCTGCGGCGCTTGCGGCTCCATGTCGTGTCCCCCCGCTCGAAGTCCGGGGGAAAGGATGCCCGTCGGCGGTGGGGGGCTACGCGTCGGGGCCCCTCAGCAGGGTCAGGAAGGAGCGGAACGCGGCGGGCATGTCCACCGATTCCGGGGCGAGCAGCCACTGGTACTGGAGGCCGTCCATCACCGCCGTCAGCAGCGGGGCGGCCGCTTCCGGGGTGAGGCCGGAGGGCAGGCGCTCGCCGAACTCGGCGCGCAGCAGGTCGGCCATCTCCGCGCGGACCTGGGCGTAGCGCTCGGTGAAGAAGGCGCGGGCCGGGTGGCCGTCGGTGACGCTCTCGCCGAGCAGGGCGGAGAAGGTCTGCACGATGCCGGGGCGCATGGCGTTGTAGTCGACGAGGGAGGCCAGCAGGTCCAGGCGCCAGGCGCCGGCCGAGGCGCGGGAGCCGCCGCCGGTGTCCCAGCGGTCGCGTTCCTCCAGGACCGCGACGAGGAGGGCCTCCTTGGTCGGGAAGTAGTGCAGCAGGCCCTGCTGGGTCAGGCCCACGCGTTCGGCGACGGAGCCCAGGGAGGCGCCCCGGTAGCCGCGTTCGGCGATCACCTCGACCGCCGCGCGGACGATCTCGCCGCGGCGTTCCTCGCTCTTCGCCCTGGCCATCGCCCCGTCACGCCCCTTCCGGCCGGACCTGCCCGGCTGTCGTACGACCGTACGTCATCAATGCATCACGAAAAGATTACAAGGCATACCGTCCTACAGGGGATGGGTCCACGATGGGCCCACCGCACCGCACCCACAGAGCGAGGAGGCACGGCCGTGACCGCTGCCGATCAGGTCCCCGACGAGCGCGCGAGCCAGCAGCTGCGCGAAGACGCCGTCGGAGCCGCCCTGGACAAGCTGGATCTCGACGCCAAGACCCGGCTGCTGGCCGGCCAGGACATGTGGTCCCTGCCCGCCCTCCCTGAGATCGGGCTGGGCTCCCTGGTCATGTCGGACGGCCCCGTCGGCGTCCGCGGCGTGCGCTGGACCGCCGACGACCCCTCGATCGCCCTGCCCTCCCCGACCGCCCTCGCCGCCTCCTGGGACCCGGCCCTGGCCCGCCGGGCCGGCCGGCTCCTGGCCCAGGAGGCCCGCCGCAAGGGCGTCCACATCCTCCTCGCGCCCACCGTCAACCTGCACCGCTCCCCGCTCGGCGGCCGCCACTTCGAGTGCTACTCCGAGGACCCGTACCTGACCGGGGCCATCGGCACCGGCTACGTCCGGGGCGTCCAGGACGGCGGCATCGGCACCACCGTCAAGCACTTCGCAGGCAACGACGCCGAGACCGAGCGCTTCACCGTCGACTGCGCCATCGCCCCGCGGCCGCTGCGCGAGCTCTACCTGGCGCCCTTCGAGGCGATCGTCCGCGGCGCCCGCCCCTGGGGCGTCATGACCGCCTACAACCGGGTCAACGGCACCACCATGACCGAGCACGCGCGGCTGGTGAACGGGATCCTGCGCGGCGAGTGGGGCTTCGACGGCTGCAACGTCTCCGACTGGATGGCCGCCCGCTCCACCACCGGCTGCATCGACGGCGGCCTCGACGTGGCCATGCCCGGCCCGACGACCGTCTACGGGCCCGCGCTCGCCGCCGCCGTCCGCGCCGGGGAGGCCGCCGGTGCCACCGTCGACGGGGCCGTGCGCAACGTCCTGCGCCTCGCCGCCCGCGCGGGACTGCTGGAAGGCGCCCCCGCCGCCGTCACCGAACTCCCGGCGCCGGTCGACGGGCAGGCCCTGGCCCGCGAGCTGGCCGCCCGCGGGGCCGTCCTCGTCCGCAACGAGGGCGGCGCCCTGCCGCTGGACCGCGCCGCCGGCCGCACCGTCGCCCTGATCGGCGCCGCCGCCCGCGAGGCCCGGATCCTGGGCGGCGGCAGCGCCACCGTCTTCCCCGAACGCGTCCTCTCCCCGCTCGACGGACTCACCGCCGCCCTCCCCGAGGGCGCCCTGACCTACGCCGTCGGTGCCGACCCGAGCGAGGAACCCGCCCCCGCCGGGCAGGGCTTCGAGCTGCGCGCCGTCTGCCGGGACGCCTCGGGGACGGTCCTCGGCGAGGCCGCCCTGCCGTCCGGACAGGTCCAGTGGATCGGCGAGGACCTGCCCGAGGGGGTCACGTACGAGACGATGGCCTCCATCGAGGTCACCGGGACGTTCCTGCCCCGCGAGAGCGGCGAGCACGTCTTCGGCACCCGCGGGCTCGGCGCCTTCCGCCTTGCCGTCGGCGGCCGGACCCTGTGGGAGGGCGTCCAGGAGATGGGCGCGGAAGCCGACCCGTTCGAGGCCTTCTTCGGCGCCCCCAGCGAGCGCGCCCGGGCCGTCCTGACCGCCGGGGAGCCCGTCGAGGTCTCGCTGGCCCACCAGGTCCCCGACATGGACGCGATGCCGCTCAAGGCCGTGATGTTCTCCCTCCTCCACCTCGGCCCGCGCCGCGACCCCGACGAGCTGATCGCCGAGGCCGTCCGGACCGCCCGCGCCGCCGACACGGCCGTCGTGGTCGTCGCCACCACCGAGCGGGTGGAGTCCGAGGGCTTCGACCGCGCCGACCTCGCGCTGCCCGGCCGCCAGGACGACCTGGTACGGGCCGTCGCCGCCGCCAACCCGAACACCGTGGTCGTCGTCAACGCCGGCTCCCCGGTGGAACTGCCCTGGCGCGAGGACGTCGCCGCCGTCCTGCTGGGCTGGTTCCCCGGGCAGGAGGGCGGGGCCGCGCTGGCCGACGTGCTCCTCGGGGACGCCGAGCCCGGCGGCCGCCTGCCCACCACCTGGCCCGCCACCCTCGCCGACGCGCCCGTCACCGAGGTGGTCCCGCAGGACGGGCGCCTGGAGTACCGCGAGGGGCTGCTCATCGGCTACCGGGCCTACGAGGCGCACGGCGTGACCCCCGCCTACCCCTTCGGGCACGGCCTCGGCTACACCGGCTGGGCCTACGAGTCCCTGGAGGCCACCGCCGAGTCCGTCCGGGTCCGCCTCACCAACACCGGCACCCGGCCCGGCCGCGAGGTCGTCCAGATCTACCTCGCCCCCGTCGCCGACCCCGTGGAGCGCCCGGCGAGCTGGCTGGCCGCCTTCGCCTCCGTCGCCGCCGCGCCCGGCGAGGGCGTCGAGGTGGAGATCCCGCTGCCCGCCCGGGCCTTCGAGATCTGGGACGAGGAGGCGTACGGCTGGCGCCGGATCGGCGGCACCTACGAGGTCCGCGCGAGCCACTCGCACGCCGACATCCGGCTGACGGCCACCCTCGACCTGTAGCCGCAGCGGGCCCACGACACGCCGGGGCGGGGGATTGGCCGGAAATCACCCCCGCCCCGGCCGGAAGACCGGGCCGGGAGCGGCCCCTGACACCGGCTCCCGGCCCCCTTCCACGGCTACGCCGTCAACGCGGCGGCTCGGCCGCCGTCACCTGCCGGTGGGCCAGTTCCGCGAGCCGCGCCTGCCCGTCCCGGCCCGGGTGGAACCAGTCCCAGTGGCTCAGCTGCTCCGCCCCGAACGGGTACTGGAAGACGGCCCCGCCGTCGTAGCGGCACAGCGCGTCGGCCGCGCAGACCTGGCGCAGCACCTCGTTGTACTCGACCACCCGCGCCCGCACCTTCTCCCGCCGGGCCGTCGCCCCCGTGTCCGCGGCCAGGGGCTCGGCCAGCATGGACTGGCAGATGCCCAGCTTCCAGACCTGCCGGACCATCGGGATGTCCTTGCCCTGCTCCCACAGCCGTTGGAGGTCCGGCACGGAGGACACGTACACCTGCGACTCCGGCGAGGCCGCCCGCAGTCCCTTCAACGCCTGTTCGAATTGGGCCCGGAAGTCCGCCACCGAGGTCATCGACGAAGCCGTGGGCCGACAGGCGTCGTTCGAGCCCACCATCACCGTGACCAGGCCCGGCTTGTGCTCCGCGGCCTCGGCCAGCTGCCCGGGCAGGTCCGCCATGCGCGAGCCCGTCACCGCGTAGTTCCAGCTGCGGGCGGGCACCTGCGCCTCGCCCAGCAGCCGGGCGGCCAGGGAGTTCACGGTCGGGTCGCTGCCGGTGGCCCAGGAGACCTCCGGGCAGTCGGCCAGTACCGAACAGGCGTCGAACCCGCGGGTGATGGAGTCCCCGACGGCGGCGACGGACGCCGGAGCCGGGTTCCAGCGCGGCTTCGCCTGCGCCCCCCGCTCGCCCGCCTTCGGCGGGCCGCCGTCGTCACAGCCCGTCACCGTCGCGGCCAGAACGGCCGCCGCCACGCCCACGCCGGTGACGGTCCGGCGTACGCGGCGGCGCGCGACGGTGGTGCGCATCGGGTGGTCCCTCCCTCGTCGCCCCGTGTCCTTCCGAGGGCGTCCTGCTGAGTGAATGCTCTGTGTTTACGGGCTTCGGAGCGACCGTACGTCACACCATGACCCCCGGCGCACGGTAGCTTTTTCCCGTGGCGTTTCGGCCGCAGGTGCCGCTAAGCAATGTCCATTATTTTCCGTTACATTACATCACGTCACATACTGTCCGTTTTCTGGAGTTTATTCCCGACCTCGTCCCACACTGGAGGTCCCGGTGACGACACGTGGAGTTCTGTACGTGCATTCCGCACCGCGCGCGCTCTGCCCGCACGTGGAATGGGCTGTTGCGGGCGTGCTCGGGGTGCGGGTGAACCTCGACTGGATCCGGCAGCCCGCCTCCCCCGGCACCTGGAGAGCCGAGTTCTCCTGGCAGGCAGAGGCGGGTACCGCCTCGAAACTCGCCTCCGCCCTGCGCGGCTGGCACCTGCTGCGCTTCGAGGTGACCGCCGAACCCTGCCCGACCGCCGAGGGCGAGCGCTACAGCTCCACCCCGGACCTCGGCATCTTCCACGCCGTCACCGGCATGCACGGCGACATCCTGATCCCCGAGGACCGGCTGCGCGCCGCCCTCGCCCGCTCCGCGCGCGGCGAGACCGAGCTGGAGGCGGAGATCGCCAAGCTGCTCGGCAAGCCCTGGGACGACGAACTGGAACCCTTCCGCTACGCCGGCGAGGGCGCCCCGGTCCGCTGGCTGCACCAGGTGGTCTGAGCCCGCGGACGCGTACGGGGAAGGCCCCCTCCCGGCACTGCCGGGAGGGGGCCTTCCCCGTGGTACGGGTCTCTACCCCCGGACTCAGACCGTGCGGAACGCCAGGGAGACGTTGTGGCCGCCGAAGCCGAAGGAGTTGTTGATCGCGGAGATCGGACCGTCGACGGGCAGCTTGCGGGGCTCGCCGCGCACGATGTCCGCGTCGATCTCGTCGTCCAGCTCGTCGACGTTGATGGTCGGCGGGGCGATCCGGTGGTACAGCGCCAGCACGGTCGCGACCGTCTCGATGCCGCCGGCGCCGCCCAGCAGGTGACCGGTCATCGACTTGGTCGCGGAGATCGCGATGTGGTCGAGGTCGTCGCCCAGGACCTTGCGCAGCGCCTTCAGCTCGGCCGTGTCACCCTGCGGGGTGGACGTGGCGTGCGCGTTGACGTGGACGAGCTCGGACGGGTCCAGCTCCGTGTTGTCGAGCAGGTTGCGCAGGGCGGCGGCGACACCGCGGCCCGTCGGCTCCGGCTGCGCGATGTGGTGGCTGTCCGCGGACAGGCCCTGGCCCAGCACCTCGCAGTAGACCCGGGCGCCGCGCTTGGCGGCGTGCTCGGCGGACTCCAGGACCACGACGCCGGCGCCCTCGCCGAGGACGAAGCCGTCGCGGGCCTTGTCGTACGGGCGGGAGGCCGTGGTCGGGCTCTCGTTGTTCTTGGACATCGCCATCATGTTGGCGAACGCCGCGATCGGCAGCGGGTGGATCGCCGCCTCGGTACCGCCGGCGACGACCACGTCGGCACGGCCGGTACGGATCATCTCGACGGCGTAGCCGATGGCCTCGGCGCCGGAAGCGCACGCGCTCACGGGGGTGTGCACACCGGCGCGGGCGTTGACTTCCAGGCCGACGTTGGCCGAGGGGCCGTTCGGCATGAGCATGGGGACGGTGTGCGGGGAGACCCGGCGCACACCCTTTTCCTTCAGTACGTCGTACTGGTCGAGCAGGGTGGTGACACCGCCGATGCCGGAGGCGATCACGGTGCCCAGACGCTCGGGGACGATGCTCTCGTCCTCGCCCGCCGGAGCGGTGTAACCCGCGTCGGCCCAGGCCTCACGGGCCGCGATGAGGGCGAACTGCGCCGAGCGGTCGAGCTTGCGGGCCAGCGGGCGGGGGAGTACCTCGCTCGGGTCCACGGCGGCCTGGGCGGCGATGCGGACCGGCAGTTCGGCGAAGCGCTCGCCCTCCAGGGGCGAGACGCCGGACCGGCCGGCGAGCAGACCTTCCCAGGTCGAAGCGCTGTCGCCACCCAGCGGAGTGGTTGCGCCGATACCGGTGACGACCACGGTGCGATTGGTCGGGCTCACAGGAATTCTTTCTCCACGTCTCAGGGGGTGCTGAATTGTCACGGCGCCACCGCCGGGTGGCGACAAACGCTCGTCAGGCTCAGGCGGCCTGGTGCTTCAGGATGTAGTCGGCGGCGTCGCCGACCGTCTTGAGGTTCTTGACGTCCTCGTCCGGGATCTTCACCTCGAAGCGCTCTTCGGCGGCGACGACGACCTCGACCATGGACAGCGAGTCGACGTCCAGGTCGTCGGTGAAGGACTTGTCGATCTCGACGTCCTCGACCGGGATGCCCGCGATCTCGTTGACGATCTCCGCGAGACCTTCGAGGATCTCCTGCTGCGTGGCGGCCATGTGGCGCTCCTTCTGTAGCTAGCTAGCTGGTGGTTCAGGTCCGGGAGGTGATCCGGGCCCTAGGGGAGGGTAACGACCGTCGCGGCGTAGACGAGCCCCGCCCCGAAGCCGATGACGAGCGCGGTGTCGCCGCTCTTCGCCGCTCCGGTCGCCAGGAGCCGCTCCATGGCGAGCGGGATCGAGGCGGCCGACGTGTTGCCGGTGGTTTCCACGTCACGGGCGACCGTGACGTGCTCCGGCAGCTTGAGAGTCTTCACCATCGAGTCGATGATCCGCATGTTGGCCTGGTGCGGGATGAAGACGTCCAGGTCATCCGCGGTGATCCCGGCCGCGTCGAGCGCCTGCTGGGCCACCTTGGCCATCTCGAAGACGGCCCAGCGGAAGACCGCCTGACCCTCCTGGGTGATGGCCGGGAACTTCTGGGCGGCGTCCGTGCTGCGGAACTCGTCCCACGGCACGGTCTGCTTGATGGTCTCGGACTTGTCGCCCTCCGAACCCCACACCGTGGGGCCGATGGCCGGCTCGTCCGAGGGGCCGACGACCACGGCGCCGGCGCCGTCGCCGAACAGGAAGGCCGTCGCGCGGTCCTCCAGGTCCGTCAGGTCCGACAGCCGCTCGACCCCGATGACCAGGACGTACTCGGCGGAACCTTCCACCACCATGCCCTTGGCGAGGGTCAGGCCGTAGCCGAAGCCGGCACAGCCCGCGGAGATGTCGAAGGCGGCGGGCTTGACGGCGCCGATCCGGTGCGCGATCTCGGTCGCGACGGCCGGGGTCTGCTTGAAGTGCGAGACCGTCGAGACGATCACCGCACCGATCTGCTCGGGGGAGACCCCGGCGTCGGCGAG
Source organism: Streptomyces sp. NPDC001594 (assembly GCF_042893675.1). Lineage (NCBI taxonomy): Bacteria > Bacillati > Actinomycetota > Actinomycetes > Kitasatosporales > Streptomycetaceae > Streptomyces > Streptomyces sp. NPDC001594. The sequence continues at coordinate 51,328 of NZ_JBIAVB010000006.1, read as the reverse complement.
CGCCTTGCCGGAGGCCTCCACCGACATCGCGGCGACGGTCTCCTGGGGCGAGGCCCAGTGCCGGGTCGCGATGCCGGAGCGCGAGCGGATCCACTCGTCCGAGGAGTCGATCTTCTCGAGGATGACCTCGTTGGGCACCACCCGGGTCGGCCGGTAGCCGCCGACGCCGAGGATGCGGGCGTACGGGGAGCCCTTGGCCGGCTTGATCTTGGACATGCTGTGTGGGCTCCTACTCTCAGGCCGTCAGCTCGGCGATGAGCTTCGCGGCCTTGTCGAGGTCGTCCGGCGTCTTCAGTGCCACGTTCGGCACGCCCTTGAGCGCGCGCTTGGCCAGACCCGTCAGGGTGCCGCCGGGGCTCAGCTCGACGATTCCGGTGACGCCCAGCTTGGAGAAGGTCTCCATGCACAGGTCCCAGCGCACCGGGTTCGCGACCTGGCCGACCAGGCGGGCGACGACGTCGGCGCCCGACTCGACCACGAGTCCGTCCTTGTTGGACACGTACTTCAGCGCCGGGTCGGCCGGGGCGAGGGCCTGGGCGGCCTCCGCCAGCGTGGCGACGGCGGGCGCCATGTGGTGCGTGTGGAAGGCGCCCGCGACCTTGAGGGCGACGACCTTCATCGAGCCCTCGGGCTTGTTCGCCACCAGGTCCGCGATCTGCTCCGCCGTGCCGGCGGCCACGATCTGGCCCGCGCCGTTGATGTTGGCCGGCGTCAGGCCCAGGTTCTGCAGGTGCGCGACGACCACGTCCTGGTCACCGCCCAGGACCGCGGCCATGCCGGTCTCGGTGACGGCGGCGGCCTCGGCCATCGCCAGCCCGCGCTTGCGGACGAACGACAGCGCGTCGCCCTCGCCCAGCACACCGGCGTACGCGGCGGCGGTGATCTCACCGACGCTGTGGCCGGCGACGGCACCGAAGGCCGAGGTGTTCAGCGCGGAAGCGGACAGCAGGCCGGCCGCGACCAGCAGGGGCTGGGCCACCGCCGTGTCGCGGATCTCGTCCTCGTCGGCCTTGGTGCCGTAGTGGACGAGGTCCAGCCCGATGGCGTCCGACCACCCCGCGACGCGTTCGGCGGCGCCGGGGAGTTCGAGCCAGGGAGTCAGGAAGCCGGGCGTCTGAGCGCCTTGGCCGGGAGCGACGAGTACGAGCACCCTCACACTCTCTCTTGTGGGTGGTCTCCGCCGCCCGTGGGGACAGGGACGAAGAACCGTCGGGGTAATTGTTGATGTCCGACAAAAGTCTAGGGCTGCTGATCTCCGTCGGCCAGACGCCCGAGGATCAGGGCGATCCGCAGCGTGAAGGCCGACCGGACATCGGAGGGTGACCAACCGGTGACGTCGGTCACACGTCGGAGCCGGTAGCGCACCGTGTTGGGGTGCACGAAGAGCATCCGCGCCGCCCCCTCCAGGCTGCTCGCCTGCTCCAGGTAGACGCTCAGCGTCTCCAGCAGCGCCGAGCCCGCCTCCTCCAGCGGTCTGTAGATCTCCTCCACCAGCTGCTCCCTGGCCGAGGGATCCGAGGCGATCGCGCGCTCGGGCAGGAGATCGTCCGCCAGCACCGGACGGGGGGCGTCCTGCCAGGCCGTGCAGGCCTTCAGCCCCGCGGCCGCCGCCTGCGCCGACTTCGTCGCGTTCAGCAGGTCCGGGACCACGGGCCCCGCCACCACCGGCCCCGCCGCGAACGGCCCGATCAGGGACTTCGCCACCTGCAGCGGATTGTCGCTGCCACCGGCGATCACCACCAGGCGGTCGCCCAGCACCCCGGTGAGCACCTGGAGCTTGTGGTGGCGGGCCGCGCGGCGGATCGCCTCGACCGTCAGCTCGCTGTCCCCCTCCGGAGCGGTCCCCAGGACCACGCACACGTGCTCGGGGGAGTTCCAGCCGAGCGCCGCCGCGCGGGACAGGGCGCCCTCGTCCGCCTCGCCCGACAGCACCGCGTTGACGACGAGGGACTCCAGCCGGGCGTCCCACGCCCCGCGGGCCTCGGCGGCCTGCGCGTACACCTGGGCGGTCGCGAAGGCGATCTCCCGGGCGTACACCAGCAGCGCCTCGCGCAGGGTCGACTCGTCGCCGGGGGCCGCCACCTCGTCGATCGCGGCCTCCATCACCTCGATCGTGGTCCGGACCATCTCCACGGTCTGGCGCAGGGTGATCGCCCGCGTCAGCTCCCGGGGGGCCGTGCCGAACACGTCGGTGGAGATGGCCTGCGGGGTCTCCGGGTGCCGGAACCACTCCGTGAACGCGGCGATGCCGGCCTGGGCCACCAGGCCGATCCAGGACCGGTTCTCCGGCGGCATCGCCCGGTACCACGGCAGGGACTCGTCCATGCGCGCGATGGCGTTGGCGGCGAGCCGGCCGGAGGACTTCTCCAGCCGGCGCAGCGTCGCGGCGTGCGGATGGGCCGGATGCGCGGGCCGGGTCTCGGGGGAATGCTCACGTTCGGGTTGGGGCACGGGACAAGACTGCCTTATCGGCGGCCCGGCGCGGACTCGGGTCCCGGGCCCGGGTCCGGGCGGGGCGGCTACGGTGGCACCCATGATCGATGTACGCCGCGCCGCCGACCGGTACGCGGGAGGGGCTCCGCTCACCGGGATCACCACCCGGCACGCCTTCTCGTTCGGGTCCTTCTACGACCCGGACAACATCCGCTTCGGCCCGGTGCTCGCCTGCAACGAGGAGCTGCTGGCCCCAGGATCCGGCTTCGACGAGCACCCGCACAGCCACACCGAGATCGTGACCTGGGTGGTCGAGGGCGAACTCACCCACCGCGACAGCACCACCGGCCACACCTCCGCCGTCCGCCCCGGGGACGTCCAGCGCCTCGGTTCCGGCAGCGGGGCCCGGCACGTCGAGCGCAACGACGGCGACCGGCCGCTGCGGTTCGTGCAGACGTGGCTCGCGCCGCTGGCCGCCGGCGGGGAGCCCTCGTACGAGGTCGTGCGGAACCTCGCGGACGGCACCCCGTACGAGGTCCCGGCGGCCGGCGCGGTGCTCCACGTCCGCCGGCCGGGCGCGGGCGAGCGCTTCCCCGTACCGGCCGCGGAGCGGGTCTACCTGCACGTGGTCCACGGGGACCTGCGGCTCGACGGGGCGGAGCTCGGGCCCGGGGACTCGGCCCGGATCACCGGCGAGAAGGACCTGGAGGTCACGGCCGGCTCCCCGGGCGAACTGCTGATCTGGGAACTGCCGGCCTAGGCCGCCCCTAGCGGGAGCGCAGTTCCGCGAGGACCGCGTCGGTGAAGGGGGTCCAGGCCTCGATCGCCCAGGGGCCGAAGGCGCGGTCCGTCAGCGCCACGCAGGCGGCGCGGACGTCGGGGTCCACCCACAGGAAGGTGCCGGACTGGCCGAAGTGCCCGAAGGTGCGCGGGGAGGAGGTGAGCCCCGTCCAGTGCGGGGACTTGCCGTCGCGGATCTCCAGGCCGAGCCCCCAGTCGTTGGGCGACTGGTGCCCGTAGCCCGGCAGGACGCCCTTGAGGCCGGGGTGGACCACCGCGGTGGCCTCGGCGACGGTGCGCACGTCCAGCAGCCGGGGCGCCTGGAGTTCGGCGGCGAAGCGCACCAGGTCGGAGACGGTGGAGACGCCGTCCTTGGCGGGGGAGCCCTCCAGGGACGAGGAGTTCATGCCCAGCGGCTCGAAGACGGCCTCGCGCAGGTAGTCGGCGAAGGGGATCCCGGTGGCCTTCGCGAGGTGGTCGCCGAGCACCTCGAAGCCGGCGTTGGAGTACAGCCGGCGCTGTCCGGGCGGGGCCGTCGCGCGGTGCTCGTCGAAGGCCAGTCCGCTGGTGTGGGCGAGGAGGTGACGGACCGTCGAGCCCTCGGGGCCGGCTGGCTCGTCCAGTTCGACCGCCCCCTCCTCGTACGCGACGAGGACCGCGTACGCGGCGAGCGGCTTGGTGACCGAAGCCAGCGGGAAACGGCGGTCCACCGGACCGTGGGCTCCGGCCAGGCTCCCGTCGGCGCGCACCACGGCCGCCGCGGCGGTCGGCACCGGCCAGTTCTCCAGGGCCCGCAGGCTCTCCAGGCGGTTGACGCCCTCCATGCTCTCCATGCGCCCGAGCCTACTGGGCGCACTTGCCTGGAGTGCACTCAAGGGTTTTAGCGTAGAGGTCATGAACCTGACGGAGACGCGGTACACGATCAGCGAGGTCGAGGCGCGGACCGGTCTGACCCAGCACACGCTGCGCTGGTACGAGCGGATCGGCCTGATGCCGCACGTGGACCGCTCCCATTCGGGGCAGCGGCGGTTCAGCGACAAGGATCTCCACTGGCTGGCCTTCGTGGGCAAGCTGCGGGCCACCGGGATGTCGGTGGCGGACATGGTCCGGTACGCCGAGCTCGTCCGCGAGGGGGACCACACGGTCGACGAGCGCCGGGCGCTCCTGGAGCGCACGCGCCGGGAGGTGCTGGCGCGGGTCGCGGAGCTGACGGACGCGCTGGACGTCCTGGACTTCAAGATCGCACTGTACGCGGGAACGGGGAAGGCACAGTCATGACGGAGCAGACCACCATCGCACGCGCCGAGCTGGGCAAGGGGGGCCCGGTCGTCGGGATCCAGGGCCTCGGCTGCATGGGCATGAGCGAGTTCTACGGGGACACCGACGAGGCGGCGGCCCGCGCGACCCTGGACGCGGCGCTGGCCGCCGGGGTCACCCTCTTCGACACGGCGGACGTCTACGGGCGCGGGGCGAACGAGGAGTTCCTGGCGCCGTTCGTGGCCGCCCACCGGGACGAGATCACCCTGGCCACGAAGTTCGCCATCGAGCGCAGCGACGACCCGGCCTACCGGGGGGTCCGCAACGACCGCGCGTACGTCCGGCAGGCCGTCGAGGGGAGCCTGCGGCGGCTGGGCGTGGACGTCATCGACCTCTACTACATGCACCGGCACGACCCGGCCGTGCCGTTCGCCGAGTCGGTGGGCGCGATGGCCGAGCTGGTGCGGGAGGGCAAGGTGCGTCACCTGGGGCTCAGCGAGGTCACGGGACCCGAGCTGCGCGAGGCGCACGCGGTGCATCCGATCGCGGCCCTGCAGTCGGAGTGGTCGCTGTTCAGCCGGGACGTGGAGCGCAGCGCGGTGGGGGCGGCGGCGGAGCTGGGGGTGGCCTTCGTGCCGTACTCGCCGCTCGGGCGCGGGTTCCTGACGGGGTCCTTCGCGGACGCGGACGCCGAGCTGTCGGCCGGCGACTTCCGGCGCGCGCAGCCCCGCTTCACGGGGGAGAACGCGAAGACCAACGCGGCCCTGCTGGCCCCGGTCCGGGAGATCGCCGCCGCGCACGGGGTCACGGCGGCGCAGGTGGCGCTGGCGTGGGTGCAGCAGCGGGCGTCGGTGCACGGGCTGACGGTCGTACCGATCCCGGGGACCCGGAAGCCGGGGCGCCTCGCGGAGAACACGGCCGCGACCCGGATCACCCTGACGGAGGCGGACCTGGCCCTCCTGGAACCCCTCGCCTCCCAGGTGGCGGGCGCCCGCTACCCGGACATGACCTTCACGTCGGCGGCGCGCGAAGCCTGACCCCGGCGCCGCGCGGCGGGACCACCGGCACCGGCAGGCGGCTACGCCCCCGCCGTGAAGCGGGCGCGGAGGGTTTCGTACTCCGCGTCCGTCAGCAGCCCGGTGCTGTGCAGCTCGCTGAGGTGCCGCAGCCGCTCCCCCGACACCCGGGCCCGGGGCACCGTCCCCACCGGTGCCCGCTCCCGCAGCGCGGCCAGCACCGCCGCCGCGAACGGCAGTGACTCGTGCACCGCCCCGTAGCCCACGCCGAACACCGCCGCCGCGAGGTCGTGGTCGGGGGCCATGACGGCCTCGGCGGCGTCCCACGGCCGCAGCCGCAGGTAGCCGCCCCCCGGGCGGTCGGGGGAGACCCACTCCACCCCGGCCAGCGCGGCCAGCGCGTACCTCTGGTCCCCGGCCCGCCACTTCGTACTGCTCGCGCCCGTCCGTGACCAGTGCAACGTCACGGCCGAGCCGTCGAACCCGACCCGCGCGTCGTACGCCTTGAGCGTCAGCGGCGGCTGCGGCACCGCGACGAGGAATCGTTCCGCCGGGGTCACGTCCCCGTCCCCGCCCGGGCCCAGCCGCTCGCGCAGCGCCTCCGCGAAGGCCACGGCCTGCTCCGCCCGGTCGCCCGGCAGCACGAGCCGGTACGGATCGCAGGATTCCTTCAGCTGCCCGGCGGCAGCCTCCATCAGCGGATCGGCCCCGGGCCGCGGTATGGCGCGCAGCGCCACGGCCTCCCGGCGCCCGACTCCGGGCGTGACGGTGTCCACCGTCACCCCGGACAGCGCTTCGAGGGGGATCCGGCGCTCGCCCAGCGCGTGCCAGAGTCTTGGAGTCCGCATCCCCCGTGCGAAGCGGATGAGCACCGAGTCCGAGTCGGCGTCGAACTCCCAGACGGCATGATTTCCGGCCAGTACGTCACCCATGCGGCACATGGTAAAGGGACGCGCCCCCGCGCGTCCCCCTCGTCCTCCGGGCCGTTTTTTTCGACTTGCTACGGGTTCGCGGTGGATCAACCGCCGTCAGTTACCGTCCGTGCCGGAAATTCCGCCCCGGCAGTCGGTGCCGCCGTTCGCGCACGCGACGGAACCGAAACCGCCGGTTCCGATCTTGGCGAAGTTCTCCAGCGAGGCGGTGCCTGGCTCGAAATAGCCGGTGTGGCTGTGGGCCCCGTCGGCCGAGAGCAGCCGGGCGCCGAACGCGGGCGACACCGGGTCCGCGCCGTGGCCGACCCCGCCCACCTCCAGGTGCGGCACGTCGGCGATCCAGTCGCCCTCGGCCCGCGTGGCCCACACCCGCGCGGAGGTGCGCAGCTCCGCGGCGTTCCCGACGCGCATGCCGGGGCTGCCCGCCACCACGACGTCGGTCACCCGCCGCGGCAGGGCGTGGGCGGCGACCCCGCACACCACCGAGCCGTAGCTGTGGCAGAACAGGGCCACGCTCGCGTCCCCGGGCAGCGCCGCGGCGAGGGACTCCAGCCGCACGGCGCCCTGCACGGCGAGCCGGCCGGTCGCGGCGTCCACCCCGACCCCGGCGGGGGCGACGTAGCCGGCCCAGGCGATGACGGCGGTACGGGCCGCGGGCGCGGCCGCGCGCTCGGCCTCGTACAGGGACCCCGCCATGCCGGCGGGGGCGGTGAGCCGGCGCTGGCTGCGTTCGAAGGTGAGGGCGTCGGTGTCCACCCCGGGGACGATCACGGAGACCCGGCGGGCGCTGTCGAGGTCGCCGTAGACCTCGGCGACCAGGCCGTCGCCGCTGGGGTCGAAGAGCAGGATCTGCCGGCCGTCCTCGGCGAGGGACTCGAAGCGGTGCGCCCGGCGTATGGCGTTGGCGCGGTCGGCCGGGGTGAGGGCGACGTCCTCGCCCCGGGCCTCCTCCAGCCGCGCGGCCTGGGTGAGCGCGTTGTGGTTGGCCCGGTAGCGGGTGGCGGCGGGCACGCCGTCGAGGCTGCCGACCACGAGCGGGTAGCCGTCGGCGAGGTGGGTCCGCTGGGCGGCGTCGAGGCCGGCGAAGAAGCGGGCGACCGTCCGTACGGGGGCGTCGGCGGCGGGCACCGGCCGGCCGTCGATCCGCGCGGCGGCCCATGCGGCGAGTGCGGCGGCCCGCGCCGGAACGGCGGTGTCCGGGCGGTGCACGGCGGTCCAGCCGGTGGTCGCCAGCATGAGGAAGACGACGCCGAGCGCGAGCAGCATGCGCAGGGCGGCCGGGCGCACGGGGGCGTCGGCGACGGGGTGGGCGGGGCGGCCGGGCAGGTTCACTGGAGCCAGACTAGGAGACCTCTGGAGTCAGTGGTGCCAGGGGTGACCGGACTCACGGCCGACCGGGGTACCCCTTGCCCCGCGCGGTCACGCTCCGTCGCGAGAGGGGCTGTTGGGGTCGTCGGCGGGGTGGCCGGAACGCGCCGACGGATGCTCCGGGCCCCCGCCCCCCGCCCCGGACGATCGGCCGCGCCAGTCCTCGGCCAGGGCGGGGCCGATCTGGTCGAGGTAGGCCTCCGTCATCCGCCGGATCGCGGTCACGCTCACGTCCTCGCCCTGCCCCCAGAGCCGCCCGGTGACCCGCATCACCCCGCAGAACGCGGCGACGGCGATCCGCGGCCGGGGATCGGCGTCGAGGTCGAGGCCCTCGCGCTCGGCGACCAGCCGGGCGATCCGCTCCTCCAGCTCGGTGGAGCGCCGCAGGTGGACGGCGAGCAGGGCCGGGGTGGACTCGATCAGCCGGTAGGCCTGCATGTACAGGTCGACCGGGACCACCTCGGAGAGGGCCTCGTCGAGGGTGTCCCAGGCGGCGAGCACGGCGCCCCGCATGGCCCGCAGCGGGGGCTCGCCGGTCGGGCGGGCGGCCAGCGCGGCGACGAAGTGCGACTCGACCAGGTCCTGGACGGCGAAGGCCACCTCCTCCTTGTTCGCGAAGTAGCGGAAGAAGGTGCGCTGGGAGACCTCGACCGTCTCGGTGATCTCGTCGACGGTGGTGTGCTCGTAGCCCTGCGAGATGAACAGGAGCAGCGCCGCGCGCAGCAGCGCGTCCCGGGTGCGCCGCTTCTTGCGCTCGCGCAGTCCGGCCGCCGCCCGGGCGGGCCGCTCGTCGGTCATCACCGCGGGGTCCTCTCTGCTGCTGCATCTGACGCTGAGTGAGCGGTCAGGTTACCTGTGACGGAGCTGACAGCTACTGCCGCGTTAAGCCGTTTGTGAACTGTCAGTCGCTGTCACTAACCTGTTTCGCATGACTGGTCAGATCACCCTCGCCAAGGAATCGAGTCCGTCACCGGTCCGCGCCGGGCTGCGCGGGCACCCGTGGCTCACGCTGTTCGCCGTGGCGATCGGCGTCATGATGGTCACCCTCGACGGCACGATCGTCGCCGTCGCCAACCCCGCGATCCAGAAGGACCTCGGCGCCAGCCTGGCCGAGGTGCAGTGGATCACCAACGGCTACCTGCTGGCCCTCGCGGTCTCCCTGATCACCGCCGGCAAGCTCGGCGACCGCTTCGGCCACCGCCAGACCTTCCTCATAGGCATCGCCGGCTTCGGGCTCTCCTCGGCGATCATCGGCCTGTCCTCCGGGGTCGGGCTCGTCATCGGCTTCCGCGTCGCCCAGGGCCTCTTCGGCGCCCTGCTGATGCCAGCCGCCCTCGGCCTGCTGCGCGCCACCTTCCCCGCCGAGAAGCTGAACATGGCCATCGGCATCTGGGGCATGGTCATCGGCGCCTCGACCGCCGCCGGGCCCATCGTCGGCGGTCTGCTGGTGGAGCACGTCAGCTGGCAGTCCGTCTTCTTCATCAACGTGCCCGTCGGCATCGTGGCGCTGGTCTTCGGCCTGTTCATCCTGCTCGACCACCGGGCGGAGAACGCCCCGCGCTCCTTCGACCTGCCGGGCATCGTGCTGCTGTCGGCCGCGATGTTCTCCCTGATCTGGGCGCTGATCAAGGCCGCCGAGTGGGGCTGGGGCGACGCGAAGACCGTGCTCTTCCTGCTCGCCTCCCTGGTGTGCTTCGTCCTCTTCGCCGTCTGGGAGACCCGGGTCGCCGAGCCGCTGATCCCGCTCGGCATCTTCCGCTCGCCGGCCCTGTCCGCGGGCACCGTGCTGATGGTGCTGATGGCCTTCGCCTTCATGGGCGGGCTGTTCTTCGTCACCTTCTACCTGCAGAACGTGCACGGGATGAGCCCGGTCGACAGCGGCCTGCGGCTGCTGCCGCTCACCGGCATGATGATCATCGGCTCGCCGCTGGCCGGCGCCGCCATCACCAAGGTCGGCCCGCGGATCCCCCTCGTCGCCGGGATGGTGGCCACGGCCGTCGCCTGCTTCGGGATGTCCCGCCTGACCCCGGACACCGGCACCCTGACCATGTCCCTCTGGTTCGCCCTGCTGGGCCTGGGCCTCGCGCCCGTCATGGTCGGAGCCACCGAGGTCATCGTCGGCAACGCCCCGCTGGAGCTCTCCGGCGTGGCCGGCGGCCTCCAGCAGGCCGCCATGCAGGTGGGCGGCAGCCTCGGCACGGCGGTCCTCGGAGCGGTCATGGCGGCCGAGGTCAGTGACACGTTCGGGGACAACTGGCAGCGGGCGAGCCTGCCCCCGCTCACCCCCGAGCAGCTGGAACTCGCCGAGAAGGGCGTCCAGGTGGGCATCGCCCCGGTCCCGCCCGGCGTGCCCGAGCCGGTCGCCCAGACCATTTCCTCCGTGGCCCACGAGACCTTCGTGTCCGGGATGAGCACGGCCTTCACCTGCGCCGGAGTGGTCGCGGTCCTCGCCGCGGTCGTCGCCTGCTTCACCAAGCGCGGCGAGAACGGCGGCGCCGGAGCGGGCGCGGCCCACATCTGAGCCCCACCGCCCGCCGTTACGGCCGCGTCAACCCCGCGCCCGTCCCAGCCCCGCCGCAGCCGTGCGGCGGGGCTGTCGCCTATCAGGGTGGACCCGCCCGCAGCCCCTTCCGCCCGCACGTCGCCGCAGGTCAGCGTGGTGCCACGGAGCCTTCGGAAACCGTCCGGGGCCCGTACGTCCACAAGGAGTTGACCCCGTCATGCGTACGTGGAGCACCGCACGCGTCACCACCCTCGCCGCCGCCCTCCTGGCCGCCTGCGCCCTCGTCCCGTCCACCGCCACCGGAGCGCACGCCGCCTCCCCGCCCTGTGCCACGGGGGAGCTGTGCCTGTGGGCGAAACCCGACTTCAAGGGCACCCGGCAGACCTACGACCTCAGCACCCTCGACATCAACAGCTGCACCACCCTGCCCGCACTGCCTTCCAAGGCGGGCTTCCAGGCCCTCGTCAACCGCACCGGGCGGCCGGTGACCACCTACCAGTCGGCCGAGTGCGCGGAGACCGGCGAGTTCCAGACCTACCCCGGGGACGGGGTCTGGCTGCCCCAGTCCCCCTACCAGGTCAGGGCGTTCAAGGTGTGGGAGCGGTAGGCCCCGCCTGACCGGCGGCCGGCTCGGGGCCCTGGGCGGCCTGGGCGGGCATCGCGCACCGGGATCCGTGGCCCAGCCGCGCGACCTCGGCCCGCAGCGCCCGCACCTCCTCCTGGAGCTCCCGGACGGCCGCCAGCTGGAGCCGCTCCACCTGGTCGTCGCGCTCGAACCGGGCGATGAACCAGGCGGCGATGTTGGCGGTCACCACACCGAGCAGGGCGATCCCCGACAGCATCAGCCCCACCGCCAGGACCCGGCCCAGCCCGGTGGTGGGGGAGTGGTCCCCGTACCCGACGGTGGTCATGGTGGTGAAGGACCACCACACCGCGTCGCCCAGGTTCTTGATGTTCCCGTTGGGCGCGTCCCGTTCCACGCTCAGCACCGCGAGCGAGCCGAACATCAGCAGCCCCACCACGGCGCCCGCCACGTACGTGGTCAGCCGGATCTGCGGGGCCATCCGCGCCCGCCGCCCCACCAGCATCAAGGTCGCCACCAGCCGCAGCAGCCGCAGCGGCTGCACCAGCGGCAGCACCACCGCCGCCAGGTCCAGCCAGTGCGTCCGTACGAAGACCTTCCGGTTCCCCGACAGCCCCAGCCGCACCACGTAGTCCACCGCGAAGGCCGCCCACACCGCCCACTCGGCGTGGGTGCACGCCCGGTGCACGCCCTCGCCCGCGTCCGGCGCGACGATCGGCACGGCGTAGGCGACGGCGAAGGCCACGGCGAGCACCAGCAGGGGGACCTGAGTACGGCGCTCCCACCGCGCCTGGCGGGAGGGTTCCTTCATACGGATCATCGTAGGGACAACGGAAGGGGGCGCTGGGACAGGTGTCCCAGCGCCCCCACCTACGAGTGACCCTCCCGGGGCCTCCCGCCGCGGCTGTTACGCGTCGCCGCCCGCGGCGCCCGGGTCGGCGGCCGCCACGTCCAGCAGCTGGTACCGGTCGATGGCCTGCTTCAGCGCCGACCGGTCGATCTTCCCCTCACGGGCCAGCTCGGTGAGCGTCGCCAGGACCACCGACTGCGCGTCGATGTGGAAGAAGCGCCGCGCCGCGCCGCGCGTGTCGGCGAAGCCGAACCCGTCCGCGCCCAGCGAGGTGTACGTCCCCGGCACCCAGCGCGAGATCTGGTCCGGCACCGCGCGCATCCAGTCCGACACCGCCACGAACGGCCCCTCCGCGCCCGACAGCTTCCGGGTCACGTACGGGACGCGCTGCTCCTCCTCCGGGTGGAGCAGGTTGTGCTCCTCCACCGCGACGGCCTCGCGGCGCAGCTCGTTCCAGGAGGTCGCCGACCAGACGTCCGCCCGGACGTTCCACTCCTCGGCGAGGATCCGCTGCGCCTCCAGCGCCCACGGCACCGCCACGCCCGAGGCCATGATCTGGGCCCCGACGGCGCCCGAGGTGCCCTGCGAGATGCGGTGGATGCCCTTGAGGATGCCCTCGACGTCCACGTCGGCCGGCTCGGCCGGGTGCTGGATCGGCTCGTTGTAGACCGTCAGGTAGTAGAAGACGTCCTCGCCGGGCTCGTTCGTCTCGGTCGGGCCGTACATGCGCCGCAGGCCGTCCTTGACGATGTGCGCGATCTCGTAGCCGTAGGCCGGGTCGTACGCCACGCAGCCCGGGTTGGTCGACGCCAGCAGCTGGGAGTGACCGTCGGCGTGCTGCAGGCCCTCACCCGTCAGGGTGGTCCGGCCGGCGGTCGCGCCCAGGACGAAACCGCGCGCCAGCTGGTCGGCCATCTGCCAGAACTGGTCACCCGTGCGCTGGAAACCGAACATCGAGTAGAAGACGTACACCGGGATCAGCGGCTCGCCGTGCGTCGCGTACGCCGAACCGGCGGCGATCAGCGAGGCCGTGCAGCCGGCCTCCGAGATGCCGTCGTGCAGCATCTGGCCGGTCGGGGACTCCTTGTACGCCAGGAGCAGGTCGCGGTCGACCGCCTCGTACTGCTGGCCCAGCGGGTTGTAGATCTTGGCGCTCGGGAAGAAGGCGTCCATACCGAAGGTGCGGTACTCGTCGGGCGCGATCAGCACGAAGCGCTTGCCGATCTCCTTGTCCCGCATCAGGTCCTTCAGGATGCGGACGAAGGCCATCGTGGTGGCGATCGACTGGTGGCCCGAGCCCTTCTTGGCCGCCGCGTACGCCTTGTCGTCCGGCAGCGCCAGGGGCTTGGCGCGGACCACGCGGGTGGGCACGTAACCGCCGTGCGCGCTGCGCTGGTCGTGCATGTACTGGATCTCGGGCGAGTTGCGGCCCGGGTGGTAGTACGGCGGGGCGCCGTTCTCCAGCTGCGCGTCGGTGATCGGGATGTGCAGCCGGTCGCGGAAGCGCTTGAGGTCGTCGACCGTCAGCTTCTTCATCTGGTGCGTGGCGTTGCGGCCCTCGAAGTTGGGGCCGAGGGTCCAGCCCTTGACCGTCTGCGCCAGGATCACCGTCGGCTGGCCCTTGTGGGCCTTGGCCGCCGCGTAGGCCGCGTAGACCTTCTTGTGGTCGTGGCCGCCGCGGCCCAGGTGCTGGATCTGCCGGTCGCTCATGTTCTCGACCATCGCGCGCAGCCGCTGGTCCCCGCCGAAGAAGTGCTCGCGGATGTACGCGCCCGACTCGGTGGCGTACGTCTGGAACTGCCCGTCGGGGGTGGAGTTCATCTTGTTGACCAGGATGCCGTCGCGGTCCTGGGCCAGCAGCGGGTCCCAGGAGCGGTCCCAGATCAGCTTGATGACGTTCCAGCCGGCGCCGCGGAAGATCGACTCCAGCTCCTGGATGATCTTGCCGTTGCCGCGCACCGGGCCGTCGAGGCGCTGGAGGTTGCAGTTGACGACGAAGGTCAGGTTGTCCAGGCCCTCGCGGGCCGCGATCGAGAGCTGGCCGAGCGACTCCGGCTCGTCCATCTCGCCGTCACCGAGGTACGCCCAAACGTGGGACTTGGAGGTGTCGGCGATCCCGCGCGCCTCCATGTACCGGTTCATCCGGGCCTGGTAGATCGCGCCGAGCGGGCCGAGGCCCATCGAGACGGTCGGGAACTCCCAGAAGTCCGGCATCAGCCGCGGGTGCGGGTAGCTCGACAGGCCGTACGGGGCCTTCGACTTCTCCTGGCGGAACGCGTCGAGCTGCTGCTCGGTGAGCCGGTCCAGGAGGTAGGCGCGGGCGTAGATGCCGGGCGAGGCGTGGCCCTGGAAGAAGATCTGGTCGCCGCCGTCGCCCTCGTCCTTGCCCCGGAAGAAGTGGTTGAAGCCCACGTCGTAGAGGGAGGCGGAGGAGGCGAAGGTCGCGATGTGGCCGCCGACGCCGATGCCGGGGCGCTGGGCGCGCGAGACCATGACGGCCGCGTTCCAGCGGGTGGCGTTGAGGACCTTGCGCTCGATCTCCTCGTTGCCGGGGAAGAAGGGCTCGTCCTTCGTGGCGATGGTGTTGACGTAGTCCGTGGAGCGCATCTCGGGGACGGCCACGCGCCTCTCGCGGGCCCGCTCGATCAGTCGCAGCATCAGGTAGCGGGCGCGCTCGCGGCCCCGCTCGTCGACGGCGGCGTCCAGGGAGTCGAGCCACTCCTTGGTCTCCTCCGGGTCGAAGTCCGGGACCTGGCTCGGCAGGCCGCCAATGATGATCGGATTGCGATCGGATGCGGAAGCCACGCTGTTCCTTCGCTGTCAGGGGAGTCGTGCCTTGGGTCGCCGCCTCCCATGGTCTTACGCCCAGCCGGAATCTTCACCTCTACCACTGGGTAACACCTGGAGCGGGGAAGGAGCGCCGGGCGGGCCGTACCGGTCCGGGACGCGGCGGGGCCAAATCGCAACCTTACGCCCAGGGCGATCAACGGGTTCGTAAGGCCGTTCGTTCCTCAAACAGGTAGGAAAGTCCCCCTGCGATGCCGAATGAGCTGGAATGGTGTGGGATGAATCACCGGTGGTCCGCGCGGGAAGCCTGAAAGTTGCGGCGAGACGGCCGCAATCGTCACCGTTTCGACGGTCTCGGCGGCCGGGTACTTGCGCGATCCGCCGCGCCCGTGTGGACTACGCCCAATGCTGCGCGTACGCGCGCCGCCGAAAGACATTCACCGAACATGAGCAGGAGGCACCCCGTGAGCGCGACCGCGGACCACGCGGAGAGCCTGGCCGCCCGGCTGGGTTTCCAGTCCGAACAGGTGGTCCAGGAGATCGGCTACGACGAGGACGTCGATCAGGAATTCCGTGACACCGTCGAGGCACTCGTCAGTGAGCTCGCCGACGAGGACTACGACGACGTCGCCGACGCCGTGCTGCTGTGGTTCCGCGACGAGGACGGCGACCTGACGGACGCCCTGGTCGATGCGACCGAGATGGTCGAGGACGGCGCACTGATCCTGCTGCTGACCCCGAAGACGGGCCGGGACGGCTACGTGGAGGCCAGCGACATCAGCGAGGCCGCCGAGACCGCCGGCCTCTCGCTGGCGAAGGGCCTGCCCGTCGGCAAGGAGTGGACCTCCACCAAGCTGGTGACGCCGAAGGTCGCCAAGTCCAAGAAGTAAGCCGCGCCCCGCAGCCGAGCGGACGCACACCCCGCCGACCCGGATCACCCCGGGGACGGCGGGGTGTGCGCGTTTCCGGGCTCCCGGCGGACTCTCTCCCGGCTCCTTCCGGGCCCCTCCCGGCCCGCCGCGCGCGCCACGGCCCCGCCGGCGGCCCGATCCGGGGCGGTCACCCTTAGGGTGGGTCTCACCCGAACGGCCCCGTGCGGGACGGCAGGAACGAAGGGATGCGAGAGATGGCGATCGAGGTCGGACAGAAGGCCCCGGACTTCGAGCTCAAGGACAACCACGGCGCCACCGTGCGGCTCTCCGACTTCCGGGGGGAGAAGGCCGTCGTGCTGCTCTTCTACCCGTTCGCCTTCACCGGCGTGTGCACCGGCGAGCTGTGCGAGCTGCGCGACCAGCTGCCCCGCTTCCAGAACGACGACGTCCAGCTGCTGGCCGTCTCCAACGACTCCGTGCCGACCCTGCGCGTCTTCGCCGACCAGGAGGGCCTGGAGTACCCGCTGCTGTCCGACTTCTGGCCGCACGGCGAGACCTCGCGCGCCTACGGCGTCTTCGACGAGGAGAAGGGCTGCGCGGTCCGCGGCACCTTCGTCATCGACAAGGACGGCGTCGTCCGCTGGACCGTCGTCAACGGACTGCCCGACGCGCGTGACCTGAACGAGTACATCAAGGCCCTCGACAGCCTCTGAGGACTTGCCGACGGGTATCGGACGAAAACCGCCTGCGGGCGGGAACCCGTCACTAGGATCCAACCGTTGATCCGGTAGCAACGCACGCGGGGCACCGCCCCACACACATACATGGAGGACTCGTGGGAGTCAGCCTCAGCAAGGGCGGCAACGTCTCGCTGACCAAGGCCGCGCCCAACCTGACGGCGGTCATCGTCGGTCTGGGCTGGGACGCCCGCACCACCACCGGTGTCGACTTCGACCTCGACGCCAGCGCGATCCTGACCAACGACCAGGGCAAGGTCGCCACCGACTCGAACTTCGTGTTCTTCAACAACCTGAAGAGCCCGGACGGCTCGGTCGAGCACACCGGTGACAACCTGACCGGCGAGGGCGAGGGCGACGACGAGGCGATCAAGGTCAACCTCGCCGGGGTCCCGGCCGACGTGGCCAAGATCGTCTTCCCGGTCTCCATCTACGAGGCCGAGAGCCGCCAGCAGAGCTTCGGCCAGGTCCGCAACGCGTACATCCGCGTGGTGAACCAGGCCGACAACAGCGAGCTCGCCCGCTACGACCTCTCCGAGGACGCCTCCACGGAGACCGCCATGGTCTTCGGCGAGCTCTACCGCAACGGCGCGGAGTGGAAGTTCCGTGCCATCGGCCAGGGCTACGCCTCGGGCCTGCGCGGCATCGCGCAGGACTTCGGCGTCAACGTCTGAGCCTGAGCAGAACCGAGTTCGTCCGTCCGGCGCCGTGCACCTCTGTGTACGGCGCCGGACCGGCTTTGCCACCATGGGGGCGGGTGGCCGGGCCACCATCACCACGTCGTTCGGGGAGGACCACATCATGGGCGTCACACTCGCCAAGGGGGGCAACGTCTCCCTCTCCAAGCAGGCACCGAACCTCACCCGGGTTCTGATCGGGCTCGGATGGGACGCGCGCTCGACCACGGGGGCCGACTTCGACCTCGACGCCAGCGCGCTGCTGTGCCGCGACGGCCGGGTGCTCGGCGACCAGTACTTCGTCTTCTACAACAACCTGAAGAGCCCCGAGGGCTCCGTCGAACACACCGGCGACAACCTCACCGGCGAGGGTGAGGGCGACGACGAGTCGATCATCATCGACCTCACCAAGGTCCCGGCCCAGGTCGACAAGATCGTCTTCCCGGTCTCCATCCACGAGGCGGACAGCCGCCGACAGAGCTTCGGCCAGGTCAGCAACGCCTTCATCCGTGTGGTGAACATGGCGGACGACCAGGAACTGGCCCGCTACGACCTCACCGAGGACGCCTCCAGCGAAACCGCGATGATCTTCGGCGAGGTCTACCGCTACGGGGGCGAATGGAAGTTCCGGGCGGTGGGACAGGGGTACGCGTCGGGTCTGCGGGGCATCGCTCTAGACTTCGGGGTCAACGTTTCGTAAAGCCGTACAAGACGATGGGGTGCCAGTGGTTCTCAAAACCTTCGGCTGGTCGTTCGCAATCACTGCGCTCGGTCTCGCCGCAGCGGTGTTCTACGGGGGGTGGACCGCTTTTGGGATCGTGGCGATCCTTGCGGTCCTGGAGATCTCGCTGTCCTTCGACAATGCGGTGGTCAACGCCGGAATCCTGAAGAAGATGAATGCCTACTGGCAGAAGATCTTCCTCACCGTCGGCGTGCTCATCGCCGTCTTCGGCATGCGCCTGGTCTTCCCCGTCGTCATCGTCGCGATCAGTGCCAAGATCGGTCCGATCGACGCGGTCGATCTCGCCATGACCGACAAGGACAGGTACCAGCAGCTCGTCACGGACGCCCACCCGTCCATCGCCGCCTTCGGCGGCATGTTCCTGCTGATGATCTTCCTCGACTTCATCTTCGAGGACCGCGACATCAAGTGGCTCGCCTGGCTGGAGCGCCCGCTCGCCAAGCTCGGCAAGATCGACATGCTGTCCGCGTGCATCGCGCTGATCGTCCTGGTCATCACCTCGATGACCTTCGCCACCCAGGCCCACCAGCACGGCGGCGTCCACGCGGACAAGGCGCAGACCGTCCTCATCTCCGGCATCCTCGGCCTGATCACCTACATGGTCGTCGGCGGCCTCTCCGGCTACTTCGAGAACAGGCTGGAGGAAGAGGAGGAGGCCGAGCACGAGGCGGAGGAAGCCGCCAAGAAGAGCGGCAGCCCCGTCTCGGCCGTCGTGATGGCCGGCAAGGCCGCGTTCTTCATGTTCCTCTACCTCGAGGTCCTCGACGCGTCCTTCTCCTTCGACGGCGTCATCGGCGCCTTCGCCATCACCAACGACATCGTGCTCATGGCGCTGGGCCTCGGCATCGGCGCCATGTACGTCCGCTCGCTCACGGTCTACCTGGTCCGCCAGGGCACCCTGGACGACTACGTCTACCTGGAGCACGGCGCGCACTACGCCATCGGCGCCCTCGCCGTGATCCTGCTCGTCACCATCCAGTACGAGATCAACGAGGTCATCACCGGCCTCGTCGGCGTCGTGCTGATCGCCTGGTCCTTCTGGTCCTCCGTCCGCCGCAACAAGCGGCTGGCGGCCGAGGGCGGCGACGGGGAGACCGCGGAGGTCAGCGCCGGGGTGTGACCCGGCCCTGATTGCGGAACGCTCCTACAGGAGCCGTCACTTCTTCGGCGGGGCGGCCGCGCGGATCCCCTGGGACCGCGTGGCCGCCCCGCGGCATATCCGCGGCTCGTCCGCGCACGGACCGACCAGGGGGGTTGGGGCACATGGGGTTCTTCGACGGGTTCTTCGACGGGATCAGGGGCGCCCGCGCGATGCGGTTCGACGCGGGCAACGCCTCGTCGAACGCCATCGAGCTGACCAAGAGGCAGCCGACGGTCTCGCTCACCAAACAGCAGGCCGTCCACGGCAACCTCCGGGTCAACCTCTCCTGGCGGATGCGCACCTCGGACATAGGGGCCCGCTCCGGCCAGAGCGGTCAGCTCCTGCGTCACCCGTTCAAGCTGTTCAAGCCCGACATGGTGCAGGCCCACACCCAGGGCATGGTCAACGTCGACCTCGACATGGGCTGCCTGTACGAGCTGACGGACGGCACCCGCGGCGCCGTGCAGCCGCTGGGCAACCTGCTCGGCGACCTCAACGACCCGCCGTACGTGAAGCTCAGCGGGGACGACCGGTTCGGCTCCCCCTCCGGGGAGACCCTCTACGTCAACCTCGACCACGCCGACGACATCAAGCGGCTGCTGGTCTTCGTCTACATCTACGACCAGACCCCGGCCTTCGACCGCACCCACGCCCTGGTCACCCTCTACCCGACCGCGGGCCCGAGGATCGAGATCCCGCTGGAGGAGCGCCACGCGCAGGCCCGCTCCTGCGCGGTGGTCTCCCTGCAGAACGTCAAGGGCGAGCTGATCGTGCGCCGCGAGGTGAAGTTCGTGTACGGGTTCCAGGCCGAGCTCGACCGGCTGTACGGCTGGGGGCTCCAGTGGGGGCGGGGCTACAAGACCAAGGCCTGAGCCCCGCCCGGGGGCACCCGGCGGCCGTCAGCGGCGGATGAACTGGGGGCCCTGCACCGGCAGCCGGAACGAGGGGTCCCCGCCCGGAGCCGGCACGGGCACCGAGGACACCTGCTGGGGGTAGCCGTAGGCGGGCTGGACGGGAGGCGGGGCCTGGGTGGCCGGGGCGGCCGCCGGTGGGCGCATGGCGGCGGTCCGGTCGTCGCCGGCCCCGGCGGCGGGCGCGGGCGCGGCGGCGCTCCCGCCGGCCTCGGCGGCGTTCTCGTCGACGGAGATCCCGTGGTCCGTCGCGAGCCCCACCAGGCCGTCGGAGTAGCCCTCGCCCAGCGCGCGGAACTTCCACCCCTCGCCCCGTCGGTACAGCTCGCCGCAGATCAGCGCCGTCTCGGCCCCGGTCTCCGGCCGCACGTCGAAGTGGGCCAGCGGCTCCGGCGCGGCTCCGGGGGAGGCGTCGTAGAGCTGGATGCGCAGGTCGTGGACCCGCTGGAAGGGCACGTCCTCGGCGGAGGCCACGACCAGGACCCGGTCCACCACCGCCGGCACGGCCCGCAGGTCGGCCTGCACCGCGTCGGTGACGCCGTCCCCGATCTGCTTCTTGCCCAGGCGCCAGACGGACCCCGAGGGGTGGCGGGGCTGGTTGTAGAACACGAAGTCCTCGTCCGAGCGCACGCGCCCGTCCGCCCCCACGAGCAGCGCGGAGGCGTCCACGTCCGGCACCTCGGGCCCGGTGGTCCAGCGCAGCACCGCCCGGACCGCCGTGGCGGCCACCGGGATGTTCGAGCCCTTCTGCATCGCGTGCGTCATGCCCGTCATCCTGCCCTCCCGGACGGGTGGGGAACAATGCGGCCCCCCGTAGGCCCTTGTCCCCGACCCGGGAGCTGGGCATTGTGCGAGAGGGTTACCGGAACTTCATGTGCTTGAGGAACTCTTGACTCACGTTCGTACGTACTATTACCGGCCACGCCAGTTGGGCCGCCGAGGCAGTACGGGGGAAGCGCATGCGTCACTTTGGGCACATATCGCCCGTGGACCTTAAGGGCCTCTTCCACCAGGAGCCCGCGGAGTTCACCCTGGCCTCCCCCGCCCGTATCCTCGCCGCCGCGCTCGGGGCCACCCTCTACAGCCCGGCCACCCGCCCGCGGCTGGCCGCCGACATCCGCAAGCAGGCCGGCCGGGGCGTCGTCTCCATGGTCCTCTGCCTGGAGGATTCCATCAGCGACGCCGACGTGGTCGACGGCGAGGAGAACCTCGTCCGGCAGTTCGCCGAGCTTGAGGCCGAAGGCCCCGCCGCCGGGGAACTCCCCCTCCTCTTCATCCGCGTCCGCACCCCCGAGCAGATACCCGACCTCGTGCGCCGCCTCGGCCGGTCCGCGCGGAACCTGGCCGGATTCGTGCTTCCCAAATTCACCGAGAGCCGTGGGACGGCCTTCCTCGACGCCGTGGCCCACGCCGAAGCCGTCGGCGGCCTCGCCCGGCTGTACGCCATGCCCGTCCTGGAGACCCCCGACCTCCTCCACCTGGAGACCCGGGTCCAGGCCCTCGCCGGCATCTCCCGCACCGTGAACCGCCACCGCGAGCGGGTCCTGGCCCTGCGCCTGGGAGTCACCGACTTCTGCTCCGTCTACGGGCTGCGCCGCACCCCCGACATGACCGCCTACGACGTCCAGATCGTGGCCGGCGTCATCGCCGACGTGGTCAACGTCCTCAGCCGCGCCGACGGCACCGGCTTCACCGTCACCGGCCCCGTCTGGGAGTACTTCCGCAGCCAGCAGCGCCTCTTCAAGCCGCAGCTGCGCCGCAGCCCCTTCCTGGAGGAGGGCGTCGAGGAACTGCGCACCGCGCTGATCGAGCACGACCTGGACGGACTGCTGCGCGAGGTCGAGCTCGACCGGGCCAACGGGCTGCTCGGCAAGACCTGCATCCACCCCGCGCACGTCACCCCGGTGCACGCGCTGTCGGTCGTCTCCCACGAGGAGTTCTGCGACGCCCAGGACATCCTGCGGCCCGAGCGCGACGGCGGCGGAGTGATGCGTTCCACCTACACGAACAAGATGAACGAGGTGAAGCCCCACCGGGCCTGGGCCGAGCGCACCATGCTGCGCGCCGAGGTCTTCGGTGTGGCGAAGGAGGAGGTCGGCTTCGTCGACCTCCTGACCGCCGGGCTCCAGCTGTGAGCGGCCCGCCGCCGATGACGAGGATGACGATGAAGGGCAAGACGAACGACCCCGTGTGGTCGGGAACCTGGGTCGCGCGGCGGCTCGGCGTGCGCCTGGAGGGCGCCGACGGGGACGGGGAGGGCCTGACGGAGCTCCTCGGGCTGGCCCTGCGGCGCAACCCCAAGCGGGCGCACCTGCTGGTCTCGCGGGTGCTCGGCAAGCACGTCCCGCAGTCGCCCGCGACCGTGTACGCCGCCGGGTACGGGCTCGGGGAGCGGGTCCGGGCCCTGCTCGGCGACCGGGCCGCCTCCGCCGTGGTCCTCGGCTACGCCGAGACCGCGACGGGGCTCGGCCACTGCGTCGCCGACGGGCTGGGCGCGGCCCCCTACCTGCACTCCACGCGCCGGCCGGTGCCGGGGGTGCGGGCGGCCGGCGGGTTCGAGGAGGCGCACTCGCACGCCACCTCGCACCTGCTGCTTCCCGAGGACCCGCGGCTGCTGGCGGGGGACGGGCCGCTGGTCCTCGTCGACGACGAGTTCTCCACCGGCAACACCGTCCTGAACACCATCCGCGACCTGCACGCCCGGCACCCGCGCGGCCACTACGTGGTCGTCGCCCTGGTCGACATGCGCTCCGCCGCCGACCGCGACCGCCTCACGGCCTTCGCCGCCGAACTGGGCGCCCGAGTGGACCTCCTCGCCCTGTCCTCGGGCACGGTCTCCCTCCCGGAGGGGGTCCTGGCGAAGGGGCAGGCCCTGGTGGAGGAGTACGAGACCGGGGGCGCGGGCGGGACCGCCGTGCCGGGGGCCGCCGGGGGCTCGGCCGCCGTGCCAGGCGGGCCTGGAGCCGGGGCTGCCGTGCCAGGCGGGCCTGGAGCCGGGGCAGTGTCCGACAGCGGGGAGGTTTCCCTTCCCGGAGCCGCCGGGGCAGGGGCCGGAGCCGCCGGGCCAGGGGCCGGGGCCGCTGCGGGGTCGGCCGCGGCCGGGCGGGTCGGCGTGCCCTACGTGCGCGTGGCCCTGGAATGGCCCGCCGGGGTGCCCGACGGGGGCCGGCACGGGTTCACCCCCGGCCACCGGGCGGCGCTGGAGACGGCTCTGCCCGCCCTGGCCGGGCAGGTGGCCGCCGCGCTGGGCGAGGGGCCCGGGCGGGTCCTCGTACTCGGCAACGAGGAGCTGATGTACGTCCCGCTGCGCCTCGCGGCGACCCTGGAGGAGGGCGGGGCGGCGGCCGAGGTGCGGTTCTCCTCGACCACCCGCTCACCCGTCCTCGCCGTGGACGACCCCGGCTACGCCATCCGCACCCGCCTGGTCTTCCCCGCCCACGACGCTCCCGCCGACGGCCCCGGCGACCGCTACGCCTACAACGTCGCGGGCGCCGGTTTCGACGCGGTCGTCGCGGTCGTGGACTCCGCCGGGGACACCCCCGAGCTGTACACCGGGCTGCTGGCCGCCCTGGCCCCGCACACCGGCCGCGTCGTGCTGGCCGTCGTCCCCTCCTACGCCCCGGCCGTCCCCGCCACGGACGCCCAGGACCGCCCCGCCCCCCAGGCCGCCACCGCCGCCGCCGGCGACCCGGCCGTGACGGCCTCCGTTGACCTCGCCGCGGCCGCCTCCGGAGGCACCGCCGCCGGCGCCTTCGGCCGCCTCCCCGCCCGTGCCACAGCCGACCCGGCCGCCACCGCCCCCGGCGACCCGGCCGGCCCCGCCCCCGGCGTCCCCGCCGCCACGGCGGTCCGTATATCCGAGACCCCCCACCGGCAGGAGCCGTCGACCGTGTCCGAGCCGTGTCTGCCGGAGCCCCTGCGCGGGCCCGCCTTCTCCTCCTACGCCCCCGAGGACGTCGGCTGGCTGCTCCAGGACCTCTCCGCCGTCGAGCTGGAGGCCCCGACCGAGGAGCGGGAGGAGGCCATCCAGGCCGGCGGCGCGCACTACGCCGAGTCCCTACCCGTGGAGTACCAGCCCTCCGCGCGCTACCAGGAGCTGTACGAGGGCGCCCTGACCGCCTCCGCCGCCCGCGTCGCCCGCGCCGTCGGCACCGTCACCGAGACCGTCCTCGCCGAGCTCCCCCTGCGCCGTGGCCGGCGCGGGAGGGACCCCCACCCCTCCCCGGTCCTCGTCTCCCTGGCCCGCGCCGGAACCCCCGTCGGCGTCCTGATGCGCCGCTGGGCCGCCGCCCGGCACGGCCTGGACCTGCCGCACTACGCCGTCTCCATCGTGCGCGGCCGCGGCATCGACGCCAACGCCCTGCGCTGGCTCGCCGCCCACCACGACCCGGCCGACGTGGTCTTCGTCGACGGCTGGACCGGCAAGGGCGCCATCACCCGCGAGCTGCGCGAAGCCCTGGCCGGCTTCCCCGGCTTCAACCCGGAGATCGTCGTCCTCGCCGACCCCGGCGCCTGCGTCGAGACGTACGGCACCCGCGAGGACTTCCTGATCCCCTCCGCCTGCCTGAACTCCACCGTCTCCGGCCTGGTCTCGCGCACCGTCCTGCGCTCCGACCTGGTCGGCCCGGACGACTTCCACGGCGCGAAGTTCTACCGCGAGCTGGCCGGAGCCGACGTCTCCACCGCCTTCGTGGACGCCGTGGCCGCCCGCTTCGACGAGGTCGCCGAAGCCGTCGACGCCGAGGTCAAGGAACTCCTCGCCACCGACCGCACCCCCACCTGGGTGGGCTGGGCGGCCGTCGAGCGGATCAGCGAGGAGTACGGCATCCACGACGTGAACCTGGTCAAGCCGGGCGTCGGCGAGACCACCCGCGTGCTGCTGCGCCGCGTACCGTGGAAGATCCTGGCCCAGCGCGGCGCCGGCTCCGACCTGGACCACGTACGCCTGCTCGCCGCGCAGCGCGGGGTTCCGGTCGAGGAGGTCGACGGCCTCCCGTACACCTGTGTAGGACTCATCCACCCCCGCTTCACGCGCGGCGCCACCGGCGCCGACGGAAAGGCAGTGGCCGCCCAGTGACCCGCCAAGGAACCGTCCTCGTCGCCAGTGACCTCGACCGCACGCTCATCTACTCCGCGGCCGCCCTCGGCCTGACCATGCCCGACCCGCAGGCCCCGCGGTTGCTGTGCGTCGAGGTGCACGAGGGCAAGCCGCTGTCCTTCATGACGGAGACGGCGGCGGAGCTGCTGGCCGCCCTGGCCGCCGACCCGGCGGCGGTCTTCGTCCCGACCACCACCCGCACGCGCAAGCAGTACCAGCGCATCCGCTTCCCCGGCCCCCCGGCCCCGTACGCGATCTGCGCCAACGGCGGACAGCTGCTGGTCGACGGGGAGCCCGACCGGGACTGGCGGCGCGCGGTGGCCCGGCGGCTCGCCGAGGAGTGCGCCCCGCTGGAGGAGGTCCACCAGCACCTGCTGGCCGTGGCCGATCCGCAGTGGCTGCGCAAGGCCCGCCTCGCCGAGGACCTCTTCGCCTACCTGGTCGTCGAGCGGGCCCTGGTCCCGGACGAATGGCTTAAGGCCCTCACCCGCTGGGCGGAGGAGCGGGGCTGGACGGTCTCGCTCCAGGGCCGCAAGATCTACGCCGTCCCGCGCCCGCTGACCAAGAGCGCCGCCATGCGCGAGGTGGCCCGCCGCACGGGCGCCACCACCACCCTCGCCGCGGGCGACTCCCTCCTCGACGCCGACCTGCTGTTGGCGGCCGACCGGGCCTGGCGGCCGGGCCACGGCGAACTGGCCGACGCGGACTGGACGGCGCCGACGGTGACCGCCCTGCACGAGGCGGGCGTACTCGCCGGAGAGCAGATCGTCCGCGCCTTCGGGCAGGCGGTCGCGGCGCTGCCACACTGACCGCATGACCAAGGGCAACACCACCAAGATCACCGATGAGCTCTACCGCTACGTCCTCGCGCACAACCCCCCGCTGGACGAGGTCCAGCGGGGGCTCGTCGCCACCACCTGGGAGAAGTTCCCCGAATCCGCCGGCATGCAGTCGGCGGAGGAGCAGGGCCCGCTGCTCGCCTTCCTCGTCCGGCTGACCGGCGCGAAGCACATCGTCGAGGTCGGCACCTTCACCGGCTTCTCCGCCCTGTCCATGGCCCAGGCCCTGCCGGCCGACGGCCGCCTGATCGCCTGCGACGTGTCGGAGGAGTGGACGGCGTACGGCCGCGAGGCGTGGGCGGCGGCCGGCGTCGCGGACCGCATCGACCTGCGCATCGCCCCCGCCCTCGACACCCTGCGCGCCATGCCGGCCGAACCGCACATCGACCTGGCCTACGTGGACGCGGACAAGGAGAACCAGATCCTCTACTGGGAGGAGCTGGTCCCGAGGCTGCGGCCGGGCGGCCTGATCGTCACGGACAACACCCTCTTCCACGGGACGGTGCTGGACGAGTCCCCCGGCAGCAGGGGCGCGGCCGTCCGCGCGTTCAACGACCACGCCATGGCGGACGCCCGCATGGACTCCGTCCTCCTGGCGATCTCGGACGGCCTCACCCTGTCGCGCAAGCGCTGAGCCCCTCTTCCCGGTCTCAGCAGCAACCGCCCCCGCCGCAGCAGCCCCCGCCCGAGGGCGCGGGGGCACTGCTGGTCCCGCCGACGGCGACGGCGGACAGCAGCTTCACGGTGTCGGCGTGCCCGGCGGGGCAGTCGGCGGGCGCGGAGGACTCGGCCATCGGACGGCTGACCTCGAAGGTGTCGTCGCAGGTCCGGCAGCGGTATTCGTAACGGGGCATGCGCCCAGGCTAACGGGCCGCCGCCCTGCCCCGGGCCCGTTCCTCGCGGGCGGCCTGGTCGGGGTGGCGGGCGCGCCAGTACGGGTTGTCGTGGGGGAGGGCGCTGCCCACCCGCCCGTACATCCCGAACCACATCAGCATCACGCCGACGACGAAGCTGAACAGCACGTTCTGGATGCGGAACGCGAGGAAGTTCAGACCGGTGTCCAGCAGCGCCAGGTTCACGAACCCGCTGGCGATGAACAGCAGCCCCAGCACGATGTTGAGGGTGGAGGCGAAGGTCCCCCCGACCACCATGCCGGCGACCAGCAGGAGGCCGATGCAGATCGACAGCACGCTCAGCGCGCCATTGGTGTTCAGGGCCAGCACGGTGTCGCCGCCGGTGTCGAAGAACCCGATCCGGTGGACCAGGCCCAGGACCCCGAAGACGATCAGCAGCAGACCGGTCAGCCCGGCGCCGACCCGGTAGACCTGGCTCAGCTTGTGGTCGGTGGGCAGGTGCTCGTCGAGCCGTGCGTTGACCGGGTGCAGCACGCGCTCCACCAGCCGGGGGCCCTGCCGCTCGGGGGGCGGGCCGTAGGGCTCGTGGGGGACGTACGGCGCGTAGTGCTCGTGCGGCTCGGTGCACCCGTAGGCCGCGTGCGGCACGTACGACTCCGGGCGCGCGGGGGGTGCGTGGCGTGCCTGGCGCTCGCGGGCCCTGTGGAAAGTGTGGGCAGCCATGACGCCCTCCTCGATTCCGTTCCCGGCACCCTCCAGCATCCGCCCAACCCCCACCCCGGACAACTCCCCACGGGCCCGCTCACCCGGCTCCCAGCCGGCCCCGCACCCAGGGCGGTCCCGCGCCAGGCTCCCCACCCGGGCCCCGCACCAGGCTCCTGAACCGTCCGCCCATCAGGCCCCCACCCGCGCCCCGCACCGGGCTCACCAGCCGGTCGCGCACCAGAGCGCCCCAGCTGGTCCCGCACTGAGCCCGCACTGGGCCCCTCACCTGCCCCCTCACCCGGCGGCGCGGCGGCCCCGCATGTCCGCCACCACCCGGCCCACCGCCGCCCGGACCTCCTCCATCTCCTGCAGGAAGTGCCAGTAGTCGGGGTGGCGCCCCTCCAGGCCCGCGAGCGCCCGCTCCATCCGGGCCACCGCCTCGTCCAGCGGACGCGCGTGCCGCGGATCGGGCACGCTGCGGCCCTCCATCGCCAGCCGCTGCGCGTCGCGGATCGCGAACCGGGTCCGCTGGACCTCCGCCTGCGGGTCCCGCGCCACCGCCTCCAGCCGCGACAGCCGGTCCTGCGCCGCCGAAACCGCCTCGTCGACGGCGTCCAGCCCCGCCCGCACCGCCTCGACCAGCGCCGTCACGTCCGCCCAGCGCTGCTCGTCCCGCGCCCGCCCGGCCTCCGCCAGCCGCTCCTCGGCCTGCGCCACCTCCCGCACGGCGTGGTCCGGCACGTGCTGGAGGTCCTGCCAGCAGGCCGCGCTGAACCGGCGACGCAGCTCGCTGAGCACCGGATCCACCCGGTCAGCCCGGTTGCGCAGCGCCTGCGCCCGCGTCCGCAGGCTCACCAGCCGCCGGTCGATCTCCGCCGCCCGCTCCGGCAGCCGTTCCGCCTCGGCCCGTACCGCCCCCGCGTCCCGCAGGATCCGCTCCGCCCGCTGCACCGTCTCCGGCACCCCGTGCTGCGCCGCGCCCTGGTTCAGCTTCGTCAGCTCGGGCCCCAGCGCCGCGAGCCGCGCCGCCAGGTCGTCGGCCCGCATCCCCTTGGCCCGTACGGCGTCCAGCGCGTCGCTCGCCGCCAGCAGCGCAGCCTTCGCCCGCTCCCGGGCCGGCGCGACCCGGGCCAGCTGCGTCTCGGCCTTGTCCAGCAGCGGCTGCAGCCCCTGCGCGAACCGCTCCAGCTCCCCCTTGACCCGGACGAGCTCCTCCCGGGCCCGGGTCAGCTGCTGCCTGGCCTGCGCCGCGACGGAACCCTCCAGGTCGACCCGGTCCAGGTCGTGCGCGTCGACGGCCTCGATGTAGGTGTGGCTGACCTCGTCGATCCGCCGCCCGAGCGCCGCGAACCCCTCGGCGGCCTGCCGCGCGGCGGGCGACCCGTCGGCGGCGGCGATGGTCTCCATCGAGATCCGCAGGTCCCGCTGGGCGGTGTCCAGTTCGTAGAACGCGGCCGCGGCGGCGTCCTTGGCCGCCTGCGCATCCGCCCGCCGCCCCTCGTCCCGCCCACCGAACCACCGCCGGGATGCCGTCGCCACAGTCCCTCTCCCGTACCCCATCCGCCCAAGCCCGGGTCCATTCTCCCCCACGGGAACGGGTTTGCGTGGGGGGTGCGCCTGCCATGTAGGCTGTCCACTCATCCACGGGTGCGTAGCTCAGGGGTAGAGCGCTGCTCTTACAAAGCAGATGTCGGCGGTTCGAAACCGTCCGCGCCCACCAGCGAAAAGACCCCCCGCCGATCACGGTGGGGGGTCTTTTGCATCCACAACTGACATCAACGCAGCCGGTCCAGGTGCCCGATGGCCTCGCGCTGGGTGTCCTGCCCGACGTGGGTGTACAGGTTCATGGTCACGGCGATCTGCGAGTGCCCAAGGATCTCCATGACGACCCGGGGCGGCACTCCGGCGGCGGTCAACAGGGCCGCCGTGCCGTGGCGCGCATCGTGCAGCCGGATCACCCTCAGGCCGGCCTCCTTGGCCACCCGCGTGAACGACCCGGTAGACGTTCCTGGGCTCGACCGGCCGTCTGGTTCGGGTGGTGAAGACGTACCCGGTCTCCTGCCGGGCAGGGGCAGCGTCTGCCGGCGCCGACGGCCCTTGGGGTCGTCCTCGTACGCCTCTCCGCCGACCCGTTGCCGCTGAGTCCGCACCCGGATCTCACGTACAGCGGGTCCGTCCGGGCAGCGGCCAGGAAGTCCAGCGTCTCCTGGAGGCTCCGGGAATCCATCTCCCGCGGGTCGACCTTGGGCGGCTCCACCAGCGTGGCCACGTTCCGGCTCACCAGCTCCTCACGGCAGGCCGCGGTGAGGGCGGTCCGTAGAACCTGGTGTGGCTCCTTCGCCGTTGCCGCGCGGGTCTTCTTCTGCAACTGCGCCAGGGCCCGCCGGACATCGGCCACGCTCATTGACTCCAGACGCTTCGAGCCGAGCAGCGGGACGAGGTAGAGCCGTACATGGATCTCGTACTTGGCGAAGGTGGTGCGCTTGCGGTGGGGCTTCACGATGTTGTCGAGCCAGTACGGCAGCCACTCGGAGAGCTTGGCCGCGCCCGGCACCGCGGTCGCTCCACATGCGTGTGGGTCGATGGCAGACGGGATGGGAGTTGGGGCGAGTAGTGGCGGGGCACAGGGAAGGCCAGGGAGCGTGGCAACTTCAAGTAGATCTGCTTGCTAACCAAAGCGACCGCGAGTCCGCCGAGCATGTGAGTTACGTCACTTACCCCGACATCGCGCCTGCTACGGCCGCCACGTCCGGGTGGACGACTAAATGACACAGCAAGGGGAGTGGTGAGCAGCTCTGGCTGTGGCTGCCGACGGCGCAAGCGGGTGGCCGGCTCGGGCATCAGCTCCTATAAGGGCAGGTGGTGATGCGCGTTGACACATAAGAGTTTACAACAGCACGTTGTAAAGTTCGGCGCTGACCACTCTCTTTGGTGTACTAAGTTGCAATCTCGTCCCCGACTGACGCAATTGCAAATTGTTGATGGGGTCCGGATTTTCTCCGGCTTGATATCGCAGGCGTCGAGCACATGATGGTGTCTCAACTGCCTGCCCCTGTGGTCGAGTGAGCCTAGGAACTACGTGGCCAACGAGGGGCAGGCCGGAACCCCTGGAGATTCCATGTCGAGTTTGACGTCATGTACCAAAGAGTCAAATCCCGGTCGAACCAAGGGATTGGTCACGGTGATCCTGATCGTGCTGGTCCTGTGGCCCGCTGCCGCCGAAGCTGCCGGTGCCTACACGAACGCCCAAGCGCTGGCCGTGATCTTGGTCGGTGGGGGTACAGCAACGGCGTACCGCAACCACCGCAACCGCTCCTGACTATGCATGGCGCGAAGAGCTCGTGAAGCAGCCGGAATGAACGCTGCTGACCGGTCCCGCTAGAGAAGCGGATCAGAAGGTTGCACAACAAGGGCGGCTCGGCTTCGGCCGGGCCGTCGCAGTTTCCGTCTCATTCATCTCCGTCCGGGCCCGTCCAAAGGGGAGCCTGGAAACTACGAGACGACGGAGGCCGACCGACCGTGAACGCAGGTGAACGTCCGGGCACCCGCCCCTGGCCAGTGCCTACAGACTCGGAAGGCAAGCGCCCTCCCGGGTCTTGCGGTCGTGGGAGGGTGCTCGTCGGTGACTAACGTTGACAACTCGCGGCGGCTCAGCCGCTGGTCAGCGCGTTGGTCGGTTGCTCAGCCTCAGGTGAGGTCGGCCGAGCGTCAGGTGCGGCTGCTTTGGGCGCCGAGGCTACGCGGCGCGACGCGCGGCCGGCGGGAAGAGTGCCTCATGGTGGTGCCAGATGAGATACCGGTCCTCGCGCCGTAGCTCAGCCGAACCCCACTCGATTCGCATGACGCCGCGCTCCATTGAGCAAGCGTAGGCCACGATGATCAGGCGAAGGTCGGGTGGCAGAAGGGCCACGTCTGGATGTACATGCCCCTCGTCCAACTCATCCAGGCCGAGGTCGAGTGCCTGCTGCATCGGTTCTGGGCCGTGCCTGCGGATCAGGTCTGCTCGGAAACCGGCAGCTTTCCTGAGCCGCGCCTCGGTGACCGGCACGTCCTTCTTCGCGTAGCGGATGGGGTAGATGACGTTGTTGCCGATGAGCATCACCGTGCGGCCCTGTAGCCGGCGGGAGGTCGTTCCTTCGAGCGGTGTGAGGCCAGCTGCGAGCGCTTCGTATTGCGCTGCGTGAAGCCCGTGACCGTACGCCTCCAGGGTCTGGGTGTGGACTCCTTCGTGAGCGTGGCGCGCCCTGTCGTGTGCTTCCGCGAGGCAGGCTGGCACGGTTTCGGCCAGCTGGCTGGCTATGGCGCCGAACGTATCGGTGGCCCATTGTGTAGCTGAACTCACTATGCGTCGCCCTCCCTGCGTGGTCAGAACGCCGAGCTGCATTTGCCCACGGTGCGGGGGGCTGGTCAGGCGCGCAAGAGGGCGCAAGGAGCACAGGCCGCGCATAGGCCCTGCGTCTGACATCCATGGACGACATCAACGAGGACGGACACTGACAGCTCCGCGCGTATTTCCAGGGGTCCCAGGCTGGGGTCCGATTGGTCAGCTCAGAGGCTTGGGCGAGCCTACAAGGCAGATGTCGGCGGTTCGAAACCGTCCGCGCCCACCAGCACAAAGACCCCTCGCCGATCACGGTGGGGGGTCGTTCGCGCCTGCAGTGGCTGTGCCGGGTGGTTCCGGCCTGGCGACGGGCGTTCGGCGGGGGTTACCAGGAGAGGTCGCGGAGGTGGGGTGGGCGGTCCGGGGTGAAGCGGATGAGTTTGGTCGCCGGGTCGTCCAGGGGTTCCGAGAAGCGGGCCGGCCAGGTGTGGGGGTCGGGGCCCAGGTAGCGGGTCAGTTTGCGGAGGGCTCGGGGGCGGTCCAGGGGGACGGCGGCGGCCGTGCCCCGGCAGGTGACCGACAGGACCTGGCCGTCGGCGAGCTCGCAGGTGTCGATGACCAGTGCGACGCGGGAGTCGGCCGAGAGGATCCGTTCCATGCGGGAGTAGGAGCCGGTCAGCCACCAGAAGGCCCCGTCCTCCCAGAGGAACCACACGGGCCGGACCTCGGGGCCCTGCGTGGCGACCCGTGCCACGAGGGGGCGGGCGAGGAATTCGTCGACATCCACCTGGTGCGCCTTCCGATCGGGTTCGAAGATCGTTCGGCTAGAGCTTGCCATGCCAGGGCGAACTCGCCCGCGGTGGCCTTCATGGACTCCTAATCCGGCAGGGCTCCTGCCGAAGGCACGCACGTCGTGGCGGTGACGATGGTGCCAGCGCTGTGACGAGGAGTGGCGGGGCCGGGCACGGGTGGCGGGTGGTGTCAAGACACGGGGTTGCGGGGCGTGACCGGGGGTGGGGGGCGGGGGCTTACTTGAGGTCCGGTCGCTGCGGAGCGACGGGAGACCGAGAGGAGCAGTAGCCATGTCCCACCAGGTGCACACCCCGAGCCCCGCCCCCGCCAAGCGGCGGATGTTCCGCTACATGATGATCCTGACCACGGCCGCCTTCATCGCCGGGGGCATCGCTTCCCTGCCCGCCTCGGCCGCCGTGCCCCGGGCTCCGGCGGCCGTCAGCACCGGCGCGCTGCCGTGTCCGTCGGGTTATGTGTGGCGGGACAGCTATGACGGCGATGCGCTGTGCGTGACGCCCGCCGAGCGGGACCGGGTGCATGCCTCGAATCCGAACCGGCAGCCCGGCGGGGGTGCGTACGGGCCCTGGACCTGTAAGCCGGGGTACGTGTGGCGGGAGAAGTGGGTCGGGGACACCCTGTGCGTGACGCCCGCCGAGCGGGACCGGGCCAAGGGGCATGGCCAGCTGATCGACAACGGGCCGAATCTCATCGGCATACCCGGGAGGTGATCCCCGTCTACGAGCCCCCGGCCGGTCGGCCGGGGGCTACGGGGTGTGCGGCGCCGCGGTCAGGCGTTGGGGCGCTTTCCGTGGTTGGCCTTCTTCTTCTTGCGGGCGCGCTTCTTGTTTCCTCGCTTGGCCATCGGGAGTCTCCCTTGGTTCGCCTCGACGCGGATGTTCCGGGCGTCCGCCAGTCTAGGATCCGGGCCGGTTTCCCGCGCGGCGGCGCGGGGACCATCCCGCAGGGGGGGTGATGGGTGTGGCCGGGGAGTGGGTCTGGCCCCTCGGGGCCTTCGGGCTCGGGGGCGCGTGGCTGGGGCTGGCCGCCTGGTGGCCGGGGCGGGGGCGGTTCGAGCGGGTGCGGGAGGCCGAGCGGGAGCGGCTGCTCGCGCGGTGGGGGGAGGAGCGGCCTGCGGAGGCAGGGGATCCGCGGCTGGTGGACGCCTCCGCCGGGGGGAGGGGAGAGGGGGGCGGACCGCTCGACTCCTTCACGCCCATGCTCGTCGAGTACTACGCGTACGGGCTGGCGCAGGCGCGGGCCAGCTTCGTCACCAGCCAGTGGTTCGCCGGGGTCGGCGCGGCCGTGCTGCTCTTCGGGATCGGGCTCGGGGTGTGGAAGGCCGAGAGCGGCGGGGAGGTCTACGTCGGCGTGGTGACCAGCTCCGTCGGGGTGGTCGTCACCCTGGTCGGGCAGCTGTTCCACCGCCGGGCCGACGCCGCCCTGCGGCACATGGCCGCCCAGAGCGCCTCCCTCCGCGAGGACCGGCGGGCCGCGGAGGGCCTCCGGCAGGCGATCGCCCTGCTGGAGGAGGTCTCCGATCCGGATCTGCGGGGACGGCTGCAGGCCGGGCTCGTCATGCGGCTTTCCGGGGCGGAGCTGCCGCCCGCGGGGTCATAGTGGAGGTATGTGCCGTTCCATCAAGACCCTGCGCCCGCCCGCCATCCCCGAGAAGGCCACCGAGGAGGAGATCCGCGCGGCCGCGCTCCAGTACGTACGGAAGGTTTCCGGGTTCAGGGCACCCGCCGCGCACAACCAGGAGGTGTTCGACGCCGCCGTGGACGCCGTCGCCGAGGCGACGCGGCTGCTGCTGGACGGGGTGCAGGTGCGCGGACGGGCCGCCGCCGCGGTGTGAGGGCCGGCGGGGTCAGGCCGTGCGGCGGCGCAGCAGCCAGATCCCGGCGCCGAGCGCGCCGGCCGCGAGGGTGCCGCCGACCACGATCTGGGCCCGGCTCATGGAGTCCATGCTGCCGCCGAGGCCGCCGCGCGCGGCGCCGGGGGCGACCTGGAGGGTGACGTTGACCCGGCGGCCTCCGCACTCGAAGGTGACGGGGTACGAGCCGGGGGTCGCGTCGCTGAAGACGGTGGCCGTTCCGGAGAGGTTGCTCGCGGTGGCGCTGCCGGGGCCCAGGCTGACGGTGTTGAAGACGCGGGAGGACGCCCGGCCGGTGCGCGTGCTGCAGCCGTCGACGTTGAGGCCGACGCGGCCGCCCGGGGAGACGGTGCCGGGGGAGACGGTGGCGGAGGGGGTCGTGCCGCCGGCGGGGGCGGCGTGGGCGGGTACGGCGGCGGCTGCGATGACCAGTGTCGCGGCGGCGACTCCGGTCAGACGATGCCGGATGCGCATGGGGGGCATGGCGGGACTCCTCGGCTCCTCGGAACGACTCGGTGGCGTGCCGTGCTCTGGACGCTAGAAGCCGGGGCGGCGGGCCGCGATTGGTGCCGGGTGAACGGGTGACCCACTGGCCCACCCGGGCCATCCTTCCGGGGGACGCCGACCGCGTCAGGCCGTCGCCGGGGGTGTGGGGGAGGGGCGGCGCAGCAGGAAGGCGGAGAGGGAACCGGCGGTGAACAGGGCCAGCAGGGAGACCGCCGTGCCCAGCCAGGCCGTGCCCAGCCACTGGGTGCCGAAGTAGCCCAGCGCAACGCTGTAGCCCGCCCAGCTGATGCCCGCCAGGACCGACCAGGGCAGGAACTCCGCCAGCGTGCGCCGCGTCTTGCCCGCGCCCAGCGAGACCACCGAGCGCCCGGCCGGGGCGAAGCGGGCCAGGACCACCAGCAGGCCGCCGCCCCGGGCCAGGGCCGTGCCCAGCCGGTCGTGGGCCCGGGTCAGGCGGCGGGAGCGGACGATGACCCGGTCCAGGCGGGGCCCGCCGCGGCGGGCCAGCCGGTAGGCCGAGAGGTCGCCCAGCACCGAGGCCGAGGCGGCCACCGTGAGCAGGACCGCGACGTCCGGGACCCGCGCGGGCGGCCCGCCGGCCGCCGCGGCCGCCGCGGCGGTGATCACCAGGATGCCGCTCGGCAGCACCGGCAGGAACACGTCCAGCAGGACCGACACCGCCACCACGGCGTAGATCCACGGGCTCGCGGTCAGCGACCCCAGCGTCTCGATCACAACGGGACTCCCCAGTCCGGAGCGCCGCGTGGTCGCGGGGGAGCGGCAGGGGCGGCTTGACAGCCATACAGCGTACGCCCGGCGGCGCCGCCCCGGAGCCCGGGCCTACTCCGCTCCGGTGAGCCGGCGGTCCAGCACCGTCACCAGCCGGGCACCGGCCCGCGACCGGCGGGCCTGGTCCAGCCGGAGGCCGGCCTCCCGCCCGGCCAGGGTCAGCGTCATCAGCTGGTTGCCGAACCAGGGGCCGCCCGTACGCCGCCAGCTCAGCGGCGGCCGTCCCGTCCGGCCGTGCCGGGAGAAACCGCGGCCCAGCCAGCGGCCCAGCCGGGACCAGCCCAGCCGGAAGCCCCATTTCACCGCGGTGTGGATGGAGTTGTGCACCGGCGAACAGGTCAGCTGGAAGACCCGCGCCGTGCTGGGTATGAGCGGTTCGGCCACGTACGCGTGGTGCACGTCCCCGGACAGGACGGCTACCGTCGCCGGGGCCTTCGGGCCGGTCCCGACCTCCTCGACCAGATCGCTGAGGGCGGCGAACGACGCCGGGAACGCCGCCCAGTGCTCGAGGTCGCTGCGCCGCCGCAGGTCCTCCGCGATGCGCGCCCACCGCTCCCCGCGCTCCCCGCGGCAGAGCGCGGCGTTCCACGTCTCGGCGTCATGGATCAGCGGCGGCATCAGCCACGGCAGCGAGGAGCCGATCAGCAGGTGGTCGTAGCCGCCGTGCCCGGACAGGGCGTTCTCCCGGAGCCAGCGCTGCTCCGCCGGGTCGAGCATGGCCCGCCCGTCCTCGGCGAGCACCCGCCCGGCCCGGGTGTCGACCATCAGCAGCCGGGTCCGGCCGAAGTCGCGGCGGTAGCTCCAGCGCACCGTCGCGGGGTCGGCGTCCGCCGCGGCCGCGAAGGCGCGCAGCGCGTCCGTGCCGTCCGGGGTGGCCCGTACGGCGGCGTACAGGGGGTCGGCGGCGAGTTCGGCGGGGGAGAGGTTGCCCAGGTGCTGGTACACCCAGTACGACATGAGTCCGCTGAGGACGCGCTCGGGCCACCAGGGGGTCGCGCGCATCTCCGCCTGCCAGGAGGCGCTGGTGTTCCAGTCGTCTATGACGTCGTGGTCGTCGAAGATGTGCAGGCTCGGGACGGTGGAGAGCAGCCAGCGGATCTCCGGGTCGCCCCAGGACTCGTCGTAGAGGCGGGTGTACTCCTGGTAGTCCGCAACCTGGGCGCCGGGGGCCTCGCGCAGGTCGCGGCGGGCCGCCAGCCAGCGCCGGGTGTCCTTCGACAGCTGGTCGGCGTAGACCTGGTCGCCGAGGAGCAGCAGCAGGTCCGGGCGGCCCCGCGACGGGTCGGCCGCGAGCCGGGCCGCGAGGGTGTCGAGGGCGTCCGCCCCGTGCGGTCCGCGCCGGCCGGCGGGCGGGGCGGCCTGCCGGCACGAACCGAACGTGATCCGCAGCTCGGGCGTGGGGTGGCCGGCGCCGCCTCCCACCGCCGGGCTGGCGATCGTGCTGGGCGGGAAGCGGCCGTCGGGCGGGGGCCAGACGGTCACGCCGTCGAGGAGCACCTCGTACGCCGTCGCCGTACCGGCCGTCAGGCCGGTGACCGGTATCAGGGCGTAGTGGTGGCCGGTGATCTGGAAGGTGCGGGCGCTGCCGCCGGATCCGTCGGCGCACCGCACCCGCGCCGTGCACGGGCGGTCCGCCTCGATCCAGATCGTGGCGGACCCGCCGGTGTCCCAGTCGACGTAGCGCAGCAGTGGTCCCAGTCGCAGTCCGGCCATCAGACTCCCCCTCCTCGACAGCCCTTTGGATCACGGTACGGGGCGGGGCGGGGGGCCGGCCTCCCCCTGGCGGGGGAGAGCGGGGGTGAAAATTCCCGGGGAGCGGCGGGGTGTCAGCAGCCGTTCAGGACGTTCACCAGGGCGGTCTTCTCCCCGGCGTCCATGCTCAGCCCCCAGTACTGCTTCACCTCGACCCAGGCGCGGGCGTAGGTGCAGCGGTAGGCGGTGCGCGGCGGCAGCCACTTGCCGGGGTCGAGGTCGCCCTTGGCCTGGTTGACGTTGTCCGTGACGGCTATGAGCTGGGGGCGGGTGAGGTCGTTGGCGAACTGCTGGCGCTTGGCGGTGGTCCAGGTGTTGGCGCCCGAACGCCAGGCCTCGGCGAGCGGGACCATGTGGTCGATGTCCACGTCCGAGGCGGCGGTCCACGTGGCGCCGTCGTACTCGGAGTACCAGCTTCCGCTGACGGCGGCGCAGGAGGAGTCGGTGGCGACGTTGACGCCGTCGCGCTTGAGGACCGTCTCACGGGTGTTGCAGGTGCCGGAGATGGTGATCCAGTGCGGGAACTGGCTGCGGCTGTAACCGGTGAGGGAGCCTTCGGCGGCCGGGGTGACGGTGGCCAGGTAGGCGCGGGCCTCGGCGGCGCTGATCGGGGTGGGCGGGGAGGCCAGGGCGGCCGGCGCGTTCACGAGGGAGGTGAGGGCGGCGAGGGCGACGGCGGAGGCGAGGACGCCGGCGCGCCCGGCGCGGCGGAGGCGACGCGCGTAGAACGAGGGCGTGCGGAAGGGCGTGAGGGGCATGAGGGGCTCCCTGGAGCGGGGGGGGTGGGGGCCGTGCGGCCCCGGCGGGGCGCGGCCATGTTGGCGGCGCCGGATGTCGCGGGGATGGGCACCAGGTGACAGATTGCCGACATGGGCACGTCACATCAAGGAGATCAACGCCCCACATTCAAGGGGAAGTTGAGATTCCGGCCGCCAGGACGGGGCAGGGTGGGGCCAAGCTCACATTCCGGACGCCCTGGCCTCGCGGCCGTCGTCGCGTACCCTGGACGGAGCAGAAGGGGAGTAGCTCTTCGCCGGACCGTCGACATACTGCTGGGTCACACCAGCCGGCGCCCGGAGGCGGATCGCGTCAGCGGCCCGCCAGCGAGACCTTCGGCCGCAGTGTCCTGTCCATGTGACGCGACGCGCGCGGCGCAGCATGCGTATCCCGCATGCGCGCGGTGTGTGGGCGTGTCGACATTTTTCAGGGCGCCGCCGAGCCGAAGCGACCCCTCAAACACCCCAGGTCTCTCGGTCCCGATGGCGTCCTGCCCGACCGATCGAGGTTTCACCCCGTGTTCAGCTTCACCGTGCTGGCGATCGCCTTCGGCGTCGTCTTCCTCGCCGAGCTCCCCGACAAGACGGCCCTGGCCGGTCTGATGCTCGGCACCCGCTACCGCGCCTCCTACGTCTTCGCGGGCGTGGCCGCCGCCTTCGCCGTGCACGTCGCGCTCGCCATCGCCGCGGGCAGCGTGCTCACGCTCCTGCCGCACCGGCTGGTGCAGGCCGTCGTGGGCCTGCTGTTCCTCGCGGGCGCCGCCATGCTGCTGTTCAAGAAGGGCGACGACGAGGAAGAGGTCAAGCCGCCCGCCGACCAGTCCTTCTGGAAGGTCTCGGGGGCCGGCTTCATGCTGATCCTGGTCGCCGAGTTCGGTGACCTGACCCAGATCATGACCGCCAACCTCGCGGCGCGGTACGACAACCCGCTCTCCGTCGGCCTCGGTGCCGTGCTGGCGCTCTGGGCGGTGGCGGGCATCGGCATCCTGGGCGGGCGCACCCTCATGAAGTACGTCCCGCTGCGGCTCATCACCAAGGTCGCGGCCTGCGTCATGCTGGCGCTGGCCGGGTTCTCCCTCTACGAGGCGATCGCGGGCTGACGCCGGCCGGGTCCCCCGCCCCGGCCGGGCTATCGCGCCGGGGCGGGGGTGAGGGCGAGGCGGATCGAGCCGTCCCCGGCGGTTTCGACCCGCACCGCGGTGAGGTCGTCCACGTGGGCCGTGGGGCCGTGGGCGGCGGCGCGCGGGCCTATGCCGATCACCCGCATGCCGGCCGCCAGGCCCGCCGCGATGCCTGCGCCGGAGTCCTCGAAGACCACGCAGTCGGCCGGGTCCACGCCCAGCTCGGCGGCGCCCTTGAGGAAGCCCTCCGGGTCGGGCTTGCTGGCCCCCACGGACTCGGCGGTCACCCGCACGTCCGGCATCGGCAGGGCGGCGGCCGCCATCCGGACTCCGGCCAGGGCGGCGTCGGCCGAGGTGACCAGGGCGTGCGGCAGGCGGGCGATGGCGGCCATGAACTCCGGGGCGCCCGCGACGGGCACCACGCCTTCGGTGTCGGCCGTCTCGCGGGCCAGCATCTCGGCGTTCTCGGCGTGGTTGAGCTCCATCGGGCGCTCGGGGAGCAGGATGGCCATCGTGGCGTAGCCCTGGCGGCCGTGGACCACCTTGAGGGCCTCCTGCGGGTCCAGCCCGTGCGACAGCGCCCACTCGCGCCAGCAGCGCTCGACCACCGCGTCGGAGTCGACGAGGGTGCCGTCCATGTCCAGGAGCAGGGCCCTGGCGTTGAGGACGACGTGGGCGAAGGCGGTGCTGGCCGACATCGGCGGGCTCCAGACGGGGCGGGAGAAGAGAACAAGTGGTTCCGTCCACCGGTCAGGGGGTGTGGACGGAACCACTTTGTTCCTACACGATACAAAACCGGGGGCGGTGCGCGCCACCGCCGCCCGCGTGACCTATCCCTCCAGGGCGCGCCGGGTCGCCGGACCGTAGACGCCCCAGGGGTCCCCGTAGACCCCGAACTCCATCTGGAAGTCCTCCACCGCCCGCTCCACGGAGCGGCCGTACCGGCCGTCGAACCGGCCGTTGTACATCCCCTGGTCCGCCAGCAGCCGCTGGAGTTTCAGCACCTCGGGGCCCGAGTCGCCGTTGCGCAGGGTCGCGGCCTTGGAGGGCGGCGGGGGAGGCGGGGCGGGCGTGGTGGCGCGGGGCGGGCTCGCGGACGGGCTCGGGGACGGCGCCGCCGAGGTGCGGGAGGGGCTCGGGGAGGGAGACGCCGACCGGGACGCACTGGCCGACGCGGACGGCGAGGCCGATTCGGAGGCGCTCTCCGCGGGGCCGGACGGCGTCTGCGACGGCCCGGCGGGGGCCTCGCCGGTCGCGGGCACCGACGGCTTGGGGTCCGCCAGCGTCGTGCCGTCCTTCCCGGAGCCGGTGAACAGCCCCAGCGCCAGGGCGACCGCTCCGGCGGCCACCACCGCCCCGGCCGCCGCCAGCAGCGGGACCGCCCGCCACCGCGGCTTCGGCCGCCCGGCCCCCGTCCGCACCCCCTGCGGGGCCACGGCCCGCAGCCGCATCGTCCGGTCGGCCCCCGGCGCCCCGACGCCGCGCGGATCTGCCGGGAACACGGCCGTGGGGGCCTCGTCCGACGTGTCCGGAGCACCCGGAGCACCCGGAGCACCCGGAGTGGGCGGGGGAACCGCCGTGCCCGGAGCCGCCGGAACGGCGGGGATCATGGCCGTCGCCGCCTCAAGACCCCCACCGGGCCAGTCCGCCGCGCCGGAAGGTATCGGCGGGAACATGGCCGTGGGCGCCTCGTCCGGAGACGGCGGGACCGGCGGGACCGGCGGGAGCATGGTCGTCGGGGGCTCGGGGGGTTCCGGAGTGCCCGGCGGGTACGTCGGGAAGGGGGTGCCGGCGGAGGGGTCGGGGTGGGCCACGGAGCCCAGGACCGGCTGGGGCGGCGTCGGGGGAGGGGCCGTTCCCTCGGCCCCGGGCGCGGCCATGTAGGGGCGGATGCGCAACGGGTTGAACCCCACCCCCCGCGCACACACGCACTCGGCGCTCGCGGCGCCGCATTCCGGACAGCGCTCAGCGCTCACTGACAACCCCTCCCTGGACACTGCCAGCGATTATGCAGACCCCTTTGGCCCCACCCAACCCTTCCGAGAGGCCATAACCGGACAGACCGCTCAGGATGGAGGTGTTGATCCGGCGTGAGGAGGAGCCGATGGCTCAGGACGTGACCGCGTCGCCAGTGAACCCCGCCCCGGGAGCCGAACGCGCTTCCCGGGACGTGCTCGTCTCGATCGGGGCCCTCCTGCTGGGCCTGCTGATCGCGGCACTCGACCAGACGATCGTCTCGACCGCGCTCCCCACCATCGTGAGCGAGCTCGGCGGCATGGAGCACCTGTCCTGGGTGGTCACCGCCTACATGCTGGCGTCCACCGCGGCCACCCCCCTGTGGGGCAAGCTCGGCGACCAGTACGGCCGCAAGAAGCTGTTCCAGTACGCCATCGTCATCTTCCTCATCGGCTCCGCGCTCTGCGGGCTGGCCCAGGACATGCCGCAGCTGATCGGCTTCCGCGCCCTGCAAGGCCTGGGCGGCGGCGGGCTGATGGTGCTGTCGATGGCGATCGTCGGCGACATCGTCCCGCCCCGTGAACGCGGCAAGTACCAGGGCCTCTTCGGGGCCGTCTTCGGCGCGACCAGCGTGCTCGGCCCGCTGCTCGGCGGCCTGTTCGTGGACCACCTCTCCTGGCGCTGGGTCTTCTACATCAACCTCCCCATCGGTCTCGTCGCCCTCCTCGTCATCGCGGCCGCCCTGCGGATCCCCGCCCGGCCCTCCCGGCACACCATCGACTACCTCGGCACCGCCCTGATCGCCGGCGTCGCCACCTGCCTCGTCCTCGTCGCCTCCCTCGGCGGCAGCTGGGGCTGGGGCTCGGCCAGGATCGTGGGCCTCGCCGTCCTCGGCGCCGTCCTCCTCGTCGCCTTCCTGTTCGTCGAGCGCCGGGCCGCCGAACCGGTCCTGCCGCTGAAGCTGTTCCGGATCCGCACCTTCACCCTCTGCTCGGTGATCAGCTTCATCGTCGGCTTCGCGATGTTCGGCGCGATGGTCTACCTGCCGACCTTCCTCCAGGTCGTCCGGGGCGTCTCACCGACCATGTCCGGCGTCCACATGCTGCCGATGGTGCTCGGCCTGCTGATCGCCTCCACCACCTCCGGACAGATCGTCAGCCGCACCGGACGCTGGAAGGTCTTCCCCATCAGCGGAACCGCCGTCACCGCCGTCGGCCTGCTGCTCCTGCACCGGCTGGAACGCACCAGCTCCGACCTGGAGATGAGCGCCTACTTCTTCGTCTTCGGCGCCGGCCTGGGCCTGGTCATGCAGGTGCTCGTCCTGGTGGTGCAGAACGCCGTCAGCTACGCCGACCTCGGGGTCGCCACCTCCGGTGCCACCTTCTTCCGTTCCATCGGCGCCTCCTTCGGCGTCGCCATCTTCGGCACGATCTTCACCAGCCGGCTCGGCGAGAAGCTCACCGCCACCCTCGCCGGCGTCCCCCTCCCGCCCGCCGCGAGCCCGGAAAGCATCGAGGCGGACCCCCGGGCCATCGGCGCCCTCCCTCCCGCGCTGCGGCCCCGGGTGCTGGACGCCTACTCCAGCGCCATCACCGACGTCTTCCTCTACGCCGTCCCCGTCGTCCTCCTCGCGTTCCTGATCGCCTGGTTCCTCAAGGAGGACAAGCTCCGCGGGTCCGTCACCGCCCCCGATGTGACGGAGACGCTCGCCTCCAACCCCGTCCAGCGCTCATCCCACGACGAGGTCGCCCGCGCCCTGTCGGTGCTCGGCACCCGCGAGGGCCGCGTCCACGTCTACGAGAAGATCACCGCGAGGGCGGGCTACGACCTGCTGCCCGCCGCCAGCTGGATCCTGCTCCGGATGAAGAAGTACGGCTCGGTGGACCCGGCGCTGCTCGCCGAACGCACATCCGTTCCGCTCAGGGCCGTCACCGACGCCGCCCGTCAGGTAGAGGAGCGCGGGCTCGCCGCCAGGGAGGGGCTCTCCCTCGTGCTGACCGACCGGGGCCGCGAGGCCGCGGACCGGCTGGCCGGCGCCCGGCAGGAGTCCCTCGCCGAACTGCTCGGCGACTGGTGGGGCCCCGACCGCCCCACCGACCTCGTCAAACTCGTCGAGGAACTCAGCCGGGAGCTGTGCGGATCCGACGCCGAGGAGCCCTACGACACCCTCCCGCGCCGGGACCACGCGGCGCGCTGACCGGCGCAGCCGATCACACCAGCGGCTTCTCGAACCAGTGCTGGGCGTACGGCCCGGAGTTGTACGCCGGTATCTCCCGGTACCCGTGACGCGCGTACAGGGCGCGCGCCTCCACCAGGTCCGTCCTGGTGTCCAGCCGCATCCGCCGGGCGCCCAGCGCGCGGGCCTCCTCCTCCAGGACGGCGAGCAGCGCCGCCCCGCCGCCCGT
This sequence comes from Streptomyces sp. NPDC001594, assembly GCF_042893675.1. NCBI lineage: Bacteria > Bacillati > Actinomycetota > Actinomycetes > Kitasatosporales > Streptomycetaceae > Streptomyces > Streptomyces sp. NPDC001594. Next base: position 7,954 of record NZ_JBIAVB010000006.1, on the reverse strand, counting down.
GCCGCGCGCGCTCGCGTCGACGTAGATCCGCGTGAGCTCCGCGGTGGCCGGGTCCAGGAGCCGTATGCCGCCGCAGGCCAGGGGCCGCCCGTCGAGCCGGCCGACGACGAACCGCCCCGTCGGCGGTGCCAGCTCGTCGGCCGGGAAGTCCAGCATCCCCTGGTCGATCTCCGCCTCCGTGACGGACCGCTCCCAGTACCGCCCCGCGACCTCCGCGTAGTACGCGCGCCGCAGGGCCGTGGCGTCCGCCGTCGTGAACGGCTCGGGGGCCACCGCCCAGCCGGAGGCGCCGCCCCGGTCCGCCGTCGTGCCCGCCCTGCCTGCCGTCGTGATCACATTCCTGTCCATGCCGCCATTGTGGAGACCCGCCCCCGCTCCCCGCGTGGAATATCCACAGGCACGGGCCGATGATGAGAAAAGGCGTAAATCACACGAACGAAGGGTGGACGGTCATGTCGGAGCATCCGGACTGTGCCCTGATCCGCCGCGGCTACGAGGCCTTCGGCAAGGGCGACATGGAGACCCTGGGCAGCCTGATGACGGCTGACGTCATCCACCACGTGCCCGGCACCAGCCCCTTGTCCGGGCACCACAAGGGGCGGGAAGCGGTCCTCGACCTCTACCGCCGTATGGGAGAGGAGACCGGCGGTACCTTCCGGGTGACCCTGGAGCGCGTCCTGGTCGACGGCAGGGGCCACGCGATGTCCTCCCACACCACCATGGCGGACCGCGGCGACCGGGGCATCGAGATCCACGAGGGGCTCTTCTTCACCATCGTCGGCGGCAAGATCACCGACATCGACCAGTGCACGCAGGACCTCGACGAGAGCGACGCCTTCTGGAGCTGAGGGCCGAGAGCCGAGCGCCGAGCGACGGAAGGCGGAAGACGGAAGGGCCCGGGAGCGCACGCCCCCGGGCCCTTCCCTCCGTCCTCACGCCTTCTTCGGCGCCGCCTGCTGCACGACCTCGAACGACCACACCTGCGACCCCGACGCCGCCGGCTTCGGCCGGTCCCCGCCACCCTGGTGCGCCGCCTTCATCGGACCCTCCATCCACGCCTGGAAGTCCTCCTCGGAGCGCCAGCGCGTGTACACGAGGTACTGGTCCGTGCCCTCGACGGGCCGCAGCAGCTCGAACCACTCGAACCCGTCCGAGGACTCGACGGCCCCCGCACGCGAGGCGAACCGCTGCTCCAGCACCTCCCGCTGTTCGTCGGGAACGGTCAGGGCGTTGATCTTCACGATGCTCATGCCGCCATCCTAGGGATCGCGCGGGGGATATCGTCGTCCAGGCAGTGATCCCCAGTGAGGACGGCGAGGCGTGGCTGACGCGGCGGAGCACGGCGGTGCCGACGGACGTGCCGCGGTCATGGGCGGCAGCGGCAGACTCGGGGCGGCCCGCCTCCTGTTGTGGGCGCTCGCCGCGGTCCTCGCCGTCAGACAGGCGGCCGCCGTCCTGCGCGTGCCCCCGGCCGAGTGGTTCGGCGACCTCCACCTCTCGGCCGGCACCGCCGCCCCCGGCACCCTCTACGACGCCGGACAGTTCACCGGCACCCCCTTCGCCGGCCTCGTCCTCAAGCCCCTGGCCGGCCTGGCCCCGCCCTCCTCCCTGGAGGTCGCCTGGACCTGCGTGACCCTGCTGCTCGTCGCCGCCGTCGGGGTGGTCGCGGCGCGCGGGCTGCCCGATCCGGTGCCCCGCCGCACCGCGCTGCTCGCCGCGCCCGTGCTGGTCGCGCTGATGATGGTCTCCCTCCCGGTCCGCGCGGCCGCCTTCCCGGGCCAGACCGCCGTCCTGCCCGTGCTGCTGGTGCTGCTCGCCGTCTTCCGGGTGCCCGGGGGAAAGCCCGCCGGGCTCCTCGTCGGCCTCGCCGCCGCCCTCCAGCCCGCGCTCCTGCTCTTCGCCCCGCTGCTGTGGCTCACCGGCCGCCGCCCCACCGCCCGCGCCGCCGCCGCGAGCTTCGCCGCGGCCACCGTCCTGGCCTGGGCCGCCCTGCCGCGCGACTCGTGGACGTACTGGATCCACCACCTCGCCGGCACCGGCCTCGGCGGATCCCCCGACGGCCTCGCCAACCAGTCCGTCCACGGCGCCCTGCTCCGCTTCGGCCTCAGCGGCCCCGGCGAGATCCTCCTCTACACGGCCCTCGCCGCCGCGATCACCTGGGCCGCGCTGCGCCGCGCCGCCCGCTACGCCCGCGACGGCCAGCTGCTGCTCGCCGTCGCCGTCACCGGCTGCGCGGCCGTCGCCGTCTCGCCGACCGGCTGGCGCCACCAACTGCTGTGGGTGCTGCTCGCCGTGGCGGGCAAGGTCGGGAAGCGGGCCGCCGACCGGCGGGTGTGGCCGGCCGTCGTGGTGCCGGCCATCACCCTGCCGAGCGCGGTCCTGCTGCCCAACCTGGCCGCGCTGGCCCCCGTACGGGACAACGTGCCGCTCCTCGCGGCCGTGGCGGCGGCCTGCGCCGTGCCGTTCCTGCCGCGCTCCTCCCCGTACTGGCGCGAGCCCGTTCCCACCCGCTACGGACGTCCGGCCCCCGCTCGCTGGGCCCGGGTGCCGCTGCTGCCGCTGTGGCGGCGCGCGCTGTCGCGCCCCAGCCTGCCGCTGGAACTCCTGCTGATACGGGTCGGCTACGCGGTCTACTCGCACATCCGCGCCGCCGCCCCCGCCAGCCGCCCCGTCGCCGAACGCAACGGGAGCCGGATCCACGGCATCGAGCGGGTCCTCGGCATCGACATCGAGCGGGCCGTGAACCGGGCGGTGGCCGACACCCCGTGGCTGGAGGCGTTCTTCAACTTCTACTACTCCTCCTTCCACTTCGTGGTGCCCCTCGGGATCCTGGCCGTCCTCTACCGGCGCCGGCCCGGCGACTACCGCTGGGCGCGGGCCTCGCTGGGCCTGGCGACCGCCCTCGCGCTGGCCGGGTTCTGGCTGTTCCCGCTCGCCCCGCCGCGGCTGATGCCCGGCCTCGGCTTCGTCGACACCGTGCACGGGGCGCAGGACCTGGCGAACCCCTCGTACGGGGCGATGACCGCGATCTCCAACCAGTACGCGGCGATGCCCTCGCTGCACTTCGGCTGGTCGCTGTGGTGCGGGATCGTGGTCGTCGTGCTTGCGCCGAAGGGCTGGCAGAAGCTGCTCGGCGCGCTGCACCCGCTGATCACGGTGTGCGCGATCGTGGCGACCGCCAACCACTGGGTGCTGGACGCGGTGGGCGGCGCGGCCGTCGTCGGAGCGGGCTTCGGGCTGGTCCACGTCCTGTCCGGGCCGCGCGGGCTGCGGGTCACCCTGCCGGTGCAGCGCAGGACGGCCGGGGAGCCGGACCGGCTGGCCGCCGCCCGGCGGTAGGACCGGCGGCCGGACGAAGGGTCAGGAGGCGGTGGCCGGACGTCGGGTCAGGAGGCGGTGGCCGGGGGGATGTTCTGGTTGAGGCGGAAGAGGTTGCCGGGGTCGTAGTGGCGCTTCAGTTCCCGCAGCCGCCGGTACTTCGCCTCGCCGTAGGCCTGCGCGACCCGGTCCTCGCCCTCCTCCATCAGGAAGTTGGAGTAGACGCCGGTCTGGTAGGGGGCGAGCGCCGACCACAGGCCGCGCGCCCACTCCCGTTCCGCCTCGAACCCCTCGGGGCCCTCCGTCGTCCCGTTGATGTTGAAGGTGTGCCCCGAGGAGCGCCCGCCGAAGGCCGTCTCGTCGTCCCCGACCCGCCGGATCGCCCCGCCGAGCTGGAAGATCGGGAAGGCGGTGAGCGGTGACACGATCCGGGCCGCGTGCTCGGCGGTGCGGTCGATGACCTCGTCGTCCAGCCGGTCCACGTCGCAGGACTTGAAGTAGTACCAGCGCCCGCGTGGGAAGGACGGGTCGAACATCGCCTGGTGGGCGGTGAACGGCTTGGGCACGCACAGGTCCAGCAGCGGCGGCGGCCCCGCCTCGCGCAGCGGCCGGAGCACCTCCTCGCCGTCCTCGACGGGCCCCGCGTAGCAGCACACCACCATCACCACCGGCCGCCCGTGCAGCTCCCGCGGCATGAACGGCACCGGCGGCACCCGGCGGTGCACGACCGCGGTGGTCAGCTCGTCCGGCACGTCGGTGATCCAGTCCCGGTACAGGCGCAGCAGCCGCGGCGACTCCTCCACCGGCCACAGGACCGGGCCCGCGAGGACCACGGGACCCACCGGGTTGAGGCGGAACTCGAACTCCGTCACGATCCCGAAGTTCCCGCCTCCGCCGCGGATCCCCCAGAAGAGTTCGGCGTTCTCCTTCTCGCTGGCCGTCAGGAACGACCCGTCGGCCGTGACCACGTCCACCGACAGCAGCTGGTCGATCGTCAGCCCGTACTTGCGCATCAGCCAGCCGATCCCGCCGCCGAGGGTGAGCCCCGCCAGCCCGGTGGTCGTGACGATCCCGGCCGGGACGGCGAGCCCGAAGGCCTGGGTCTCCCGGTCCAGCTCGCCGAGCCGCACCCCCGCCTGGGCGCGGACGGTACGGGCCTCGGGGTCCACGCGTATGCCGCGCATCGCGGAGAGGTCGAGGACGACGCCGTCGTCGCACACCGAGTGCCCGGGGAAGCTGTGGCCGCCGGAGCGGACCGCCAGCGGCAGCCCCTCGCCCGCCGTGAACCGTACGGCGTCCCGCACGTCCGCGACGCCCGTGCAGCAGGCGATGAGGGCGGGGTGCCGGTCGACCGAGCCGTTCCAGACCCGCCGGTCCTCGTCGTACGCGGGGTCCCCGGGCCGCACCAGCCGGCCCCGGAAGGAGGGGCCCGGCGCAGCCGTGACCGTGGTCATGGCCCCAGTGTGGCACCGCGCGGCGGGACCCGCACGCCCGAACGGGTGAACGGCCTGGCGGCGGACGGCCGGCCGACCGAGGGTCGGACGGCCGAAGGGGCGCCGGGGCCGACGGGCCCCGGCGCCCCTTCGGTGGATCGCCGCGTCCTGCAAGGATCGGCCCGCTTCCGCGGTCGCGCCACTCGGGCGGCCGGTCCAGCGGACGGCAGGGGCCGGGGCGTGGGAGGTGACGGCCCCTGCCGCCCTGGGTCACGGGTCAATCGGCGTTGACCCGGAGCTCCTTGATGCCGTTGAGCCAGGCCGCCCGCAGCCGCCGCGGCCCGCCGCCCTCGGGGGCGAGCCGCAGGTCGGGCAGGGTGTCGGCGAGGGCGTTGAAGATCAGGTCGATCTCCATGACGGCCAGGGACTTGCCGAGGCAGAAGTGCGGGCCCCCGCCGCCGAAGCCGAGGTGCGGGTTCGGGTCGCGGGTGATGTCGAAGACCTCCGGATCCGTGAAGACCTCGGGGTCGCGGTTGGCCGAGGAGTAGAACATCCCCACCCGGTCGCCCGCCTTGATCTTCTGCCCGCCCAGCTCGGTGTCCTGGGTGGCGGTGCGCTGGAAGGAGACCACGGGCGTGGCCCAGCGCACGATCTCCTCCGCGGCCGTCGAGGGCCGGGTCGCCTTGTACAGCTCCCACTGCCCGGGGTGGGAGAGGAAGGCGTGCATCCCGTGGCTGATGGCGTTGCGCGTGGTCTCGTTGCCCGCGACCGCCAGCAGCAGCACGAAGAAGCCGAACTCGTCGGAGCGCAGGTTGCCCTCGCCCTCCGCCGCCACCAGCTGCGTGACGATGTCCTTGGCCGGGCACTCCTTGCGCTCGGCGGCCAGGTTCATCGCGTACCCGATGAGCTCGACGGCCGCGTTGGCGCCGACCTCCTCGGTGATGGCGTACTCCGGGTCGTCGTAGGCGACCATCTTGTTGGACCAGTCGAAGATCTTGGACCGGTCCCGCTGCGGTACGCCGATCAGTTCGGCGATGGCCTGGAGCGGGAGTTCGCAGGCGACCTGGGTGACGAAGTCGAAGCTGCCGTCCGCCGAAGCCGCCCGCGCCTCCTCGACGATCTTCCGCGCCCGGTCGCGCAGGGCCTGCTCCAGGCCGCGGATGGCGCGCGGGGTGAAGCCGCGCTGCACGATCTGGCGGACGCGGGTGTGCTCCGGCGGGTCCATGTTGAGCATGATCAGCCGCTGGGCCTCGATCTGCTCGCGCTGGACGTGCGCGTTGAAGCGGATGATCGCCGTGTTGGTGGTCGAGGAGAACAGCTCCGGGTGCGTGGAGACGTACTTGACGTCCGCGTGCCGGGTGACGGCCCAGTAGCCCTCGTCGTCGAACCCGGTGATCCCGCGCGGCTGTGCGCACCACCACACGGGGGCGGTCTGCCGGAGCCGCGCGAACTCCGGCAGCGGGACCCGTTCCTGCAGGAGGTCGGGGTCGGTGGCGTCGAAGCCTTCGGGCAGCACGGGACAGGACATCGGGCGACTCCAAGGTCTGACGAGGGTCTGACGGCCCATCAGAAGGTGGCTTGAAGGTAGTAACGAGTTCTAGAAGTGACAAGGGTCCCCGCGTCAACTCTTGAGTGTGGAATCCGTGGAGGGCGCGTGCAAGACCCTTGCGTGCGGGGGGTCCAGGTCATAAGACTGCGGTAGATAACTAGAACGCGTACTAGTTCGAGCAGGGCGGCAGCCGGACGGCCCGCCACGCCGGCGCCGTGCAGAGTGTGCAGGAGAGGACGAGCTCATGGCCGCGGAACCCGTCATCGTCGAAGCCGTACGCACGCCCATCGGGAAACGCGGGGGCGCCCTGGCCAACCTCCATCCCGCCTACCTGCTCGGCGAGACCTACCGGGAACTCCTCGCCCGTACCGGAATCCAGCCCGACTGCGTCGAGCAGATCGTCGGCGGCACCGTCACCCACGCCGGCGAGCAGTCCATGAACCCCGCCCGCAACGCCTGGCTCGCCATGGGCCTCCCCTACGAGACCGCCGCCACCACCGTCGACTGCCAGTGCGGCAGCTCCCAGCAGGCCAACCACATGGTCGCCAACATGGTCTCCGGCGGGGTCATCGACATCGGCATCGCCTGCGGCGTCGAGGCGATGAGCCGGGTCCCGCTCGGCTCGGGCTCCAAGCACGGCCCGGGCAAGCCCTTCCCGGACGAGTGGAACGTCGACCTCCCCAACCAGTTCGAGGCCGCCGAGCGGATCGCCCGGCACCGCGGCCTGACCCGCGAGGACGTCGACCGCCTCGGTGTGCTTTCCCAGGAGCGGGCCGCCACCGCCTGGGCCGAGGAACGCTTCAAGCGCGAGACCTTCGCCGTCCAGGTCCCGACCACGGAGGAGGAGCAGGCCGCCGGGCAGGGCATGTGGCGGCTGGTCGACCGGGACGAGGGCCTGCGCGACACCAGCATGGAGGGCCTGGCCCGGCTCAAGCCGGTCATGCCGACGGCCGTGCACACCGCCGGGAACTCCTCCCAGATATCCGACGGCGCCGCCGCCGTGATGTGGGCCTCCCGCAAGATGGCCCGCGCGCTCAAGCTGAAGCCGCGCGCCCGGATCGTCGCCCAGGCCCTGGTCGGCGCCGATCCGCACTTCCACCTGGACGGGCCCATCGACGCGACGCGGGCGGTCCTGGGCAAGGCCGGGATGTCGCTCAGGGACATCGACCTCGTGGAGATCAACGAGGCCTTCGCCTCCGTCGTCCTCAGCTGGGCGCAGGTCTTCGGACAGGACCTGGAGAAGGTCAACGTCAACGGCGGCGCCATCGCCCTCGGCCACCCCGTCGGCGCCACCGGCGCCCGGCTGATCACCACCGCGCTGCACGAGCTGGAGCGGCGCGACAAGGAGTTCGCGCTGATCACCATGTGCGCGGGGGGCGCGCTGGCCACCGGCACGATCATCCAGCGCCTCTGAGCCCCCGGGCCCGCGCGTGAGCCCCTGGGCCCGCGCGCCCGGAGGCGACCACTGAACCCGTGGGATGGGACGCGAGGGGCCCCGGTGGCCGGACCTGGGGAGGCCGGCCACCGGGGCCCTCGTGTGTCTGCCGCGCCGCGACCGCCGGCTTAGTACCAGTGGTTGGCCTGCCAGAAGTTCCAGGCGCCGACGGGGCTGCCGTAGCGCTCGTTCATGTAGTCCAGGCCCCACTTGATCTGG